>JBFGJG010000013.1:0-84517 GCA_041577295.1 Gemmatimonadales bacterium
GCCGGGGGTGCGGGCGGCCGTTTCTTCATGCGCAGGCTACTTCGGCGTCATCCGGGCCCGCGACCGCCCGGCTCACCACCTGAATCCGCGTGACCACCCATTCACCTGCCTCATTCTCAGGACCGATCACCACGAGGCGGTTGTCACCCTCGATGAGTGCGCCCAGGATGCGTGGCGAGAGTTCGACGTGAACGTCGAAGCATCCGTTGGGAGGTCGCACAGCGGCGACGAGCGTCCGGATCGGCACTTCCTCTCGCGACGGATAAACGGCGTATCCGTCCTTCTGCCGCAGCGAGGAGCCGCCTTTGATGCCACGGTCTTCCGGGACACCGAGGAGCGCCAATGCCCCCTCGGCGTTCTGCGGAGACACCCCCACGCGGAGCCCCTGCCACGAGCGATTGGGAACGCTGAAAGTGACCGCGTACACTTGGCCGTTGAGCGCGTCGATCACGAGATCGGTCCCGTAGGAGTAGCGGGCCAGCGAGGGTGCCGCCGGGTGCGACGTGGGGGTTCGCGTGCCCAGCACCGCAAAGACGTTGCTGATGGGCGTGTTGGGCTCAATAGGCAGCGGTAAGACGGATCCGCCGTATGGGACCGGGTGGGGGTCTGCGATGAACTGTGGTCCGCCGAGAACTGCCATGATGACGATGAGCAGCACAATGACCACGACCCCGCCGAGAATGGTCCGCGGTCGACCGGCTTGCCACAGAAGCTCTTCCAACCGGTTGCCCCGGATGGTGGGAGGTTTCGGTTGGGTGGTCACGGGCGGACCAGGGGCGGTCGCGGAGGACATCTGCTGTCCCGCCTTGGCGTCGGGTGCCGCTTGCTCGGACTTTCGCGTCGCCCGGGCGAGCTCCTGCATGATCGAGGCTTGTCCGCCACCCTCGCGTTCCCGAGCGCACGCCGGGCATCCACGAGGGTTCTCGTCGTTGTAAGGGATCCTGTGCGTCGGACAGCGGACGAGTGTCATGCCGAAACTCAGATCTTTGGCAGGGTCACCCCCTGCTGCGCCTGGTACTTGCCCCGCTTATCCGCGTACGACACCGCGCACACGTCATCGCGGTCAGCCTCGAAAAATAATACCTGGGCGATTCCCTCATTGGCGTAGATCTTGGCGGGGAGGGGTGTGGTGTTGGAGATCTCCAGTGTCACAAATCCCTCCCACTCGGGCTCGAACGGCGTGACGTTGGTGATGATTCCACACCGAGCGTAGGTGCTCTTTCCGACGCAGATGGTGAGGACTTCGCGGGGGATCCGGAAGTATTCGACTGATCGTGCAAGGGCGAACGAATTTGGTGGGATGATGCAGTGATCACCCTCGACCTCGACGAAGGAGTTGGGGTCGAACGCTTTTGGGTCGACGACGGGCGAGTGGACGTTGGTAAAGATCCGAAACTCGCGGGCGACCCGCATGTCGTAGCCGTATGAGGAGACGCCGTAGCTGATCACTCCCTGGCGGACTTGAGCGTCGGCAAACGGCTCGATCATGCCGTGGTGCTCGGCCATCCGTCGAATCCAGCGGTCGGATTTAATGGACATGGAGGGTCGGTTCACTCCGCATGTTCGTGGTAGAGGCTGCGCGATTCCGTGACGTATATCGCGGTGGAACACTCTTGCCGGGTGCGGCGCCTAAAGATACGAGGCCTTAGCCATTGCGCCACTTGAGTTTGCTTGACACCCAATCTCACCCTTGGGTAATTTCCTTTCGCCGGACTAGTGAAATTTTTCACGAGCGCGGAGGCGCATGCTCCAGGAGTACGTTCCACTCCTACTGCTCATTGGGTTCGTGGTCGCCAACGCGATCGGTATGCTGGTCGTGTCCGTTCTGGTATCTCCCCAGCGACCCACCCTTATAAAAGCCGCTCCGTATGAGTCCGGCATGCCGCCGCTCGGGGGGACCCGCGAGCGCTTTAGTGTGAAGTTCTACATGGTGGCGATGCTGTTCATCGTGTTCGATATCGAGACCGTGTTCATGATCCCATGGGGAGTGGCGTTTCGCGACCTCGGCCTGTTCGGGCTCATTGAGATGCTCGTGTTCATGGTGATTCTGTTTGTGGGATACATCTACGCCTGGAAGAGGGGGGCGCTCGAATGGGATTGATCCGGAAATCGCCGGATGCCGGCGTTCCATCGGGATCGGGTGGTCGCAGCGTGGTTTCGCCCGTCTCCCCCAACTGGCTCACGACTAGGCTCGATTTTCTGGTGAACTGGGCTCGGGCAAACAGCCTCTGGCCCATGCCCTTCGGGACCGCGTGCTGCGCCATTGAGTTCATGGCAACCGCCGCCGGCAGGTTCGACCTCGCGCGCTTCGGGATGGAGCGCATGAGCTTTTCACCGCGCCAGGCGGACGTGCTGATCTGCGCGGGTCGACTCCCGTTCAAGCTCGCTCCCGTCATTCGGCGTATCTACGATCAGATGCCGCAGCCCAAGTGGGTGATCTCAATGGGTGCGTGTGCGTCTTCGGGCGGAATTTTCGATAATTATGCGATGGTGCAGGGGATCGACACGGTGGTTCCGGTTGACGTCTATGTACCCGGTTGTCCGCCGCGCCCCGAGGGGTTGCTCTACGGTATTCTCCTGCTCCAAAAGAAGGTGAAGGCGGAGACGCTCGCCGATTCGACGATTCGTGATGAGCACCCCATCGATCGGGGCGGCCTGCGGATCCCACCGAGACTCATCGACGAGCTGTCCGAGCCATTTGGCAACTCCATTCATCAAACGCGGTCGGCATAGCGAACCGGTGAATCCATCGGTCGAGGTGCTGCGGCGCGAGTTCGGCGGTACGATCGGGCGCGCTTTCGAGTCGTGTGGGGCGACCGTCGTCTACGTCGACCCCGCCAGCATCCGGGAGGTCCTGGGCTGGCTCCGGGATGCTGGGGAGCACGCGTACGACTACCTCGTCGACCTGACCGCGGTCGAGTATCGCGATCCCGAGCGTCCGCTCGAGGTGGTCTACATGCTGCGATCGCTGAGCCGTCGCGAGGAGTTGCGAGTCAAGGCGGAGCTTTCCAAGTCGGCACCCCTCGAAATCGATTCGGTCGTACCGTTGTGGCGCGGTGCGGACTGGATGGAGCGTGAGGTCTACGACATGTTCGGCGTCACGTTCCGGGGTCACCCGGATCTCCGACGGATTCTCATGTGGGAGACGTATGCGGAAGGGTACCCGCTCCGCAAAGACTTCCCGCTGCGGGGTAGGTTCTCACGCTCAGAACAGGTTCGCCAAGCACTGAACGCCAACCCCGAAGCGCACTACTCGATGGAAGAGCTCTCGATTTTTGGTGCGCAGCACGATCTTCCCATGGACATGCGAGAGCGCCTGGCGCGCGGCGCGCGAGCCGATGTGCCGGAGCTGGTGGATGAGGACGAGGATGAGCAATAAGCGCACTGTGGAGTTGGGAGTGGCGACGACGGGCGTCGACGCGTTGGGTCAACCCATTCGCGTACCACTTGGTGTGGCGGCAGAGGAGCGTACGTCCGAGCCGGACTTCAACGCGGAGCACATGTTGGTCAACGTGGGTCCGCAGCACCCGGCAACCCACGGCGTGCTCCGACTGGTGGTGGAGCTGGACGGCGAGGTAGTGGTGCGGGTGATCCCGCATGTGGGATATCTGCACTCGGGGTTCGAGAAGCTGGGTGAGTACCGCCACTACAATCAGATCATCCCGCTCACGGACCGCACGGACTACCTGGCCCCGATGGCCAACAACGTGGCGTTTGCACTTGCCGCCGAAAAGCTCATGGGGATCGCGGTCACGGAGCGGTGCAAGGTACTCCGCGTCATCGCGTGCGAGATGAGCCGTATCATCTCGCACCTCGTCTGGCTCGGCACGACAGCCATCGACATCGGCGCGTTCACACCGTTCCTGTGGACGTTTTACGAGCGCGAGCGAATCTACAACCTGCAGGAGATGTGGACCGGGGCACGGCTCACCACCAGCATGACCCGTGTCGGCGGCCTGATGGCGGACATCCCCGATGGGTTCACCGGTGGACTCCGAGCCTCGTGTGGCACGCTGTCCAAGACGTTGGACGAAGTCGAGAAACTGCTCAGCCGAAACGCCATTTGGTGTGCGCGCACCCAGGGCATCGGTGTGTTGACCGCGGAGGAGGCCATCAACTATTCGCTCTCCGGCCCGATGTTGCGCGCGAGTGGTGTTGCGTACGACGTGCGCAAAGATCGCCCATACCTCGACTACGAGACCTACGACTTTGACGTCCCGATCGGCGAGCACGGGGATGTTTACGATCGCTACCTCGTTCGGTTTGAAGAGATCCGTCAGTCCATTCGGATCCTCGAGCAGGCGCTCGACCGTTTACCAGACGGTCCCATCAACGTCGCGGATCCACGCGTGATCCTTCCGCCAAAGTCGGCCGCCATGAACGACATGGAGGCCATGATCTTCCATTTCAAGCAAGTGATGGAAGGTGTGCCGGCGCCGGTGGGTGAGGTGTATGTGGCGATCGAGAACGGGAAGGGCGAGCAGGGCAACTACCTCGTGTCCGACGGGACGGCCAAGCCGGTTCGCTGGCGCATCCGGCCACCGTCGTTCATCAATCTGGCGTCGCTTCCCAAGATGGCCGAAGGGCATCTCTTCTCCGATTTGATCGCGATCAACGCCAGCGTGGATATCGTCATGGGCGAGGTCGATCGATGACCGCGCAACGGTGATGCACGAAGCCACTGCGTACGAGCCGGTGTTTACGGGCCAGCGTCGCGACGAGCTGAACCGAGTCCTTGAGCGCTATCCCACCAAGCATGCGGCGCTCCTGCCAGCCCTGTGGATGGTGCAGCGTGCGCACGGCTGGATTTCGGACGATGCCATGGCGGAGGTGGCGGAGGTACTCGAGCTCACCCCGGCCTACGTGAAGGGCGTGGTCACGTTCTACACGATGTACCATCAGCACCCGGTGGGCGACAACTTCGTGCAAATCTGTACCACGACACCCTGCAATCTGTGCGGGGCCGAGGACGTCGTGCGCGCGTTTCTGGAGCACACGGGCTGTGGAGAGCTTGGGGCCACGTCTCCGGACGGAAAGTTCACGGTGATCGAGGTCGAATGTCTCGGTGCATGCGGCTTCGCGACGCCCGTCCTCGTCAACGACGACTTTCTCGAGGATGTAACACCGGAAAAGGTTCCGGAGATCGTGAACAAGTATCGATGAGAATGCGTGGAGGCTACGGCGGGGAAGGAACGGGTCGCTGATGGGTTACCCACAGAAGCCACACCCCAAGGAAACACCAATCCTGAGCCAGCACTTCGGCGAAGCCGATGCACGTACCTACGAAGGATGGGTGAAGCGGGGCGGGTACAAGGCGTTACAGCAGGCACTGACGATGACGCCGGCCGAGGTCATCGATGTGGTCAAGTCGTCAGGACTGCGCGGTCGAGGGGGAGCCGGGTTCCCCACGGGGCTCAAGTGGTCGTTCATGCCGAAGGAGAAGAGCAAGCCTCACTACCTCTGCTGTAACGCGGACGAGTCGGAGCCCGGGACTTTCAAGGATCGCGAGATCATGCGGTGGACGCCCCACCAACTGATCGAAGGGTGTGCCATCGCCCAGTATGCGATCCAGGCGGAGATCACCTACATCTACATTCGCGGCGAGTTCACCGATCCACTCGAGATCATGGAGCGCGCGCTCGCGGAGGCCTATGCCAAAGGGGTGCTCGGCCGCAACGCAATGGGTACCGGCAAGCGCCTCGACATGTACATCCACCGGGGAGCAGGGGCGTACATCTGCGGTGAGGAGACCGCGCTCATGAACTCGATCGAAGGCAAGCGCGGCAACCCACGAGTCAAACCACCGTTTCCGGCGGCGTATGGTGTCTTTGGCATGCCCACCACGATCAACAACGTGGAGACGTTGGCCGCGGTGCCCCACATCCTGAACCGGGGTGCCGAGTGGTACAAGAACATGTCGCGGTCGAGCCCCAAGAGCACCGGGACCAAGCTGTACAGCGTCTGCGGCCACGTCGAGCGCCCTGGGAATTACGAAGTGGAGATGGGATTCCCGCTGGGCGAGTTGCTGTACGAATTGTGTGGTGGCATGCGCAATGGGCGCACACTCAAGGCGTGCATCCCCGGTGGGTCATCGGTCCCAATCCTGACGCGAGGAGAAACCGAGGGCTGTATCCTCGATTACGAAGGGGTCGTCGAAGCCGGGTCGATGCTCGGTTCCGGTGGTGTGATTGTCTTCGACGACAGCGCGGACATGGTCTATCAGATCATGCGGCTGGCACGGTTCTATGCCCACGAGTCGTGTGCCCAATGCACCCAGTGTCGCGAGGGGACGGCGTGGACGGTGCGGATTCTCGAACGCATTCTCGCTGGTGAGGGCGAGATGCGCGATCTGGACCTTCTCATCGATCTCGGGGAGCAGATGACCGGGAAGACGATTTGCGTTTTGAGCGATTCGTGTGCCGCGCCCGTCGTCAGCGGGATCAAAAAGTTCCGCCACGAGTTCGAAGCGTACATTTCCGGCGCCAAGCGGCGGGCGGTGGCCCTTGTCTGATAACCCGACGCAGCAACAGCTCGTTACCCTCACCATCGAAGGTGCCGAGGTGTCCGTGCCCAAAGGCACGACCATTCTCGAAGCGGCGAAGCAGGCCGGTGTGCTGATTCCGCACTACTGCTACCATCCGGGGCTCCCGATCGCTGGTGTGTGCCGCATGTGTCTCGTGGACGTCGAGGGCATGCCAAAGCTGCAGATTGGGTGTCAGGCGCAGGTGGCGGAGGGTCAGGTCGTGCGCGTTTCCGCAGAAGAGGCGCGCAAGGCGCGTGAGAGTGTACTCGAGTTTCTGCTGATCAACCATCCGCTCGACTGCCCGATCTGCGATCAGGCGGGTGAGTGTGAGCTGCAGGACTTCGTGTTCCAGGAGGGTCGGCCACGGACCCGCTACACGCCCGCGTTTCCCAAGCGATTCAACCCGGCCGAAGATTTTGGTGGGGACGTCATCTACGTCCCCAACCGCTGCATCCTTTGCACGCGGTGTGTCCGTTTCATGGATGACGTCGCCGGTGATCCCATCCTGAACGTGAGCGAGCGCGGCGATCGGGCGTTCATCGGGATCCATCCAGATCGCGAGCTAGATCATCCATGGGCGGGCAACGTGGTGGACCTCTGTCCAGTAGGTGCGTTGCTCTCCAAGGACTTCTTGCACAAGGCACGTGCGTGGGAGTTGGACAAGACCGCCAGTGTGTGTACGGGTTGCTCGCAGGGGTGCAACATCAACATCGACACACGAAACAACGTGGTGGTGCGGCTCCGTCCACGAGCCAATCTCGCCGTCAATCAGTATTTCATCTGCGATTACGGTCGCCTCAATTACCGCTGGATGAACCGGGGCGATCGCATCGAAGCGCCACTGGTGCAGCACGGAGACGAGTTGATTGCCACGGACTGGGATCATGCGCTCGCGGCGGCCGCGTCGAATATCAAGGGCTCGAGTGGACGGGCGCTCGTGCTGGCGTCACCGGGTGCATCCTGCGAGGCCCTCTTCCTGACCAAGCAAGCGTTGTCAGGGCACACGGTCGAGCAAGTGTTCCGCGTGGATCGGGTAGGCGAGGAAGCACCACTCGACAGCGTTCCCAATCTGGCGCTGCGGCCGGAGCGGGCCCCAAACGTCATGGGGGCGGCGCTGCTAGGGTATCGCGAAGTGACCGCTGAAACGCTCTCGTCCTACGACGATGTGTCGGTGCTTTTCGTGCTTGAGGACGATCTCTCGGACATCGATCCCAAACTGCTCGAGCGCGTCGGTACGCTGGTCTATTTGGGGACGGTGCTCCCCGAGTTGGCGCGTGGCGCGCAGGTCGTGCTGCCGATTGCCAACGTGGCCGAGGAGGATGGCACATTCGTCAGCCGCGATCGCCGGGTGCAGCGCTACCATCAGGCCAAGGCGGCGCCCGGCATGGCGCGGCCCGGGTGGTGGGTGCTCTCCGAGTTGGTCCGGGAGTTGGGTACGGGAGAGCCGTGCGCCGATGCGGCTGAGGCGTTCGCGGTGCTGGCAGAGACGGAGTCGGTGTTTGGCGGGTTGACCTACCGGGGCATCGGGTATCACGGCGTTGCGCTCGATGCGCGTACGCCCGCGGGAGTGGGTGGATGACTCCCGAGCTCAAGGGCTTTCTCCTACTAGCGATCCTCCGCATTCTCGTCATCTTCACCGCGCTCAACGTCGGCGTCATGCTCGTGATCTGGGCAGAACGGCGGGTCAGCGGGTTCATGCAGGATCGACTGGGCCCAAATCGGGTGGGGCCCGCCGGCCTGTTGCAGTCGGTGGCGGATGGGGTCAAGAACTTCATGAAGGAGGAGACGTTTCCGACACAGGCGGAGCGCGTCATCTTCATCTTGGCGCCCGCCATGTCGTTCGTTCCGGCGCTCTTACTGTTCGCGGTGATCCCCATTGCCGCGCCGCTGCCGATCGCGTTTGACGTCTCGCTTCCCGTCCTGGGACGATTCGTCTACGACGGGGCGATGCCGATGGTCATTGCGGATCTGCCCATTGGCTTCTTACTGATCTTAGCCATCTCGAGCCTCGGTGTTTACGGCATCGTGTTGGCGGGGTGGTCGTCCAACAGCAAATACGCGTTTCTTGGCGGACTCCGCGCCAGCGCGCAGATGATCAGCTACGAGATCGCGCTGGGGTTGAGCGTGGTGGTGGTACTGATCCTCGCCGGCAACGTTACCCTCAGCGCCGTGATCGCGGCGCAACAACAGTCGGTCTGGTTCGTCGTGGCTCTCACCCTCGGATTCGTTCTCTTCGCGATCTCAGCGCTCGCTGAGACCAACCGGTTGCCGTTCGATCTTCCGGAAGCCGAAGCCGAGCTGATTTCCGGCTACCACACTGAATACAGCTCCATGAAGTTCTCGTTCTTCTTCATCGCGGAGTACTCAGCACTGATCACGATGTCCGCACTGATGACCACGCTGTTCTTTGGAGGCTGGGATATCCCGTTTACGACCTGGGATGAGGGCGAGCCAAGCGTGCTGAAATCGCTCGCGACCCTTGGTGCGTTCACGGTGAAGACGATGTTCTTCATCTTTTCCTACATTTGGGTTCGGTGGACCCTCCCACGCTTCCGGTATGATCAACTGATGGCACTCGGGTGGAAGTTCATGTTGCCCACGGCGCTGGGATACATCCTCGTCGTGGCCACCGTGGTCTGGGTGCTCGACACGTATCGACTGGAATTCGGAGTGGCCTATGGGGCCGTGCTCTTCGCGGTCAACGCCGGGTTGCTCTACGTAATCTTCTGGGTGGTCGATCGCGGGCGGTTGTTTGGGGGGACCATTCGGCAGCGAGGGGAGGTCTGATGCCGATCGGCGTCAAGGTGATGCGACGCCCCGAGCGCGACGTGAGCTATCTCCGGTCGGCGCTCAAGGGGATGGCATTGACCTTCAGCCACCTCTTCCGGCCGAAGGTCACCATGGAGTATCCCGAAGAGAAGTCCACCGACGATTGGAGCATCTCGCCCCGCTGGCGTGGGACGCACCGCATGCTCACCGACGAGCAGGGTCGGGCCAAATGCGTCGCCTGCGGACTCTGCCCGCAGATCTGTCCCGCGAACTGCATCAAGTTGGTGCCTGGTGAGGACGAGGAGGGACACCGGTACCCGCTGATCTACGAGATCGACGAGTTTCGCTGCGTCTTTTGCGGTTACTGCCAGGAGGTGTGCCCGGAGGAAGCGATCCACGTTGGTGTGCACTACGAGAACTCGGAGTACGACCGCAGTCGGTTTGTCTACGACCTCGAGCGGTTGTGCGCCCAAACCCATCCCGTCTCGACATTGTGGGATCCGTCGGATCCCGCCGGTGAATGACGTGACCCAGTTCGTCTTCTGGTTCTTTGCGGTCGTCGCCATCCTGTCTGCCTTCCTGTGTATTACCAGGCGGAGCCCGGTCGCGAGCGCTCTGTGGCTCGTGAACACGTTGTTCTCCCTGGCAGCGATCTTCGTCCTGCTCGAAGCGCACTTCATCGCCGCGATTCAGGTGTTGGTGTACGCCGGCGCGATAATGGTGCTGTTTCTGTTCGTCATCATGCTGCTGAACCTCGGGCGCGGTGGGCCGGCCGACATGATCGGGTGGACGGGGAGAGCGGTCATGCTCGCGATCGGCGGCTTGCTGGCCGCCGAGCTGTGGGTCGTAACTCGTGTCGTCCCAGCGAGCGAGCTCCAGCTGCCAGCCGGTGCGCTCGCCGACATGACCCGCGAGGAGGGCGCGGTCCGAGTCATTAGTGACCCCCTGTTCCGCGACTATCTCGTGCCGTTCGAGATCACGTCGATTCTGTTACTTGCCGCCATCGTTGGCGCCGTAGTGCTCGCGAAACGGAAACTGTGATGCTGCTCGGCGAATCGCTCGCGGTTTCCGCGATCCTCTTCAGTCTCGGTGTGGTCGGCGTGCTCGTTCGACGCAGCGCCATCATCATCTTCATGTGTGTCGAGTTGATGTTGAACGCCGTGAATCTGTCGTTCGTCGCGCTCGCACAGCAGTTGGGGCAGGACGGACAGGTCTTCGTGTTCTTTGTGATGGCCGTGGCGGCCGCGGAAGCAGCGGTCGGACTTGCCATCATCATAGGCATCTATCGGCATAAGCCAACCGTCAACGTCAAACAGATCAACCTGCTCAGGGGATGATGCCGGGATCCGTGGGGCTGGTGTGGCTGACCATCGCGCTACCGTTCGCCGGGTTCCTGGTGAACGGGGCGCTGAGCTTCTACCGTCCGACCAGTCGAGGAGTGGTGAGCGCGGTTGGGGTTGGATCGGTGGCCCTCGCCTTTGGGGTGGCGGTGGCCGTCGTGTTGGGCGCGGCTGGCGCACCGGAACACGGGCCGTTCGTCCTGCGATACTGGGAGTGGATGCCCGTCGGGACTCTCGAGATCGAGGTGGCGCTCCAGGTCGACCAGCTGTCGTCCGTCATGCTCCTCGTCGTCACCGGTGTGGGAACCCTCATTCATTTGTTCAGCGTGGGGTACATGTACGAGGATCCGGGCTACGCCCGGTACTTCGCGTACCTCAATCTGTTCGTCTTCTTCATGCTGACCCTCGTATTGGGGGCGAACTTCCCGGTCATGTTCGTAGGCTGGGAGGGCGTCGGGCTTTGCAGCTATCTCCTGATTGGCTTCTGGTTCGACGTGGAGGCGTACGCCAACGCCGGCAAAAAGGCGTTCATCATGAACCGGATCGGCGACTTCGGATTTCTCGTCGCGATGTTCATGATCTTCCAGTACACCGGCAGCCTCGATTTCGTCGAGGTGTTCGAGGCAGCGCCGGGTGTGTTTGCCGTTGGCGGAACCGCGCTCACAGTGATCACCCTGGCCCTCTTCCTCGGCTGCACGGGGAAATCGGCCCAGATCCCGCTATACACGTGGCTTCCCGACGCGATGGCCGGTCCGACCCCTGTTTCGGCGCTGATCCACGCCGCAACAATGGTCACAGCCGGTGTCTATCTCGTGGCGCGAGCCAACGTGTTGTTCGCCATGGCACCCGTGGGGAGCTTTGTGGTCGTCGCCGTGGGCGCGGCCACTGCGCTGTTCGCCGCCACGATCGCGTTGAAGCAGTGGGATATCAAGAAGGTCCTGGCGTACTCTACTGTCTCGCAACTCGGGTACATGTTCATGGGAGTTGGGGCGGGCGCTTACGCCGTCGGCATGTTCCACCTCGTCACGCACGCGTTCTTCAAGGCATTGCTCTTCCTCGGCGCCGGCAGCGTGATTCATGCACTGCACCACGCGTATCACGCCACCCATCGACACGACGATGCCCAAGACATGCGCAACATGGGTGGCCTCGCACGCTATATGCCGTGGACCGCAGGGCTCATGTGGGTGGCGACGTTTGCGCTCGCAGGCGTGCCAGGGTTCTCGGGGTTCTTCTCGAAGGATGGCATCCTCGCCGCCATCTTTGCCCGCGGGCACGATGCGCCAATCTACTATGTGCTTTGGGCGGCTGGGACCGTCGCGGCGTTCATGACGGCGTTCTACATGACCCGCCTGATGGTGTACACCTTCCACGGCCCCAACCGGACGGGCGAGAGCGAGCAGCCGTTTCTGCACGAGGCTCCATGGGTGATGACGGGGCCGCTCATCCTCTTAGGGATCGGAAGTGTGGCAGCCGGTCTGCTCAACCTACCGCACGTGCTTCCGGGAGCCGGGTGGTTGGAGCACTGGCTCGAACCGGTTACCGAACTCGCCGCGCAATACGTCCCGGAGGCGCATCTCGATGCTGCCGTCGAGTGGCGCCTGCTGGGTCTGGCCACGCTCGTTGCGGCCGCCGGCATTGCGGGTGTGTTCGTCTTTCTGAAGCCGGCCAGGCTGGTAACCGCCAAGCAGGCTCCGCCTGCGGCGGGGCTCGGGAAAGTGCTGCTCAACAAGTGGTATGTCGACGAGATCTACGACGCCATCGTCGTGCGTCCGGTCGTGTGGCTTTCCGAGCGCGTGTTCTGGCGAGTGATCGATGCCGGCGTGATCGACGGGGTAGCCGTCAACGGATCGGCGCGGCTCATGCGCGGCCTCGGGATTGTGGGTAGCTGGATGCAACGAGGCGTCGTTTCCGTGTATGTCCTGATCTTCGTGCTAGGCAGCATCGCGCTGCTATACACGTTCGTGCGGTAGCGATGGAATAATGGGATACGAGAACTGGGTGCTCGACGCGCTGCTGCTGATCCCACTGCTCGGTGGGTTGATGGTCATGCTGCGCCCGGAGGCGGAGGCGAAGCTGATTGGCCTGGTCGTCTCGCTCGTCGAGTTCGGCGTGTCGGTGCCACTTTGGTGGACGTTCGATGCGTCAACGGCGGCGATGCAGTTCCAAGCAGCGCGTCCCTGGATTCCCACGTGGGGTATCAGCTACCACGTGGGACTCGATGGCATCTCACTCTTCATGGTGCTGCTCACCACGCTGACGATGCCGCTCGCTGTACTGGGCAGCTGGAACTACATCAAGGAACGCCAGCGAGGCTACTACGCATTACTGCTCGTCCTCACCACCGGCATGTTGGGAGTCTTCGTCGCGCTGGATCTCTTCGTGTTCTATGTGTTCTGGGAGATCATGCTCATTCCGATGTACTTCATCATCGGAGTGTGGGGTGGCGCTCGGCGGATTTACGCCGCGATCAAGTTCTTCATTTACACGTTCGTGGGGTCGCTGCTCATGCTGGTGGCGATCCTCTCGTTGTACTATTTGGTTGGTCGGTCCACCGGAACCTACTCGTTCGATTACCAGCACATCCTGAGCAACATCGGCGTCGCACGGCGGTGGGGGTTTTGGCTGTTTGGAGCGTTCTTCCTCGCGTTCGCTATCAAGGTGCCGATGTTTCCGTTCCACACTTGGCTGCCCGATGCACACGTGGAAGCTCCAACGGCTGGGTCGGTTATCCTTGCGGGCATTTTACTCAAGATGGGCACGTACGGATTTCTGCGGTTCGCCGTGCCCTATTTCCCGGACGTTGCGCTGCACCCAACCGTGGTGGCTATCGTGGTCAGCCTCGCCGTGATCGGCATCATCTACGGAGCGCTCGTCGCCATGGTGCAGCCAGACTTCAAGAAACTGATCGCCTACTCGTCGATCAGTCACTTGGGGTTCGTCATGCTTGGGATCTGGGCGCTCACCTTGCAGAGCATCGAAGGCGCCATCGTGATCATGATCAACCACGGGATTTCCACCGGGGCGCTGTTCTTTCTCGCAGGGATGCTGTACGAACGGCGCCACACGCGGGAGATCGCGGAGTTTGGTGGGATCGCTCGCACCGTGCCGCTCTTTGCCGCGGTCCTCACCATCGTTTCGCTGTCGTCGATCGGTCTTCCCGGCACTAACGGGTTCGTCGGTGAGTTCCTCGTGTTGGTTGGATCGTTCCGCACCTATCCATGGGCCACGGTGCTCGCCACCACGGGGGTGATCTTTGCGGCTGCCTACCTTCTTTGGGCGCTGCAGCGGATCATCTACAATAAGCTCGATCGGCCCGAGAACGAGCAGATTGCCGACCTGAATCGTCGTGAGCTGATCGTCCTGGCGCCGCTCCTCGCGCTGATTCTATGGATTGGCCTCTACCCCGCTCCTATCCTGCGGCGCATTGAGACATCGGCCGACGCGCTGATCGAACACGTCCACGCTCACCGCGGATCCACCGTGGTCGTAGACTCGCCAACGTCTGGGGCGCAACCATGAGTCCTATCGACCTCAGCGGGCCTGGAGGAATGGTGCTCGCCTTGCTGCCCGAGCTCGTGCTCACCGCGTGGACCCTCGTCGTGTTGCTAGTGGTCGCGTGGCGCCATCGGGATTTCGACGACCAGGGGGCTGTTGGCCGCTTCACGTTGGTGGGGCTGATTGCCACCCTTGCCATCGTGGTGTGGTTTTGGATCGCGGATGTACGGGCCTTGGGCGCGCCGAACATGATTGCCCTCGATCCGTTCCGGTACGCTACGGACGCAATCTTCCTGCTCGGTGCCATCGGTGCGGTCTTGCTCTCACTCGGCTACCTGGGGCGCGAACGCCTGCTTGTGCCTGAGTATTTCCTGCTGATTCTGTTCGCCACGCTCGGGATGATGTTCATGGGTGGGGGAGCCGACCTCATCGTGATCTTCCTCGGCCTCGAGTTGATGTCCGTCTCGGTCTACGTGCTCTCCGGCATCAACCGACGAAGCGTGTTCGCCGCCGAAGCGGCGCTCAAGTACTTCCTCCTAGGAGCGTTTGCGTCGGGATTTCTGCTGTACGGCATCGCGTTGATCTATGGTGCCACTGGCACGACGAACCTCTCGCAGGTCTACCTGCGAACGGTCGAGCTCGGGCTCGCGACCAACATCATGCTCTTGGTTGGTGTTGGGCTCCTGCTGATTGGATTTGGTTTCAAGGTGGCAGCGGTCCCTTTCCACATGTGGACGCCCGATGTGTACGATGGCGCACCAACGCCGGTGACGGCGTTTATGGCCGCGGCCGTCAAAGCCGCCGGGTTCGCCGCGTTGCTTCGGGTGTTGCTACAGGCGCTGGGGCCGAGCCACGAGATCTGGGTACAGGCGGTCTGGTGGCTTGCCGCCGTCACGATGATCGTGGGAAACTTGATCGCGCTCGCGCAGCGTCGCCTCAAGCGCATGTTGGCGTATAGCTCGATCGGACACGCCGGCTACCTGTTGGCGGCGGTCACCACGGGCACCGAGCTCGGTGCGGCGGCACTGCTCTACTACATCCTCGTCTATACGCTGATGACCATCGGCGCCTTCGCGGTGCTTGCGGCAGCCGGGCGGGACGGTGAACGGGACGTGGCGATCGACGACCTGAGCGGGCTGGCATCCCGCCGTCCGTGGATCGCGTTTGCGATGGCGGTGTTCATGCTCTCGCTGCTTGGTTTCCCTGGAACAGCCGGGTTCATCGGCAAGTGGTACATCCTCTCCGCGGCGATCGACGTCGATCAGATCGCGCTCGCTGTGCTGCTCGTGATCGCCAGCGTGATCTCAGCCGGCTATTACTTACCGGTCATTATGGTGATGTATATGAAGCCAGCTCCCAGTGAGGAGGCACACGAGGGTGTCAACTTGCCTGGCGTCGCCCGGTGGGTCGTGGTCACCGCGACGGTAGCGCTGCTGGTGTTTGGTTTCTGGCCCAATCGCGCTTTGGATCTGGCTCGCAATGGAAGCGAAGATCTCCGGCCCAAGGCGCTGCTCAGCGTTTCCAAGTAACACACACGCCCCCCGCGGGGCCGTCATTCAGGTAAAGATCATGGTTAACGTCGCGCCGCTCATCTTTCGTCAATACGACATCCGTGGAGTGGTGGAGCGCGATCTCTCGCCGCAGGTGGCGCGGGCGATCGGGCAGGCCGTCGCAACGCTGGCTTGGGAACGCGTAGGGCACGCCCCGCGGCTCGCCGTGGGACGTGATAATCGTCCTTCCGGCGCAGAGTTGTCCCGTGCGGTGCGCGAAGGCATGGCTGCCACCGGCGCCACGGCGGTCGACATCGGTATTGCACCCACTCCCGCTCTCTACCTCGCGCTGCACGAGCTCATGGTAGATGGTGGTGTGCAGGTCACCGGTTCGCACAACCCACCCGAGTTCAATGGCTTCAAGATGTCGGTCGCTGGATCGACGATCCACGGCGAAGACATCCAGCTGTTGCGTCGCATGATCGAAGAGGGTGCGCTGCGGGATGGGTCGGAGGTAGGAATCATCGAGACCGATGAGTCGATCCTCCGGCGCTACCGCGAGGCGATCGTGAGCCATAACGGTCCCATCGGTCGGCCGGTGAAGGTCGTGGTGGACTGTGGCAACGGCGTCACGAGTCTGGTGGCGGAAACGACGCTGAGCGGTATCGGTGCCGACGTCGTTCCGCTCTACTGCGAATCGGACGGCTCCTTTCCGAATCATCATCCGGATCCCACGGTCCCGGAGAATCTGCGTGACCTTCAAGAGGCGGTGCGCCGCGAACGAGCCGAGCTGGGGATCGCGTTCGATGGTGACGGCGACCGGATCGGCGCGGTCGATGAGTCCGGCGAGATCATTTACGGCGATCAGCTGCTAATCTTGTTCGGTCGTGATCTCGTGCATCGCATGGGTACCGGGCATGCCGTGATCTTCGACGTCAAATGCTCGAGCGTGCTCGGTGAGCAGCTGGAGCGAGCTGGTCTCGTTCCCACCATTTGGAAGACGGGCCATTCGCTGATCAAAGCCAAGATGAAGGAGCTTCACGCTCCGCTTGCCGGTGAGATGAGCGGTCACATGTTTTTCGGCGGCGACTACTATGGGTTCGATGACGCGCTGTTCGCGGCTGCGCGGCTTCTGGCATACCTGGGGCAGCGGGAGGGCCCACTTTCGCGTCTCCTTGCCGATGTGCCGAAGACGTTCGCCACACCCGAACTGCGTGTGGACTGTCCGGACGACGAGAAGTTCGGAGTGGTTGAAGCCGCCGCACGCGAGTTCGCCACGCGCTACCAGGTTCTGACGCTCGACGGCGTACGGATCTCCTTCCCAGGGGGGTGGGGGCTTTTACGGGCCTCCAACACGCAGCCGGTCTTGGTGCTGCGATTCGAGGCCACTTCCGATGCCGAACTCCGGCGGTACCAGGACGAGGTCGAGCAGTGGCTACGAGGGCAGGGCATCGCGGTCTAGCGATCGATGATCTCCCGGGGGAGGTGGCTTCGCGCGGCCGTCGTCCTCGTCTTGCTGACGTTGGTGCTCGGACGCTTTCTCGCCGTTGCAAGCACCGATCAGTGGTGGGCCGAGGCGCTGGGCGTCGTGGAAACGCATGCGGTTATCGCGCGGTTAAAGACATTACTTCTCGCCGCGGCGTTCCTGTCGGCGCTGGTCTGGTGCGTAGGTAACTTCTACTTCGTCTACCGGTCGATTGGGTCCCTGAGCGTTCCTCGTCGCCTGGGGAATCTCGAGATCTTCGAAGCCCTTCCCCGCAAATATCTGCTCATCGCCACCATCATCTTCGGGATCCTCCTTGCGGTGGCGCTCAGTCATCGAGCAGGCTCATGGTGGTACGCGCATGCGTTGGCGCAGCAGCGTATTTCCTTGGGAATTACCGATCCCATCATTGGGCGCGACGCATCCTTCTACCTGTTCTCGCTCCCGTGGCAACGAACGCTGCACTCCCACGTGACCGTGCTCGTCGCCGTCGTTCTCGGCATCGTTGCGGTCCTGTACGCGGCGTTCGGTGCGGTTCGGCTACACCAGCGCCGCATACAGGTGAGCACACTCGCTCGACGCCACCTCGGAGTCCTATTGGTGGCGCTTTCCCTCGTGTTGTTGTGGGGGTACCGCCTCGAGCCAGTGGAGTACGTCGGCGGCATCCACGGAGTTCCGCTCGACGACGTCCTCGTCAGCGTGCGCCTCCCAGCAGCGAGGCTGCTGGGAGCGCTCGCGCTCATTGCCGGTGCTGGATCCCTCCTGTGGCTCTGGGTTCCTCATCCCGGGCTAGTCGCGGGCCCGTGGGTGTTTCTCGCCGTGGTGTCGTTCTTCGGACACTATGTCGTGCCCGCGTTTTCAGGCTCGGTGCGCTCACCCCAGGAGCTCTTGCTTCCGGGCGTCGAAGCCGCTAGGCCGAGGCATGTCGAGTTGGCGTTTGCGGCGGACCCCATCGAGGTGAGCCTGGACGTTCCCACCGCACCGGAGCCCGCCGCTCTCCGGCGCTATGAGCGGGCGTTACGGAGCGGCCCCCTGTGGGACGCGTTTGCTGTCCAGGTTTTCTTGGATCGCGTCGCATCCGGACCGCCACGCGCTGGGTTCAGCGACGTGCATTTGTCGGTATACCGCGAGCCAGACGGACTGCGCATTCCCGTCTATGTCGCCGTGCGGCGTTTCGACTTCGGTGCGCTGCGGAACGACGGCGCCGAACTCAGCTGGGAGCGGGTGCACGGGGCTCCGTACGGTTTTACTCGTGGGGCGATCGCCGTCGTCGCCAACCACGTGTCGGAGCGGGGTCATCCCGTGTTCGTACCGGATCTCGCGCGACCGTCGTCGACGGTCACGGATCCGGTCGAGCTGCATCTGGAGCGACCCGACATCTTATTTGCTCCAGGTACCTCCGAATACGTTGTTTTGCCCACCAACGACACCAGCGTTGCAGGAGTGCGGGCCGGCGGGTTGGCCCGTCGTCTGGCACTTGCGTGGACACTGCAGAGCCCGAAGCTCCTTACCTCCGACGCCGTGAGCGACACGACCCTGGTCGTCTGGGATCGAGCGGTCGTGAGCCGATTGGAGCGCTACGCCCCATTCGCGCGCTTTGCCGACCCGTACGCGGTGGTTGTCGACCGAAAGCTCTACTGGCTCGTGCATGGATATGTATCAGCGCAAGCCGTTCCGGTTGCGCCGCGCATCGAGTGGCGTGGTGAAAGCGTAGGCTTTCTGCGGTCCGGGCTGATTGGTGTTGTTGAGGCGTGGTCTGGAAAAACCACCGTCTATATCCTGCGAGATGCCGACCCCATCAGCCGGGCGTGGGCGCAGCTAACCCCCGCGCTGGTTCGACCGCTCGATGAGTTACCGGGCGCGCTTCGCGCCCATCTGCGCTATCCCCGCACCTTGTTCGCTGTGCAGCGTGAGGTCTTGCGCCACAGCCGACTCCGGGATGTCATGGGGGCCGATCCAGAGGTGCGGGTGGGCGCGCGAATTCCGGCGACGGCGCGGTTCGACGGATTCTGGTGGGTGGGTGCCACGCCCATCGATACGGTCAGTCGGATGCGCTTGGCGGGTGCGTTTGAGATGGGCGATCCACCCCTGCTCGCGGCGGTCGCGGACGGCAGCGTGGTCGATGGACGTCTCACCCTCACGCTGATGCGACTGCGGGAGCCGTTCGATGTGGAGGGACCCTCAATGCTCCCCCGCCGGCTTGCGCTGCAACGGCCGCCTGGGCTCGACGGCGTGGACGGAACGGTCCGAACCCTGGTCCTCGAGGAAGGTGCCTTGAGGATCCAGCCCTTGTACGGCGGGGGAACCGATGGGTTCGATGAGGCACCGCACGTGCTGGAGATCGGCCTCGCCTGGGGGAACCTGGTGGGGAGGGGGGCGGACCTCCCAGAGGCCCTACGCAATCTCGAACGGGCGACGGGAGGAGTCGACCTGACGGCGCCGCGGTGGAGTGAGGCACGCCGCTGGTTCCATGTGCTCGATTCGGCGCGGATCGTCGGCGATTGGCGCACGTTTGGACGGGCGTACGAAACGCTGAAGCGGCTCCTTGGGGCGGGGCGTGATACGACGCCGTAGCCGGTTGCTGCGTCTCGCACGGCTCGCTAGCTTGCACGCGCTTTCGTGACCACTACTCCCGGGACGATCGTCATCGCTTTAGGCGGAAACGCCCTCGCACCGGCCGGTGCGCCGGCGACTATTCACGACCAGTTTCGCCATACCCGATCGTCGTTGGATACCGTGGTGGCGTTGGCGCGTGACGGATGGCACATTGCCCTCGTTCACGGTAATGGCCCGCAGGTGGGCGACGCGCTCGAACGTAACGAGATGGCGCTCGAAAACGTCGCTCCCCTCCCACTCGGTGTGCTGGTGGCAGCGACCGCCGGCTGGATTGGGTACATGATTCAGCAGTCGCTGCAGAACGCCTTGTACCGCGGCGGCGTGACGCGCGAAGTGCTCACGGTGATCACCCAGACCCGCGTGGCGGCGGACGATCCGGAGCTGACCCGGCCATCGAAACCCATTGGCCACGCACTCTCGCCAGGGCGCGTGGCCGCGCTGGAGCGGCGTGGTGTCGCCGTGCGCCGGGACACTCGAGGTCGGGCTCGCCGCTTGGCTCCGAGCCCGGATCCGCAGGATATCGTTGAGGCCGCCGCGGTGAAGCAACTCGTGGACGAGGGCAAGATCGTGATCGCTGCTGGTGGTGGTGGGCCACCGGTATACCCACACGCGCAGCTCGGTTGGGAGGGCATTGACGCCGTCGTCGACAAAGATCGCGCCGCGGCCGTGCTCGGGCACCGCCTCGGGGCCGATACGCTGCTCATTCTCACGGACGTCGATGCCGTATATCGGGGGTGGGGAACGGATCGGGCTCAGGCGCTGCGTGAGTTATCGGTGGCGGAAGCCGAGCAGATGATTGTGGCCGGCGAGTTAGGAGTCGGCAGCATGCAACCAAAGGTTGGAGCCGCTGCCGCATTTGTCAGAGGTGGCGGGCGGCGTGCGGTGATCGGTCACTTGGAACACGGTCTCGAGGCCATGCGCGGGCAGCAGGGGACCCACATCCTACGGGAGCAGAATCAGTGAATCTGCACGAATATCAAGCGCGGCAGTTACTCAAGAACGCCGGCATCCCGGTGACGGGTGGTGACGTAGCGACGACCGCCGATGAAGTCGAGCAGATCGCTCGTCAGCTGGGCGGTGCGGTGGTGGTGAAAGCACAGGTGCACGCGGGTGGACGGGGCAAAGCGGGCGGGGTCAAGTTGGCAGCAACGGCAGCGGAGGCCAAACAGATTGCAAATAAGATACTCGGCATGCAGATCAAGGGCCTCACGGTTGCCAAAGTACTGGTGGTGCCGGCCGTGGACATCGCGTCGGAGAGCTACGTGGGGATCATCGTGGATCGTGTGTCTCAACGACCGGTGATCATGGTCAGTCCAGCGGGGGGGATCGACATCGAGGAGGTGGCCGCCAGCACACCGGAGAAGATTTTTCGCGTCGCTGTCGACCCCCGCTACGGTCTCCTCCCCCATCAGGCGATGGGGCTGGCGTTCCGGCTGTTCGATGACATTCGACAGGTACGGGCCGCGACCACCATCATGCGGAACTTGTATACCGCATTCCGTAACGCGGGGGGATCGCTGGCCGAAATCAATCCGCTCGTGACCACGGCCGAGGGCGAGGTGCTCGCACTCGATGCGAAGATCGTCGTCGATGACAACGAGCTCGAACGAAGACCAGAGATGGCAAAATTGCGGGATCACACCGCAGAGAATCCCGCGGAGGTGACCGCGAGAAATGCCGGTCTGTCCTACATCAAGCTCGACGGCCGCGTGGGTTGCTGCGTCAATGGAGCTGGCCTGGCGATGGCGACGATGGATCTCGTCAAGTACTACGGTGGTGAGCCGGCCAACTTTCTGGACATCGGCGGAAGCAGCAATCCCGACAAGGTCATCGCCGCACTCGAGATCATCACGAGCGACCCGAACGTCAAGACGATCCTCTTCAATATCTTCGGTGGAATCACACGGTGTGACGACGTCGCGAACGGAATCGTCGCCGCGACCACCAAACGGAAGCTGGACAGGCCGATGGTAATTCGTTTGACGGGTACCAACGAGGATTTGGCGGTGGACATCTTGCGCAATGCAGGATTCGAGGCGCTGACAGACATGGACGAGGCCGTGCAGGAAGCGGTGAAGCTAGCGGGGGTCGCATGAGCATTTTTATCGATGCGCAGACGCGACTGGTTGTCCAGGGGATCACCGGGCGGGACGGTTCCTTTCATACGCAACAGATGATGGAGTACGGTACCAACGTCGTCGCCGGTGTAACGCCCGGAAAGGGTGGTCAGCGCTTTGCGGACCGCGTGCCCATTTTCGACACCGTGGCCAAAGCCGTAGAGGAGACCGGGGCCGATGCGTCCGTGATCTATGTGCCTGCGCGATTCGCGGTGGATGCGGTGTACGAGGCCGCTGATGCCGGTGTGGCATTGATCGTGTGTATCACTGAAGGCATTCCCGTACTCGACATGACCGGTCTGATCACGTTCGTGCGTGAGCGCGGTGCTCGTTTGATAGGACCGAACTGCCCCGGCCTGATCGCGCCCGGGCGATCCAAGGTGGGCATCATTCCCGGTCAAATCTGTCGTCAAGGGCGTATCGGCGTCGTGTCACGCAGCGGGACTCTCACCTACGAGATCATTCATCAGCTGAGCCGCAACGGCTTCGGACAATCGACCTGCGTGGGGATCGGTGGCGATCCCATCATCGGCACGACGTTCGTCGATTGCCTGCGAGCATTTCAGGAAGATGACGATACGGACGCCATTGTCATGATCGGTGAGATCGGCGGGACAGATGAGCAGGACGCCGCCCGGTACGTGGCAGACACGGTGGACAAACCGGTGGTCGGATTCATTGCGGGGCAGACCGCACCCCCCGGACGCCGTATGGGGCACGCCGGTGCGATCATTTCCGGATCGTCCGGTACCGCAGCGGAGAAGATGGCCGCCTTCGCGAATGCGAACATCGCCGTGATGAAGCGACCCGCCGATGTGGTCCCACTTCTCCGGGAGCACGCACTAGCCGGGTGAAGCTTCTCGATCTCTTGGCACCCGAGCGGGTGATCGTACCGCTACGAGCGGACACCTTGGAGGCAGCTGCCGAGCAACTCGTCGATTCCCTCGTGGCATCCGGTGCGGCGGAAGACCACGCCAAACTCCGTGAACTGGTGCAGGCGGAAGTGCCAACCCAGGTGGTCACACTGGGGGAGGCGTTCCTGCTGCATGCGCGGACGGATGCGGTGTCGCGGCTCGTGGCCGCGTTGGGTGTTGCCCCGGAACCGGTGCGTCGAGGTGACGATTCGAGCAAAGCCGCCCGAATTGTCATCGTGATCGTCGCCCCACCCAAAGAGACCTCGGCGTACCTGCAGGCGCTCAGTGCCTTTGCCCGCGTGCTCGGCCGGACCGAAGTGGTGGAGGCGATCTCGACGGCCCGCGGTCCCCAAGATGTCTTGGCAGCAACGCCGCTGGCCGATGTGGAGCTTCCGGGCTACCTCACCGTGCGAGATGTGATGGTGCCGCGTACCTTGTCAGTCCGCTCCGACGCGACGCTCGGTGAGGCTGCGAAGCTCATGGTCGCACACGGCGTCTCGGCGCTCCCCGTGGTGTCCGACACCAACGAGCTTCTGGGCATCGTGACGCACCGGGAAGTGCTGCGCTATCTGCTACCCGTCTACGTCAAACGCATTAGTAGCGGCGCCTTCAAGCCGCCGCCGCGGGGGGCGCCGACCGAGGGCACCGACCCGCACGACTTGCCAGTCCGGGAGATCATGGACCGGACGGTGCTGTCGGTTTCGGAGGATCAGACGCTGGCAAACGTGGCGACGCTGATGGTGAACAAGAACCTGGAGCGATTTCCGGTCGTGCGGGAGGGAGCGCTCGTGGGCTTCCTGACCCGGGAGGATGTGGTCAGACGCATCTTTGGACGCTGATTCAGCAGCTCGCCTCGAGCAGTAGAAGAAAGGAATACGATTGTCATGTCCGTGCAGCACACCTTAGCAATCATCAAACCGGACGCCGTGGCCGCCGGGAGGGCGGGGAAGATCCTCGCACACCTGGAAGATGCCGGGTTTGTTCCCCGTGCCGCCCGGCTCGTCCGCCTCGCGATACCCGAGGCCGAGGGGTTCTATGCGGTGCACCGCGAGCGGCCTTTCTTTCGGTCACTGGTGACATTCATGACATCAGGTCCGTGCCTCCCGATTGTGCTCGAGCGCCAGGACGCCATCACGCACCTCCGCACGGTCGTCGGAGCGACCGACCCGGCTGAGGCTGCGACCGGGTCCGTTCGCAAGCTGTACGGTGAATCGAAAGAGCGTAACGCCATCCACGCGTCCGATTCGGTGGACAACGCGAAGCAGGAGATCGGGTTCTTCTTCCCTGAGTCGGAGATCCGGCGTCTGTGGGGCGACCTGCCTCGTTGACCCAAGTCGCTGTAATAATTAGCTTTACAGGCTATGTTAAGTATTGATGTCGCCTCGCTCGCCCGCGGGCCCGTCCCCACGGTGGCCGAGATTCCGTCTACGGACGCCTTGCTGCACGATTTGGACATCGTCCCGATCGATGCGGTGCGTGTGCGCGGCCGACTTACGGAATCCGGACCGGGCCGCTATTACTGGCAGGCAGAGCTCAGCACACGGGTAACCATTTCGTGCCGCAGGTGCCTGGCGCCGGTGACCACGTCGGTGCAGGTGCCTGTCAATGTGCTGTTTGCGGAGGATGCCGGAATCGACGATCCGGCGGTGTATCCGATCCCACCGCGGACGCGCGAGTTGGATCTCAGCGACGCGGTACGTGAAGAGTTGATTCTCGCACTCCCAGAGTACGTGCTTTGCTCGGAAGATTGTCGTGGAATCTGTGCGGGGTGCGGTGCGGATCTCAACACGGCGCGATGCACCTGCCGTCACGAGCCCGATGCCCGTTGGGGCGTGCTCGAGACGCTGAAGTCATCGCAGCCTACAGAAGAAAGGTAACGAGCCACCATGGCTGTCCCGAAGCGTAGAACGTCCAAGAGCCGGAAGCGCAAACGGCGCAATCATTACAAGGCGGCAATGCCAACCGTCCAGGCGTGTCCACGATGCGGCGATCCACGTCGGCCCCATCGCGTGTGCCCGAGCTGCGGTTATTACGGGGAAGAGCAGCGGATCGCAGTCGAGGAGGTCTGATCGATGCCGCGGATCGCCCTCGACGCGATGGGAGGGGATCGCGGCCCCGAGACAACCGTCGCCGGAGCCATGCAGGCACTCACAGAGCTCCCCGACAGCGCTGAAATCTTGCTCGTGGGTCGGTCCGCAACCCTGAACGCCGAGATGTCCAAGCACGGCGACGCCCAGGGGCGGATCCGGGTCATTGAGGCTCCTGAAGACATCGGGATGCACGAAAAACCGCTCGCGGCCGTACGGGCGAAGCCGCGTTCCTCCATTCGCGTCGGGCTCGAGCTCCAAAAACGCGGCGAGGCGGATGCGTTCATCTCGGCGGGCAACACCGGTGCCATCATGGCGGCGAGTCTCTTACTCCTCGGTCTCCACCCCGGCGTCGAACGCCCGGCGATCGGAACGCTCTTTCCCACCGGCGTCAAGCCGGTCCTCGTGCTGGATAGCGGTGCAAACATCGACTGTTCTGCGCGCGAGCTGCGAGGCTTCGCGCACATCGGCGCGGTCTACGCGCGCGATGTCCTACAGCGGTCGGACCCGGTGGTTGGATTGCTCAACATTGGTGAGGAAGAGGAGAAGGGGAACGCCGCCGTCCGCGGGGCCTTCGCCTTGCTCAAGGGCGATGCAGGCATCCGCTTCGCCGGCAACGTAGAGGGTCGTGACATCTTGAGCGGGGCTTGCGATGTCGTCGTGTGTGACGGCTTCGTCGGCAACGTGGTGCTCAAGTTCTACGAGTCGGTTGCGGATGTGTTCCGTGACTTCTTGCGGCGCGAAATGGACCCGCAAGTCCTCCGTGGGCCGGCCATGCAGCGCGTCTTCAAGGTGCTGGATTACTCCGAGTACGGTGGGGCACCGCTGCTGGGCGTGCGCGGCGTCTCGATCATCTGTCACGGCGCATCGCCGCCGCGTGCCATCAAGAACGCCATCCGAGTGGCCTTCCAAGCTGTGGAGAGCCAAGTGAGTCGTCACATTGCTGCGGAGTTCGCCGACGGGGCTGCGGTGTGAAGCGGCCAATCGCAGAACTGGTTGGCACCGGGCGTTACGTGCCGCTGAAGGTGCTCACCAATGCCGATCTCGAGAGGTTGGTCGACACCTCCGACGATTGGATCCGCGAGCGCACGGGTATCGGTGAACGCCATATTGCCGATCAGCACGAGACCGTGGCGCACATGTCCACGCGGGCGTGTGAGGCCGTACTCGAGGTAGCGGGTCTCGCTGCGGAGGACGTGGATGCGATCATCCTCGGCACGGCGACGCCGGACCGTCTGCTTCCGGCGACTGCTTGTGATCTCCAAGCCCAGCTGGGAGCGGTCAACGCGGCTGCATTCGATCTAGGAGCCGCGTGCAGCGGCTTCTTGTACGGACTCACCGTCGCCGAAGGCATGATCTCCACGGGCGCGGCGCGTCATGTACTCGTGGTGGGTGCCGAGCGCTTGTCGACGATCGTCGACTACTCCGATCGCGCCACCTGCATCCTGTTCGGCGACGGGGCTGGCGCAACGCTGGTGCGTCCGGCTTCCAACGGTGACCGGGGGATTCTGTCGACATACATGAAGTCCGATGGGACGCTAGCGGATCTGTTGTACCGTCCTGGTGGCGGCGGCAACCAACCGCCCAACGAGGCCTTGCTCGCCGATCGGTCGTATTACATCAAGATGGCGGGCCGGGAGGTGTTCAAAAATGCCGTACGCTCGATGGCCGACGCGTGCGACCGAGCAATGGAACAGGCGGGAGTCAAGGGCGAGGACATCGACATTCTCATCCCGCACCAGGCAAACATCCGCATCATCGAAGCCACCGCGAAACACGCCGACATTCCCATGGAAAAGGTGTACGTGAACGTGGATCGGTACGGGAATACGTCGGCGGCTTCGATACCGATCGCCCTCGACGAATGCGTTCGGTGCGGTCGGATCAAGCCGGGATCGCTCGTGCTTCTCGTGGCGTTTGGCGGCGGCTTTACCTGGGCGAGTGTCGTGCTCCGGTGGTAAGAGCAGCTCTCTTGTGCCCGGGACAGGGGGCACAACGGGTGGGGATGGGCAAGGACCTCGCGGAGCGCTTTCCCGCCGCCCGCGAAGCCTTTGCCGCGGCGGATGAGGCGCTCGGCGTTGCGCTATCCCGCCTTGCGTGGGATGGCCCGGAAGACGAATTGACCCTCACCCACAACGCTCAGCCAGCGATTCTCGTGCACTCCCTCGCGGTATTCGTGGTGGTCTGCGATGCCGTTGGACCGGTCGTAGCGTCTGGCCACTCGTTGGGCGAGTATAGCGCCTATGCCACGGCTGGCTCGCTGGAGATTGCCGATGCGGTGCGGTTGGTCCGGCGCCGTGGGGAGTTGATGCTCGAAGCGGGTCAGCAGCGGTCCGGGACGATGGCGGCGGTCATCGGTCTCGATGCCGACGTCGTGGAGGCCGTCTGCCAATCGGAAAGCGGAGGTGGTCACGTCGTGGTTGCCGCGAACTTCAATGCGCCCGATCAGACGGTCATCTCGGGCGATCCCGATGCCATCGAGCGGGCAGCGGAGCAGCTGCGAGCCGCGGGCGCGAAACGGGTGCTCCCGCTGAAGGTGAGCGGCGCGTTCCATTCGCCGTTGATGATGCCCGCACAGATCGGGCTTCGGAACGAGCTCGACGAGATCGACCTGCGAGATCCCGCGTTCCCGGTGATCGCGAACGTCACCGGTGACACCGTTACCACGGCGGATGAGGCCCGGCGTCGACTCGGAGAGCAACTCACGGCACCCGTGCGTTGGGTGGCGTCGATGCGGCGGGCGGCGACGCTGGTCGATGGAGATACGAGCTTTGTCGAGATCGGCCCGGGCAACGTGCTCGCCGGACTGCTCCGGCGTATCGTGCCGGAGCGAACGGTCGTGAGCCTCGGGACCGCGGATCAGGTCACTGCGTTCTTGGAGCAACACGGATGATCGATCTCGCAGGGAAGGTAGCCATCGTGACCGGTGGATCCCGCGGCATTGGGCTCGCGATTGCCCAGCAACTCGCCGCGCATGGCGCCGCGGTCGCCATCTTTGCGCGCGATGGCGATCGTGCCCGTTCCGTGGCCGGTGTGCTGGACGGGCAGAAGGCCGTTGGGCTCGGCGTTGATGTCGCCGATCCGACCAAGGCCGAAACGGCCGTGGCGGAAGTCGAGCAACAACTCGGGCCGGTCGAGATCCTGGTGAACAACGCCGGCATCACGCGCGATGGTGTGATCGTCCGCATGAGCCTCGACGATTGGGACGCGGTGCACGACGTGAACCTGCGTGGGGCGTTTACGATGACCAAGCTCGTCACGCGAGGGATGATGAAGCGACGTTGGGGCCGGATCGTCAACGTGACGAGCATCGTGGGGATCACGGGAAACCGAGGACAGGCGAACTACGCCGCGTCCAAGGCCGGACTCATCGGACTCACGAAGTCGGTGGCCAAAGAGCTCGCATCGCGCAACATCCTGGTGAACGCAGTGGCACCAGGGTTCATCGATACGGACATGACGAGTGGGTTGCCGGCGGATGCCCGCGACGCGCTGCTGAAGCAGATTCCCCTCGGACGTCTCGGCAGTGCCGCTGAGATTGCCAATGCCGTACTCTTCCTCGTGTCGGATCTGGCAAACTACATTACAGGCCAGGTGTTGGTCGTCGATGGTGGGATGGTTTCCTGACACAACCCGTTGAGAGGTGGGACGCAGATGACAAACATGGCGCAGCTCGAAGAAAAAGTGAAAGACATCATCGTCGAAGAACTGGGTGTCGAGCGAGACAAGCTCACTGATGGCGCCAGCTTTATGGAGGATTTGGGGGCTGATAGCCTGGATACGGTGGAGCTCGTCATGGCTTTTGAGAAGGAGTTTGATATCGATATTCCCGACGAGGAAGCCGAGCAGTTGCGGACGGTCGGTGACGCCATGAAGTACTTGCACGAGAAGATCGGGAAGTAAGCCACTTGACACGGCGCGTCGTCGTTACCGGGCTGGGGCTCATGTCCCCGCTCGGCAAGTCTGTTGACGAAACCTGGCAGGGGTTGGTCTCCGGGTGCTCCGGAGCGGCTCCCATCGAACGGTTCGACCCGTCGAATCTCGATGTACGCTTTGGATGTGAGGTCAAAGGATTCGACCCCTTGTCCTACATGGACCGCAAGGAGGCCAAGCGCTGCGATCTGTACGCCCAGTACGGCATTGCAGCCGCGGACGAGGCGGTGCGCGATGCGGGGTTCAACGGACGTGCAATACCTGGGGAACGCACCGGTGTGGTGGTGGGGAGCGGCATTGGTGGGATCTGGACGTTCGAGGAGCAGTGCAAGCTCTACCTCGAAAAAGGGCCCAACCGCGTGTCCCCTTTCTTTGTCCCGATGTTCATTCCAGACATGGCGTCGGGTCTCATCTCCATCCGTACTGGGGCCAAGGGACCCAACTATTGCACCGTGTCCGCGTGTGCCTCGAGCGCACACGCCATCGGCGAGTCCTTCAACCTCATCGAGAGCGGCACGGCCGATGTCATGATCACGGGAGGGGCGGAGGCGGCGATCACGCCACTCGCCATCGCCGGCTTCTCCAATATGAAAGCGCTATCGACGCGGAATGACGACCCCGCGAGAGCCTCGAGACCGTTCGATCGGGATCGGGATGGCTTCGTAATGGGTGACGGCGCGGGCATCGTGGTTCTCGAGGAGTTGGAGCACGCGCGCCGTCGCAGCGCCAAGATCTATGCGGAGATCATCGGCTACGGAATGAGTGCGGACGCGCATCATATGACACAGCCCGCGCCGGGTGGTGCGGGCGCCAAGTTGGCGATGCGAGAATGCCTGAAAGACGCCGGGCTCGAACCGCACGACGTCGACTACATCAACCCGCACGGTACCTCCACACCCCACGGTGATCTCGCCGAGATTCAGGCCGTCAAGGAGGTCTTTGGCTCGCACGCCTCGCACCTCGTCATCGCGTCCACGAAGTCGATGACGGGGCATTTGCTCGGCGCCGCGGGAGGGCTCGAGTTCATTGTTTGTGTGTTGGCGATGCGGCATGGGATCATCCCACCCACGATCAACGTCGACAATCAGGACCCCGAATGTGATCTGAACGTCGCACCGAATCAGGCCGTGAAACGGGACGTGCGTGTGGCCGTCTCGAACTCGTTCGGGTTCGGCGGGCACAACGTCTCGCTGGCGCTGAGGCGTTACGAGGCGTGATGGTTTCCTTGGCTCCGCGCGATCCAAGCCTGCGCTCCGTCGCTCAGAAGGTAGCGGAGGGTCACCGGCTCGATCGAGAGGACGCCCTCCAGCTGTATGCGAGCGACGATCTCTTGACCATCGGAAGTCTCGCCAGCGAGGTCAATCGACGGACGAGTGGGGAACGTGTTTTCTTTGCGGCGAATCAACACATCAATCCGACCAACGTGTGCGTGCTGCGCAAGACGTGTGTATTCTGTTCATTCGCCCGGATGCCCAAGGAAGAGGGGGCGTATACCCGCACGCTGGATGAAGTGTTCGCCGAGGCCGAGGCGGCTCGCTACAACCCCACCCGCGAGTTTCACATCGTCGGCGGTCTCCATCCCAAGCTCAGACTCTCGTACTACTCGGAGCTGATCCGAGGCCTCAAGGAGCGTCATCCTCAGGTTCATATCAAGGCACTCACCGCGGTCGAGATCGCCCATCTCGCCCATATTGAGCGGATCACGACCGTCGAGGTTCTTCAAGAGCTCAAGGCTGCCGGGCTCGACACCTTGCCGGGCGGTGGTGCAGAGGTTTTTGGCCCGGCGGTGCGGGAGACCATTGCCGATCGCAAGCTCTGCGCGGAAGACTGGCTACGTGTTCATCGCGAGGCACATGGTCTTGGCATCCGGAGCAACTGCACGATGCTCTACGGTCACATCGAGACGGTGGAGGATCGCGTGGAGCACCTCGTGGCGTTGCGTGACCTACAAGACGAGACGGGCGGCTTCCTCACGTACATTCCGCTGGCGTACCACCCGGACCACAACGAGCTGGGAGAGGAGCTGGGGCGCGTCGGGACGGCAACGACGGGATTTGACGACCTGAAAAACGTTGCGGTGGGCCGCCTATTTCTCGACAACATTCCGCATGTGAAGACGCACTGGCCCATGGTTACGCCGTTTCTCTCGCAGATTGCGCTGGCCTTCGGCTGCGATGATGTCGAGGGGACGGTGGTCTACGAGCGCGTGTACCACGATGCGGGTGCAATGACCCCGATGATGCTCTCGTATGGTGAGATCGTTCGCATGATCAAGGCAGCCGGTAAGGATCCGGTCGAGCGCGATTCCTTGTACAACGTGGTGCGGACATTCGAGGCGAACGATCCCATCTTCGATGCACGCGCCGGGAGGGCCTCCGGCTTTGCTGCGAGCCAAGAGCTCGTGGAGCTCGTGGGGACCGGACGCGCATGAGCCGGACACGCAACACGACGCGACCGAGCGGCAGGATGCGGGTTGGCCGGATCGGGTATATCAACTGTTACCCGGTGTACGGCGCAATCGATCGGGGTATGGTGAACGTGGCTGCGGAGCTCGTGACGGGGACACCGTCCGAACTCAACGGGCTGCTCGCGGCTGGCGAGTTGGATGTGTCGGTGGTCTCCGCGGTGGAGTACGCACGGAACGCCGGCGCCTACCATCTTCTGCCGGATCTCGCGATCTCCTGCGACGGCCCGGTGCGGAGCGTAGCACTCTTTTCCGACCGGCCCGCAGAGGAGCTGGACGGGGTCACCGTGCTCGTCTCGGAGTCGTCACGTACCTCGGTGTATCTGCTGGAACTCCTCTGCCACGAGGTGTGGAACGTCCGGCCGACACTAGTTCAAGCTCGCACAGAGGCCGGGGACCTTGATGCCCTCGCCTCGCTTCCCCATCAAGGTGTCTTAGTGATTGGAGACGCAGCGCTGTTGTTGGCAGCGCGCGGGCGGTATCGCTTCCGGTATGATCTGGGTGAAGGGTGGAAGCAGTGGACGGGGCTTCCGTTTGTGTTTGCCGTATGGGCTACGCGGCGGCAGGCGCATCAGGACGACGCGAGGGCGGTGCACGCGGCGCTGCTCGAGTCGCGGGCGTGGGGGCTCTCCCATCTCGATGAGCTCGCTGCGCAGGCGAATGCCGCCACGGGGATCGCGCTTTCCGAGTGCCGGGCCTACCTTTCCGGTCTCGATTACGCGCTTACCTATCGCCATCTCGAGGGACTGACGAGTTTCTTCCGGCGTCTTGCCCAGCGAGGCCGGCTTCCGGAAGGATCGTTGGCCTTCCTCTCGGTGGCGTGAGCGTGCCAGCATGATCGATCGTCACTCCCCAGAGTTCCGCGAGTTTCTCGATCTCTATGAGCGGGCACCCCTGCTCGAGTTGGGGACGTTGGCGGATCGGGTCCGCGAGAGGCTCCACCCCGAGGGGGTCGTCACCTATATCGTCGACCGCAACATCAACTATACGAACGTGTGCGTTGCGGACTGCAAGTTCTGTGCATTCTATCGCCGTCCGAAGCACGAAGAGGGATATGTCCTCTCGTTCGGGGAGATCGGTCAAAAGATCGAGGAAGCCAAGGAGTTGGGTGCGGTTCAGATTCTGATCCAGGGCGGGCACAATCCGTACATCCCGTTCGGGTGGTATCTCGATTTGATGCGCTACATCAAACAGCATCATCCCATCCACATCCACGGGTTTTCACCGTCGGAGATCGATTTCTTCGCCACCCGGTTTCGGATGGATGCTGAGGAGGTGATCAGGGAGCTGCGTGAAGCCGGCCTCGATTCGGTGCCCGGTGGTGGTGGCGAGATCCTCGTACAGGAGATCCGCGACCGAGTAGCCAAGAAGAAGGCGGGTGCCGACCGCTGGTTGGAGATCATGGAGATCGCACACGGCTTCGGCATGAAGACGTCGGTGACCATGATGTATGGCCTGGGCGAATCGCTGGCAGATCGGGTCGAGCATCTCTTCCGCGTGCGAGAGGTGCAGGCTCGCACGGGTGGATTCACCGCGTTCATCACGTGGCCGCTCCAACCCGAGCACACCGAGATGGAAGGAACGCCAAAGACGGACGCCGTAACGCATCTGCGGACGGTAGCCATCTCGCGACTCGTCTTGGACAATGTGCCAAACCTCCAGGCCTCATGGGTCACCATGGGTCTCAAAGTCGGACAGATCGCGCTACGATTTGGTTGCAACGATTTTGGCTCGCTGATGATCGAGGAAAACGTGGTTTCGGCAGCTGGTACCGCCCATACGGCCACGCTCGATGAGATCGTGCGGCATATCCGAGACGCTGGTTTTACACCTGCCCGTCGGACACAAGACTACAGCATCATTCCGGAGACCGTGGCGGCCTGAATCGCGCGGTGCTCTCGGACTACCAACAGAAAGGAACGGTGACGTGAACGGGAAGAGTGTGCTCGTGATGGTGGGTTCGGAGAGTGACCGCGAGCGGGTGCAGCCCGCACTCCAGGTGCTCGATGACGCCGGAGTGCAGTACGACTTCGTCGTCTCGTCGGCCCACCGCGATCCCGACAAAACTGCCGCCATTGCCAAGGGTGCTCGGGAAAAGGGGTATCGAGTCATTATCGCGGCCGCAGGACTGGCAGCGGCGCTCCCCGGTTCCGTGGCGGCCCTCACCGAGTTGCCAGTGATCGGGCTCCCACTCGATGTCGGGCCACTTCGCGGTGTGGACGCCTTGTATGCGATCGCGCAAGTACCGCCCGGTTGTCCGGTTGGCACGGTGGGGATTGGGAACGCCAAGAACGCCGCGCTGCTCGCGTTACGGATCCTCAAGGCCTAGCCGCAGACCCGTTTACCTGTCGGCCCAACCTTGTTAGTTTCCGTGCCGCTTTCGAGCGCCGGTGCCGCCTGGCGGCTCCGCGGCGCCCTCGCATACCGCGCAGCCATGCGTGACGGCAGACGATGATTCACGCTAGCGACCTCATCAAATACTTCGGCGGGAAGCGTGCACTCGGCCCGGTTGCCTTCGAGATCCGGACCGGGGAGACGGTGGGCTTTCTCGGCCTGAACGGGGCGGGAAAGAGCACGCTCCTCCGCATCCTGAGCTGTGACCTCCGTCCCTCGGGCGGGTCGTTCTCGATTCGCGGCATCGACGGCGTGCGGGATCCCCACGCGGTGCGTCAGCTCGTGGGCTTTCTCCCCGAAGTTCCGCCGCTCTACGGCGACATGAGCGTGGGAGAGTATCTGCGCTTTGCCGGTTTGTTGCGCGGCATGAGTACGGAGCAGGTTGCGGCCCGCGTGCCGGAAGTCGAGCAACTCACTCACACGGCCAACGTCCACGGGGAGTTGATCCGACACCTCTCGCATGGCTACCGCCAACGAGTGGGGTTGGCACAGGCGATCGTCCACGAGCCGGAGTTTCTCATCTTGGACGAGCCGACCAAGGGACTCGATCCTGCGCAGATCGCCGAGATGCGGACGCTGATCCGCGGGCTCAAGGACCGGCACACCGTGTTGATCTCCAGTCACATTCTCCCGGAGATTCGTGAGACATGTGACCGGCTGCTTGTGCTGCGGGACGGCGTGCTCGTGGCGTCCGGCACACCGCAAGAGCTGAGCGCCCGACTCCAGTCGCGGCGAATCGCCGTGACGGTGCTCCCGAACCACGACTCTTTGGAACCGGCCGCGATCGAAGCGAGCATCCGCCGAGTACACGGGGTGCGAAACGTGACCTCCACGGGTCGTGTGGACGGTGCACTCAGTTTCGTGGTAGAGGCGGCGAGCGACATTCGCGCCGAGGTGTGTCGGACGCTGGTCGGCGAAGGACATGGAGTGATCCGGCTCGACCGCGCCGACCAGGAATTGGAGAACGTGTTCCTCGAACTCGTCCAAGGAGCGTCGAGTGCGAGCGGCTAACGTCATCTTCCGACGGGAGCTGAGTGAGTACCTGCGCTCTCCGCTGGGGTATATCGTGGCCGCCACCGTGCTCTTGCTCGATGGCCTCCTCTTTTACTCCCAGGCTCTCGGTCCGGCCGCGGGCGAACGGCTCTCCGGGGAGGTGCTGGCGCGGTTCTTCTACAACACGAGTGGGCTCGTGGCGATCGCCGCGGTGGCCTTGTCCATTCGACTCATCGCCGAGGAGCGGCAGACGGGCACCCTGGTGCTGTTGAGCACCTCACCCGTCCGTGAGTGGGAGATCGTGGTCGGAAAGTTCTTTTCTGCCCTCGTGTTCTTGGGTGGCATCACCCTGGTCAGCATCTACATGCCGCTTCTCATCATGGTCAATGGCAAGATTTCCCTTGGCCAGGTCTTCGTTGGCTACACCGGTCTCATTCTCATCGGGGCGGCCTGTCTGGCGATCGGGGTGTTCGCCACCGCGTTGACGAGGCATCAGCTCGTAGCGGTGGCGGTGGCGGCGACAACTACGGCCGTGATGTTCCTGTTTTGGTGGTTGTCCCTCGTCATCGATCCGCCGCTCTCGCGCGTCGCTGCCGGCCTCGCGATGCACGCTCGACACTTTCAGGGCTTCCAGGACGGCGCGCTGAATCTCCGTGACGTGTTCTATTACCTGGCCGTGACGTACTTCTTTTTGTTGGTGGCTATCAAGGTGATGGAGGCGAAGCGATGGGAGTGACCATCCGGAGCGCTCCTTGGTGGCTCACGTGGGTGGTCGCCGGTGCTCTCCTCCTGCTGCTGATCGGGGAGCGGGTGCTGGGTGAGGCGGCTGCGGTTCGAATGATGGCGTCGGGCGTTGGATTGATCACGCTGTTGGCGGTGACCGGCTGGCGGATCGTCTCATGGCGCAACGCTCCGGAACACGTCCGTGCGGTGGAGCAGATTCTCGTTCTCTGCTACGTGGGTTGTGTAATTGCCGTCTTGGGCTTCCTGCTCTCGAGCGAAGCCGTGATGTCGTCGCTCGGAATCGAGTTTCGCGATCGAGTGGTGGAACGGCGGTACGAAGTCACCGCACAGGTGCTCTCGTCTATTGTGCTTGCCGTCTCGCTCCTGCCAGCCCTGGCGGCCCAATGGTCGTTGGCGTCACACCGGCACGCTGGGGCAACAGCAGCGAGCGTAGAATCCTTGCGGGTCCGTGAAGTCGCGACTGGTGCGGCAACGGTTGCTTTGGCAGGTGCGCTGATGTTCGTCATGGGATACATCACAACCGAGCGGAACAAGAGTCTTGACCTGAGCTACTTCAAGACGTCGAGCCCCGGCACCGCGACCCAGGAAGTCGTCAAGAGCTTTGGCGATCCGCTCAGGGTTCTCCTCTTCTTCCCTGCGGTCAATCCGGTGCGGGATGAGGTGGTGGACTATTTCCACGAGTTAGATCGGGCCACAAACGTGGTTCAAGTTGAAGAGTACGATCGACTCATCGCCGCGGACACTGCCCGACAGTACCAGGTGTCGGCGGACGGAACGATCGTGTTGCGGCGCGGCGAAAACACCGAACGGCTGACCTTGTCACCCACCCTCAACACCGCGCGCTCGCGACTCCGAACACTGGACCGCGACGTACAGGATCGTCTTTTGCGCTTGGCCCGGGAGCGCCGGACCGCATACCTCACAGTCGGTCACGGCGAACTGGGTGATCGGCTGCCCGCCGATACCGTCGGGCCAGGCGATCCATTGCGGCAGATCACCGGCGTTCGGGAACTGCTGGGCGTTCTGAACTATCAGGTGGAGGAATTGGGACTGTCTGAAGGTCTCGGCCGCGACGTCCCGGAGAACGCCGCCATCGTTCTCGTGCTGGGGCCACGACTGCCGTTCCTTGAAGAGGAGCTGGCATCGCTCGATCGCTACCTCGAACGTGGAGGGTCGGTGCTGCTTGCCATCGATCCAGAAAGCGAGTTTCGGTTCGGGCCGCTCGAACAGCGCTTGGGGGTGCGCTATCGGTTCGTGCCACTCGCCGACGAGCGCCAATTCGTCACCCGGAATCGCAACGAGTCTGACCGCCAGCTCATCATCACCGATCGTTTCTCTGTCCATGAGGCTGTGACCACCGCGAGTCGCACGCGCATCGGCTCGGGTATCCTGTTGGTCGGTGCCGGGTATCTCGAGGCGCTCGAGGGACACGGCCTGAGGCACAGCTTCATCGTACGTTCCCTCCCCACGAACTTCGGCGATGAGAATCGCAACTTCACCTTGGACGGTGACGAGTCCCGCCGGGTTTACAACCTCGTTGCCGCGATTGAGCCTGCGGCTCCCGACACCTTGGCCGACGACCTCGACGTGGAAGCCTCTGCAGCCGATACAGCTGGGATGCGCGCCCTCGTCTACGCCGACGCGGGCATGTTCTCCGATGCCGTCCTCGCCTCGATTGCCCTCAACACGGCGCTCGTGGCGGATGGTATCCGATGGCTCGGCCGCGAGGAGGCGTTCTCTGGTGTTACGGAGAGTGAGGAGGACATTGCCCTGGTGCACACAAAAGCCGAAGACGTCCGGTGGTTCTATTCGACGATCCTCGGTGCGCCGCTGATCGTGCTGGGCGGTGGGCTTGTGGCCGTCTATTGGCGACGCAAGAAGCGGCAAGCGGGAGGCGCGGCATGAAAGGCGTCATGGTGCACGGTGTCCTGCTCGCCTTGGCGCTTTTGGTGGGATATCAGACGTGGACTCGCGATCCCACTCGCTCCACCGCAGCAGACGAAGTCCCGGTGTGGCGTGGATCCGTGGATCGCGTGTCGTCCCTCACGTTCACGCGACCGGATCAGATTCTCACCATCGAAGCTCGCGAGGCGAACGGAGAGCGCTACCTGTGGGGAAGCGTCCAGCGGGGCCGATCGGCCGACGACACCTCGCAGGCGCCGCGAACGATCGATGAGTTTCCAGTGGGGGAGCGGGGAACGGAGCTGATTGAACGGGTGGCGTCGCTTGCAGCCCTGCGAGACCTGGGTGTGCTCACCGATTCGCTCAAGGTTGCCTACGAGCTCGTAGACCCGCAGCGCCGGCTCCGAATCGCCTTTCGGGACCGCACGAGGGAGTTGCTGTTGGGTGGCAACGTGTTTGGGGGTGGTCATCGGTACGCACTCGACCCCGAAAACGGCCATGGGTACGTGATCTCGTCGGACATCTTGCGGCAGCTCGAAGGAGGGCAGGGGCTGCTCCGACAGACGCGGCTGCATGACTGGGAGTTGCGGGACGTAGCCAGTGTCACAGTGCAGGCCGGAAGCGCGACCCGGCGCATGCTTCGGGAGGGTGAGGTGAGCGTGACCGGGGCCATGTGGACGTCGCCGGAGACGGGTGAGCCGGACCAGACATTCGCCAACTTCATGGATCGAATCCAGCGACTCGCCGCGATCACGTATGAAGCTAGCTTGAGTTCCCATCAGCTCGAGCGGCGTGTGCGGGTGGAGTTCTTTGACGCACGAAACCGAACCCTCGGATTTGTCGACGTGTTCAGGGCACCGGGGGAGACCGACGGGTTTGAGTATTACATCCTCACGGAGGAGACGCGCGTCGTAGCGCGCACGCACCCCAGCTTGGGTGAGCGGCTCGACGAAGATCTGCGCGAGGTCTTCAGCGGCCGTTCGTCATGATGCGTTCGATATCTTCCACACGCCGCGGGGCCGCTGCTGAGAGATTCTCGTAGCCATTGTCCGTGACGAGAATCATGTCCTCGATCATGATCGCAATGCTCTCGTCCGGAATGTAGAGCTTTGGCTCGACGGTGAAGACCATGCCCGGTGCCAGTGGCCTGGTGTAGTCACGGCTGTCGAGTGCCTCGAGCCCTATGTGATGGCCGAGATCCCGTACCCCAATTCCGCGCGCCCCGCTGTAGTCAGTCAACGATCCACCCCGCCGTAGCCAATAGGTTGGTGAGGGCATGATCCCCCAGACACGGTCTTCACCCATCCGATCGATGTCCTCATACGGCTCCAACCCGTAACGCTGAAAGACCCTCGCGGCGGCGTGAATCACCTCGAGCATCATCACCCCTGGCCTTATGTGAGCAAGCGCAGAATCCTGCGCCTCGAGCACCATCTCGTAGTAACGACGCTGATCAGTGGTGAACCGTCCGGATACGGGCCAAGTTCGGCACAGATCGGACGTATACATTTGGAACTCCGCGGCGCCGTAGTCCGCGAAGAGGAGATCGCCTGCCTGCATGATTCGGTCGCCGAAGTCGTAGGCTTCGGCACGAAGGGTGTAGAGTGTGAGGGACGCGGGCCCGCTCGAAACGATCGGTCCGAACGACGTACGCGGTGCGCCCTCGCGTTTCCAGACGGCCTCCATGACACCTGCAACAGCGAGGTCCCTCAGTCCCGGTCGAGTGGCACGCATCCCCTCGATCATCCCCGTCGCGCTGATGGCCGCCGCCCGACGAAGGGCGGCGATCTCGAAGGAGTCTTTCACGAGACGCATGCGCTCGATTGCTGGTGTCAGATTCTCGATATGGACATCGCGTAGGCTTGCGGCCAACGAGCGTGTAAACTGCTGACGGTACGTAAGTGGGCGGGGCAGCCCAGGAGGCGCATACAATTCTCGCGTATCGCCGGCGACGTACACCGTTGGCACGTCGCCGAGGAGGTCGGGGAGCATGGTGGTGAAGTCATCGATGGGCGCTACCTCCGCGATCGCTGTGGCGCGGATCGCATCCTTGCCAGGTGCCAAGCGGGCAAGAGGACGATTCCACGACGCTGTGCGAAATCGCTCGTCGTCGATGGGGAACTGGGCGCCGGCGAACTGAAACCGTTCAGGGAGGAACAGCACTTCGCGCCGCTCCATGCCACCTGGCACAATAACCAAAATAGCGAAGGGCGACTGCACGCCCGTGAGATACCAGAAGTTGGGATCCTGTTTTCCCACGCCGCCCGCTCGAACGAGATATTCGCCAGGGACGATCATGGGAGCGCGAAGCTCCGCAGCGAGTCGAGCGCGTCGATTGGCGAACACCTCGGGCGGAAACCACGGCTCGTCTTGCGCGGAACGCGCATGCGGCGAGCCGATCAGCAGCAGGAACGGTATCACGATCAATGCACGATTCGAGTGCCGCGACATAGAGATGACTCACATGGCAGTGGCGGCCTAAACTAGCCCGTCGTTTGAGCGGTCGCGAGCCCCATTTCGACCGGCCGCTCCAACCTTCCGTCTTTCCGTGGTCCGCCCCTCTTCCCAACCTTCCAACCTTCCAACCTTCCCACCGTCACACCATCTTATCCCCCCATGCATACCGCCCGGCGTACCCATTCGTTTACCGAGTCTGTCATTCGTGGCATGACCCGACTCGCCGCCGAGCACGGTGCTATCAATCTCGCGCAGGGGTTTCCCAATTTCGCTGCACCCTCCCTGATGAAGGAGGCCGCTGCCAAGGCAATCCGTGATGACATCAATCAGTACGCCATCACGTGGGGTGCGAAGCGGCTCAGAGAGGCGTTGGCCGCGAAGTACGAGTACTGGTACCGCATGACGGTCGATCCGGAGGCCGAGATCACCGTGACATGCGGAGCGACAGAGGCGATGGCCTCCACGCTCCTGTCGATCGTCGATCCGGGCGACGAGGTGGTAGTGTTCGAGCCTTTCTATGAGAATTACGGGCCGGATACGATACTGTGCGAAGCTCGCCCTGTGTTCGTTCCAATGCCGGTGTCCGGCGAGCTGGATCTAGATCGGTTGCGGTCAGTGTGCTCGAGTCGGACCCGGGCGATCATCATCAATACGCCAAACAATCCCACCGGTCGGGTGCTGACGCGAGCCGAGCTCGAAGGCATCGCCGAAATCTGCCGGGCCGTAGACGCGTACGCCGTCACCGACGAGATCTACGAGCACATTTACTACGAAGGAACGCACATCCCGATCGCCACGATCCCGGGCATGCGGGAGCGCACCATCACGATTAGCGGCGCGTCCAAGACGTTCAGCGTGACCGGATGGCGCATCGGGACGATCATTGCGCCACCGCAGGCTACTGATGCGATCCGCAAGGTGCACGATTTCTTGACGGTGGGCGCGCCGGCTCCACTTCAGGAGGCCGTTGCCGTCGCCCTCGAATCGCTCGGGCCGGATTACTACAAGTCGCTCGTCAGGGAGTATCGGGAGCGCCGCGATGTGGTGGCACAGGGGCTAGTGCAAGCAGGCTTCCGGTGCGCGCCGCCGCAGGGTGCGTATTACATCATGGCGGATTTTTCGGACCTGCGGGAGATGGCGGACCATGCGTTTGCAGCGTGGCTCACCGCCGAGATCGGCGTTGCCCCGGTACCGGGCTCGAGCTTCTACAGCCGCCGCGACCTCGGCCGCTCGCTCGTGCGGTTCGCCTTCTGCAAGACGATGGACTTGCTGGAGGAAGCCGTGCGCCGCCTGCAGGCCATCGCGCGCTAGCCGTTCGCTACCTTCCCTCGTGGTTTCACACCCTCTATCATCCTGCCATGTCTGTGCGGTTCGGAATCGGATACGACGCACACACGTTCGGCGCCGACCGGCCCCTGGTCCTCGGGGGAGTGTCGATTCCGCACGCGGTGGGTTTGACTGGCCATTCGGATGGTGACGCGATCGCGCATGCGGTGATCGATGCGGTGCTCGGGGCGGCTGCCCTCGGCGATATCGGTCGGATGTTTCCTGACACCGATGATCAATGGCGCGGAGCCGATTCCATGGATCTCCTGGTGCGGGCCGTGGACCGCCTTACTGCGGCGGGGTTCCAGGTGGGAAACGTCGACATCACGGTGATCACCGAGCGACCCAAACTCGCGCCACACGTCGACCAGATTCGCGCTCGCATGGCCGCAGCCCTTGGGATTACGCTGGAGCAGGTTTCGGTGAAGGCCAAAACCAACGAGGGGATGGATGCGGTTGGGGCTGGGAAGGGTCTCCAAGTGTTCGCCGTCGCCGCGGTGGAGGGTGCGTAAGCCTGCTCGAAGACCTCTTTGACCAGCTGATCTCCCTCCCAACCGGCGTTGTCTATATCGTGATCGCCGGTCTCGCGGCTCTCGAGAACGTGTTTCCGCCGATACCCGCCGATACCGTGATTGCACTCGGGGTGTTTTTGTCCCGATTTGGGCCGATATCTGCGGGGGAGATCTTTTTGATCACATGGGTGGCGAACACGGCGAGTGCTGCCGCCGTGTATCTCGCGGCACGCACCCTCGGTCGACGTTTTGTCGAAGGGCGGGTAGGTCAGCGACTGTTGCGCCCTCGCGCGCTCGCACGGATCGAGCGCATCTACGAACGCTACGGCGTGTGGGGGATCTTTCTGAGCCGTTTCGTGCCAGGTGTTCGCGCCGTCGTGCCGCCGTTCGCCGGCCTGGCGAATCTAAGTGCCGCGCGTGCGCTCATTCCGGCGGCGCTGGCGTCGGGGATCTGGTACGGGGCCATCACGGTAGCGGTGATTCTCGTCGTCGATCGGTTGAGCGACGTGGCGAATATCCTGATCAATGTCAATCGTGTCGCTTTGATCGGCGTTGTCCTCATCGTCGTGCTCGTGGCCGTGTTTCTGGTGCTGCAGCATCGGCGCGGTGACAGTCGGTCTCCGTGAGTGAGCCCCGCATGTGCCGAAATGCGAGGTGGTGCGTGCCCAGCGAAAGTTCAGCGATCTCATGAAGAGTCTTCATGCGGAGCTCGATCGGCAGTTCTCGGTGGAAGGCTTCGAAGATTTCCTGCGCGCCGAGGCTGGGAGCAGCGCCAACACGGTCGCGGCGTACCTCCGCGATGTTCGTCGCCTTGTCGCGTTCGTGCGATCGCGCGGCGTGCCGGACCCCAACGGGATGACTCCCACGATCCTGCGTGAGTTCATCTTTCACTTGAAGGATCTCGGTCTTGCGGCCAGCAGCATTCGTCGGCAGATCTCCGTGACCCGAACGTATTGCAAGTTCCTCGAGGGTGAGGGGTGCATCGCGCACGATCCCAGCCTTCAGCTCGAGACGCCCAAGACGTGGCGCACGCTACCGGACGTGCTGACCAAGGCCGAGGTCGAAGCGCTACTGGCGGCACCGAGCCCGGATGAAGTCCTGGCGTGGCGCGACCGGGCGCTGCTTGAGGTAGGGTACGCGACAGGAGTGCGTGTGTCGGAGCTCATCGGACTCGACACCCGTGATATCTGGTTCGATGACGCGCTGGTTCGCGTGATGGGGAAAGGATCGAAAGAGCGGTTGGTGCCCATTGGCCGGCGCGCGCTCGGTGCCGCCGCCGTCTACGCACGGGAGGTGAGGCCCTCACTGGACCGGGGACAGACGCGGAACCGTTTCTTTCTGAACGCGCGGGGCCGACCGCTCAGCAGGGTCGGAGCGTGGGGAATCATCAAGCGATGCGCGCAGCGCGCGCAGATCACAAAGCGCGTATCGCCCCACACTCTACGCCACACGTTTGCGACGCACCTGCTCGAGGGCGGAGCCGACCTGCGCGCGGTGCAGGAGATGCTCGGGCACGCCGATCTCTCGACCACGCAGATTTACACACATATCGATCGCGATTACCTGCGAACCGTGCACCAGACCTATCATCCCCGCGCCTGATGATCCTCGTTCTCGACAACTACGACTCGTTTACCTACAACCTAGTGCAGTACCTGGGAGAGCTCGGGGCGGATCCGGTGGTGCGACGGAATGACGAGATCGGGGTGGAGGGAGTGCTTCGCCTCAACCCGAAGGGAGTGGTCATCTCTCCGGGGCCCGGGCGGCCGACGCAGGCGGGCATCAGCCTCTCGCTCATAAAGGCGTGCGTGGGGCGCTGTCCTGTGCTGGGTGTCTGCCTGGGGCACCAGGCTATCGGTGAGGCGTTTGGTGGTAGAGTCATCAGCGCGCACCGGCTGATGCACGGCAAGACCTCGGCTGTGGAACATGACGGAACCGGGATCTTCGCGTCGCGTCCGTCTCCCGTCACGGTCATGCGGTACCATTCGCTCATGATCGACCCCGACGCGCCACCGCCCAGCCTCCGGGTGACGGCGTGGACTACCGGTGACGAGGCTCGCAATTGCATCATGGGTGTCGCGCACCGATCAGAGCCTATTTTTGGCGTGCAATTTCATCCGGAATCGATCGGGACGCCGGAGGGGAGAAAAATTGTCGGCAATTTCGTTCACGCGGTGGTCTGACCACCAAACCCGCTAGATGGGTTGTCCTGTAAAGAGTTATTGTGCAATGACTTATGTTATCTCAAGGAGTACGCAACCGTAACGGCACGACTTTTGACAGCGGACCCCGTCCGTGTTAACTTCCGCCGTGCACCGCCTAATCGTCATTCCTGCTCGTCTAGGCTCGTCCCGGCTCCGGGAAAAGCCGCTCCGTCTCATCGCCGGAGAACCCCTCATTCGCGTCGTGGCCCGTCAGGTCGTGGAGTGGAATCTCACGTCGGCGGTGGTCGTCGTAGCGTCGGACGATCGTCGTGTGCTCGACGCGGTGGAATCCCTCCCGGTAGAGACGGTCCTCACCAGCCCGACGCATTCGTGTGGCATCGAGCGGGTCGCAGAAGTTGCTCGGTCGCCATCCTACGCGACCGCAGGCGTCATCTTGAATGCTCAGTGCGATCTCCTCGCGGTGCCACGTGAGATGGTCCGTGACGTCCTGGCGCGGGTGGAGGAGGGGCAGTCCATTGCCACAGCCGGGGTTCCGCTCGGCGGTGACGCGATCACGAATCGTGATCGCGTGAAGGTCGTGGTCGATACATCAACGGGAACGGCGCTCCGGTTCTCGCGCGACGTCCCTGCGTCCGCCGCTTGGCCGTGCGCGGTGGAGGTACTACAACACGTCGGTCTGTACGGCTGCTCGCCACGCGCGTTGGAAGCGTGGGTGCGTTTGCCGGCCGTTGCGGAGGAAGCGCAGTCGGGGCTCGAACAGCTGCGACCCCTGGCTCATGGAATGTCCATCGGCGTCGTGCGCCACGACGGCCCTGCGCCGATCAGCATCGATACAGAACATGATCTCCTGCGCGCGCAGGAGCGGATGACCCTCGTCGGTCACGGGAGTGCCGGATGAGCACGAAATACATCTTCGTCACGGGTGGCGTCGTTTCGTCCTTGGGGAAAGGCATCGCGGCGGCTTCTTTGGGACGTCTCTTGGTGGAGCGCGGTCTTCGAGTAACGATCCAGAAATTCGACCCGTACTTGAACGTCGATCCCGGGACGATGTCGCCGTACCAACATGGCGAAGTGTACGTCACCGATGACGGAGCCGAGACCGATCTCGATCTCGGTCACTACGAGCGATTCATCGATCATTCGTTATCGCAGGGAAACAACGTTACCACCGGCCGAATCTACCTGAACGTGATCACGAAGGAGCGGCGGGGTGAGTACCTGGGCTCGACGGTGCAGGTAATCCCGCACATCACCGACGAGATCAAGACATCGATCCGTCGGGCCGCCACTGAGCACGACGTTGTCATTACCGAGATCGGCGGGACGGTGGGTGACATTGAATCGCTGCCGTTTCTGGAGGCCATTCGGCAGTTCCGGCAGGAAGTAGGGCGGGAAAACGCCTTATTCATCCACCTCACGCTCATTCCGTACATCGCGGCCTCCGGAGAGCTCAAGACCAAGCCCACGCAGCACTCGGTGCGCGAGCTCATGGAGATCGGAATCCAACCGGACTTCTTGATTTGTCGGACGGAGCACGCGTTGAGCGACGCGATCAAGCGTAAGATCGCGCTGTTCTGCAACGTCGACCCAGGATCCGTCATTGAGAGCCGTGACGTTCCTACGATCTACCAGGTTCCGCTGATGCTGCACAAGCAAGGGCTCGATCGTGAGGTGTGCCGACGGCTCGGACTCGCGGTGAAGGACCCGGACCTGCGTCCGTGGGCTGCCATGGTGAAGCGTGTGCTCGAACCCTCCGACCGCGTTCGCATCGCGATCGTGGGCAAGTACACGGACCTCGCGGATTCCTATGTGTCGATTCGTGAGGCGTTGGTCCACGGTGGGATTGCCAACTGTGTGGGGGTCGATCTCGATTGGGTGGCGAGCGAGCGCTTCGTGGATCAGCCCACGGCCGGGCGCTTACTCGGCGACTACCACGGGCTCCTGGTGCCCGGCGGGTTTGGCGAGCGGGGGGTCGAGGGGATGGAGGATGCCGTCCAGTGGGCCCGCGAAAACCAGATGCCGTTCTTTGGGATTTGTCTTGGCATGCAGGTGGCGATCATCGAGTTCGCGCGAAACGTGTGTCAGCTGGACGCGACGGGGTCGAGCGAGTTCGAGCCCGATTGCGAACACCCCGTGATCTCGCTCATGGACTCGCAACGCGAAGTGCGTGATATGGGCGGAACGATGCGACTGGGAGCGTACCCGTGTCGCCTCCAAGCGGGATCTCAAGCGGCACAGATCTATGGAGCGGACGAGGTGAGCGAGCGACACCGTCACCGGTATGAGGTCAACAACGCCTATCGGGATCTCCTCACCGAATTTGGGATGTTGTGCGCCGGACTCTCCCCGGACGGCTCACTAGTCGAGTTGATCGAGCTCACGAATCATCCGTGGTTCATCGGTTGTCAATTCCACCCGGAGCTCAAGTCGAGACCCATGCGGCCACATCCGTTGTTCGCCAGCTTTGTGAAGGCGGCCTTGGAGCACAAGAAACGGCTCGAGCCCCGAACCGAACTGGCGGAGGCGCGCGCGTGACATGACCGAGTTCTGGTCGCCGGCGCCGGTGTTGGTGGCGGGCCCGTGCGTCGTCGAGGACGATGGGGTGAACCTGAAGGTTGCAGATCGCCTGGCCGAGCTCGCGGCGCAGCTCGGCCTTCGCGTCGTGTACAAGGCGAGCTTCGACAAAGCCAATCGCTCCGGGGCCGCGGCACCCCGCGGGCCCGGCTTGGAGGTGGGGTTGCGAGCGCTGGCTCGCGTCCGGGAACGCACCGGGTTGCCGGTCATAACTGATGTTCACGAAGCCTGGCAAGTAGCGCGTGTGGCCACCGAAGTGGATGCGCTGCAGATCCCCGCGTTTCTCTGCCGGCAGACCGATTTGTTGCTTGCCGCCGGGAGGAGTGGGTTGCCCGTCAACGTGAAGAAGGGACAGTGGATGTCACCCGAGGCGATGGCTGGGGCGGTCGAGAAAGTACGGGCCGGTGGGGGTTTTGCGATAACCGTCACAGAGCGAGGCACGTTTTTCGGGTATGGTGACCTCGTCGTCGACATGCGCAGTTTCGCGCGCCTCAGGGCAGCCACGGCGGTGCCGGCGATCTTCGATGCGACCCACGCCGCCCAGCACCCTGGCCGCGGTTCCGGGGGCGCCACCGGGGGGACCAGGGAGCACGTGCCCGTGCTTCTCATGGCAGCGGCTGCCGCAGGGGCTGATGGGTTCTTCCTCGAGACGCACCCTGCGCCCGGTTTGGCGCCGAGCGACTCGGCCACCATGTGGCCACTGGACGAGTTGCCAGAGTTGGTGGAGCGGGCGCTCGACGTCTGGCACACGGCACGCAAACCGGGAGCGACGGCATGCTCGACCCAGTAATCGCCAAGCGAGTACAGCTCGTGGGCCTGGACGTCGAGGGCGTCCTGACCGACGGCGGGGTGTATGCCACCGTCGTGAACGGGGCGGCAGTCGAATTCCGCCGTTTCGACCTGCGTGATGAATTAGCCATCCGGTTTTTGAGTAGTGCCGGCATCAAGGTCGTGCTCGTGTGTAGCCGCGCGAGCGAGATGGCTCGCGCGCGCGCCGGAGAGCTCGGGGTCGAAAGCGTGGTGGTCGTCAACGAAGCTAATGGCCTGACGGAGTTCGAAGACGAGCTTCACCGGCTTGGTGTCCGTTTGAAGGATTGCGCGTTCGTGGGGGATGACTTGCCAGACCTCCCGCTGATGCGGCGGGTGGGTTTGGCGGTGGCGGTAGCGAACGCGGCGCGTGAAGTGGTGACCGTTGCGGACTATACAACGGATGCGCCGGGCGGTCGTGGAGCCGTGCGCGAGTTCGTCGAAGAGCTACTGCTCGCACGCGGGGATTGGGAGGGTGTGTTGCATGAGTACCTGGGGGAGCGGGGCGAGCTGGTGCGACGGGGCATAGGTGCGGGTTAGGGCAGCTGTCGGCGCCGCGGTGCTGGTGATCGGCGGCGTGGTCGCTGCGTGTGACCCCGGTGCGGGTCCGCCGACCACCGTGCTCGCCGCCGACTCGGCCGATCAGGTGTTGTTTGGCCTCGAGCTGAACCTCACCATCGACGGGGTACTGCGGGTGCGATTGCAGGCGGACACGGCGTTCTTCTACGATCCGACGCAGTCGGCGGAGCTGTACGGCGTGACCGTTGAGTTTCTCACGCCCGAGGGCCGCTTGAGCACCACGCTGACCTCGCGAGAGGGGACCTTTTATTGGCGAAGCGGTGATATGCAAGCGCGGGGAAGCGTCCTTGCGCGCACGCCTGACGGCAAGGAGCTCCGCACCGAAGTGCTGAACTACAGCCGCGGACGCCACAGGATCGATGGTCCGCAGGCCTTCGTATTCGATGCGCCGGACCGCCATTTGGAGGGAGATGGGTTTACTGCGGATCCAGAATTCGAGAACGTGGAGGCGACGGGGGCGCGGCAAGGCACCATTCGCAATGTGGAGCTACGAGGCAGGCCGTGACGATCGTGCGCGCTGGCGTCCTCGTGATGCTTCTGGTGGCTGGCGGGGTTCATCACGCCAGTGGGCAGCAGACGGGGACGTGCCGCCCCATTCTGGATCGCGCCGGGGTGATGCGCTCCGAGGCGGGCGGGTTGCGGTCGTTCTGGAGCGGTGGCGTATGGGCACGCTGTCGTGGTCAATCGACGACGATGTTCGCGGATAGTGTGGCGTGGTACGGGGATTTGAATCGCATGGACTTCGTGGGGAGTGTGCGTTTTCGAGATTCGGTCGTGTCGCTGGATGCGGATCGGGCGAACTACTTTCCGCGCGATGAGCGCATCGAAGCCTTCGGCAGGGTGCGACTCGTGAACCAAGTGACTGGGTCGACCCTCACTGGTCCACGCCTGACGTATTGGCGGGAGGCCGTTGGGCTGCGTCCGCAGAGCGAGCTGTTCTCGAGCGGCAGACCCAACGTAGAGTATCGCATGCCCAGCGACACAGCGGCGGAGCCCTATCAGATCGTAGGCGATCGCGTTCGGTTACGTGGTCAGCACCTCGCATGGGCTGCGGGGCAGGTGACCATCACGCGGAGCACGCTTGCGGCCAAGGGCGATAGTGCCGCACTCGATGTCAGCGTGGGTACTGGTGCGCTCATCGGGCGTGCCGAGGCGTCGGGCGGTGGCGATACTGCGTCGTATCGAGTGGAGGGGCGTCGGATCGACTTCCGACTCACCGGCGGCTCGCTCACGTGGGTGCAGGCGCGCGGGCTCGCGGAGGCCCAGAGCGCCGATTGGCGTGTCGTGGGTGATACCATCGAGTTTGGCCTGGCCAACGACCTCATTCAGGGCGGCTCCGCGTGGGGCGATTCTGTGCGTCCCCGCGCGATCTCGGTCAGCCAAACGATCGAAGGGGACTCGTTGGCCATCGACTCACCGGATCAGATCTTGACCGAGGTACGGGGATACGGTCGAGCAAAGGCATCGACGATCGACTCGGTGGCGTCGCGAACCGACTGGATGGAAGGCGACAGCGTCACGGCCCGGTTCGAAGGAGCGGAGGACGGATCCCGGCACCTCGCCAGGCTCGAGGCCAATCAGAACGCGCGGGCGTTCTATCACGTCTTTGACCCGGCAAACCCCAGCAATCCACCGGCCATCAACTACTCCCGCGGACGGCGCATCACTGCGCTGTTCAAAGACGATGGGGGACTCGATCGGGTGGACGTGGTGGATGCGGCAGATGGTATCTACCTGGAGCCCGTGGCACGGAGGCAGCCGTGATGGACCGCCTCCATATGGCGCTCATGGGTAAAGACCCGTCGCTCGCGCTGGCAGCGGCGGCCATTCTCCGCGTGGCGGACGACGACGGTGGAACGACACTCGAGCAACTGGCCATCGCGTATCGGGAGGACCATCTCGATCTGCACCGGCTTCAGTGGGGCGACGCATCGAGTCAACGCGGTGTGCTGTCGGTGGATGAGGTGCGCCGCCATCTGGCTACGTCCGTCTTGCCACGGTTGGCGAACGAAGGCGTATTCGATCCGCTACCGACCATTCCCGAAGCGGATCATCGAGTTCAACTTCAGCGAGAGCTGTGGCATGTGCTCCACCCGAGCCGAGCGCGCGAGCGCGAGCGTCTCATCGCCATGGCGCTCGAGGCGATCCGGCAGGCCGAAGCTGGCGTCGAGGAGCCGCAGCCGACTGGCGCCACCCTCTCGGCCGTTGGACTCACGAAGGTGTACCGGCGCCGCAAGGTCGTTGACCGCGTACACCTCGATGTGCGGCAGGGTGAGATCGTTGGACTGCTCGGCCCAAATGGCGCCGGAAAGACTACCTCGTTCTACATGATCGTAGGATTGGTCCGACCGGACGAGGGTCGCATTTTCATCGACCGCGACGACATCTCGACGCTTCCCATGTATCGGCGTGCGCGTCGTGGAATCGGCTATTTGGCGCAGGAACCTTCAATATTTAGAAAGTTGACGGTCGAGCAGAACGTGCTGGCGATTCTGGAGACGCAGCGGCTGTCCGATACGGAGCGACGCCGGCGTCTGGAGACGCTCCTCGACGAGTTGTCGATCAAGCACCTGCGGGGCACCAAGGCCTACAAACTCTCCGGCGGCGAGCGACGGCGCCTGGAGATTACGCGCGCACTGGTAACCGAACCCAAGTTCATGCTGCTCGACGAGCCGTTTGCGGGAGTGGATCCCATTGCGGTCCACGACATTCAGACGATCGTAGCGGGCTTGAGAAAGCGCGGCATTGGGTTGCTCGTGACAGACCACAACGTCGAGCAAACGCTCGATATCGTCGACCGCGCCTACATCATGTTTGAAGGTCAAGTTCAGGTTTCAGGAACAGTGCGTGATCTGGTGTTCGACGATCGGGTCGCGGACCGTTATCTGGGTCCGACGCTGACGTCCCGCCTGCGTGAGCGGCTTGGGGAGGCGGCATGAAGACATCGTTGCAACAGCACGCGGTTATGCGCCAAGAGCTGCGCATGAATCCTCGCCTGTATCAGGCGATGGATCTTCTGTATATGCCGGTACTTGACCTCCAACAACATCTCAAGGAAGAGTTAGAGACCAATCCGTTTCTCGAGATGGCTGAAAGCGAGGAACCCGAGCAACAGGAGGTCAAGGAAACAGCGGAGCAGAAGGAGAAGGAACGCGAAGAAGATGAGATGAACTGGGAGGAAATCATCCTCGACGGTTTCCGGGTGGGGGGCGCGCGTGGCGGGTACGAGGAGCGGGAATTCTACGAGCCGGTTCCAGTGCAGGCTCGCGATCTCGCGGATCACTTGCGTGATCAGCTGCAGTTGCTCGACCTCACGCCTCGGCAACTGTTTCTCGTCGAGGAGTTCATCGGCAACATTGGTGAGGACGGATACCTTCAGGCCTCGCTGGAAGAGATTGTCGAAGGGGCGAACGCGTTGCTTGTCGAGACCTTCCGTGAGCGATACGATAACGGTGAGCCGCCAGCCGGATTCACGATGGAGGAGGCGAGCGAGCTGTTGCGGATTGTGCAACGGCTGGATCCCCCGGGGATAGCGGCCCGCAACCTACGTGAATGCCTGCTGCTACAACTGGAGGAAGCAAAGCAGACGGACACCCTCACCTATCGCCTGGTGGATGAAGCGTTCGACGATCTCATTGCGCATCGTTGGAGCGAGTTGGCCAAGCGGTACGGGTTGGAGCCGATCCAGGTCCAGAACGCCGCAGACGAGCTAGCGAAGCTGGACCCGAAACCGGGATTGCAGCACCAGAGCACCGCGGATACATACGTAGTACCCGACCTGGTGGTCGACAAGATCGATGCCGATTACCGGGTGTTTCTCAACGATGGCTGGATGCCAAGACTGCGAATCAGCAAGGTGTACCAGGATATCGCGGGCGATCGAAAGAAATTCCAGGGACAGAATCGCGAATTCATCACGGAGAAACTCAACAGCGCGACGTGGCTGATCCAGGCCATCGAGCAGCGCCGCCAGACCATGCTGAAAGTGATGAACTTCATCGTTGACCGGCAGCGCGATTTCTTCGAGAAGGGGATCGAGCACCTCAAGCCGTTGACGCTGCGCGAGGTGGCCGACGTCATCGACATGCACGAATCGACGGTGAGCCGCGTGACGAATCAGAAGTACGTGCAAACCCCACGCGGCGTCTACCCGTTGAAGTTCTTCTTCTCGAGCAGCCTGGGCACGACCACCGGTGAGGACGCAAGCTCACGGGCGGTGAAGGCCCAGATCCAAAAGCTGGTGGGAGAGGAAGACACCTCATCTCCGCTCACCGACTCGGCCATCGTGAAAGCCCTCAAAGAACGCGGGGTGCAGATCGCCCGCCGTACCGTTGCGAAGTACCGCGACCAGCTAGGAATTTTGCCTGCCCGCATGCGCAAGCGCGTATGACCCTGGCCGGACGGGGGGCCGACGTGGAAGTCAGCGTCCTCGTCCCCGCGAAGGATGAGGCCGAAAACCTACCTGAGTTCGTCCGCCAGTGCTCCGATGCGTTGGCCCCGCTCCCATACGCCTGCGAAGTCGTGGTTGTCGACGACGGCAGCGAAGATCACACGGCCAAGATCCTCGACGAGCTGACCGATCAGCACGCCTTCTTGCAGGTCGTTACCCACCGTTCCAGACGCGGTATCGCCGACGCCTTGAAGTCCGCCGGGGACGTCGCGCGCGGGCGTATCCTCGTGTTTTACCCGGCCGATCTGCAGTTCCTGCCCAGTGAGATCCCCGACTTGGTAGCGCCGATCCGCGAGGGTGAGGCCGATTTGGTGACGGGCACAAAGCAAGGGGTGTACGACCGCGCCTTCGTATCAGGTATCTACAACCGTCTGTGCCGCTGGCTGTTTGGGGTGCGGGTCTCCGACCTGAATGCCGTGAAAGCCTATCGGCGGGAAGTGATCGAGGTGGTGCCAAACCGGCCGGATTGGCATCGCTATATGGTGGTGATCGCGGCTGCGGATGGCTACCGGGTGACAGAGCGGCCGGTCACCCTGCACCCGCGACGCGCGGGACGCTCCAAGTTCGGACTCGGACGGATTCCCGTCGGCGTCGTCGATCTGCTCTCCGTGTGGTTTCAGCTGCGCTTCGGTCGGAAGCCCATGCTCTTTTTCGGGGTGTCCGGAGGCATTCTCGTCGGGCTTGGGATCCTGCTCGGCGCGCTCGCCCTCGTGCTGCGGTTCGGGTTCGGTGTGGGTTTTCGCCCCCTCTTGAATCTCGTCATGCTGTTGGTGATCTCGGGCATCGTGCTGTTTGGGATAGGCTTCATCGGTGAATTGCTCGCCGCGGCCCGCGAGGAGCTGCTGGGCCTTTCCCGATCGATTGACCAACTCCTAGCTGAACTTCGGCGTCGACGTCAGTAGCTTCCTGGCGTGCGCATCGTCATGGTAAGCCACGCCTACCCACGAGGGGAGGGCGACATCGCGGGCGTCTTTATCGAGCGGCTCGCGGTGGCCCTGGTCTCACGCGGTCATCACACGACCGTGATCGTGCCGTCGGATACGGGCGCGGGCGGACGTAGTCGCCGTCGCGGGGTCGAGGTGCTACGGGTGCGGTACGCCCCGGCGGCGCGCGAAACGCTCGCGCACCGTGGGACCATGCAAGACGCCACCAGCACGCTGCCTGGAAAAGTGGCGTTTGCGTCCCTCGTCAACGCACAGGCTCGGGCCGTTGCCAGGATCCGTCGCCACGGCCTCGCGCAAGTCGTGCACGCGCATTGGTGGGTGCCTGGAGGGGTCGCGACGTGGCTCGCACGCTTCACGGGCGGAGGATCCTACCTCGTAACGCTTCACGGGACCGACGTGGCGGTGCTCGAGTCGTCGCGCGGTGCTCGCATGCTCGCCCGTCGAGTACTCCGGGGTGCGCAAACGATCACCGCGGTGTCGAGCTACCTCGCGCAACGCGCGGCGAGTCTTGTCGGCGTCGATGCTGAGCGTATCGTCGTGCAACCGATGCCAGCCGACGTCGAGCATCTCAGCCGTGCCAGCCAAGGCGGGGGTGGAGTCGTGACCGTGGGCCGTTTGGTTGCACAGAAGCGGGTCGATCTCGTGCTCGATGCGGTGGCGCGCCTGCGGCGACAAGGACGCACCGTTCGGCTGACGGTGGTAGGGGATGGGCCTGAGCGGGGCAACCTCGAGGCGCGCGCACGCGAGCTGGGGATTGACAACCTGACGAAGTTTTGCGGCAGCGTGCCGCCGGCCGCCCTCGCGGAGACCATCGGGAATGCCGACGTGATGGCCTTTCCCGCTCGGCGCGAAGGGCTGGGCCTCGCCGCGGCGGAGAGCTTCATGTTGGGGATACCGGTCGTGGCCTGCATGGATGGTGGTGGGGTGGTGGATGTGGTTCCGGCGGACGGCCCCGGCCGCGTCGTCGCGGGGGACAGCGTTACGGAATTTGCCAACGCGCTGGACGAGCTGATTCGCTCACCCAGCGCACGGTCGCTCGCGCAGGAGCGAGGCCGCCTCCTCCGACACCGTCTGGATCCGGAATACGTCGCGCAAACGTATGAAGAGGTCTACAGTCGCATGGTGCGGCGGAAGCGGCGGTGATGCGGCGGCGCCATTGGGTGTGGATTGGTCAGGCCGCGCTAGCCGTGCTCATTGGCGTGTTCGTCTACCGGGCCGTGGCGCGAAACTGGGCAGAGTTCCGCGCGCTCGACCTCCGCGTGGATCTCGACCTTGGCCTTGTGGCCGGCGCGACCGCGGTCGTGCTCCTCACGTATGGTGCGCTGATCGCGGCGTGGCGCGCGCTGATCATTGGATGGGGAGAGCGATTGGCCCTCCGCGAGGCCGCCCGCATCTGGAGCGTGGCAAACCTCGCGCGGTATCTTCCCGGAAAAGTCTGGAGCGTCGCGGGGCTCACCGTGTTGGCGCAGCGAGCTGGTGTCAGTGGGTGGACCGCCGCGGGCGCGGCGCTCGCCATGCAGGCATTGGCGGTGGGGACGGGAGCGTGCATCGTTGCCGTGGCCGTTCCCGGGGCGATCGCGCCTATTCACCTGCTGGTCGCAGCGGTTGCTGCTTTGGGCGCGATCGCGACGCTCGCGTGGGCGCCGCTCGGGGGCACGTTTGCACGACTGGTGTCGCCGTCTCATACGTTTCGTGCACTTCCTTTCGGTACGGCGGCTGTCGCCGCGGGTATCACTGCGGGAGCGTGGATTGCCTATGGAGTGGCCTTTTGGCTTCTCGCCCAGGGGCTCGTGCCCGAGGCACCCCTCCAGCTCCGCGCGGCCGTCGGCGTGTTCGCCGGAGGCTACCTCGTTGGTCTCATTGCCCTCTTTGCGCCAGGGGGTGTTGGCGTCCGTGAGCTGATGTTCATCGCCCTCCTTGCACCGAGCATGGGAAGTGGCCCGGCCATCGCGCTCAGTCTCGGGTCGCGCCTGCTCCTGACGGTGACTGAAGTCGGTGCGGCGGCTGGGGCCATGATCGTGGCAGGTCGCAAAGCGAGGGAGATGGTAGATGCCAAGCGCCCCTGATACGCCGCCGTTCGAGCCACGCTGGCCACTCGCGAGCGCGATGGGATTGCTCAGCTTTTGGATCCTGCTGCTGTCGCTGCCGATGTGGACCGGTGCCTTTCTGGCTGGTCCATTCAGCGACCAGTACGCTACAGGGTACGCCTACCGGCAATGGGCGGCCGAGCAGTGGAAGGCGCTCGGTCACGTGCCTCTGTGGAACCCGGAGATCTTTGGCGGCCTTCCGTTCGTGGCCGCCATGCACGGGGACATCTTCTATCCCACGGCGTGGCTGCGCCTGCTGCTGCCAACCGTCACCGCGATGAACCTCGGGTTCGTGGTGCACTACCTGCTCGCCGGGCTTTTCCTCTATCTGCTATTGCGGTTGTTGGGGACCTCGTGGGTTGGAGCGGTGGTCGGTGGGACGGCGTATCAACTCTCCGGCGTCGTGGCCTCCTACGTCCAGCCGGGCCACGACGGCAAGACGTTCGTGACAGCGCTCCTTCCACTCGCCCTCATCGGGCTAGTGCTCGCCTTCCGCAAGCGGCGACTCGAGGGTCACGCGCTGCTGGCGCTTGCCGTTGGGCTCGGCATTCTCAGCCCACATCCGCAGATGCTCTACTACATGCTCGTGGCGGCGGGCATCTTCGCACTGTACCTGGCGTTTGGTGAGCCCGACAACAGGGACTGGCGGCGAGGGGGGCTCGATCTCACACTCGCGCTCCTCGCAGTTGTGCTGGGGTTTGGGATCGGGATGATCCAGATCCTACCGTTTTTTCAGTACATCCCCTTCTCGCCGCGCGCCGAAGGATATTACGGCTTTGAGGGAGCCACATCCTTCGCCATTCCGTGGTCCCATGTGCCGGAGTTTTTCATGGCGGCGTTTGTCGGTTCACGAGAAAGCTACTGGGGGCCTAACCCACTGAAGCTGCACTCGGAATACCTGGGACTTCCCGTGGTGGCGCTTGCCGTGTTGGGCGCACTGCGGAGCGTTCGGCGGAACCTGATCATCTGGCTCGGTGCAATCGGCCTCTTATTTCTGCTGGTGAGTCTCGGTGCGGGAACGCCGTTCTACCGCGTATGGTGGAGTGTCATGCCGTTCATGGATAAGGTGCGTGCTCCCGGCATGGCGCTCTACTTGGTTGCGTTTGTAACCGCGGTGTATGCCGCCTTCGGAGCGGAGCGGCTGCTGCGACGCGCGGGTGAGAAGCACGGCACGATTTGGCTGATCGTCGGTGGGATGCTCGCCGTCCTCGCGGTCATCGGTGTGATCCCGTCCATTGCAGGCGCAATCGCTGAGGCTATCGCCAGTGAGCTGGGTCGCCCAACCGCGATGCCCGATGTGTCGTCGATCCGCGCGGGAGCGCTGGCGAGCGGTCTGGCTCTGCTCGCGGTGGGTGGGGTGGCGGTCGCGTGGCACAAGGGCCGCGTCGCCGCGTCCGCGTTCTCCATGGCCCTCATTCTCGTAATAGGAGCGGATCTCTGGTGGAACGCCCGCGGGTTTTGGACGTTCAGCGACGTGCATGAGACGCTGCACCAGCCCGATCAGGTTACCGAGCGGCTGATGACCATCTCACCGCCGTACCGCGTGCTCGATTTGGGCGTGTATCCAGGCGCGGCACTCATGGCCCAAGGGATCCCGCAACTCCTCGGGCATCATGGAAATGAACTCCACCGCTTCGATGAGCTGCTTGGCGGGAAAAATCAATGGCGAAACGCCTTTCAACCCATCATCTGGGACCTGTATGCCATCAGGTATCTGATCGTTCCCGCGGGTGTTGAAGGGGTTGAGCAGATCCCCGGGTACCGTCCCATTCTCGAAGTCGACTCCACCGCAGCAGGCAACGGGGCGCTACTATTTGAACGCACGACGGAGGCACGATACGCGAGACTGGTACCCGCCGCCCTCCGTGCCCCAGACGAGCAAGCGATTCCTACCATCCTCAGCCCGCGCTTCGTGCCGGACCGGGTGGTGCTCCTCGCGCCGGATGGACCACACGAACCGGCGCCTGTGTCGTCGCTGCCGGCCGCAATCGATGGTGGCGTGACCGTGACCTCGTGGGCTCCCGGCCGAATGACCATTCACCTCGCGCAAACGCCTCCGGCAGATTCGTATCTCCTGATCGCGGAGAACTGGTATCCGGATTGGCAGGCCAGGGTGGACGGCCAATCGCAACCAGTATTACGGGGCAATTATGCGCTCATGACAATTCCGGTGCCTTCAGGGGCGAGCGAGATTGAGCTGACGTTTGAGAGCGCCGCTTACCGGCTGGGCAAGAGCATGACGTTGATTGCGACGTTGATCGTGCTCGTGGGGGTCGTGTTGCCGCCGGTGGTTCGACGGAGACGTCGTGACTGAACGCGCTCTCGTCATCGTTCCAACGTACAACGAGTCCAGGAACCTCGGGTCCCTCGTTCCTCTCATCCTGGCCCAGGATCCGCGGTTGAACGTCCTGGTGGTCGACGACAACTCGCCAGATGGAACCGGCCAGATTGCCGACGGGCTTGCGGCGAAACACCCAGATCGCGTCTTCGTCCTGCATCGTGCTGGCAAGCTGGGGCTCGGGACCGCGTACGTGGCCGGCTTCCGCTGGGCGCTGGAGCGGGACTACATCTACGTGCTCGAGATGGATGCGGACTTTTCCCACGATCCCAAGCACCTCCCGCAGTTTCTCGACGCGATCGAGGATCACGACCTGGTGTTGGGGTCGCGCTATCTGAACGGACGAGTGACCGTGGTGAATTGGCCGATGACGCGGCTGTTGCTCAGCTACTTCGCGAACATCTACGCTCGCGTCATTACGGGCCTCAAGCTCTTCGACGCTACCGGCGGATTCAAGTGCTTCCGCCGTTGCGTGCTCGAAACCATCAATCTTGATGCGGTACGATCAAATGGGTATGCGTTTCAGATTGAGATGAGCTTTCGGGCCTGGCGCAAGGGGTTCGGAATTCACGAGATTCCGATTGTGTTCGTGGATCGTACCGACGGCGCGAGTAAGATGTCGGGGGCGATCGTGCGAGAGGCCGTGTGGATGGTGTGGCGGTTGCGGCTCCAGGCGCTTTTTGGGAGGCTCTGACGGGGCAATGGACGGGATGGTGGTCTACAAGATGACGGGGTCGGGGAACGACTTCGTTTTCGTGGATGGTCGGGCAGTTCCCATGGCCGATTGGGGTCCGGACGCGATCCGGGCCCTCTGCGCAAGGGGTACAGGGATCGGGGCCGATGGGTTGGTCGTCCTCGAGCGAGGATCGACCGCCGACGCCGTCCGCTTCCATTTCTTCAATAGCGACGGCGGTCGCGCTGCGATGTGCGGCAACGCGGCCTTGTGTGCCACGCGCCTGGCCGCTTGGCTAGGCATGGCACCCAGCGCTGGCATGCGACTCGAGACGGACTCGGGCGTGCTCCGGGCGCGCTGTCTGTCCGGTCGGGGGCATCGGGCCGAGATTGAGGTGCCCGCTCACGGGCCCATCAGCCAGCCACCGATCGACCTCGCAGCGGATGAACGCTCCCTCCACTACACCCAGGTAGGCGTCCCACATTTGGTCGTCTGCGTGTCTGATGTTGAGGACGTCGCAGTCTGCCAACGGGGCAGGGAGCTTCGAATGCATCCGGCGATCCAGCCAAATGGGGCGAACGTCAACTTCGTCTCTGGGCGTGACGGCGATTGGGTGATGCGGACGTACGAACGAGGAGTGGAGGACGAGACCCTCGCGTGCGGGACTGGGGCCGTGGCCGCGGCCGCGGTCCTAGTTACCAGTGGCACCGTGACGCTGCCGTGGACTGTTCGCACCGGTTCTGGTTGCGCGCTCAGCGTGTCTGGGGAGAGCACGGGTCCCGATGGCATACTCAACCCGAGGCTGGCTGGAGAAGGCCGCCTAGTGTTTCGGGCGGTCCTGGTTTCGTGAGGATCACCCCGGCCGGGAGCCACTGTTTGCTTGGTGACATGCGCATCCCGAACAGAGGCCAAAAGCAATAAGATTCCTTGCCCAAAGAGTTTAGGCGCGAAGGAAGACGCGAATCAACAATTATCCACACAGTTAGTTAACATAACATTTCTTATACGTAGTAGTAGAGAGACGCTCTGGCACGGCAGAAATTGAGGTCAGCTACTCAGGTTCCCGATGAGGGTTGGCTTGGACGGAGCTCGGCCAGCCGGACTCGCGCCTCCGTGGCCGCCGGGGACTCTGGGTGGCTTGTAAGGAGACGCTCGTACACCTGCGCGGCTGTTGCCGTATCGCCCGCTGAGGCGTAGGCTCGCCCGGCGTCGGTTAAGTATTGGGCGGCCAGGTGATCGTACCATGCTGCAGCGGCCGCACGTTCGTATGCGGCGCCCGCTTCGGACAGTCGGCCGAGCTGTTCGAGAGCCCCGCCAAGAAGGCCGTGTGCTGGGGCCTGAAACTGTGGCCGTAGACGGTCTGAAATGGCAGCCTCGAGTTCGGACACTGCGCGTTCAGGGTCTCCGTCCATCAGCCGAATCTGGGCCAGCAGAATCGTCGCCTCGTCCGCGGCGACCGTGCCGCCGCGTGTCTGGATGAGCCGGGAAAGGTCACTCGCGGCGAGCGGGAGGTTGCCCGACTGGATCGCAGCCCGCGCGGTGCTGAGCGAACGGGCTGCGAACGCCTCGCGGCGTTGCTTTGCGGCGAAGGCGAACCACACACCCAGCGCGGCCACCGCGAGCACGATGGCGACACCGATGAGGTTTCGCTGATTCGATTGGAGCCAGGCAAGCGCCCGTGTGGCGCGATCTTCTGCCCGAGGGGGCGCTGCTGCCTTCGGTGGGTTTTTGACCTTTTGTGCCACGTTTCTTCTCTTGTTATCCATGACTGCCAGGAGCGCATGCCCCTGGCAGGACTCGAACCTGCGGCCAACGGTTTAGGAAACCGCTGCTCTATCCAGCTGAGCTACAGGGGCCAGGTGTAGCCGCGAAAAATAACCGCTGGATCGGTTCGAGCCCAGGCCTCCCCTTCATTCCCTTGGGTACGACAAAACGGTCCAGAGTGGTATGCCGTCGGGCAATCGCTTTCGGCCGCTGAGATCTGCGAGCTCGATGAGCACCGAGATGCCAACTACTTCCCCTTTGGCTTCTTCCACGGCCTGGGTGGCCGCCAGCAAGGTTCCGCCGGTCGCGATCAAATCATCGACGATCAGCACGCGCTCGCCGGGCTTGATCGCGTCGAGGTGCACCTCGATCGCGTCCGTTCCGTACTCGAGGGCGTACTCCATCCGGCGCGTCTTCCACGGCAACTTCCCGACCTTCCTCGCGGGTACGAGACCCGCTTCAAGGTGCAAGGCCATGGGTGCGCCGAAGATGAACCCGCGGGATTCGATGGCCAGAATTGTGTCGACTGGTTGCCCACCCAGGGGCCCGGCCATCCTGTCCACGGCCGCGTGGAAGAGTCGAGGCTGGAGCAAAAGCGGAGTGATGTCCCTGAAGAGGATGCCCGGTGAGGGGAAATCTGGGACGTCGCGGATCGCTGCGTAGAATTCTTCCACCTTTACAGATGACACGATATGTGACTCCGTAATTACTTGATAGAAAACGGATTAGATAGGTTCACATCATGTGGAAAAGCATGCTTTTCCACACTTTCAACACGGGCCATTGTGGGTCCAGCCTGGAGCGCTGCCTCGAGCTGTTCGAGCGCGTCTTCGGCACCCGCGGCCACGATCTCCACCCGTCCGTCCGGGAGGTTGGTTGCCCAGCCGGCCAGACCCAAGGCCCTGGCCGTTCGGAGGGTGAACCAGCGATATCCAACGCCCTGCACTCTTCCGCGGACCACCCATCGCACTGACGGGCTCACTGTGGGGGGTTGCTCGTGGCTGGGTCAGATGGCGGTGGCGGTACGGGATCCACCGCGGCCGACTTCCGCCGTCGGTAGACAGTCACATAGACGATGACCGTGATGGCCAGAACCGGGATCAGCGCGGCAAGGACGATAAATGAGTACCGCCTGACCTCGTCGCTCAGCAACACGGCGTCGACGCCCGCGATAATCCCTGCGTGTTTGCCGATGTAGAAGCCGATGAGCGTCAGGATGACACACCAGATCCCTGCCCCAGCGGCAGTATAGATGATGAATCTATCCAGGCGCATGCGGGCGAAGCCCGCGGGCACGGAAATGAGCTGTCGAATGACTGGAAGGAGTCGAGCCACGAAGGTACTGATCTCTCCGTGTCGTCGGAAAAAGGCCTCGGCCCGATCCAGTGAACTCTCTCGGATGAGGGCGTACTTCCCGTACTTGTGCAGCACGGGTCGGCCCAGCTTGGCCGCCAAGTAATAATTGAATAACGCGCCCAGGAGGCTGCCAGTTAGGCCTGAGAGAATCGCCAAGGTGACACTCATTCTGCCTTGAGCGGCGAGATACCCGGCTGGGGGGAGAACGACCTCGCTTGGGAATGGCACGAACGAAGATTCCAGCGCCATGAGGAGCACGATGCCCGGGTATCCCAGCTGGTACATCGTCTCGGTGAGCCACATGACGGCCGACTCGAACATAGAGCGTCAGACCTCCCGCTTCTCGAAGCCGTGGCGTCCCACCAAGGGAACGAACAGCGCCTCCCCTAAATCTTCCTCGGTCACCTTTGCACCGCGCTTGGTAATCCGAAAGAGATGCTGGGTATCCCCGGACTGCAGGGGGATTACGAGTGCGCCACCGTCAGAAAGCTGCTCGAGCAGCGGCCGCGGCACGACGGGGCTCGCGGCCGCGACCAAGATACCGTCGAAGGGTGCGAGGGTGCGCCATCCCAGCGATCCGTCTCCAACAACCACGGTCGCCCCCGTGACGGAGGCAGCCTTGAGCGCGGCACGTGCCTCGGCTGCAAGTCCGGGGAGCCGTTCCACCGAGATGACCGAGGAGGCTAAGCTGGCGAGGAGCGCTGTCTGGTAGCCAGATCCGGTTCCGACCTCCAGTACCCGCTCCTGACCGCGCAGTCCGAGTGCCTCGAGATACCGAGCCTGCGTGGTGGGCTGAGAGATGGTTTGGCCGTTCCCGATAGGCAGGGCTACATCTTCATATGCCCGACGCCGCAGTGCCTCCGGAACGAACAGATGGCGGGGTACGGTCGCGAAGGCGTGGAGTACAGCCAGATCACGAATACCGTTGGCCCGTAGTTGCTCCACGAGACGCGTGCGGTAACCGCCAAACGAGTCCGCTACTTGCCCAGATCCCATCCCCCAACCACTTCCAGTAGGTCGTAGTTCGTGAGATCGACATGCAGCGGTGTGACTGAAATGTAACCGTCGTGGATCGCGCGAAAATCCGAGTCCTCTCCACCTGACCACGAGATCTGGCCACCTCCGATCCAATAGACCGTTCGTCCCCAAGGGTCTTTGGTTTCGACGAGCGACTCGGAATACACCCGCTTCCCCAGCGTTGTGACGCGGATGCCCCGGATCTCCTCACCAGGAATTGGGGGCAGATTCACGTTGAGCAGGGTCTCCTTCGGGAACCCGCGGACATCCACGATATTGGCCACCAGCCGGTCCAGCCAGGGGCGCTGACTCTTGAGCAGGTCCACGTTGCCGCCAGCGAACGAGATTGCCACGCCGGGGATCCCAAGGGATAGGCCTTCCATCGCTGCGGCCACGGTGCCTGAGTAGAGAACGTCCTCACCCATGTTGGGTCCGTGATTGATGCCGGAGAACACGAAATCCGGCTTTTCCGGGAGCAGCGTGCCGAGGGCGAGAAGCACACAGTCGGTGGGCGTTCCATCAACCTGTAGCGATCCGTCAGGCAATCGCGATGCCCGCAATGGCCGATGTAGCGTCAATGAATGGCTTGCGCCACTCTGCTCACGATCCGGAGCCACAATCGTCACACGCCCGACGCTTAAGCACACGTCAGCGAGCACACCAAGCCCCTGGGCACGTACGCCATCATCGTTGCTGAGCAGGATGTTCAAGTGGTTGGTTTTCCGTCCAAGATCGCGAGGATCTGACGCAGTTCGGTGGTCAGATTTTCAATGGTTTCGTGCTGTAGCGCCACCCGGGCTTCCGTTTTGAGGCTACCCGTCCGCCGGTAGTGCTCTATACGACGGCGGGCTCCCTCGATGGTGTACTTCTCGGTGTACAGGAGGTGCTTAACCAGCATGATAAGCTCAATTTCCCGCCGCTGGTAGACGCGGTTACCGGAGCGGTTCTTTGCCGGGTTGAGAAACCGGAACTGGCTCTCCCAGTATCTGAGAACGTGAGGCTTGAGATCGGTGAGCTGACACACGTCCCCAATCGAGAAGAACTCCTGCACGGGACGGGGGACAGTCATCGCCACCACTCCGCTTTGGGCTCCCGCTCCATCAAATCACGAACGGCTTGCTCTGGCCGCTTTCCCTCCCACAGAATGCGCTCGACCTGTTCGGTAATGGGGAGCTCAACCCCGCGTCGCTGTCCGAGTGCCAGCGCCGCCTTTGCCGTCTTTACTCCTTCCGCAACGGTGCGGCGCTCCGCGAGGACCTCTTGGAGCGAGCGCCCCTTGGCCAGCTCGATGCCCAGGGATCGGTTTCGGCTCAGGGCACCGGTCGCCGTGAGGATGAGATCTCCCATCCCGGCAAGTCCAGCAAACGTGAGCGGTGACGCTCCCAGCGCTTGGCCCATGCGGGAAATCTCGGCCAGCCCGCGTGTCACGAGTGCCGCTCGCGGATTGTTGCCGAGCCCCATGCCTTCGAGCAAGCCAGCCGCAATCGCAATGACGTTCTTCAAGGAGCCACCGATCTCCACGCCACACAGGTCGCTGCTCGTGTAGACCCGAAAGAACTCGGTGCGAAATGCGGCCTGGACCACCCGCGCCGCCTCATCATCGGGCGATGCGACCACGACAGCGGTGGGCTGTCGTTGATAGACCTCCGTGGCGAAGCTCGGTCCCGACAAGGCGGTGATCCGCGCACCCGGCATCGTCTCCTTGAGGACCTCGCTCATCGTCTTGAGTGAGTCGGTCTCCAACCCCTTGGAAACGCTCACGACGATCGGGGCCCCAGCGCCGTTGAGTGCGCTGGTCACTTGCGAGCTCACCTCTCGGACGGCGTGGGAGGGAGCGGCTGATACGATGAGGTCCTTCCCGCGCACGACGTCAGCGATGTCGTTCGAGGCCCGCAGGGACGGCGCCAGTGGGGCGTCGGAGAGGAATAAGGCGTTGACGTGGTCGCGGTTGATTGAGTCGACAACCTCGGGCTCGCGAGCCCACAGCGTTGCCTCATGACCCCGATTGGCCAGGAGATTCGCCAGGGTAGTTCCCCAGCTCCCCGCACCGACGACCCCGATCTTCATCGGCTTCCCGCCCCGAGTCGATTCTCGGTGCCGGCCAGCAGGCGGCGAATGTTGCTGCGATGATTGAACACGATGAATACCGCGAGACCTACCCCTGCCAGGATCGTGTAGCGGTGGTCCGGATGCACGACCCACACGACGATCGGAAACGTGATCGCACCGACCATCGACGCAACTGACATGAAACGAGTGCTGAGTAGGACACCCAGCCAGGCGACCGCGCCGATGGCGAATGGGATCGGCTCGAGAGCCAAGACTACGCCGGCAGCCGTCGCCACTCCCTTCCCACCGCGGAAGCCCACGAAGACCGAGTAAACGTGTCCGATCACGGCAGCCAGCCCGAGGGTGATTGGCAGCCACACGGTGCTGCCCGCCCGGGGAGCGAACACCAGCACGGGCACGACCCCTTTCGCCACGTCGGTGATGGCCACTGGGAGTGCGTATTTGAGACCGAGGACGCGATAGACGTTTGTCGCGCCGAGGTTCTTGCTCCCGTGGTTACGCAGGTCGACGCCGGCGAGGTACTTCCCGGCCAGGTAGCTGGTCGGGATGGCTCCCAAGAGGTAGGACGCCAGAATCCACAAGGCGAGAGTCATTGCTTTCGGCGACGGCGGCGAAACTTGATGTTGATGGGAGAGCCCTGAAAGCCCCACGCAGCCCGAAACCCGCGCTCGAGATAGCGACGATACGATTCCGCGATAGCGTCAGGACGATTGACCACGATCGCAAACTTCGGAGGGGCCACTCCCACCTGGGATGCGTAGAGCAATTTCACCTCGCCTCCTCCGCGCTGGGGTGGCTGATGGCGGTATGCGAGCTCACCCAGAACCCGGTTCACGTCCGCTGTCGGAATCCGGCGGCCGCGCTCATCGGCGACCTTCAGAATGAGGTCCAGCACCGTGCGAACGCGCTGACCCGTCAGCGCCGACAGGTAGACAAATGGTACCGCCTCGAGAAACGGGACCCGCTCGACGATCCGTCGCTGACCCTCGTCGGCGGTCGTTGTCGATTTTTCCTCAACGAGATCCCACTTGTTTACGGCGACGATGAGGCCCGCTCCGCGATCCCACGCCTGCCGAGCAATCTTGAGATCCTGGGATTGCACCCCCCGTGTCGCGTCCACGAGTAGCACACACACGTCGGCCCTTTCGATCGCTCGTTCGGTGCGGAGGTTCGCGTAGAACTCAAGTTCATCTTCTACTTTCGATCGTCGTCGTAAACCCGCGGTATCAATGAAGTTGAGCGTTTTGCCATGGTACCGCAAGGGGGAGTCGACCGCATCTCGTGTAGTACCGGCCTCAGCCGCGACGACCGCACGCTCTTCACCAAGCAGTTTGTTCACCAGGCTGGACTTGCCGACGTTCGGTCGCCCAAGGATGGCCACCTCGATCGTGTGCTCATCCTGGGGTTCCCCGCCATCGGGAAGCAGTGGCAACACCCGTTCGAGGAGGTCCCCGCTGCCTCTTCCGGTGGCAGCCGAAACCGGCTGAGGATCCCCGAGTCCCAACTCATGAAAGGCGTGAAAGGAGAGATCATTAGCGAGGTCATCCGCCTTGTTGGCCACCACCAGCACGCGCTCCTGATGCGGCCGCAGCAGCCCAGCGACCTCGAGGTCTGCCGGGTGCACGCCCTGCTGGGTATCGACGACAAAGAGCACCACATCAGCATCGGCAATCGCCAGCTCGACTTGCCGCCTGACGGCCGTGTTCAGGGGGTCATCGTCGCCTGCGACCCACCCTCCCGTATCCACCAGCCAAAAGGTCCTCCCCCCCCAATCGGCCAGAGCGAAGTTCCGGTCGCGGGTGACACCCGGACGCATGTCCACGATGGCACGCTGGCCTCCTACGATTCGGTTGAAAAGTGTGGATTTCCCGACGTTGGGCCGCCCCACGATGGCGACCGTCGCACGCCTCATGCGGCCCCGCCGTCGCCCAATGCGTCCGCGAAGTGATATGAGGGTTCGACCTCCACGGGTACTAGCTGGCGGAGGTCGTCGAGGGCCATGTCATCGAGGAACCGTGCACGATCATTGAGTGCTTCCGCAGGGATGAGGGCGAGGTCGAGATCCACCCGCTCGGCGAGTGCCGTTCGGATCGAGCGCCCTGTCAGCAGTCCGGCGGTGGTGACCTGAGGTCCGAAGAGGTCATTCTCGAGGGGGATGAGCTCGAAGGTGCCGCCCGTCGCCGCGGTGAGCGTGGTTAGCACTTCCGGCATCAGCTGCGCCATGGCCGTGCCGGTCACCACGGCCACGCGCCGATTCGTGAGCCGGGGTAATACTTCCCGGCTCTCATCGATCTGCGATTGAAGAAACCGAACCGCACCCACCCCATTCTCGACCTGCTCGAACGCGTCGTACCGTTCGGCAGTTGGCAACGGGATGTCGCCAACTAGGTAGAGCTCGTCGGACCCGTAGGCCCAGTGACATCCGCGGTCCTGCAGCGCTCGCTCAGCGACGCGGTCGATGGCTCTGATCGCCGCACGCGCCTCCCCTGCCGTCGACGGTCGGACCAGGTGATGCTTGCTGAATTCCGTCAGGCCCACCGGAACCACCGACACCGACAGTACTGCCTCGCCGAGTCCGTACAGGTCGGTCAGGCTCTGCTCCAAGACTTCTCCGTCGTTCACCCCCGCTTGAAGCACGATCTGTGTATGGAACCGAATCCCGTGCTGGGCGAGCCCTGCCAACTGAGGGACCATGGCCGGAGCGCGAGGATTGCGCAGCAGTCGGCGACGGATAACTGGGTCGGTCGCGTGCACCGACACGTACAGTGGCGTGAGTCGGTATTCAATGATCCGATCGATATCGCGCTGCTTGAGGTTCGTGAGCGTCGCGAAATTTCCGTACCGGAAGGACAGCCGGTAATCGTCGTCCCGGATATACAGCGGAGTGCGTAACCCCTCCGGGAGCCCGTCCACGAAGCAAAAGTCGCAGCGATTTGCACAGCGACGAATGCTCGGTGGCTCGAGCTCCACGCCCAGTGGGAGACCCTCCGGGCGTTCCACATCGTACTCCACCAGCGTCCCATCCGGTGCGCGCACCAGCAGGGTGAACAGCTCGTCTGCGGCGCGAAACTCCCAATCGAGAAAATCGTGGAGTTCGTGACCGTTGATGGCTAATAGCTCGGTCCCTTTGGCAAGGCCAAGCTCTGATCCCAACGAGCGTGATGCAACGTGTGCGATGCGTATCATCTGTCGAACAAGAACGGCGGCTCGGCGCCGTCACCTCTCGCCGTACCGCCGTTCGTCCTTCCATCGGTTGTCGAGAGCGGGCGACCGGATTCGAACCGGCGACGTCCAGCTTGGGAAGCTGGCATTCTACCCCTGAATTACGCCCGCGCGTGGCTGAGGTGCGAAGCTATTACGCCAGTGCAGAACCTGTCAACGGAGCCGATCGGGCGGGGTCGACACGACGCCCGCCCGATCGCGATCTGCGTTCAGCTGCCAACTGTGTAGCGCCAGGCGGCGATCTCCTCGGCACTTCCCATAATGTCGAACTCCTGAGACCCGTGTCTCTCGAGTTGCGTCACCGACAGCGAGTCGGTCGTGAGCACGTTGCCCTGCGCATCTAAGAACTCGAACGTGATAGTGGGCACCGGGCTGGTGCGATCTCGCATGTTGCTGATGGTGCCGCGGATGCGCATGCCATCCGGAACGTACTCTGCGATGTACACCTCGATAGCGAATGGAAGATCCTCGAGACGCTGTAACACCGCGAGCGTCGAGTCATCAACGCTGCGATAACGGAACGACGCTGCCAGCAAGCGATAGGCTTCGTGCCCGAACGGCTCAATGGCAATGAGTCGCCGCGCCGCGTTTTCCATGCCCAGGGCACCCTGATAGCGGGACATGTCGTCGGCGGTGGTGTCTTGGGCGAGACCCAAATAACTGTTGGTCAAGTTGAACAGCCCGTCGCGATGGTACGGGTTCTTCTCCAAGCCGAGCTCGAACGCCCGAACGGCGAGTTCCATTTGATCGGCGTTGAACAGGCGCTGGCCAGCGCCGAACAGCTCGTTCAGGCTCAGCGAATCGGCCATGGCGAACACCGAGTCGTATAAGCTCGCGGCGCGATCGGCGTTTCCCAGCTCAGCATGGGCCGTCGCGAGACCGGCAATACCCTGCGGATCGTTGGGTCGGAGCTCACGATACTTCTCATACCACACGCGAGCAGAGTCCCACTGCTCCTCTGCTGCGTACAGCAGCGCAGCGTTGTATGTGGATACCTCAACGTTGCGCTCTCGGGTCGAATCGATGGCGCCGGTCATAGCTGCCTTCATGAAGTAGTGACGAGCGCTGTCCAACACGTTGTTCTGTCCGTGGATCACGGCCAGATAGTAGTAACCCAGGTTGTCCAGGTCATAGATTTGGTTGGCTTTGTGCAGCAGGTCCTTGGCCGCATCGAGGTTGCCGCCGTTGAGCGAGTCGATCGCGGCGTTGATCCTGGGTGCCCAGAGGACCGTTCGGTAGTAGACGATGTCTTGCTCGCACTCAGGAAGGAGCCGCTCCACGCGATCGAACGCGGTGTCTGCCCCGGCCGCATCATCCGCCAGCACATAATATCGGCCGAGGAAGTACCACGCGGCGGGGTTGTCGGCCTGATCGGTCTGCACGGCCTGCAGCAAGTTCTGGTGGGCGTCCGCCCGCATCTTGGCGGCCTTCTCCACGTCCTTCTCTTCTGTGGCTCCTTTCAGGTACACCACGCTGTTCTTGATGAGAAAGTGTGATTGATCCATCTCACACTGCGGCGGGTAATACTCACCGACCTGCGCGTGAGCCGCACTCGCCGTCAACGCGAGTCCCATCACACAAACTCCGAAAACCGCCAACGTCCTCCGTTCCATCTCTCTCTTCACTCCTTGCTAACGATGTGCTGCGTCGTTTCCACCGTGAACCCCAACCAGTATCTGGTGTTCCACCCGGCGTGCTATCTCGATCGCCGGACACGCGAGCGCCTGTGCTGCGGCGACGACGTCAGCATACTCAGGCTTGGCCCTGACGCCCGCAGGTCCGTTCCAGACTTTGACTCGTACCCGAATGTCGCGCTCAAGCTCCACGACCATTTCATGACGTGGAAGCGTCGAGCGCCTCGCCAGCCACCGTCTGACACCGGTGGTCGTGCTGTGCGTAAACAGCGCCGCCACGACCCGCTCGGCGTCTGCCGGGGCAACCAACACCTCGAGGCGGACGCCCAACCGCCCCTTCTTCGCGTGCGTCGCCCACACCGCGCAATCGAGGGCACCCGCTGCAAATAGCCCTTCGCGCAACGGCTCGACATACTCGGGTGAGAGGTCATCGATGTCCGTTGCGATGACCTCCACCAATCCAGCTTCGGGAGCGTCCTCCGCCAGGATGAGCCGCAGGGCGTTGGGGTAGCCGTGCGGGTTGCGCGTGCCCGCCCCCCAGCCACTCCGGACAGCCCGCCACCGATCCGGTGGACGACCCGCCGAGAGAACGCGGATGAGCGCCGCACCCGTAGGGGTCGTTGCCTCACCCGTCACCGGGCCGTCGGCTCGCACCTCCACGCCTTCCAGCAGGATCGCCGTTGCCGGCGCAGGAACGGGCAGCTCCCCGTGCGCCGCTTTGACCCAACCGGAGCCAACGGCTACGGGAAGGTGGTACACCGCGTCAATGCCGAGCTGCTCGAAGCCCTCTATTGCCCCCACGATGTCCAGCACGGCGTCCACTGCCCCGACCTCGTGCAGGTGCACGTTCCCTGGCTCGACCCCATGCACCCTACCCTCCGCTTGCCCGATCAGCTCAAAGGCATGCGTCGCCCTCGCCCTGGTCGCCTCGGAGATGGGTGCCAGACGCACGATCTCCAGCAGCTGGTCCACGTGCCTTCCGTGGCCCTCGGCCGCCGGGGGAATCTCGAAGTCGACCTTCGTTGAGGCGACGGCGCCGCGCTCGGTCCGCGTGATGTGGATCGCGACGCCGGAAAAGCCCAGCCGCGCGGGGAGATTGCGTAACCAATCCGGGTCCGCGCCCGCGTCGAGCAGCGCGCCCAGGGTCATGTCTCCGCTGATCCCTGCGAACGGATCGAGTATGGCGATCGGCATCGTGAGTCTAACCCTCAAATATCACTCAGAGAACACGATAAAGCCACCCGGCCCCCGTGTTGAAGAGCACCACGGAGGAGCGGGAATCGAGCGTGCCGTCTGCCAGTAGCCGCTGGGTTCCGGCGACTGTTGCGCCCCCCTCGAGGCTCGCGTCGATGCCCTCGAGGGTCGCCATCTCCTGTTGGGCCTGCTCCATCTCCTCGTCGGTCACAGCGACGGCCGCACCCCGGCTGTCCGCAATCGCCCGCAGCATGAGCCGCCCTCCCAGCGGGTGGGGCACCCGTAGACCAGCTGCCCGTGTCACGGGGCGCTCCCACGCCGTGGTGTCCCGCGCCCCCTCGCGGAAGGCGCGGACCACCGGGGCGCAGCCGGTGGACTGTACGCTGAATAGCCGGGGCATCGGGTCGCGGACCCAACCGCCTTGGCGCAGCGCGCGAAACGCGATCCACATACCGATCAGCCCGGTTCCACCCCCGGTGGGGTACACGATCGCGTCCGGGAGCTTCCACCCTAGCTGCTCCGCCACCTCGAGCCCCATGGTCTTCTTTCCTTCGATGCGATACGGCTCCCGCAGCGTCGAAACATCGAACGCTCCTGTTTCGGCCGCGTGCCTTCGCGCGGCGACGCCGCAGTCACCGATGTGTCCGTCGATCAATCGCAGATCGGCGCCGAACATGCGGATCTGCTCGAGAACGCGTGGCGGGGTCGTCTGGGGCGCGAATACCGTCACTGGGAGCCCAGCGGCGCTCGCGTAAGCGCTGAGCGCCACCCCGGCGTTCCCCGCGGTCGGCACAGTCAGACGCCGTGCGCCATCGAAACGTGCCCGTGTCACCGCGGCCGAAAGTCCCCGGGCCTTGAAAGAACCAGTTGGGTTCAGCGCCTCGTCCTTCACCCACAGGGCAGCTACGCCGATACGTTGTGCCAACCGGTCGGCGCGCACCAGCGGGGTTCCTCCCTCTCCTAAGGAGACCGGTTGCTCGTCATCCGTCACGGGCAGCCACGATCGGTATCTCCACATCGACCACACGTCTCGTGGCAAGTGGTTTTTTTGCTCAACTCCGACCGAACGGGGATACTCCACCAGCCATGGGGCCTGACACCGTGGACAGAGCGTGGCCAATGGCGTGTGCTCGCGCCGCTCGGCGCACTCAGAGCAGGCGAGCGTCCAGGAGGCGCTCACTGGCCCAGATAGCTCAAGACGCGGTCGGCGAGCTTCCTCGAGAACCCGGGAATCGATCCAATCTCTTCCGGAGTGGCGAGACGAACGCCCGCCAAGCTCCCAAAGCGCTCGAGCAGCGCCCGGCGCCGCTGCTCCCCGATACCGGGAATGCTCATCAGCTCCGAGGTGACCGTGCGAGCCGCACGTCGCTTGCGGCTGTACGTGACCGCAAACCGGTGCGCCTCGTCCCGCGCGCGCTGCAGCAGCCGCAGCGAGGGTGAACGAGCCGGCAGACGGAGTGGCTTGGACCGGCCCGGGATGAAGATCTCCTCCTCACGCTTCGCGAGGCTCGCGAGGGGGATCGGCATCGACATATCCGCGAGCACCGCCGCGGCCGCACCCAACTGGCCTTTGCCCCCGTCGATCACGATCAGGTCGGGTATTGCGAGCGCCTCGTCCAGCCTCCGCCGAAGGTATCGCGTCAGCACCTCCCGGATCGCTGCGAAATCGTCCTGTTGGGCGTCTTCCTCTTTGATTTGGAAGCGGCGGTATTCGCTTTTCTTCGGGCGACCAGCCTCAAACCACACAAGCGAGCCCACCGTGTCGCGCCCCTGATTGGTGGAGATGTCGATACACACCAAACTCCGAGGGACCACGGTGAGCCCGAGATCCCTACCCAGCGCGTACACTGGATCTTCGGCCCGTTCTTCCGTTTCGAGGGATTCGATCTTGAAGCTCTCGAGAAGATGTCGCGCGTTCTGGTCCGCGAGATCGACGAGCCGCCGTTTGACGCCCCGATGCGGGATGGACCACTCCGCCTCAGGTGTGAGCTCGGCGAGCGACTCAAAGTCCTCCGGTGCGAACGGGAGAATGGCGCGTCGCGCGCGGGAGTCGGCTCCCAGATAATACCGCACGAGATACGCGCTGAGGACAGCTTCATCGGGTTGCTCGGCCACGTTTTCCAGAAAGCGCTGCTCGCGCCCGACCATCTTGCCGTCGCGGATACGCAAGGTCACACCCACCGCATCGTCACCGTCGCGCGCAAACCCAATGGCGTCGGCATCTCCACCACCCACGAACTCGACGCTTTGAGGCCGCTCGAGTTGATCGAGCCACTTGATGGCGTCGCGCAACGTCGCGGCGCGCTCGAAGTCCAGCTTGCGTGCCGCCTCCTCCATACGCGCGCGGAGACGTGCCCGCACCTCAACGGTCTTACCGTCGAGGAAGGCAACCACGTCGTCGATCATCGCTCGATAGCTCTGCTGATCCTGCATGCCGACGCAGGGTGCCAGGCAGCGGTGGATGTGGTAGTCGAGGCACGGCCGTTCGGGTGCCTCCGTGGGGAGCTGGTAGTGACAAGACCGGACGGTGAAGATCCGACGGATGATCCGAAGTGTTCGCCGCAGCACCGCAACGTCGGTGTATGGGCCGAAGTACTTTGCGCCCGGGAGGTTGAGCCGACGGACGACCAGCACCCGCGGGAATGGCTCACCGAGTGTAACGGCGATCGAGGGGTAACTCTTGTCGTCGCGCAGCCGGATGTTGAACCGGGGCCGGTACTCCTTGATGAGGTTGTTCTCCAGGAGCAGGGCCTGCGGTTCTGACGGGACGACGATGGTTTCGAGCCCGGCGATGAGCCGGACCAGGGCTCGAATGGTGGGGCTCCACGTGTAGTCAGCCGTGAAGTAGTTCCGAACGCGCTGGCGAAGCCGCTTGGCCTTGCCGACGTAGAGGACCTGCCCGCGGGCGTCCTTCCAGAGGTAAACGCCCGGCTCGTCCGGAAGCGAGTCGATCTGCCGCTGAACGGTTTCCGGGGCTGCGATGCCCATGCGTGAAAAGTAATCGGCCCTCAGCGGGACCTGCGGAGTTTCCCTCCCATCGTGGCCAACACACGACGGGCATCCGGGTGTCCCATCGCAGTGCCTATGGCGGCGTAGACGGCAGCAAAGCTCAGCACACCAGCTGTCGCGAGCAACCACACATGTCGGTCGGCCAGGATCGCGGTGACACCGAGGGCGACCGCTGCGGCGGCCACGGCGGCGAGCCCGGTGACTGCTACCGCGCGCCGCGCGTCGCGTTCGAGAATGGGACCAGTCTTGCGAGCGAGTGTCCACCAATTGAGGACCATGTTGACGTATGCTGCGACGGCCGTGCCGAGCGCGATGCCAGCGACGCCGATTTGCTGCATGAGCAGGAAGGCAAGGCCAGCCGAGATGCCCACCGAGATGGCCGCGATGCGGACCGGCGTCTTCGTGTCCCCCAGAGCGTAGTGGCCAGATGCCAGCAGGCGGACGGATGCGAGCCCGGGCATGCCGATCGCGTACGCGGCCAGGACGCCGGCCGCCAGACTCGTTTCGTCCGCACCGAATGCGCCTGTTTCGAATAGGGCTCCGATAATTGGTGACGCCAGCGTGGCGCAACCAAAGGCAGATGGAACGATGAAGAACATCACGCGCCTCGCGCTTTCGGCGACGCGCCTCCGCAGGACGTGCATTTCCGCGCCAGCAGCGTCGCGGCTCAGCTCGGGAAGAGCAGCGGCGGCGACGCTGATTCCGAACAATGCCACAGGGACGTTTGCGACCAGCTGAGCATACCCGAGGATGGCAACGGATCCCTGTTCCAGCAGTGAGGCGAGCTGCGTCTCGACGATGCTCGACACTTGGTACACACCTGCGCCAAACACGACCGGCACCCACGTCCGCATCACCCGGCGAACGCCAGTCGTGGCGAGCCGCAGGCTCCAGTGGATGCGGTGTAGCAGGTGGATCGTGGTGGGTAACTGGATCAGCAACTGCAGAATGCTTCCCGCGAGCGCTCCCCACGCTAGCGCCGTCACCAGGCGAAGCTCTACCAATACCCCGCCGAGAAGGACCAGCACGCCGATCTGCACAATGTTCCACACGGCGGGAGCGGAATACGAGAGAAAGAAGCGACGGTGTGTGTTGAGCACGCCGAGACACCAACCGGAGAGGATCATGATCCCGGACATCGGGAACATGATCTCGACCAGGCGGATGGTCAGCGCGCGAGTCTCCCCCGAGAAGCCCGGCGCGGCGAAGTCGGTGATCACGGGCGCGAGCACGATGCCGACGATGGTCGCCCCCGCCGCGAGTAGGACGAGGATCGATACGATCACACCGGCGAGCCGTCGCGCATCCTCTTCTTCCCCACGCTCGATCAGCCCAGCGAACACCGGGATGAAGGAGGCCGAGAGGGTTCCCTCGCCCAGGAGGTTGCGGATGACGTTCGGAATACGCAGCGCGGCTCGGAAGGCGTCGGCTGCGGCGCCGTCGCCAAAGTATTGCGCGAAGATGCGCTCGCGCACGAAGCCCAGGACGCGGGTAACGAGAATGCCCGCGCCGACTCGAGCCGCCAGGCGGCCCTGGGACGGAGCCATGTATTACCGGTTGGGTGGGGGAATTGGCGGTGGTTTGCCGCGCTCCTGCAGCAGCGATTGCAAGAAATGAGTTTCCTCGCGGAGGTCGCGGACCACCCGCCCGATCTCATCAATATCTTCTTCCAGTGCTATCACCCGCCGGTTCAGATCGTCGAGCGCTTCGTCGTCGACGTGACGCGAGCGATCGGCCAAACTACGACCGACTGGCGAGTGCAGCACAATGGCGAGGATGGGAATCAACAGTGCGAGAACTACCACGAGCATGCCGAGGCTCAGAATCATGCGCGCATTCTAGGGCCCGTGCCTGACGGATTCAAGAGAGCCGCACCACTCATCCGCGGTCGCGAGCGCCGAGTCGACGAAGGAGGTACCGTACCGGATTAGGTATGGGACCACGTTGAAGACCCGTTCTTGGGGGCGTCCCAGCGGAAACAGGTGATTGCGGGCCTTGGTGACCTGCTGAACCAGGATCTCGCTCTGCTTCTTCAAGTGCGAGACGAGACGTTTCTCCACGTCAGCGATGCCGCCGAGCTGACTGTTGCGCTGCGCGGCAATGGCCTTTTTGAGTGTCGGGTCGATGGCCATAACCTCGCGTTCCAAGCGGGCGAACTCTGCTTGCACCGCCTGGCGCAGCGTGCGGAGCGCCGCCGCGGCTTCGGGCGGCATCTCCTCTCGCATCAGCTGGCCTTCCACCTGTCCTTCTTGGGCCAGTTGATCCGGGTCGATCCCAAATTTCTCCAGCACTTTGGTGATCTTTGCTTCCAGAATGCGCGCCGACCAGCGGGGTACGAACGGTTGGGGCTCAACGCCCAAACGGTCATAAACCGGCGCACACTGCGGCGAATACGCGAGCTCACCGGGTCCGGCCACGTATGCCACGGTTGGGAGTAGCGCCGCCTCGATCACGGGACGCAACAGCACGTTTGGAGAGAGGCGTTCCGGCTCGGTCTGGGCGATCGCCTCGAGCTGTCGGAAGGTCCACGTCTCCTGAGAGCGCCGGGCGACAAAGTGATTCCCGTCGATGATCAGACGATCCCGTCCGAGCGACACTTCGATCATCACGGTAGTGGCCTGGTCGCCAACGGAGACAGGGACTGGGTGACCACCTCGCTCGAGCTCGCGACGGCGCTCGGCGAGCGCGCGATCGAGCGCAACGGCGTGCTCGAGGGCTTGGAGCAGCCGCGGCGCCATGGCGCGTTTCGCGGACGAATCCGTCGGCCGAAACACCAGCAAGCCGTGCGGAGACAGTAGCTCGGCCAGCGCCCCAGCGAACGCGGTGGCCATGTCCTGCTCGGGCTGGTAGTGGCGCCGTATCCATGTCAGCACCTGGTCGCGGAATTCGGTAGGTGGGGTCTCCGTCTCGAGCGCTGCGAGTACAGCGTCCACGTCCTTACCCACCGGCTCACGGTAGAGCGGCAGCGATGGTGCGTCGGGATCCCGACCCCGCAGCCGGAGTTCCGTGATCTCGTTGTTCAGGTTGACGATGTGGAAGTGGTTCGCCTCCGCGAAGTCGTGGTCATCGCCGGCTACCCAAAACACGGGTACCACCGGGCGCTTGAGCTGTGTGCTGAGTCTGCGAGCCAACGCGATAGCGGTGACCGCCTTGTAGACGGTGAACAACGGGCCGAGGAAAAGCCCCGGCTGTTGTCCCGTCGTGACACACAGCGCGCCACCGTCGAATAGCGCGTCGAGACTCGGCTCCGTACCGCGGCCCCCGACGAATGCCGAGCGCAGGCTGGGTTCCAGCGCCTGCGCTGGTGGCACGACACGCGTCTCGAGCAGCCCCGTGGGTGGCTCTGCAATGGGTGTTGTGTCGAAGGCGAGGGTCATGATCTGCTCGCGACGAAGATGGCACGCGGGGCGTCGTCGGCCAATGGCTCTGCCCCGTATCCACCAAAACGAGCCGTCACCGAGAAGCCGGCATCGGTCAGCATCCGCTCTAACGCGTGCGGCGCAAAGAGTCGCACACGCTCGAGAAAGCTATGCCCTTCATCGACGAGCTGAATCTCCTTGATAACGAACCGGTCGTCGGCCGATATGCGACGTTCGGTCGCGACGCGACGACTGCCGAGGGTACGTTCGTCGCGGGGCACGAGGGTGCTCCGGACCCAGGTCGCGTTGAAGTAATCCAAAACAAACGTCCCCTGCGGTTTGAGGACCGTCGCCACGTTCTGTAGGACGCGGCGGTGCTGACGGTCGTCGGCAAAATATCCGAAGCTCGTGAAGAGATTCACCACGAGGTCGAACGACCGTGATGCGAATGGTAGGTATCTCATGTCGCCGCGCACCAGCTGTAGCGGCGGTTGCATGCGGACCCTTGCCCGCCGGAGCAATGGCATCGAGAGATCGAATCCAATCACGCGCGCGTCCAGCTGCGCAAGCGCCTCGGCGTGGCGCCCGGGGCCACAGGCGAGATCCAGCACGAACCGCCCGGCGACACCGATCCGGTCGTTGATCAACGATACCATGCGCTGGGCATCTTCGTCATCGCGGTGAGGGTAGAGCTGAAGGTACTCTTCACCAAACCACTGCTCGAACCACTCGGTCACCGCCTGTCCCCCTTGTGGTATGGTTCGCCGCGGAGAATTGTGCAGGCGCGGTAGAGTTGCTCCAGCAAGACGAGTCGGGCCACGTCGTGCGGGAACGTCAAGGCGGAAAGACTGATGCACTCGTGGCTTTCCCGGATCACGCGGTCGTCGAGGCCGTGAGGCCCGCCGAGCAGCAGCGTTACATGGCGAGCCGTTTGACGCCAGCGGTCGAGGAGCTTGGCGAACGCGAGGCTGTCGAGCGTGCGACCGGTGCGCGAAAGGGCCACCACGTGCGAACCCGGCGGGATGGCTTCGGAGAGCGAGGAGCTTTCGAGCCGTCGCGCAACGCCGGCATCGGATTCCCGACGCCCAGCGTCACGCACTTCCTTCACTTCGAGGTTGAGGTAGCGACCGATTCGCGAGGCGAAGACATCACACGCATCGCGGAGGGAAGCCGTCTTCACGCGACCGACGGCCAGCACCAGGACCTTCATCAGGCATAGAGACCGCGGAGACGATGCACGGCCGCTACCCGTTCGATGGCGAGCATGTACGCGGCGATTCGCATGTTCACTGAGTGGCGCTCAGCGACCGCAAGCACATCTTCGAACGATCGCTCGATGACCTGGTTCAGGCGCTCAACCACCGTCTTCTCGTCCCAGAAATACCCTGCCCTGTCCTGCACCCACTCGAAGTAGCTGACCGTCACCCCTCCAGCGTTGGCGAGGATATCCGGGATCACGAAGACGCCCTTTTCCTCGAGTATGGCGTCTGCGCCCGCGGTGGTCGGACCGTTGGCCCCTTCACATATGATCTTCGCCTTGACCTGCGATGCGTTCTTCCGCGTGATCGCGTTCTCGATCGCGGCGGGAACGAGGACGTCGACATCCAGGGTGAACAGATCGTCCGGGGCGATTGGTTCCGCCCCCGGGTAGCCGGTGAGGTAGCGGTGCTCACTCACCCACTTCAACGCGCCGTCGATGTAAATACCGTTCTCGTTGTAGACAGCTCCCGACATGTCGCTCACCGCAACGATCGTGAGTCCCTCTTGCTCGAGCAACTTTGCTGCGATCGATCCGACGTTGCCGAATCCCTGAACGCTCACCTTCGTCCCGCGCAGCGGCAAGCCGAGATGCTTGAGCGCCGCCTTGGTGGCAATCATGCATCCCCGCCCCGTGGCTTCGCGGCGACCCAACGACCCTCCCATTTCCACCGGCTTGCCGGTCACAACCGCGGTCACGGGATGGCGACGGTGCATGGAGTATGTATCCATGATCCACGCCATCACCCGCTCGTTGGTGTTAACATCGGGCGCCGGAATGTCGGACTCGGGACCGAGTAGGTCGATGAGCGATGCCGTGTAGCGGCGCGTGATTTTTTCGACCTCGCTAATGGAAAGCACGGTTGGGTCGCACACCACCCCGCCTTTGGCGCCGCCGAATGGAATATTGACTACCGCGCACTTCCAGGTCATCCAGGCTGCCAGGGCCTTCACCTCGTCGAGCGACACCCGCAAATCAAACCGGATCCCGCCTTTGGCCGGTCCCCGCGCCGTATTGTGGATGACGCGGTAACCCGTGAACACCTCCAGCTCGCCATTATCGAGCTGGACTGGAACCGAGACGATCATCTGTTTTTCGGGAACGCGCAGCACCTTGTAGATGCCTGGGTCGAGATCGAGCAACTCCGCCGCGTGGTCGAAGCGAGCCATCATCGCCTCGAAGGGGTTGTCCTCCTCGAGGTGCGGGTCTTTGCTGCGTCCGATGATCTCTTGGGCGGTTCTCACCGGCCGCTCGGCTTTCGCTCCGCTGGTCATGGCGTCACGCCGCGTCGTGCTCTTTGAGGCTCATCACCAGGTGCCTCTTGGCACGGGGTCAAGGTGGTGCCGCTCGGGATGGCGGCAAGCGCTGCGTGCAGCACCGACGCGTTGGTCTCGATGAGCACCTCGAGCTGTGCGACCAACGGTTCGGGCGCCGTGCGCGGCCAAACGCTGCGCAGCTTCACGGCGTCTTTTTCCGTCACTACAACGTAATCACCCGACTGTCCGGCAAGGAGGAGGCGCCGCACATGACTTTTGCGGTAGCGCTGATGGTTCCGCCAACGTAATAGAGTCACTGAGCGGGCGTAGCGGCGTAATTGCGCCGCGAACGTATCCGGGTCGGCGACCCCAGCCGACGCCACGATGTGCGCGTCACGCAGCGAGGCCGGATGGACCATGGTGCCCGACGTTAAGCCCTCGAACCGGCCGATAGCGAGCTTCGCAGTGACGATTGGTGCGCCAGGTGCGAAGCGGCGCAGTTCAGGGACGAGCGCCGAGACTGCAGCGCGTGACACACTTTTGCGGGTGACGATCACGATGTCGGCGCGCCGTAGGGCAGCCTGCGATTCCCGCCAGGGCCCCGCCGGAAAGCTCCATCGCACGCTGAACGCGGACTCTGCGCTGACCAGCGCGAGATTGAGATCGCGACTCACACTGAGCCGCTGAAACGCGTCATCCAAAACCGCGACCTGTGCCCCCAATCGAGCGGCTTCGCACGCGGAACGCGAGCGATTGGGATGCTCAATTACCACGGCCTCCGGTACGGTTCGCCGGTGCACCAACCCTTCGTCTCCGCCATATCCGCGAAGTAAGATGGCCGGACGGATACCGCGACGCGCGTACTGTTTGGCGATCCACCCTGCGACCGGTGTCTTGCCAGAACCGCCAACCGTGAGATTGCCCACCGCGACCGTGGGCAATGGCGAGCGGTGAGTGGGGAGAATCCCCAGAGCGTACGCGCTCGCGCGGGCGGTCATGATCGAGCGGTACAGCATCGCCAGCGGCAGCATGGCTGCCCGAGCGAGGAAGGCGGACCACGAGCGCTCGGTCCACAGCCAGCGGATCAGCACAGCGATCGCGCTTCTTCCGCGAGAGCGCCCATGGCCCGCGCGAGGCTGGCCGCAGCAGTCGAGGGGTCTCCCGCGTTTGTTTTGATGATCAGGGGGTCACCGTACGCGATCGCGACACGCGCGAACGGGCGCGGCACGAGGAAGCGGTCCCACGAATGCAAACGCCACCCTCTGGACGCCGCGGTGGCCACCGGAACGACCGGCGCGCCCGTGAGCTGCGCGGCAGCTGCGACGCCAGGTTTGGGGATGCGGGCCGGACCCCGTGGGCCATCGGGCGTCACGGCGGCAACCCCGCCCCGCCGCAGAACTCGCACCAAACCGCGGAGGCCCTGAACGCCTCCGCGGGTCGATGAGCCGCGCACCGCATCGTAACCCCAACCCCTAGCAGCCGCGGCGAGCTGCCCGCCGTCGTCGTGCGCGCTCACGAGCAGGGTGATGCCCTCGCCCCGGCGATGCCACAGTGGCGCCAACAGGTTGCCGTGCCAGACAGCAAAGAGAATGGGTGATCCGGCGGCGCGCATCCGTTCGACGTGCTGCTCCCCCGAGACCGTGAGATTCCACGTCCGGGCGAGCGTCGAAGCCGCGAGACGTAGCACGGCTGCGTGCTCGGTCACGCGACGAGTCGCTCCGCGAGGGATGCGACGCGACCGGCGGCCCCGCTGGCCCCAAGTCGCGTTCGGATCGTTGCAAACCCCTCGAGCTGAAGCCGCGCCGCTGGGTTCTCGGGATCGAGGATCGTGCGGAGTGCCGCAGCCACCACGCGAGGACGCGCCCTGCGCTGGAGCAGCTCGGGTACCAGCCCCTCACCAACTAACAGGTTGACGAGACTCACATACGGCACCGCTACGAGACGTCGCGCGGCGGCGAAGGTTAGCGGATGCATCCGGTGTGCGACGACCATCGGCACGCCGGCCAGCGCCGCTTCGAGCGTTCCGGTGCCCGCCTTACAGAGCGCTCCATCTGCCGCCGCGAGCACGGTCGGTCCATCTCCGCAACGCACCCCTTGGAGGGCTGCGATCGGTTGCCCAGACGGTGACGCAACTACGAGCTCGACCCCTCGCACCGCGGTGCTGACCTCGCGAGCAGCGTGCATGAAGAGGGTGGCGTGTCGGTCGATTTCGTGGCTGCGACTTCCAGGCAACAAGGCCAGCACCCGCGCCGCGGGATCAATTCCCAATTGCGCACGCGCGTCAGTCCGGCTGATCGAATTCGACCGGTCCAGTAAGGGATGTCCCACGAACACCGCCGGGATACCCTGATCACGGAAGAATGGCTCTTCGAAGGGGAGGATCACTGCGAGGGTCCGCACGTGCTCGCGGAGCAGCGGCAGCCTCCACCTGCCCCACGCCCACAGTTGCGGGGCGATGTAGTACAGCACTGGAACGCGCGCCTCGCTCGCTGCTTTGGCAAGCCGCAGGTGGAACCCGGGATAGTCCACCAGCAGAACGAGATCATAGCGATTGGCGGCGATCCGCCGCCGGAGGTCGCGCAGGAGCCGCACGTGTGTTGGGAAGCGACCGGCGGATTCGAACAGCCCGGTGGCGGAGAGATGCTCCACGCGTTCCAGCAACTCGACACCCGATCGCTCGAGACCTGGGCCACCGACGCCCTCGAGATCCGTCCCCGGAAGCCGGGCTCGCAACGCGTCGACCACACTTGCCGCGTGCATGTCGCCCGACGGCTCGCCCGCCGAAACCAGGATTCGCATCAGACCAGGACGCCTCGCTCCGAGGCCGTCACGAACGCCAACAGCCGCATGACTTCGGGGACGTGTTCGGCCTCGGGCTGGAGCGTCTCCACCGCGTCCAGCGTCGATAGCTCTGAATTGAAGAGCAGCCGATAGGCGTGCTTCAGCGCGCGGCGAACCTCCGGCGCGAAGCCCGCTCGCGTGAGGCCGACGGTGTTGATGCCATAAAGTCGCAGCGGGTTCCCCGCCGCTCTGGCGTACGGCGGCACATCTTGCGGTACCCGTGAGCCACCGCCAACGAACGCATACGTCCCGATCCGCACGAACTGGTGGACCGGAGTGAGGCCGCTGATCGTTGCATTGGCCTCGATGAGGACGTGTCCGGCGAGCTGAACCGCGTTGGCAAGGGTGACACCATCCTCCAACGTACAGTCGTGCGCGACGTGTGCGTACGCCATGAGGAAGCAGTCGCAACCAACCTGCGTGGTTCCGCGAGCCGTAGTGCCGCGATTGATCGTAACGTACTCGCGAATGATCGTTCGGTCGCCGACCACGAGGCTCGTGGCTTCGCTGCGATACTTTCGGTCTTGTGGCGCCGTTCCCAACACGGCACCGGATGCGACCGTGCACCGGCGTCCGAGCACGGTGTCGCCCTCGATTACGACGTGCGGGCCGATCTCCGTCTGATCGCCGATGGTGACATTGGGGCCGATGATGGCGTAGGGTCCCACTGAGACGGCGGTCCCGAGCTCGGCATGGCGGTCGATTACGGCGGATGGGTGTATCAAGCGGAGGTTCGGTCAACGATGCGTGCCATCATCTCCGCTTCGGCAACGGCCCGACCCTCGACGAATGCCACGCCCCGCATCTTGCAGGTCTTGCCGCGAAACTGGAGCATTTCCAGCTCAAACAAGACTTGATCGCCGGGAACGACGGGCCGCCGGAACTTCACACCGTCAATCGACATGAAATACACGACCTTGTCGCTGGGATCGTCCACGGCCCCCAGCAGCAACATTCCCCCGACCTGTGCCATCGCCTCAACAATCAACACGCCCGGCATGATGGGATGACCGGGAAAGTGCCCCTGGAAGAACGGTTCGTTGATCGTGACGTTCTTGAGTCCCACAATCCGCTTGCCGTCTTCGATCTCGAGGATCCTATCCACCAGGAGCATCGGATACCGGTGCGGCAATACGCCGAGAATGTCTTCGATTCCCATGACGGCCGGCGTCGCCGTGCGCGCCGTACGCTTGAGCGCGCGCGCCAGCGCGACGTTGCCCCGGTGGCTGGGGCGAAACGCGACGATGTCGGCGCGGACGCGGCCGCCGACGAGCGAAAGATCACCCAGCAGGTCTACGCTCTTGTGTCGCACGAACTCGTCAGGCCAGCGGAGGGTCCCGCTGGCCAGGCCGCGGTCGGAGAGCACGAGCGTGTTGTCCGGCGACGCTCCTCGCGCGAGCCCTCGCTCGTTCAGGTGCTTGGCCTCCTCCGAAAACCCAAACGTCCGCGCGCGGGCCAACTCCGTGGCGAACGACTGCGGTGTGATATCGAAGCACCCGGATTGGCGTCCAATCAGCGGGTGGTCCCATTCGATGGTGACCGTGAGGCGCAGCCGATCCGACGGTGCTACCAGGTAGCGCGCGTCGCCCTCCCGCACGATCAGCGGGCTTGCAACCGTGACGATCGCCGGCGTGCCGGCGCTTTCCACAGGCGAGGCGCTCTCAAGCGCCTCGAAAAACGGGACGGCGCTTCCATCCCCAGCCGGCGGTTCGGGACCGTCGAGCTGTACGGTGACGTCATCGATCTCCTGCGCCGCGAGCGCTGCTAGGACGTGTTCCACCGTCGCGACCGTTGCCGATCCGTTGCCCAGCACTGTGCGGCGATCGACCTCGGTCACGTCTTCGAGGCGGGCGGTGATGCGAGGCTTCCGTGGTAAGTCTGCTCGTTCGAACACGATGCCCGCACCCGACGCGGCCGGCGCGAAGGTCAGCGTGACGTCGGTGCCTGTGTGCAGGCCAACGCCGGAGACTGTTGCCGCTTTGGCGATGGTCCGTCGGGCGGTCATGGTTCAGCGAGGCGTTCTAGCTGGTCGACCACGGAGGTCAGCCGGGCCAATGCCGCCGTCTGACGGAGTACGGCACGGTGAGGCCGTGCGGGGTATCCGGACACCGTGGTGTTGGCGGGGACGTCGCCGATGACACCGCCCTGCGCAGCGACGCGCGCGCGCGCGCCAATCCGCAGGTGACCGGCGAGGCCTGCCTGGCCTCCGAGCATGACGTCGTCCTCGAGCACCGTGCTGCCTCCCAATCCGGCTTGACCCATGATCACGCAACGCGCGCCGATTCGGACGTTGTGACCGATTTGCACGAGGTTGTCGATCTTGGTTCCTCTCCCCACTACGGTGTCGTCGAGCATGCC
>JBFGJG010000014.1:0-81316 GCA_041577295.1 Gemmatimonadales bacterium
AGATCGCGCGTCTGTGTTTTGGCAATCCGTTCCCGGGCGAGGCGTCGTTGCAGCTCGAGTGCGTCACCGTACCCCATGCGTTCGAGGCCGACTACCGTCAGCTCGGTGCTCATCGATGCGCCGCGCGCTTGGCTGCCCTGCCTGCGATGACCGCGGCCACTGCAAGCAAGGCGAGATAGACCGAAAGCCCTCTGATTCCGGTGAACATGTCGGTGACAGTGGCGCCGACCGCCAGCAGCGACGCGCCAAACACGGAGAGGGCGGCTACCACACCACGGCGCCACGTGTCGTTGATGGGACGTCCAAGCAACCAGCCGGAAAGGACCGCACCGACGATGCCCAGCACGATGGTGACGCTGAGGATGGCAAACCCGGTGTCCGCGGTGAGTGCGGCCCCGTTCCGGGCTTGCATGGCCCGTAACGTAACGACGCCCGATGTCATGATCGCCGCACCAGCGGCCGCTCCGGAGGTGATGCTCGCCAACGCGACTCCAATGAGGTCCGCCATCAATCAACTACGCGTGGAGCATTCGCCCCAACGAGTCCAAGGCGGCCTCGGCCACGGCCTCGGAGAGGGTGGGATGGGCGTGCACGGCGAGATCGATCTCTTCCACGGTGTACTCGTTCTCTCGTGCCACCGTCAGCTCGTGGATCAGCTCACTAGCGTGGGACGCAACGATATGCGCACCGAGAATCTCGCCGTACTTCTTGTCGCGGATGATCTTGACGAACCCATCCGTCTCCTTGGCGGCACGCGCCCGGCCGTTGTTGCTGAGGGAGAATTTGCCCACGACGTAGTCCAGCTTCTTCTCCTTACATTGATCTTCGTTGAGCCCGATGCTCGCGACTTCTGGGTGGCAGTACGTGACACTCGGAACGTTGTCATACTTGATGGCGTGGGGCCGCTTGCCCGCGATGACCTCTGCCACCACGATTCCCTCGCGGCTCCCCTTGTGTGCCAGCATGGGCGGGCCGGCGACGTCACCGATGGCGTAAACGCCGTCCGCCGTGGTTCGCAGATTGTTGTCTACCTTGATGAATCCCCGCTCGTCGAGTTTCACACCCGCCGCGTCGAGTCCAACATTCTCCACGTTGAGCGCGCGGCCGGCTGCCATGAGTACTTTTTCCGCCTGCAGTTGCTGGCTCTTTCCCTCGGCTTCGATCTCCAGCGACACGCCCTTGGCGGACACCTTGGCTCCCTTGACTTTGGCGCTGGTGAACAGGTCGATCCCTCGTTTCTGATACACTTTGGCGATCGCGGCCGAGGACTCCGGATCCTCCATCGGCAGCACGCGTGGAAGCACCTCGATCACGGTGACCTTCGATCCGAAGGCGCTGTAGATGTCGGCAAACTCCATCCCGACGGCCCCGGCTCCCACGATGGCGAGCGATGCCGGTGTGTCCTGCAAAAACAGCGCTTCATCTGAGGAGATCACCGTGGTCTTGTCGAGCTCGAGTCCTACCTGAGGCAGTCCTTTGACACGCGTGCCCGTTGCGATGACCAGCGCCTTGGATGCAGTGTATGTGTCCTTGGCGACTTGAACCTTGCGGGGCGCCAGCAGCTTCCCCTCACCTTTGAGCACGGTGACCTTGTTTTTCTTCATCAAAAACTCGACACCCTTGGAGTTCTGCTCGGCCACCTGACGGGAGTGCTTGATGGCGGTCCCGAAGTTGAGGGACATGTCCTTCACGGAAATCCCCAAGCTCTCGGCGTCGTGCTTCACGAGGTTGGCGACGTAGGCGGAGTGGAGCAGCGCCTTACTCGGAATACAGCCAACGTTCACGCACACACCTCCCAGCTTCTCTTTCTCGACCACCGCGGTGGAGAGTCCCAGCTGTGCCGAGCGGATGGCGCATACGTAACCGGCAGGTCCACCTCCGAGTACGATCACGTCGAATGTGTTGGCCATTGAAGTCCTAGGTTCAGGGTTGTTCGATCATGTCTTTTCGAATAGCGGGATCGGCGGGTCGGCGGGGTCGCGGTGGGACGGCGAGTGAGTCGCCGTGCTCACCAGACGATTGCCAGTGGATTCTCGAGCATCTGACTCACCGATTGGAGGAACCGTGCGCCAGTAGCACCGTCGATGACTCGATGATCGCAGCTCATCGTGATCCGCATACGCTTGCGTACGACGACGCTACCCTCGTGCGCCACCGGCTTTTCGGTGATGGCGCCGATGGCCAATATCCCCGCCTCCGGCGGGTTGATCACAGCCGTGAACTGATCGATGTCGAGCATGCCGAGGTTCGAAACGGAGAAGGTGGCACCGGTATACTCTTCCGGTGTGAGTTTCCGTGCCCGCGCGCGTTCGGCAAGCTCCCTGGCCTCCCGACCGATCTCACGCAAGGACTTCTGGTGCGCATTCCGGATGACGGGTGTGATCAGCCCCTCGTCGATGGCGACGGCCATCCCAATATGCACCTCGTTGAAGTAACGGATGTGATCACCCTGCCACCACGCGTTGCACGCGCGATGCCGCGTGAGCGCCATGGCGACGATCTTCAGAATGATGTCGTTGAACGAGATCTTCGGTTCTTCGCCGAGAGCGTTGAGCGCTTGCCGAGCGTCTGCCGTGCGCTCCATGTCCACCTCGGCCGTCAGGAAGAAATGCGGAATGGGACCGATCGACTCCACCAGGCGCTTCGCGATGGTCTTCCGCATCTGGGAGAGCCCGACGTCCTCGTATCCGTCCGCGGCGTAGACTGGAGCGGGCGCAGCGCGCGGCGCTCGCTCGGCCGCCTCGACATCCCGTTGGATGATTCGCCCAGCCGGTCCCGTACCTCGGATGATGGTCAGATCGATCCCGCGCTCGGCGGCGATCCGGCGTGCGAGTGGCGATGCTTTGACCCGCTCCGCAACGGTGATACCGCCACCGCCTGGCGCCGGTGCCGGCGTCGTGGCGGGAGCAGGCGTTGGGGCACGGCTCGGCTCACGCGGACGCTCGGCAGGTGCTGCCGCCGGTGTGCGCTTGGCAGCCACTGGTTCATCCGCCGTTTCGTGTTGCGATCCCCGCTTGCCGTCTCCAGCTTCGCCAAGCAGTTCCGTGATGTCTTCATCGGGAGCCGCGATCACGGCAACCAACTTCCCGACCTCGACCGTCGCACCTTCCGCCGCCAACACCTTGCGCAATACTCCATCACCGCGGGCCTGGAGCTCCATGACAGCCTTGTCGGTCTCCACCTCCGCGAGCACGTCACCGGTCTTGACCGCGTCACCCTCGTTCTTTTCCCACGACACCACCTTGCCCTCTTCCATCGTGGGCGACAGCGCCTCCATGAACACCTTGGTAGCCATGGTCTCTGGGATCAGTCGAGATAGGCGACGCGCTTTACCGCGTCGACAACGGCTGCGGGGCTCGGTTTGGTGGCCCGCTCGAGCTTCTTGTTGTACGGCATCGGAACATCCGCTCCCGTCACGCGCTCGACTGGCGCGTCGAGATCGTCAAACGCATCGCGCTGAATCTCAAACGCCACCTGCGCGCCGACACCGCAAAACGGCCAGCCCTCTTCCACGATGACGCACCGGTTGGTTTTCTGCACGCTCTGAACGATCGCTTGGCTGTCGAGTGGCCGAATCGTGCGTAAGTCAACCACCTCGGCCGAGATGTCGTGTTCCTCCTCCAACTGCTGAGCCGCTTTCATTCCCACGGCCACCGTTTTCGAGTGGACGATCACCGTCACATCGGTGCCCTCCCGCTTGACGTCTGCCACACCCAGTGGAACCACGTACTCCTCCTCCGGCACTTCTCCCTTCGTGTTGTACAGCATCTCACCTTCGAGGAACACGACTGGGTTGTCATCGCGGATGGCGGACTTGAGCAACCCTTTCGCATCGTACGGTGTGGCAGGGGCCACCACCTTGAGTCCCGGGACGTGCGCGTACCACGACTCGAACGCCTGGGAGTGTTGGGCGCCCAGCTGGAGCGCGGCGCCACCGGGACCGCGGAACACGATCGGGATGGGCATTTGCCCGCCGGACATGTAGAGCATCTTGGCGGCCGAGTTCACGACCTCGTCGATCGCGAGCAGGGCAAAGTTCCAGGTCATGAACTCGATGATCGGTCGCAGTCCCACCATGGCCGCGCCGACGCCGACACCGGCAAACCCGAGCTCGGCGATCGGGGTGTCGACGACTCGCTGCTCTCCGAAACGCTCGAGCAAGCCACGGCTGACCTTGTAGGCGCCCTGATAAACGCCCACTTCTTCACCCATGAGGAAGACGTTGGGATCCCGCTCCATCTCCTCGCGGAGCGCCTGATTGAGAGCGTCGCGATACGTAACCGTTGACATATCAGTCGCGATACACGTCGGTGAACAGTTCTTCGTCGTCCGGATCAGCGCTGTCCTCGGAGAACTTCACCGCGTCCTCGACCTCCTCCTCGATGTCTGCGACCATGCGATCGTTGGTCTCCTGATCCAGCAATCCCTCATCGAACAACCGCTGCCGGAAGCTCTCGATGGGATCGCGTTGCTTTTGTTCCTCGAGCTCTTCCTTCGTCCGATAGTGTCCGTGAATTGGATCGGCCATGGAGTGACCCATGTACCGATACGTCCTGGCCTCGATCAGGGTTGGCAGGCCTTCGTTTCGCGCGCGGTCGACGGCGCGTTTGGTGGAGTCGTACATCGCTAGCACGTCCATCCCATCCGCCGTCTCCGACGCCATGTCGTACGAGCACGCCCGATGCGCAATGTCCCACACCGCCGACGCCCGCTCCAGGGCGGTGCCCATTCCGTAGCGGTTGTTCTCGCACAAGAATATGGCCGGTAGCTTCCACAGCGCCGCCATGTTGAGCGTCTCGTGAAACGCGCCAATGTTGACCGCCGCCTCACCAAAAAAGCAGAGCGTGACTTGCGAGGTACCGCGATACTTTGCGGCGAACGCCGTTCCCGCCGCGAGTGGGATGTGTCCTCCCACGATCGCGTGTCCGCCCAGAAAGCCGCGTGACACGTCGAACAGATGCATCGACCCACCTTTCCCACGCGCACAGCCCGTCACGCGCCCGTACAGCTCTGCCATCACCTCACGCGCACCCATACCCCGTGCGAGAGCGTGTCCGTGCTCGCGATAGCTCGCCAGGATATAGTCGTCATCCCCCAGCGCTGCGATGCCGCCCACCGCCACGGCCTCCTGACCGATGTAGAGGTGGCAGAACCCGCCGATCTTGCCCTGCGCATACGCTTCGCCTGCCCGTTCCTCGAAGCGGCGGATGAGCAGCATCTGACGCAGGAGATGCCGATAGAACTCGGCGCGTTCCGCGTCTAATTCCGAAAAGGTCGCCGGCTGAGCCATGGTGTCGTGTCGCTTGGGTTAGACCGCCGCCGCGTGCTGGACCTGTTCCCACGCGTGGTATGATGACCGAACGAGGGGCCCCGCTTCGACATGACGGTAGCCTATGTCCCGTCCGATCTCGCGCAGCTGCGCGAACTCATCGGGCGTGTAGTAGCGGCTGATCGGAAGGTGGTCTTTCGATGGCCTGAGATATTGACCGAGCGTGAGGATGTCGACGCCCTGATCGGCCAGATCGCGCATTGCGACGATCAGCTCATCCCATTCCTCCCCAAGTCCGCAGATTATCCCGGACTTGGTGAGGAGGTCGGGCGCCATTTCCTTGGCGCGCCGCAACAGCGTGAGCGCACGATCGTAGCGCCCGCCCGGCCGCGCGATGCGGTAGAGCCGTTCGATCGTTTCCAAATTGTGGTTGAGGATGTCGGGCCTAGCATCCACCACGAGGCGTAGTGCCTTTTCGGATCCCTTGAAATCCGGGATGAGCAATTCGATGGAAGCTTCCGGGAGGCGCTTGCGGATCTCCTCCACGCAGCCCGCGAAGATTTCGGCACCGCCAAGCGGGAGATCGTCACGGTCTACACTCGTGATGACCACGTGCCGCAGCGCCATGGCCGCGACCGCCTCCGCCAAGCGGCGCGGTTCTTCCTGATCGTACGGCGCAGGCGTCCCGTGCGCCACTGCGCAGTAGGCGCAGTTTCGCGTGCACACGTCACCCAACACCATGAATGTGGCCGCGCGGTGTTCCCAACATTCGCCGATGTTGGGGCAATGCGCCTCTTCGCACACCGTGTGCAGGTCGAGGTCCCGCATTAACCGTTTGACCTCGACGTAGTTGGGCCCACCCGGCGCCTTGACCTTCAGCCACGGCGGTTTCCGCTGCGGTTTGATGGTCGGGGGGCTGCCAGCTGCAGTGCGACGGGTGGAAAGCTGAACTAGCTCCATAGGTGGTCGAAACATAGCTGGCCGGTTGGAGCCAGACCAGCGGCCGTCCACCAAATTCATCCGTTTGGTTGAACGAGGCTGTCTCGGAGTACTCAGGCTGTCCAGAACCGGCCGGGGTCGAGCGGTTGGAGGTCGTATTCCGTGTCCTCGTTGAGGAACAATCTGGCCAGCATCTCGCCGGTGATGCCCGCCCACAACACGCCATTGCGGCCGTGACCGGTAGCATACCACAGGTTGGTAATCTCAGGGTCTCGGCCTAGCATGGGGCGCCCATCCGGTGTCCCGGGTCGCAATCCCGCCCATGTGCGGCGCACCTGCGACCCGCCCAACTTCGGGTACAGACGACACGCGGTCCCCAGAATGCTCGCGATCCCGTCCTGGGTCACGCTCGTATCGAAGCCGACGTGTTCCATGGTCGATCCCGCCACGGCCTCGTCTCCGCGGTTGAGCACGTACCCACCGGCTCCGTACGCGATGGCACGTGGCTCGTTGTCCGGCCAATCGAGTGCCAGCATCTGGCCACGGATCGGTTCGACGGATACGGGACGGGGCAGTCCGCCGATCCGGCCGGACCAACAGCCGGCCGCGAGGACCAACGCGCCTCCCGCGCGGTGATCGGCCGTGGTGCGCACGCCGGTAATGCGCTTGCCACGGATCGTGATCTCCTCGACCCGCTCGCCTTTCACGAGTACGGCGCCCCGCGCTTCGGCGCTATCCAGGAGTGCGTCGAGCAGGAGCGTTGGCTCGAGTGCACCATCTTCAGGGGCGAGGGCGGCTCCCAACGCATCGGGCGCGATACCGGGCGCCCGGTTCCGCAGCTCGTCCGGGGTGAGCCAGTCCGCGGTGAATCCACTCTGCCGTTGCCACGCGACTTTGTTCCGTGCCGCGCCTGCTTCTTCCTCGGTGAAGCACACGTCGAGGATGCCGTCGGTCCACAAACCGATGTCGATTCCGGTCTCGTCGCGCAGTGCGGGCCCGAGCTCCCGGTAGAGATCGCGCGCGCGCACAGCGAGGCTGAGCACCGGGTCCTCGGGCAGCGCTTCCGCGAACGGGGCCAGCATCCCCGCGGCCGCCTGGGTGGCGGCCCCCTGCTTTGGGCCGGCCTCCAGCACCGTGACGGTCACCCCGCGGTGTGCTAGCGCCCGGGCACAGGCCGCGCCCACGATCCCACCTCCAACCACCAGGACCTCAGGAATGGCCATGACGGTGCTCTCGGTCGAAACCGGGGTGGCGATTGGTCCGTAGGGAAAAACGGTGATCTCTGCCCTGGAGGACGCGCATGCTTCGGAGTCTCATGGGTTTCGCCGTACTCGCCATCGTTGGGCTCTTGGGCGTCAAGCTGGTGTTTGGCCTGCTTGGATTCGTGTTTTCTTTGCTGAAGAGTCTCTTGTGGCTGGCCGTGATCGGCTTCCTCTTCTACCTCGTGCTCAGCGTGCTCAGCCCGCGCACGGCACGACGCATTCGCGAGATCTTCCGGGGCCAACCGGACGCTGCATAAGCAACCCTTCTGCCCATGGCAAATCAAGCGGGGCTCGGATCGTTATCCGAGCCCCGCCATCGTTGGCGGTCTACTGTTGTGCGATGAGTTCCGGGGGAGGTGTCTCGGCGATTTCCTTCAACCGGAGCGTGATGGTGCCGAAGGGGAACTTTGACTTGAGCTGCACCACCACGCGCCGCTCGTCGTCGCTGATCCACATGCGCGGATCGCGGCTCTCCGACAGTATCCCTCGGCCTTGAATGATCGGCTGGACCACCATGCTGGGGAACCGGCCGGCCGGAACGTCCAGCGTGTCGCGCTCCACCACATTGAGGACCACAGGGTTCCGGTCTGGTCTGAAGTAGCGGTGGAACTCGTAGCGCTCCCCGGTGCGGAGCTCGGTGGCGCGCACGAAGTAAAAGAAGGCCAGATCGTCGAGCGGACGGGTCGACGTTGCTCCCCGGTCTTCCCTGATCTCACCATCTTTGCCTTCCCTGGTGGTCTCGGTGTAATAGCCGGAATCCGGGAAGATTTGGTATTCAGTGTAGCGTTCACTCCCGCCCTCGCGGAAATCCTGGACGAACCGGCGGGAGGCAAAATCCTCGAGACCAAACCACGAGTCCATACGGTCGTTCAACCGATAGATGGGTAGTCCGCCCTGCAGGACAAACACCACGTGCAAGGCCGGCGTGCCATGGATCGTGTCCACACCGGCTACGTGGAGCATGGCCTTGCCCACGGTGAAGATTCCGTATCTGGCCTCGTAGATGAACGTCTCTCCCTCACGAAAATCTGGGCGCAGTGGTGCTTCCGCCGGCTCAGTTTGGGCCATAGCGGTTCCCACCGCTCCTGCCGCGAAGCACGCGCTCACGAGCGTCACGAGGGGGAGTCTCATGCGCGTTGTACCGGCGTGTCCGGCGCTGGGATACGTAGGCGCCGGCCTGCGCGATAGAGCGCGAGCGCGGTGGTCCAAGCTTGGATCGGTTCGGCACGGGAGGAGGAGTCCACCTCGGAAAGCGGGACTGCCGCGATCTGCCGGGCGCGCACGGCCGCTCGAGCCACCAGCTCGGCGTTCGCACACCATCCTTCGGTCTCGAGCAACGGCGAGCTCTGTTGTCGGAAGCAGTGCTTGAGGGTGCTCAGTCGCACCAGGCACACCCCGGACGTCACGTCGCGTAACCCCGGGACGTTGAGCCCGGGTCGCAAGAGCCACGGGGCCCATCGCTGGACGATGCGCTCGCCCATTGGTCGAGCACCGCCCAGCGCCTCGCCAACCACGAGGTCGGCACCGGACGCAAACCGTTTGACCAGGTCGGGGAGCACAGCAGGTGAGACGCCAAAATCTGCGGGCAGTGTGGCCGCGGCGTCCCGTTTGGGGCGGTCGGAGCGGTTCACGGCATCGCGCAGCAACCCCTCCATGCTCGCGGCGTATCCGCTGCGCGCTTCGTTACGAAGGACCGTCATGGGGAGCGCCCGCTGATAGAGATCGAGTCGATCCGGGGTCTCGTCCGTCGACCCGTCATCCGCCACCAGGAAGTGGTACTCCCACTTATGCTCCGACAGCACCTTGCGCACCTTCCACAGCACCAACCCCACCGTCGGGGCGTTGTTGTGAGCTACCACACAAACGTAAATCACGGCCGAACATCCCCCTCAGTCAATGGCCTCTGGATCAATACAAGAAACTGGTTGAAAGGTTCAATCTAACTGCAGGAGCGGCGGGATTGGCGGCTCGTTACACCTTACTCCTCGGCGGGGGTGGCCACTGTCGCGACGATTTCGCGCAGCTCCTTGAGCGTGAACGGCTTGTGGAGAAACGGTCGTCCGGTGTTCTCGAGAAACTGCTGAGCGTCCCCGTGTACGGTGTCACCAGTGGCGAACACCACGCGCTGTGCCGATTTGGGGTGTTCACGTTGCAGCCGATCGAAGAACTCTCTCCCCCCCACCTTGGGCATGCGGAGGTCGCAGATGATGACGTCGAAGTCGTGCGTGCCGATGCGCTCGAGCGCCTCGGTCCCATCGGATGCTACCGAGACGTCGTGCCCCCACGCTTCGAGTGTGGCGACCATGTAGTGCAGAATGTGGGGCTCGTCATCGACCACGAGGATCTCGAGCTCACCCGTTTCCGGCACTTCGACCGCGTCCTGCTCCTCCTCGGCGGTGCCACCTGGCAGTTCGATCCGGAACGTCGCGCCACCCTTGGGACCCGGTGCGTATGCAATGCGACCGCCGTGCTCCTTGATGATCCCGTGGCAGATTGAGAGTCCGAGCCCCGTCCCTTCTCCCTCCGGCTTGGTGGTGAAGAACGGCTCGAAGATGCGTTCGCCGATTTCGTCCGGAATACCGGGACCGTCGTCTTCGACGATCACGGCCACTCCATCGAGCCACTGCGTTGCCGTAATGGTGATGCGGCCACCCTTTCCTGAGGAGCGGATTGCCTGGGCCGCGTTGTTGATGACGTTGACGAAGACTTGCTGAATCTGATTGGAATCCACCTGGACGGTGGGGAGGTTGTCCTCCAGGTGCAGCGTGGCTTCCACCTTTGTTGCCATCAGCTGGTTCTTGAGCAACAAGAGAGTAGCCTCGAGAAGCGGACCGATCGGTTGTGGCTTGCGTTGCGCTTCGTGCTTGCGGGCGAACCCCAAGAGATTACGGACGATCTTGGCGGCACGTTCAGCCTCCTGCCGGATCGCGCGGAGCGGGCCCCGCAGATGTGCGGGGGTGTCACCGCTCTCTTCGACGAGGTAATCCGCGAAGCCCACCACGGAGGCCAAGGGGTTGTTGAGGTCGTGCGCGATACCGGCAATGAGCTGCCCGATTGCGGACATTTTTTCCGATTGAATGAGCTGCTCTTGCAGTTGTCGCTTGTCGGTCTGATCGTCGAATACCAACACCGACATGTCCTCATTGTCTTTGAGGGGGAACGCCGAGAGGGTGAACAGCCGCGACCCAGCCTTGAGCTCGACAGTGCGCGTGCCGTCTTTGGCCGCCATTGCGCGTGCCACCAGATCGGCCCAGGAGGCGGGCAGTACCGCAATCCACGGCTGCCCGTTGAGCGAGGGAACGGGGATTTTCACGAGCTCGCCAAAGGCCCGGTTGGCCCGGCGCACGGTTCCGTGTCCATCCACCACGCAGAATGCCTGACGGATCGCGTCGACGGATTGCTCCCACTCTCGTTTTCCCGCTTGCAGCAGTTCGAGGAGTCGCGCGTTTTCGAGCGCCATCGCAAATTGCGACGCGATCGCGCTCAGGAAGTCGCGGTGCCACTCGGCGAAGCGGCCGGGTGTCGACGACCAGAGTGAGATGAATCCCACGTTCCGTCCGGCTGCGACGACCGGAACACCTACCCAGGAACGGACATGTTCTGGCACTGCGGGGCCGAAGCGATCCCGGTCCTCGGGGCGCACCACGGTTAGCACTCTCGCCCCGTCTCTGATAACAGCCCGGATGAGTGGATCGTTCGGCGTGGGATTTGCATAGTTGTGGGCGTGGGCCACCGACTGCCGCTTCTTCTCCGGGTCCCGGGGGATGATGAGGAAGGCGTCGGGGGTGAGCGATTCTCGGATCGCTCGAGCCACCCGGTCGGCTGCGGAGGAGACGTTGCCGCACCCGGCAAGCTGACGGCCGAGGTTTGTCAGCGTGCTCAGAGCCTCGAATCCAGATCGAAGATCTGGGGTACTAGGCGCTGGAGACTGCGACATGATATTGGCCAACCTGCGAGAGCGACTGACAGCAGACGACCTGGATCTCGTCGTGCGCGTCCTGGCCGATGAGGATGACACCCGTCGGCGTGCGCTGGAACGCACGCTCGAGATGCAGGGTCCCGATGCCGTGCTCGACCATCCCGAGCTGTGGGACCGATTGCACAGCCACCGCAAACTCGGCAGTCCCTCGGCTGCGCTGTTCCTCTATCTCGGTGTTCGGCATACGCTCCGTTCGGTCGGAATCGACGACATAAGGCTCACGGACTACCTGGGTGCATTGTTGCTCGAGTTCGGCTTTCGTGGCCGGGCCTATCGTGTGGCGCGGTACAGCGAGCACGAGTACTCCTACCTCACTGACATCGTTGCGGATCTCGCAACGTCCGCCGGTCGCTCCGGATTTCTCCTTCGGGCGCATCTAGGCAACTTTAGTTTGTGGATCGCCGGGATTTTCCCGGACTACATCACCGCCCGCAAGCGCCGCAAGGGTGGTCCGGACCTCGGGTACTACGATGAGCTGGGCGCGCGGGGATTCCGGCTGGCATCCGACGATCGCATGGCTCGCGAGCTCGACCTGGCGGATGTCTACGCAAGCGCCGCCAACTCGTTCTCGACGATCCGGGTTGCCCTGAACCGGATGTCGGACCGGATCTTCTTTCCCAATCAGTCGTCGCCAGACCGGCTGATGCGACAGGTGGCCGACGAGTTCAATCTCACGGCCTGAGCGTCACTTCCCCCCGTCGGTCAGCGCGCTCCGGTGTCGATCGGACCGAACAGAGGACACCGGTCGTCACTCACCGCCCCCCAGGTGACTCGCAGCCCGTAGAGCGGTAGCGTGGATTCGGTCCCCGTTATCGATCCAAGCTGGGGGTAGCCATATGGCGGGTCGGTCTCGAATATCAGAATTCCTTTGAAGGTGTCGGCGGAGTCCTCCACCAGCGCCAGGCCAAACCCGGGCACCGTGGGGAACCCGCTTCCCTCATAGCCGACGATCGTCCCCTCTGGCCCGCTCGCCGCGATGGCGCGGGCGGTGCCATAGCCCACCACCCGGGCTGGGACGACTCCCGACAGCTCGGGTGGAGCCTCGGTGAGGACTTTGCTCGAGATCCGGAGCTGTTCCAGCACCATCGAGGCGCCTGCCATGCTGGCGAAGCCACAGACCGCGCTGTTCTCCGGATTGCCGCCGCCACAGGCGACGAGCGCGACGAGCATCACCGACAGATTTCTGAACATATCACCAGGAATTGTACGTTCTGTGACATTTGACGACCAGCGCACACTTCGCTTGACCCCGTTTTGGGGGGCGCGTATCGTTTCCTCAACCAACATCTTTTCGTCGAGGGAAGGCTCAAATGCCGACGTATGAGTACCGGTGCACCAAATGCAAGAAGCGATTTTCGAAGGTTGAGCACATCGCTAAGCATGGGCAGAAGCGTCCCGCCTGTCCCAAATGCAAGTCGACCGCGGTGGAACAGCTGCTTACCGCATTCTACGCGAAGACGGTCAAGAAGAGCTAGTGTTTGAGCGCCTCCGGGCCGCATTGAATGCGGCGTTGGACGCCGCGATGCCGCCCCCGGATCCCCGCGACTTCGCGCAGCAGATGCAACACGCGATCATCGAGGCCCGCACCTCGCTCGAGAAGATGCAACAGGGGATTGAGGCAACCGAGCGCGAGCTGACCGCCGAACGCAAGGCCTTTGCTGATGCCGAGCGGCGTGGGCGACTCGCCGCGGGGATCGGGGATGACGAAACCGTGTCGGTCGCGCAGCGGTTTGCGTCGAAGCACGGCAAGCGAGTGCAAGTGCTCGAACAGAAGCTCGAGGCGCAGCGCGCCGAGATGACATTGGCCGAGCGCGAGGTACAAGAGATGAAGACCCAGTATCTGGAGTATGAGCGCTCTCGCCCCGCGGATGAAGCGTCGCGCCGTGTGGACGCGGCGTGGCGGGATCTCGAGGCCGCCGGTCTCAAGCGCCCGACTTCCTCAGAGGGTGGCGACGTCTTGGGGCGTCGGCTCGATCGTGCGGCGCGCGAGGCTCAAGCGCAGGCCCAGTTGGACGCCCTCAAGCGGAAGATGGGTCGCTCATAGGATAGAGTCATGGAGATCAAACCAGACCGAATGGTCTACTTGGGTTACGGGAAGTACTGGCGTTCGGATGCGATCGTCGGGCTCATGCCCATCGAGGAGGATCGCGGCCCGGGGCGGCGGACCGAAGTGTACACGGCCACGCTCGATGAACCGATCATCGCTTCCCGGAGCGAGCAGGCCATCCTGCAGGACATGGCGCTCGCCACCGAGGAGCAGTTTCACGTCCAGGAGGTCCGCGAAGCGCTTTCCGACATCCTGGACGCCCTAGAGGGATTCCCTGACGTGCTCGATCGGATGCTGGCGCTCGAGGCCCATTTCGACGTCACGGCGTGGACGCGGCGCCTCCGCACCCTGCTCAACACCGAGGTTGCCCGCGCCACCGCGGACCAGAACGACCTCTTCAGCTAACTCGCGCGTCCCGCCTCCGTCGTGAAGAAGGAGGACCACTTTTCCTCTGGTGACGGCGCAGTCAGCAAGCTCACAAGGACCAGCAAGCTCAACGAGATCAGCACCCCCGGGATCACGATGTAGTCGCTGCTCGCAAAGTCGAACTCGGTTCCGCCAATGGTGGTGGCAAAGCTCACGCCAAGCCGGCTGAGGACCCCGATCCCCACGATGCTGAAGAGTCCACCGGCGATGCACGCCACACCACCCGCCGGTGTCACTCGTTTCCACAAAAACGCGGCTAACAGGGCCGGTGTAAGGCTGGCGCCAACGAGCGAGTACGCGTAAAGGGCCATCGAAAGCACGGTTTGGAACTGCGTCAATAGGAAGAGACCAGCCACACCGAAAATGGCGACCGACGCGCGCTGCAGACGCAACTTCTGCTGTTCCGTGGCGTCTGGGCGGATGAAGCGCTGGTAGATGTCTCGACTCACGTTGGTCGAGGGGACGAGCAGAAAAGTGTTCCCAGTGGACAGTACGATGGCGATCGCTGCGGCCAGCAAGATGGCCCCGAAAAGGACCGGCAACCCCTGTCTTGCAATGAAGAGGATCACGGTCTCGGAGGCGGCCCGCCCGACGATCGACGTCTGCGCCACGAGGTCGGGATACGCGGCGCGACCCACGATGGCAAGGAGCGCCAACGCCGTCTCGATGACCATGATACCCACCACCATGCCAATCACGGCCTGGCGAGCAGCGCGCTCGTTCTTGGCGGAAAAAAACTTCTGATACATCCCGCTCTCGCCGAGGATGAGCAGGAACGTGGGCATGGCGACGCCCATGACCCAGAGGACGTTGTGACCCCCAAGCGGGGTGGTGTGTTCCTCGGGTAAGGCTGCCAAGACCTGTCCGATCCCGCCGACCTCGAGGATCATATACGGCAATGCCAGAAGCACACCGAGCGTGATGATGATGCCGTTGAAGATGTCAACGGTCACGATCGACACCATCCCTGCCAGTGCGGTGAACAGCACAATGGCGGCAGCCGTGATGTACATACCAGTCGTCGGGTCGATCCAGCCGTCGGTTACAATGGTGAGAATCCAGCCACCACCGCGGAACTGGTACGCCGCGATGGTGACGTAGGCGAGAATAATCGCGAGCGTGCCGAACAAGCGCGCGGCGGCGTTGTATCGTTGCTCCAGCAGATCTGGCACCGTGTACTGCGCAATGCGTCGCACTCGCCCCGCAATGAAGTACGCCACGACCAGACCCGCCCACCCACCGAAGGAGAACCACAGCTCGGCGATCCCGGTCCGATACGCCAAACCCGCGCCCCCGAAGAGCGAACCGGAGCCGATCCAGGTACACACCAGGGTTCCGACGAGCAGCGCGACCGGCACCGCGCGACCTGCCACCATGAAGTCCTCGTGACTCTTCACACCGCGCGCCCGCCACAAGCTGACGCCGATGAGGATCAACGGGTAGGCGAGGACGACTGCGACGAGCAGGCTCATGAGACGCTCCGACAAAAGTGCGGGGCCATATTTAGCAGAAATGCGTCACGCGTGTAAGACAGGCGTGGGGAGCGGCTCTTCGGCGTAGTGGCACGCGGCCAACCGACCGGGCACGATCTCGCGCAGGTCCGGTACCTCGCTTCGGCAACGGTCGTCCTTCCGCGGATGGGGGCAGCGCGGGTGAAACACGCACCCGGATGGCGGACGTCGTGGGCTCGGCGGATCGCCCGGAAGCACGATGCGCGCGCGCTTGGTCTTGGGGTCCGGAATGGGCACTGCGGACAAGAGTGAGGTCGTGTACGGGTGCTGCGGATTGGTGAACAGCTGCTCAGTCGTCGTGAGCTCCATCAACCGCCCGAAGTACATCACTGCAACCCGGTCGGTGAGATGCCGCACCACGGCAAGATCGTGAGCAATGAACAGATAGGTGAGCTCCCGCCGCTCCCGCAGGTCGGCGAGCAGGTTCAGCACCTGGGCCTGCACCGACACGTCGAGCGCTGACACGGGTTCGTCCAGCACCAGGAACTCCGGCCCCACCGAGAGCGCTCGAGCGATTCCCACCCGCTGACGTTGACCGCCGGACAGTTCGTGCGGATATCGCGTGGCAAATCCGGCATCGAGGCCCACCTCGGCCAGGAGTGCCTCTACTCGTTTGCGGGCGTCGGCGCCACGCGCGAGACCATGTACCTCGAGCGGTTCTCGAATGGCCGCGCCGATGGTCATGCGCGGGTTGAGCGAGCCGTATGGATCCTGAAATACGATCTGCATGCGGCGTCGCAGGAGCCGCAACGCCTTGCCATCGAGGCGGAGCACGTCGATACCATCGAACCGCACGCTGCCACTTGTCGGCTCGGTGAGGCGGAGCACGCACCGTCCCAGCGTTGTCTTCCCACTTCCACTCTCACCAACGAGCCCGACGGCTTCACCGCGCAGCACCGTGAGGCTCACGCCGTCGACCGCTCGGACCGGCGGGAGCTTCAAGAACAGCCCTCGCCCGCTCGTGAACGCTTTGCGGAGATCGCGAATCTCGAGGAGTGGGGATTGTGTCACACACGTCTCCGCTGCGGTTCTTCCACCAACCAGCATCGGACGGTGTGTGGGCCGTCGGTGAGCAGTGGCGGATGTTCGGACCGGCACCGGTCCCACACATACGGGCATCGAGGGTGGAAGCGGCATGCTGGTGGCCAGGCGGTGGCCGAGGGGACGGTTCCCGCGATGGCGGTGAGGCGTCGTGCCGGCCGGTCGAGCCTGGGCACGGCGCGGAGCAACCCTTCGGTATAGGGGTGCATTGGCTTGTCAAACAACGCCGTGGTCTCCGTAAGCTCCACGATCTGGCCGCCGTACATAACCGCGACGCGATCGGCAACGCCGGCCACCACGCCCAGGTCATGGCTGATGAGGATCATCGACATTCCGAGCCGCTGCTTGAGGTCGATCAACAGCTCGAGAATCTGCGCCTGTACGGTCACGTCGAGTGCCGTGGTCGGTTCGTCCGCGATGAGAATTTTTGGCTCGCATGAGAGCGCAATCGCGATCATGACCCGCTGTTGCATGCCCCCACTCAGTTGATGGGGGTAGGCACGCAACCGCTCTTCGGGGTCGGGCAGCCCAACGAGCCGGAGGAGCTCCGCAGCGCGCGCGCGGGCCGCATCTCGACTGATCGTGCGGTGCGCGCGAAGCGTTTCCATGATCTGTGTGCCCACAGTGAGCACGGGGTTGAGGCTGGTTGTGGGATCCTGGAAGATCATGGCGATCTGCGCGCCGCGGATCCGACGAAGCGCTTTCCCGTCCAACTCCAGCACGTTGACACCTTGATACTCCACGCGCGCGCTTCGCTCGATCCGCGCAGCTGTTCCTTCCAACAAGCGCAACAAAGAGAGGGCCGTGACTGTCTTGCCACAACCCGACTCGCCCACGAGCCCTAACGTCTCGCCGGGGAAGAGGTCGAACGAAACGTCGTCTACGGCCCGCGCCCAGCCGTTGTCGGTTGGAAAGCTCGTCGCGAGATGCCGCACCTGAAGGATCGGGTTCATTGCGATCGCGGATCCAAGGCGTTGCGGAGACCGTCTCCCAGCAGACTGAAGGCGATCACCGTGAGCACGATGGCGAATCCGGGAAAGATGGCGATCCACGGCGCGCTCGTAAGCAGGCTCTGACCCTCCTGGATGATTGCGCCCCACGACGGCGTGGGTGGGCGCACGCCAATGCCGAGAAACGAGAGCCCGGCCTCGATGAGAATGATGTGTCCCATCCCCAGTGTGGCCGTGACGATTACGGGCGCCGCCACGTTGGGAAGCAGATGATACAGAAACAGCCGAGCCCGTCCCGTGCCGAGTGCCTGCGCAGCAGCGATAAACTCCCGATCCCTGAGGCTCAAAATCTCCGCGCGTACGAGGCGACTGGTACCAAACCAACTCGTCAGACCCAGGATGACGATCAGCACGCCGACGGTGACGTCCTGCCACAGGGCCAGGACCACGAGCAAGAGGAAGATGCGTGGGACGGCCAAGGCGGCATCGACGGCGCGCATCAGCATGGCATCGACAACCCCACCCGCCGTGCCCGCGACCCATCCCACCAACGTGCCAACGGTAATGGAGAGGAACACCGACAGAAAGGCGACGGTGAGCGAGATCCGTCCGCCGTACAGCACCCGGCTCAGCAGGTCGCGGCTGAAGAAATCTGTGCCAAACGGGTGGCCCGGCGAGGGTGGTTGCAGTTGCCGGGTCGCGAGGTCGAGCTGCTCGGTCGGGTCGTACGGTGTGAGCACGGGTGCGACGACGGCAAGTAGGACCAACGCCGCCACCATCCCCACCCCGATGCGGGCACGACGGTCGCTCAGAAGACGGCGCGTCAGGACATTCATTGGCGGCGCGTCCTCGGATCCACCACGAAGTACAGCGTATCCGATACGAAGTTGCCGGTCACGACCAGCGCAGCGGACAGCATGGCGGTGCCGCTCACCACGAAGTAGTCGCGCTTGAAGATCGAGTCGACGGCCAGCTTCCCCATACCCGGCCAGCTGAACACCGTCTCGACCAGCACCGCTCCAGACAGGAGAATTGGGAGAGAAAGGCCAAAGATCGTGATCACCGGCAGCAACGCATTACGCAGGGCATGTCGGATGAGCACCGCACGTTGTGACAACCCGCGTGCGCGGGCGGCTCGAACGAAGTCCTGGCGGATCACCTCGAGCATCGCGGCGCGTTGGTATCTCGCAGTCGCCGCGGCACCGACGAGCCCTAAGGTCACGGCTGGGAGGATGAGGTGGATCAGTCGGTCGCCGATCTTGCCGAGCAGAGAGAGGTGCGGGTACGCCACCGCGTCCCGCGCGCCACCGGCGGGCAACCAATCCAATCCGACCGCAAACACCAGCAGCAGCATGATCCCCAGCCAAAAGATGGGGATCGAGTAGAGCGTGAGGCTCACCACGGAGAGCGTATCGTCGAGCCGGGAGTTGGGGTGCGCGCCTTGGGTCACGCCAAGCCCGATCCCGATGGTGAAGTCGATCAGGAGTGCGACGACGGCCAACAGTAGCGTGTTTGGCAGGCGGTCCCGGATGGCGTGCCAGGCGGGACGGCGCTCGGCGAAGGAGATACCCAGATCACCGCGGGCCAGGCGCTGGAGGTAACGCACGTACTGTTCGTGGAGTGGCCGATCCAGGCCAAAGTTGCGTCGGTGCTGCTCGAGCAACTCCGTGGAGACCGTGCCTCCCTGTTCCATCCGCACGCTAAACGGATCGCCGGGGGCGACTTGCAGGAGCACAAACGTGATGGTGGCGACCAAAAAGATGATCGTCACCGCCTGGAGGAAGCGGAGCGCGACGAACCGCGTCACGCCGTGCCTAATTCAAGAGATCGCGATCGATGTAGCGTGCCGGAGAGACGTTCCACGACCAGATGGTGGAGCCCCACTCATCGGCACGTATCGATACGTTCTCGAGGCGACGATGGAGACCCGCCGCCGTGATGGGGGAATACATCCAGATCGCGGGCGGATCGTCATTGATCCGCGCGATCGCCTCATGCCACGAGGCTCGGGCCGTCTCGACGTCGAACGTCTCGATGGCTCGGCGAATGAGTCGGTCGACTTCGGAGTTGGCGTAGCGTCCCCAGTTGGCACCACCGATCGCGGCGCTCGACCACGCTTCTTCAATGCTGGCCGGACTGGGGTCCTGCGTACGCGCACCATAGTACGCGTCTGCCGTGCCATTTTGCGCGCGTTCGATCCACGTGGGCACATCGAGCGGGGTGATCGCGACCACGATCCCGAGGCGTCGCAGCTGCTCCTGTACGATGACGGCGGAGCGTTGACGGTCGTTGCTCGTGGTCGGCACGATGAGCTCGAACTGGAAGACTCGGCCATTTCGGTCGAGCACACCGTCATCGTCGCGGTCGCGCCACCCCGCTTGCATCAGGAGCCGGCGGGCTCGCGTGGTGTCGTATGGCAGCGCACGAACCGACGCATCCCAAATCCACAGCGGCCGCGTGACGGGTCCCTCCGGAACGTGACCGTACTCCCCCCGCACAGCCCGCACGATCGCCTGACGATCAACCGCCATCGAGAGGGCCTGGCGTACCGTGCGGCTTGCGAAGATGGGGTGGGGACGGGTGCGATCCTCGGGATCGCGGAAGTTGAACGCGATGTACGCGTAGGCCAAACTGGGTACGAGTTCGACCCTGAGATCGTCAGAACCCTCGATGCTCGAGAGGTCATCGCGACGCATGGCGTTCAGGAAATCGGCTTCACCAGCGACCAGCTGTGTGGCAGCGGCGGCCGGATCGGCGACGAACCGCCAGACGATACGCCGTGGGCCAGGCCGCCCCCGGAAGAAGGTGGAATCCGCCGACAAATCAATTGATTCGCCCACCACCCAGGTGCGTACGCGAAACGGGCCGCTCCCCACCGGGTCGCGGCTCACGGGGTCACTCGACAACCCCGCTCGCGGGATCGCGGCAAGCTGGTGACGCGGCAAAATCCGCATGTGGTACACCGCGTCGTAGAACTGTTCGGGATACGGGGAGCTGAAGCGAAACACTACGGTGTTCGCATCGACTGCTTCCACAGACGTAATACGGTCCAGCCGCTGCCGCGCACGCGCGTTCACCAGCGTGTCACGATAGATCCCGTAGGTAAACGCCACGTCCTCCGCGGTGATCGGTGTGCCGTCGTGCCATCGTACATTCGGCTCGAGTGCGAAGCGGATGGTTAGCGAGTCGTCGAAACGCCAGCTACGAGCCAGGGCAGGTGTAAAGGTCGCCGGGTCGACGGTATTGAGGTCGGCCCCGATGTCCGCGAGGCGGACAAACAGGAGATCGCTGATCGCGATCTCGACGTCGAACTCCGTCAACGGGGGCAGGAGCGTGGTGGGCTCCGCTCCCGAGACAACCACGATCGTCCCGCACCAATCACTGGCACAGGTCCGTTCGGTGCCACAGGCCAGGAGCCACGCACATGAGAGGAGCCAGCACAGCGTACGGGGCAATCGCATGGAGTTGAGAAGGTCGTGAGAAACCTTCACGCGCGCCAGGTCCACGATTCGTCGGCGAATCGTCCGCAGTCCGTCACGGCTGGAAGCGACTGCTCGACCCATGTGCCTGGCCACCTGGCCGCGGCCTCGAAGCGGATCGCCGCGGCGACGTCGTCGAACGTCAAGTGTCTGTTCAGGCCGACGTCCTCAAGAGACGCAGCATGCGCTGAGGTGGCCTTGCCGCGGGTCACGCGCGTCACGACATCCTGGTCGTTTGCGAGTAGGATCGATCCGTGTTGCAGGAATGCGTTTCCCTCTCGCACTTGCGCGCTGCCGGCCAGCTTCCCCGTTCCAATAAGCAGCTCGCCACCGACCGGCTGTGCGAAGCACGCACCCGCCGCTGGACCCGGTATGCCGTCGCGCGGCCGAGGAGCGAGTTCGACGGGGACCCCGATTGACCGAAGTGCCGCTGCGAGCATCCGATGGATTGTCACGTACGTCTCGCGCAGTGAGCTAAAGGTCTCGATCGGTGCCGCCACGGCATAGGTCACCTCGGCATCGTGCCACACCGCGCGTCCACCGGTCGGACGGCGCACCGTTTCGATGTGGAGCTGGTCGATGAGCTGGCGGTCGTAGCGCACGCAAGCGCGCTCGTTACGACCAAAGGATAGACACGGAGGAGACCAGCGATAGAGCCGGAGATACGCCGCCCCCTCCTGTGCCGCTGACAGGAGGGAGTAATCGACCGCCATGTTCTCGTCGCCCGCGCGACCCTCGGGCTCGACGACCACCGTCCAGCGCGTCGCGCGCCGATTCAGGAAGCTCCCTCCGCCGCCGGTACGAGGTACTCGTCCATAGGAGGACACGTGCAGACCAGGTGGCGATCGCCGTAGGCCGCGTCGACGCGCCCTACGGCCGGCCAAACCTTGTGTTCGCGCGTCTCGCGTGTGGGGAACCCGGCCCGCTCTCGCGAGTATGGCCGGTTCCACTCGTCGCACAGGACGTCTTCGAGCGTGTGCGGGGCATGGGTCAGCAGGTTGTGCTCCCGGTCCGCCTTGCCCTCTTCGATCTCACGAATCTCGTTGCGGATGGCGATCATCGCTTCGCAAAAGCGGTCGAGCTCGCGCTTCGACTCGCTCTCGGTTGGCTCGATCATCATCGTACCCGGCACGGGGAATGAGATCGTGGGCGCGTGGAATCCGTAGTCCATGAGCCGCTTGGCGATGTCTTCCACCTCGATACCGGCCGACGTCTTGAAGGGTCGTGTGTCGATGATACACTCGTGGGCGATCAAGCCGTGGCGCCCAGCATAGAGCAGATCGTAGTGCCCGGCGAGACGCCGTGCCATGTAGTTCGCGTTGAGGATCGCCACCTTGGTGGCCTCGGTTAACCCTTCGGCTCCCATCAGCGCCAGGTATGCCCAGGAGATGGGGAGGATCGATGGGCTCCCCCACGGAGCCGCAGAAACGGTTCCGCACGCCTTTTCGATTCCGAGCGGCACCACCGGGTGATCAGGAAGGTACGGTGCCAGGCGCTGCGTGACACCGATCGGCCCCATCCCGGGGCCACCGCCGCCGTGCGGGATGCAGAACGTCTTGTGCAGGTTGAGGTGACACACGTCGGCTCCGAAGTCGCCGGGCCGGCTGAGCCCAACCAGGGCGTTCATGTTGGCACCGTCCATGTACACTAGGCCGCCGTGACGATGGACTACCTCGCAGATTTCACGGATCGCGGTTTCGAAGACACCGTGTGTCGAGGGGTACGTCACCATAAGGGCAGCCAGCGACTCACTGTGCTCCTTCGCCTTCTGGCGGAGATCATCGACATCGACGTTGCCGCCATCGTCCGTGCGTACGGGAACAACCTTCATCCCGGCCATCACGGCGCTTGCGGGATTGGTGCCGTGCGCAGACTGCGGGATGAGGCAGACGGTGCGATGACCGTCGCCACGATCGCGGTGGTAGGCCCGTATCACCAGCAGGCCCGCGTACTCACCCTGTGCACCGGCGTTGGGTTGCAGTGAGATCGCGGCGAAACCGGTGATCTCTGCGAGTTGCGCCTCGAGATCGTCGAACAGCTGGCGGTAGCCGCGTGCCTGCTCTGTGGGTGCAAAGGGGTGCAAGCGATTGAACTCAGGCCAGCTCACCGGGATCATCTCGGTTGTCGCGTTGAGCTTCATGGTACACGAGCCGAGCGGAATCATGGCGGACGTGAGTGAGAGATCCCGATTCTCGAGACGCTTGAGATACCGAAGCATCTCGGTCTCTGAGTGATAAGAATTGAAAATCGGGTGCTCCAGAAACGCGGACGTACGCCTGAGCGCGTTCGGGATACCGGAGGGCGCCGAGTCCACCAGATTAGCCACGTCGAACGACACTGAGGACTTCACCGCGAAAATCTCCACCAGATCCCTAACGTCCTCGAGGGTCGTGGTCTCGTCGAGCGTGATCCCAATTCGGTCGGCCGCGACGGGGCGCAAGCCTATACTCCGCTCCGTCGCGCGCTCATGGATGCGCTTGGCGGTCGTCTTGTCAGTGACCACCGTGATGGTATCGAAGAACGTGGAGTGTGCCAGCTGATGACCGAGGCGGCGCAACGCTTCAGCGAACACACGCGTGAACGTGTGCACATGGGTGGCGATACGGCGGAGTCCCGCAGGCCCATGGTAGACCGCGTACATGCCAGCCATTACGGCTAGCAGCACCTGCGCTGTGCAGATGTTGCTCGTGGCGCGCTCGCGACGGATATGCTGCTCGCGGGTCTGGAGCGCCATGCGCAACGCCGGCCGGCCCGCGACGTCCTTCGTGACCCCAATGATGCGTCCTGGAACCTGGCGTTTGTAGGTCTCTCGGGTGGCAAAGTAGGCCGCGTGTGGGCCGCCGTACCCCAAGGGAACGCCGAATCGCTGCGTGTTTCCCACCGCCACATCTGCCCCCCACTCACCAGGCGGCATGAGCAACACCAGGCTCAGCAGATCGGCCGCCACCGTAACGAGGGCACTCTGCGCATGCATCCGATTCGTGAGCTCACGAAAATCGTCGATACGGCCCTCGGTCGATGGGTACTGCACCAGCGCACCGATAACTCCCGGGCCTCCACTGAACGTCCTGGGGCTCGCGACCACGGTTTCGATGCCCCGCGCCTCGGCCCGGGTTCGGACGACCGCGATGGTCTGTGGGTGGCATGCCTCGTCAATGAGATAAACCGGAGTGCCGCTCACCTTTGACACGGCCAGCGTGAGGGCCATCGCTTCCGCCGCCGCCGTCGCCTCGTCCAGCAACGAGGCGTTGGCGATCTCGAGTCCTGTGAGATCGACTAGCATCGTTTCGAAATTGAGGAGGGCCTCCAAGCGGCCCTGGGCGATCTCGGCCTGATACGGCGTGTACGCGGTGTACCAACCCGGGTTCTCCAGAACGTTGCGTTGGATGACAGGCGGCACCATGCAGTCGGCGTATCCCATGCCGATGTACGACCGGAACACGAGGTTGTGATCCGCAAGGGTTCTGAGCGTGCTGAGCACCTCGAACTCACTGCGTGCCGGTGGCAGTTGGAGCGGTCGCTCGAGCCGGATGTCCTCGGGTACGACGGCGTCCGCGAGCGCTTCGAGCGACGCGTATCCTACGGTCTCCAGCATGGTCCGGATCTCGTCCGCACGCGGCCCGATGTGCCTCGCGATGAATTGATCGGTTTGGGATCTCGCTTGTGCCATGTTGGTCCTATGCGTACAAACGCCTCGGGACGTCCCGAGGCGCGTCTCCTCACGAGCTGGTCCGGCAGGAGCGGGCTACTCGCCCACGTGCTGTGCGTAGTCGGCTGCGGTTAGCAGCCTCTCGAGATCTCCTTCGTTGCGCAGCTTCATCTTGATCATCCACCCATCGCCGTACGGCTCTCGGTTCACGAGGGCGGGATCGCGCTCCAACGCATCATTGATCTCGACGACCTCACCAGCCACCGGACAAAACAGCTCGGAGACGGCCTTGACGGCCTCGATGGTTCCAAAGACGTCCATCGGGCTCAGTTTTGTCCCCACGTCGACTGTGAACTCGACGTACACCACATCACCCAACTCTCCCTGGGCGTAATCGGTGATTCCCACGACAACAATGCCCGGATCCTCCGAAGGTCTCACGTATTCGTGCTCCTCCGTGTAATGCAGGTTGTCAGGGATTTCGGACATGACGCTCCGTTATCGGTTGTGAGACCACCGGGGCCGGCGGTTAGGTTACCTGCGCTCCGGAGGACTGTCAACTAGCTCTGGAAATGGCAAAAATAGGTCGCTTACGGGGCGGGAGACGCGTCCTTTAGCGCGGAAGCTCTCACGCTCCTCGCCAGCCCACGCGCTGGATTCCCTCCCCAGAATGGGTGCGTTGCCATAGGCGTCGAGGGCAGCCTGTTTTCGGTCGCGCCAGGGACGAACATCGATTCGCGCCGCGATCTCCTCGGGAGCCGTATCGTGCGGTCGCGCTAAGGCTTCCAACGCGACAGCGAATGCGGCCATGCGACGCGCGGTGCCCGCCCGCACCACCCACGACTGCACTCGCTGCCGGAGCAGGTCACCAACATCAGAGCCGGAGCTGATGACCACGAGGTGCCCCGCCCGCTCAGCGGCAGCGGTGATCGCCGCCACGGCGTGCGTCTCGTCCTCAATCCCTCGCAGGCCGGTGATTCCAAGTGCTGAGCACGCGCGCCTGAGGGGATCGGTCACGGTCCCTGCCACCAAGACACCCACCTGAGTCGTGGCATCGACGTAGCGGGCAAGCGTGCCACCCATGAGGGCCGACTCGTCACCCGGGTACGCGCACACGGCCAGTAACCCACCGGCGGTTCCTATCTCATGGCGGGCCGCGCGGGTCCGAATAGCGCACCATGCCCGCCACGCCGCGGACCGGAGCTCGTCCAACGAGCCGTCATTCTCGAGGACGACATCACTCTGACGCCGCTTCTCTTCGCTGGGCATTTGCGATGCAATCAGCCGGTCGGCCTCGGCGGCATCGAGCCCACGCATCTGCATGAGACGCGCCTTGCGAAGCTCCACGGGCGCATCGACCAACACGATCAAATCGAACACGCCGGGGTCGAGCACTTCAAACAGCAACGGAATGTCGTTGAGGAGAATGCAATCGCCGCGGAGCCGTGCCGCCTCGGCGCGCTCATTTCGCGTGCGCTGCACCGCTGGATGGACGATCGCATTGAGCGCGGCGAGCGCCGCGTCGTCCCCCATCACGAGGCCGCGCAACCGCGCCCGGTCCAACGACCCATCCGGACGGAGCACCGAATCCCCAAAGCGCCGGACGATAGCGGCGAGTACAGGCGAACCGGGGCGCTGAGCGTCGCGAGCCAACTCGTCGGCGTCGATGACCGTGGCGCCCCACGCCGCAAACCACTGGAGAACAGTCGATTTTCCTGCGGCAACGTTGCCGGTGAGTCCGACGTTGAGCATCGGACGGAAGATAGGCTAGGCGGCGCCGCCTGACGCCCGCTCGAACAGCTTGGTCTGGTCCACGTCTGCCGGCAGGACTTCGTGGCAGTGCCGGCAGCGCGCTTCGTACGATTCGCTTCCTCCGACCATGATGGTGGGCGAGTCGTACGCGGCCGGCTGGCCGTCGATGAGACGCTGATTACGACAGGCGGGGTCACCACAGCGCACACAGATGGCGTGGAGCTTGTCCACCACTTCGGCCACCGCCAGCAAGTGAGGCATTGCCCCAAACGGCTCGCCACGAAAATCCGTTTCTGTACCGGCCACGATGACGCGCACACCGTTCAGGGCGAGCTCGGTACACACTTCCACGATGCCATCGTCGAGAAACTGAGCCTCATCGACGGCTACAACCTGAACGTCGGGCCGAATGAGACGCATGATCTCCGTCGACGAATCGACGGGGTGCGCATCCACGGCCAATCCGTCGTGTGTCGTGACACTGTAGACCCCGAAACGATCGTCGATGTGCGACTTGAAGACTTGCACACGGCGTTTTGCTATGATGGCCCGCCGCACTCGGCGGATCAACTCTTCACTCTTACCGCTGAACATGACGCCCGTGACGACTTCGATCCAACCGGGGCGGGAGCTGTGAAGCATGACGTGTTCGGCCTCGTACCGGCGAGCAACGTGAAGGCGGGTGGAGGTTAGTCTTTGCCGACCGGCGAGGCAAGCGTGTCCCGCGTCTACTCCGTTCGTGCACCGATCCGCCGCCCGCGCACCACGAGCCCATCCAATCCTTTCACCGCTCGTTCGGCGGCTTCGGCGCGCACATCGACGACGCTGAATCCCTCTCGGATGTCGACTCGACCTACTTGATGGCGTGCGAGACCGACTGCGTTGAGCAGAGCACCGACCACATCACCGGCGCGGAGGCGTTCGCGGCGACCCGCATCGAGACGCACGCGCACCCAGTGCGTGCCCTCGCGTTGCGGCGTCGGGGCGCCGGCCCCCGGTTCCGCGAGTTGCAGCGCCGCCGCCGCCACCAGGGCCGGATCCCATTCATCGAGCAACGGTGCGATGGCGTAGAGCGCACCCGGATCCGACTCGGCCTCGAGTCGGTCGCGCAGCTTGCGCCGTAGCGCACCGGCGCGATCGCGCGCGCGATCCACTTCGGAGGGAAGTCGGAGAACGCCGAGCGGGTCCGCGAGCTGCCTGAGGTACGGAAGCTGGTGCGGCCGTATCAACACCACCGACTGCTTGGCGACCGCGCCGAGCGCCGCGAGCGCTTCTCCGGACGGGAGATCGACGGCGATGGCCAGGTCGACCGGCTCCGCTCCGATCACCGCCGAGACGTGCACCGTGGGGTCACCGGCAAGCGAGCGCCACCGTTCCGCTGCCAACGGCGAAGGGTCCCACAAGAGCGTGGATGCCGGATTGAGCACGTCGAGAGCCGCGCGCAGTGCGGTGCGCAACTGCTCCGGCGGCACCACCGCATAGCGCACCCCTCGGAGGGGCACCTGGGGAGTCCGTGACACATAGCTCGTAGCGGCACGGTATGCGTGACGGTTCAAAAAGTCTTCCGCGTCGAGCGGATTGCGCGTCACGACCAACCGTTGCGTGCCAGAGAATGCCTCGAGCACGGTGTCGAGCAACGCACCGGCCTCGAGCGTCGCATGAATCTCCGGCCACAGCACCACCACGTGGCGCACTCCCTCAGATCGGAGTTGGGAGCGGCCAACGAGCTGTACGGCGTCCGACGGCGTCGTGATGAGCGTCCGGACCGGGCCTGCGCCCAGCCGTCTGGCGGCGCGGGCGAGCCCGCTGACGAGGCAGATGGGCTGTCGCGCGTCGCGGGTGGCGAGCGTGTCGGTGAGTTCGGCTGCTTCGGATGGCCCAGGTGCGAGGACGATGGTTTCGAGGCCCGTTTCGCCGCTGGACCAAAGGTGATCGAAGAGCGGGAGTGCCGCCCACGTCGCCGGCGGGCAGACGTAGATCAGTGGTTTACCACTCTCGATGGCGGCGCGGGCCGCCGCATCGAGCGAAGATGCAAATTCCCAGGACACGCGAACCTCGGTTGTCAATGATCAGTGCTCGACTGCCCAAGAGGATGCTACTTTGCATACGTCGGTCCCGCAACGGTTCCTCCGTACTTCAGGGCAGCGAGTGGCGATGCGACGTCGGTCGAACCAGTTCAAGGCGAGTGTGTACACCAAGCTGCATTGGGTCTCGGAGCTGTACGGCCGCCTCAAGAAGCCACGCGACGCCGGGATCCCGCTGCCACCCCTCGCCCCGCTCAAGGTGCGGCTGTCCCGCGCCCGTGTGGCGCTGCTCACGTCGGCAGGCGTGCACCATATCGATGACACACCGTTTGACATGGACGATCCCAACGGCGATGCCTCGTTTCGCATCATCGACGGGACACAGTCGACGGACGTTTTGACCATTACCCACGATTATTACGACCACGAAGCGACCGACCAGGACATCAATTGCGTATTTCCATTGGACCGTCTGCGGGAGCTTGCAATGCCTGGTCGGGTGGGGTCGGTTGCGCCCCGTCACGTGGGGTTCATGGGACACATCTTCGACGAACAGTGGGACCGGCTGGTCCACGACAGCGCACCCGCCATCGTGACGATGCTCCAGGAAGACGCCGTGGATGCCGTCGTGGCGTCGCCTGGGTGACCCACGTGTCACCAGTCCGTGGGACTGGTTGCCCGCGCCATCGAAGCATCAGGCATTCCCACGGTGACGCTGACCGTGATCAGTGGTATGACGGAAACGCTCCCCGCACCGCGCAACGTGCTCGTGCGATTCCGTATGGGTCAGGTGTTCGGCGAGCCTCACAGCGTTGCGCAGCAACGGACGATCTTGCTCGATGCTTTGGGTGCGCTCGCCACGATGCGCGAGCCGGGAGCCATCGTCGCATTGCCGTATCGTTGGAAGCGAGAAACGTACGACTAGAATGCATGCGTTGACACACAACTTTGGATTGGAGACCTTCGCTCTATGGGCTGGCGCGTTGCCGCGGTTGGTATGGTTGGGCTCGGTGTTCTCGTGGTAGCGGGCGAGACGCAATCCCAAGAACGTATGGGTCCGCGCGAGATGGGACTAACAGTTGGTGAGCTGACGCCGGGCCCTCTCAACGCCATCACGGATGTGCCCGGTGTGCTCGTCGGTCAGGTAACGTTGGCGCGCGGTGATTCGGTCAACACGGGTGTGACCGCCGTCCTTCCACACGCGGGGAATTCCTTTCGAGAAAAGGTGCCCGCCGCCATAGTGGTCGGAAACGGCTTTGGCAAGCTGATTGGGTTCACGCAAGTGCAAGAACTGGGCGAGTTGGAGTCGCCCATCGTTCTCACGTGCACGCTGTGCGCGCCGCGCGCGGCCGATGCAGTCATCACCTACCTGTTGTCGCTGCCTGGGAACGAGCAGGTCCGGTCTGTGAATCCCGTGGTGGGCGAGACCAACGACGGGTTCCTGAACGACATCCGTTCCCGTCCCATAACCTCCGAGGATGTGTTGCAGGCCATCCGGGTCGCGCGTGGGGGAGCGGTGGAGCAGGGCAGCGTTGGCGCGGGTCGAGGAACGCGAACGATGGGCTGGAAGGGCGGCATTGGCACGTCGAGCCGCCGACTTTCCGAACGCCGCGGTGGGTGGACAGTGGGGGTGCTCGTTCAGAGCAACTTCTCGGACGGGTCGTTAACCGTTCGGGGCGCCCCGGTCGGTCAGGAGTTAGAGCGAGCCTACTTAAAGGAAAAAGATCCTGCGGAGCGTGAGGGTGGCTCGATCATGATCGTCGTGGCAACCGACGCGCCACTCGAGCACCGCAACCTCGAGCGGCTGGCTCGGCGTGCACTAGCCGGTCTGGCACGTACGGGCAGTGCCATGAGCAACGGGTCCGGCGACTACGTCATCGCGTTCAGTACGACCCGCGTCGCCCAGCTCGGCGCGGCTTCTTCAGTACGCAACGAGGAGATGAGCCCACTTTTCCAGGCCGTGATTGAGGCGACCGAGGAGGCCATCTACAATTCATTATTCTTGGCAACGAGCGTGCGCGGTCATCGGGGAAACACCGACGCGCTGCCGCTCGATGCCACACGCGCCATCCTCCAACGACACGGAGTGCTGCGCCCATGAAGACGTCTTCTGCACCCCCGGCCTTCACACCCTCCAAGAATCTGGACCATCTGCGGCCGTCGGAGACGATGGCGATTAGCCAGGAAGCGCAGCGTCGCCGCAATGCTGGAGAGGACGTGATCGACCTGTCGGCGGGTGAGCCGGACTTCGATACACCCCGGTTGGTGGGGGACGCCGGTATCCGCGCCATCCAACAAGGCAAGACCCACTACCCCCCAAACCAGGGCATCCTCGAGCTCCGTGCGGCAGCCGCGCGGCACCTCTCACTCCTCTCGGGCGGTCGGCCCGTCAATGCGGACAATATCGTCGTCTCGACGGGGGCCAAGCAGGCGCTGTTCAATGCCGTGTTCGCGCTCTTTGGTCCAACCGACAGTGTCTTGATCCCGAGCCCGGCGTGGGTTTCCTACCCGCAGATGGTCCATCTCGCCCGAGCGAAGCCCGTGTTCGTGCCCGGTGACATCGAGTGGAGTTTGAAGGTGGGCGTGGACGACCTCGATGCCGCAGCCGATGCCAACACAGCGGGGCTCATCCTGTGCAGCCCGGTGAATCCCACCGGCGCCGTGTACACACGCGCTGAGCTGAAGTCGATTCTCGAGTGGGCGATGGACCGTGATATCTGGGTCATTGCGGACGAGATCTACCGGCGCATCCACTATGGACAGGGAGCTGCGCCCTCAACCCTGGACTTACCCGATGAGCTCCTGGAACGGGTCGTTCTCATCACCGGCGTGAGCAAGACGTACGCGATGACGGGGTGGCGGATCGGATTGGCGGTGGCACCCCGTGACGTAGCCAAAGCCATGTCCGCGCTGCAAACCCACGTCACGAGCGGTGCATCACACCCGTCCCAGTATGCGGCGGCGACGGCCCTGGGTGAAGAGCGGGTCGAGCCCGATGTGACGCGGATGGTCGAGACATTTCGGAGCCGTCGGGATCTGGTGGTGTCATTCTTTCGCGAGCGCGTTCCGGGCGTAGAGTTCGTCGAGCCGATGGGCGCGTTCTACTTCTTCTTCCGCATCGACAGCGTGTTTCGCGATGGCATGACCAGCGCGGCAGATTTCTGTCAACGACTGTTGGCCGAGAAGGGTGTCGCGCTCGTTCCGGGAGATGCCTTTGGAGACAACCGATGGGTGCGGCTGTCGTTCGCGACGAGCGAGAAGCACATCCGACGCGCGCTCGATCGGATCGCCGATTTTCTGAGCAAGCTGCGCCTGTCTCGACAGGCGTGAGGTTGGCATGATCATGCGAGTGCGGCGCGTCCTTCTGGCGTGGGCTGGACTCGGACTCACCACGTCACTCCTGTTCCCTTCGACGGCACGGGCACAGGCTCCGGAAACCGGTGTGCGCATTCTGCACAACGCCAAGTTCTGGACGGGGGATTCGACGCGGCCGTTTGTCGAAGCGGTCGCCGTGCGTGGTGCGCACATCGTGGCCGTCGGAACCGTGGCGGAGGTACGGGCGGCGGTTGGGGACGCCGCCGAAGAAGATCAAGGCGGTCGCATGGTGGTTCCCGGTTTCATCGACACCCACACGCATTTCAACCGGGCGGGTGCGCTGCTTCTCGGGCTCAACCTGCTCGACGTGTCGAGTGACAGCCTGTTCCGCGTGCGTGTTGCCGAGGCTCACCGCCGTTTGCCCGTCGGCGCCTGGATGGTGGGTGGCGACTGGGGTGCGTATGACCTGAAGAGTGACTGGTCGCCGCGACGCGCGCTGCTCGACTCGCTCACGGGTGACCGGCCCGCGCTCATCACCAAGTGGGATCGCACGCAATACGTCGCAAACACCGCTGCCCTTGCCGCGGCGGGGCTGTTGCTGACGAATGAGATCGCGCCGCTCACCCGGGAAGAGGCACGACGGATCGAAGCCGTGATTCCTGCGCCCTCCTTTGAGCAGCGTTTGGTCGAGGCGCGGCTCGCGCTCAGCGATCTTTCCCGCCATGGGGTGACCACCATCCACGACAACACAGGGGCGGAGCAGATGCGGCTGTTCCAGCACCTGGCGCGGCGCGACTCATTGACCGTCCGCGTCTGCGCGCGGCCAACACTCGACCACTGGAACGATCTCGCAGCCGTTGGCGTCGAGACGCGGTTCGGCGACGAATGGGTGCGGGTGTGCGGCCTGAAGGGGTTCGTCGATGGTATCATGGGCAACTCCACCGCGCGCTTCCGGCTGCCATACGATCACATCCCCGGTGAGGTAGGTCGGTGGCGCACGATGATGGCGCCGCCGGGGAACATGGAGCATCTGATCCTCGCCGCGGACTCCGCGGGCTTGACGCCACAGATCCACGCCATCGGCGATCTCGCGGTCGACACGTTGCTCGACATGTACGAGATGGCCATTCGCATCAACGGCGTGCGAGACCGCCGGTTCCGGATGATCCACGCTCAGGTGGTCGAGCCCGATGACTTCGCGCGGTTTGGTGCGCTGGGCGTCATCGCGGAAGTGCAACCGTTTCACGCGATCGACGACATGCGGTGGATGGAAGATCGCATTGGTCCGCGGTCCAAGGGGGCTTACGCGTTTCGATCGTTGAAGAATGGAGGCGCGCTGCTCGTGTTTGGCTCAGACTGGCCTGGGACGAATGCGTCATGGTATCCCGCAGATCCGCTCCTCGGCATCTACGCGGCGGTCACGAGGCAAACCGTGGATGGTCAGCCGTCGGGTGGGTGGTTCCCGGCCGAGAGGCTGACGGTGCAGGAAGCGCTCGAGGCGTACACGATAGCTCCCGCATACGCGGCCTTCGAAGAAGATTGGAAAGGGAAGCTCACCCCTGGTTACGTTGCGGATCTCGCCGTTTTGTCGCAGGATCTCTTCGCGATTCCGCCGAGCGCCATTCGCGACGCCCGGGTTCTCAAGACGATGGTCGGCGGCCGGTGGGTCTTCGAGCACGAGGCGCCCACGCCTTGAGCGAGCACACGCGGCTCGAGGAGTACATCAGCAAGCTGTTCGCGCCGGAGGATTCCGTCCTCGCCGACATTCGCGATCGTCACCCACGGGAAGGTCTCCCGGAAATCTTCATCTCCCCCGCAGAGGCCAAGCTGATCGTCGTGCTGCTCGTCGCCATTGGGGCAAGACGGGTGCTGGAGATCGGCACGTTGGGTGGATACAGCGGGGTGTGGTTTGCGCGCGCGTTGCCACCGGACGGGCGTCTCGTCACGATCGAGCACGACGCCGGGCACGCGCGCGTCGCCAAGGAGAGCTTCGCCGCAGCCGGTGTGTTGGATCGCGTCGATTTGCTGGAGGGCGAGGCGCTCGACATCCTGTCGACACTCGAGCCAGGGTTTGACGCCGTCTTCATCGACGCCGACAAGGCACCGATGGCGAGCTATTTCATGGAAGCGGTCCGCCTAGTTCGCGTCGGAGGCCTCGTTTTGTGCGACAATGCACTCATCGATGGCCGGGTGGTCGACGAGGGTGACACCCAACCCGACGTACAAGGTGTCCGGGCCTCCAACCGGCTCGCGGCAACCGATCCCCGCTTGCTCTCGACGCTCGTCCCTATCCGCGACGGGCTCACGATCAGCCTCAAGGTTGGGGGACCCTGACCACCACCTCCCGCCACCAGATTCGCGAAGCGCTCGTCCGGGCGCAGGGCACGGTCAGCGCAGGTCGCGCACGGACCCACGTGGGTCCTCCTCTGCAGTCGCCATTCGCCTCGGCCGAGCTCGTCGAGGGCGATCGCATGCGCGCCATCGATGTTGGGGACGCTACCCCAGCGCCCAGCAGCGTCGCATTCCTCGACGGGATTCAGCGTTACGCCGTGGAAGGGCATCTTGGGATTATCCCCTTGGTGCGGGGTTACGTCGCCGCCGCCGTGTTGCGTCGAGAGGAACAGACCCTCAAGGCTGCGGCATCGCAGAACGAAGAGTTTCTGGTTGTGCCCGTGTCTCGTCTCACGCCAGCCCAGCACGCCGAGCTGACGGAGCTACCGCTTCCCCTGTATGACTGCACGGATGGAGAACGTAGTCACCCCATTCTCGACGTCCAGCTCGCCGCGGCGGTGGTCGAACGTCGCCGGGAACAGTTGGAGCGCCGCTTGGCAATTGACCATCTGGCAGGGGGCTGCGACGAATGGCTGGTGGTCGACGGTTCGATCGGGGATCTGGTGGGTGGCAAGATTGAGCGCCACGGTGTACTTGGCCTCGTCAAGAGTCACGACACGCAATTCCTGGATGGCGCCGATCTGGAAGTCGCGCTTACGCTGCTCCCAGGTTATCGGACGAGCGTCTTTGCCAGGCACGTTGGCGGACAAAAACCGGTGTTTACGTGGTATCTTCGGTTGTGGCCCTGGGAATCACATGATCTACTCTACGGCCTGGTGCGAATCGAACGAGCGCCGACTGATCAGACGGTGGCGGAGGCCTCGATGGTGAGTCGCTGGCTCGTGGCCGAACGTGCGCCGCTGGCAGCGCCCGATGAACGGTGGGACCGTCTCATCTATCCCATCCGCCAGGTCGAGGAGTACCTGCAGTCGCAGGTGGGAGGTTGGTGGTGATCAAGTTGGGCACATCGCCCGTCGGGCGCGTCGTTGCCACCGAGGCGTTGCCCGCGAGTCCGCATCAGTTCCACTTCTGGACTGCCATCGAGACGCCGCTTGGCATCGGTGCGATTGTCCGCGTGGATGCCGAGAGCGGCCGCTGTGCGTACGCGGTCGTCATCGATGGGCGGGCCTATTCAGACCTCGCGACACCGCTGCACGACGTGGTTGCCGCGGAGGGTGATCCGTCCGGCTCGCCCGGTCCAACCCGTCGTACAGAGATCCGTCTGTGGACGGCCGCTGTGCTGCGTCAGGTGCCGGAAGAGCCTGTGCAGCCGGTGCCGCTTGCCGACGTGCACATGGCGACGGAGCAAGACGTGGCGATCGCGCTGCGGATGGACGCCTATGCGCTGGTCGAGCCATCTACGGCCCTCCCGGTCGGCGTCTACCGCTCTGCCGGGCTCCAGGCACCGGTATCACTCGATGCCAACTTCCTGTTGGGCCCCGAGTCGGCACATCTCAACATCTCCGGTGTCTCCGGGCTCGCCACCAAGACGAGCGCCGTGTTGTTCTTTCTCACGAGCATCTTTCAGCGATTCCCCCGGGAGAAGGGTACCGTCGCCGCGGTCTGCTTCAACGTGAAGGGGCCGGACCTCTGCTTTCTCGATCAACCGGCGGCATTGGACGACGACGCGCGGAAGATCTACGACACGTTGGGTGTCGACCCCAGGCCGTTCGCCAATGTGTGCTATCACGCTCCGTTCAAGCCAGACGGCGTGAATCTGAACACCCTTCGCTCGAATGTGGATCTCGTGGGTTCGGTGCAACCACTGGTGTGGGGGCTACGCGAGGTACTGGACTATCACGAGGTGCTGCTGAACCGAGACGACATCGACGCCAAGGCCGATGCGTTCCTCGATTTCCTGGCCGACCGGGTAGTCGGCAAGGAGTTTCAAGACGAATGGGGCGGCACCCATCGGGTTCGTAGCTTCGCCGATCTGGAGGTCTTGTTCCGTGCCATCTTCGATGGCTTGGAGAACGCGGGTCGCAGCGACATCTGGCGCACGCACCACATCGCGACCATTCGGAAGGTGCGCAATCGGTTGCTCAATATCTCCACCCGATGCAAGGGGTTGGTGACCGACGATGGGACCGTGAGCGACTTGCCCTTCGGAACCTTCGAAGATCGCAGCGTCCACGTCATCGACGTCGCGGGCATGGATCAGCTCGGTCAGGACCTCGTGTTCACCCGCGTGGTCTCAAAGCTCCGCGAGCATCTCGAGCGCCGGGACCTCGGCGTTGACCACGTGATCGTGTTCGTCGACGAGCTGAACAAGTACGCGCCCGGCGACGGACCCGAGACCTACGTGAAGAAGATGCTCCTCGATATTTCGGAGCGAGGCCGATACCTCGGGCTCGTGCTGTTCGCCGCGCAGCAGTTTCGCTCCCAGGTGCATCGCCGGGTCGTAGGAAACGCGGGGACGATGGTGTTCGGCCGGATGGACATGGACGAGCTTGCCACGCCGGGCTACCAGATCCTCTCGCCCGCGACCCGAATCAAGCTCGCCACGCTCCCGAAGGGCGAGCTCATGGTCAGGCATCCCCATTTCACTCAGCCGGTCTTCATTCGGTTTCCCCATCCACCGGTGCTCACGGGACCGGAGGGCATTGCGCGGTTTCCACCCGCCGTCGACGTCCCCTTCGACGATGCCGTTGTTCGTCAACTGTCCGCCCTCGACCGGCGGGTGGCGCCAGCCAAGATCAAGGACGCCATTGCCGGGCGCCGCGAGGAGGACGTTCGTCGCGCGTTGCTGGCGACGAGACGCGTGCGTCCGGACGACGTGACCACATTCTTCATCACGAGTCTGGGTCCGGTCGTCCGGACGGCCAAGGTTGGTTCGGAGCCCGCGGCCGCACCGGGTCTCAGGAGCGTTGAGGATCCCTATGCGCCCTAAGTGGGTGGCTGGGTTGCTCGCCAGTGCGCTCTGGGCGGTGCCCGCGGTCGCGCAGGACAGTCTCACGCTGCGCTACCAGCCGCCGGAGGGAATGTCGGTCCGCACGGTGGCGTGGACGGACATGACGTTGACCATTGGGGAGAGTCGACCAGACGCGTTTGGCGCGGACAGCGTCACCATCGAGATCGCGGAGCTCGAAAGCCTCACCGAGTTCGTGCGTGAAGCGCGGGACGACTACTTCGTGGTGGAGGTCATGTTCGACTCCGTCCGGGCGCGCTATCGCCCCAGAGGAGGCGAGTGGCAATTCGTGGCGGACTCGAACGCGCGGCCGGTGAGCGGCCGGATGGCGGTCGATGCGCGGCGGCGCGTCGGTGAGATCGCGTTGGACGACCCAGGCATGGTGCAGCTCTCCACGGCCCGCCGCCTCCGGAGCTTGACCCGCTGGTTGTCGCTCGCGCTGCCAGCGGAGCCGGTTGCGGCGCATTCGCAGTGGACCGCGGATGTGGTTTTTCCCGTCAACACACCCGAAGAGCTTGCGGATGTGATTCGCACGCCGGCGCTCGACCTGCGCGGATTCGCGACGATCGCGGTCGACAGTATAGTCCCCACCGGTACCGATACGCTGGCCTATCTGCGTTTCGATGGTGTGCTCGTACCCCCGGAAGCGACGCACGGACTGGAAGCGGCACTCCGTGTCCGAGAGCTCGACGCCTCGTTCGCCGGTTCCTACGTGTGGTCCACTGGGTGGAACACGTACGTGTCGGGAGCCACTCGTCTGCTCATGGATCTCACCTTGCTCGAAGGAACGGTCCGTGGTGTGCTGGAGGGAATGGAAGTGCATTTCGACTCGCTCTTTCGCTTCCAGGTGCGGCCGTGAGGCGATTGCTGCTCGCCGGCATGGTAACCATCGTCGGTATGGTTCCCGCGCGACTGGAGGCACAAGACAGCATCCGCCTGCGGTACACCCCACCCTTCGGAACAAAGATCCATCGTGTGTTTCAAACGCATACGCGGGTTACGACGCGGGCCGCGGAGCAAGGGCGTCCCACGTCGCGGACGCATGAAACCGTTGACCTCGGAGGTGCGGTGCAGGTGGCCCTCACCGGTCCGAACGGCGAGTCCGTTACCCACGTGGCGTTCGATTCCTTGCGCATCCGTACGCGGGATGGTGGAGGGCCGTGGCACGAGCGCGTGGTGACACAATCCGATCGACTGTGGCTGCAGGCCGTGGTCGATCAACGACTGCAGATTGATCGGTTGACGGTCGGCACAGAGTTACCCGTGGCGGAGCCGTTGCTTTCGCTCGTCACGGGGCTGCCCAACTTCGTGTTACCGGATGCCTGGCTGCGGTCCGGTGACCTGTGGACGGTGCAGCACAGCGTCCCTCTCGCCGGGTTCTTCACGCGTGGCGATGCATCGGGCCCACCCGACAGTCTGACGGCGCGCACGGTGTTCCAAGTGGACAGCCTGGTCTCCCGGACAGGAGACACCCTCGCGTACCTACAGTTCACGGGTGGATTTCGCCCGGTCCAGACGACCGGTGACGCCGCACTCACATACGGTGGCGGTCTCGCGGGATCGCTCGTTTGGTCCAGTGGCTGGAGCGCGTTTGTCTCGGCAGCGGTGCGGTTCCGCCTGAACGTGCACGTTCGCGACGAGCGCGAGGACGAAACGCCACCGGAGTTGCTGATCACGTTGGAGACTACGACCCGTCACCAGGTGCGCCCCGGGACGTGAAGCTCGCTCATCTCGCCGACATCCACCTCGGTTTCCGGCAGTACTATCGCCAGACGCCTCAAGGGATCAATCAGCGCGAAGCCGATGTGGCTAACGCATTCCGCCGGGTGATCAGTGACATCATTGAGGTGGAACCAGACATCGTCGTGATTGCCGGCGATTTCTTTCATTCCGTCCGCCCCACCAACCTCGCCATTTTGCACGCGTTCAATCAGCTCCAGCGGCTGCGTGATGCGTTACCGGAGGCTCCGGTCGTCATCGTGGCCGGCGATCACGACACCCCTCGCTCGGTGGAAACCGGCACGATTCTCAAATTGTTCGAAGCGCTCGGTGGCGTGCACACCATTTCACGGTCGCCGCAGCAGCTCGAGTTCGAGCACGTGGATCTCTCGTTAATGGGCGTCCCGACCGAGGCGTTGCGTCGTGGAGAACGCCCCACGCTCCGTGCGGCTTCGGGTGCAAAGCACAACGTACTGGTGATTCACACGCCGGTGGCGGGCGTGCTGCCGGAACGAGCGATGGCGCTGCAGTTTGGCGGCGTTGTGTTGGAGCCCAGCGAGCTCCATCCCGAAAGCTGGAGTTACGTGGCGCTTGGACACTTTCACGTGGCGCATCGCGTGCGCGAGAACGCGTGGTACTCGGGGGCCTTGGATTATGTCGGCACCAACCCGTGGGGGGAGCTGATCGATGAGGCGCGCGAAGGTCGGCGCGGCAAGAAGGGGTGGTTGCTGGTTGAGCTGGAAGAGGGAAAAGGGGCGGCGGTCACGTTTCGGTCAATTGCACTCGCCAGGAACGTGATCGATCTGGAGTCGATTCAGGGGGCCGGCGAGTCCGCCGAAGCGCTCGACCGAGCGATTGCCGATCGCGTGGCGGCGGTGCCGGGTGGCATCGACGATCAGGTCGTGCGGCAAGTCGTGTGTGACGTTCCGCGTCCGGTGGCCCGCGAGCTCAACTATACGCAGGTGCGCGATTTCAAAACCCGAGCGCTGCACTACCACCTCGATCTCCGACGCCCCGCCTCACACCGCCACGTTGGGGTTGGCGCACCGGGCAGACGGCAGACGCTGCCGGAGATCCTGACCGAGTATCTGTCCAGGAGACCGCTGGAGGCGACGGTGGACCGCGAGCGTCTGGTGGCGTTGGGCCGCACCTACATGGACGAGGTGCAGCGCGAACCGGACGAGGATTGAGGGGTCAGCGATGCAGCTGCACCGTCTCAAGCTCGTCAACTTCCGACAACACGCGCAAACCGAGGTCGTGTTGAGTCCGGGCATCACCGCCATCATCGGACCCAATGGGGCGGGTAAGACCACGTTACTCGAGGCGATTGCGTGGGCGTTCTACGGCACGCCCGCCGCCCGGGGAACGCGAGATTCGATACGCTGGAACCGCGCACCCGCGCGTTCACAGGTTCGCGTCGAAGTCGACTTCGCGTTGGGCGCTCACGAGTATCGCGTGACCCGCGGCCTCTATGGGGCGGAGCTGTATCAAGATCAATGGGACGCCCCCGTAGCGAATTCGGCACAGGAGGTAACGACGCGCGTCGAGCGCCTGCTCGGGATGACGCGCACGGAGTTCTTCAACACCTACTTCACGGGTCAAAAAGAACTGGCGGTCATGGCCGCGATGGGTCCGACGGATCGCGCGCGGTTCTTGTCCCGCATCTTGGGATACGAGCGGCTGAAGCAGATGCAGGATCGCGTGCGCACGGCACGGACCGAGTTGCGAGGCGAGCTGGCTGGACTCGAGCGTGGGCTTGCAGATCAGGAAACGCTGGCGCAGGAAGAGACGACGGCCAGCCAGCGGGTGGGCGAGGCGGAATCGGCGTTGCTCGATGCGGAGCAACGCCAGGTGGTGGCGAACGACCGGCTGGAAGCCGCGCGTCCGGAGTGGACCGCCATCGTCGAGTGCCGTGATCGTGCGTCATCGTTGAACGGCGAGCGACGCATGGCGGTTCGGGATGTGGCCGAAGCACGACGGGAGTTTGAGCGTCTCGATCGCGAATTGGCCGAGGCGCTGAATGCAAAGAGCAAACTAGATGAGTTGAGTGAGGATCTGGATCGAGTCGTACCGCTTCGCGCGGAACTCGATCACCTCGAGCAAGAAGCACAGGCTGCGGGGCGACGCCGCTCGTTGGTTGGCCAGCTGAGCGAGTTGTGTGGTCAGCTCGACCGGTTGCGGGAGCGAAGTATCCAGATGGGGGATGTCGAGGCCACGTTGACCTCCGCACGGGAGCGGGTCGCCGTGGTGCGGCAAGAGCTGACGTCAGGCGAGGAGGAGCTGGAGCGGGCGCGGACCGCATGGGTCCGCGACCGTCAAGATGCAGAGACCAAGCGTCTCAGCCTGCGCGATCAGTACAAGGAGATCCAGACCCATCGACAGAGCATCCACGACGCAGGACCCGACGGAAAGTGTCCTACCTGTGCCAGGCCGTTGGGTCAAGAGTTTCACACCGTTGTCCAAACGCTCGAGCGTCAGCTCGAGGAGATCGAGGTCCAGGGTAAGTTCTTCAAACAACGCGTCGAGCAATTGAGTGAGGAGCCGGCTGAGGTCCGCAGCGCGGATGCCCGCGTCACGGAGGCGGCCAAACGGGTGGAAGAAGCGGTCCAGGAGGTGGCGAGATGGGAGGACCGGGTCCGCGAGCGTCGAGAGTTGGAAAAGGAGCGAGCGGGAACTGAGCAACGAAAGGCGGCCGTCGAGCGAGAGATCGCGGAGCTCCCGGATCAGTACGACGCCGAACGGCACGAGGCGGTGCGAGTCGAGCTCAAGGCACTCGAACCGGCCATCCAGGAGGCAGCACGGTTTCGCGATAGGGCGGAACGGGCAGAACAGCTGGTGGCGCAGGCGGAGACGGCGGAAAAGTCCCTGTCTCAGCAGGAACAGCGCGTTCTCGACCTCGAGAAGGCAATCACGGACCTCGGGTTCAGCGAAGAACAATACGAGCAGGCGCGGAAGCGCTTCGAGGCCACGGAGCAGGCGTTGCGGGAAGCCGAGTTGGCGGTGGCCAGCGGGCGTGGAGATCTCAAGGCCGCGCGGGTCGCGCTCGACGCGGTGCAACATCGGATGCGTGAGCGCGAGGAGAAGGCGACACGTATTGAAGAGCTGCAGGGAAGAGTCCGACTACACGATGAACTGGACCGGGCCTTGCATGACCTCCGACTCGAGTTGAACGCCGGCATGCGGCCCGAGCTGTCCGAGCGAGCCTCATCGTTCCTCGGAGAGCTCACTGACGGGCGGTATGCCGAGCTCGAGATCGACGAACAGTATCAGATCCTAGTCATGGAAGAGGGGGTCTCGAAGCCGGTGATCTCTGGTGGTGAGGAGGACGTGGCAAACCTGGCGTTGCGGCTGGCCATCAGTCAGATGGTTGCCGAGCGGGCGGGGCAGCCGTTATCACTCCTGGTGTTGGATGAGATTTTCGGTAGCCTCGATGAGCATCGTCGTCACAACGTCGTGGGGCTGCTACGCCATTTGGCGGATCGCTTTCCGCAGGTGGTGCTGATTACGCACATCGAGTCTATACGGGATGGAGTCGATCGTGTGATTCGTGTGGCGCTGGATGAGAGTCGTGGTGCCGCCACCGTCGTGGACGACCAAGGGGGTCTCGATGAAGATGTGGCGGCCTGAAGCCACGGTGCAGGGCCCGCGGATCGCGACCCCAGAGGACGTCCCGGCCCTCAATCGCATCTTCTCGGATGCCTTCACCGACCGGTACCGTCGAGACGGCTTGGTGGGCGTGCGGGTTCCGCAGCTCAATCCCGTCATCTGGCGCTACGCGATCGAGGACGCGGGAGCGGGAGCGATGCGGTGGGACGACGAGCGCGGCGCCATGCTCGCCTTCAACATCGCACACCATTCGGGTACCGAAGGGTGGATGGGACCATTGGCGGTGCGCAACGACCGTCAGGGATTGGGCGTCGGGCGCGTCATCGTCGAGACGGCGATCGCTTGGCTTCGTGAGCAGGGCGTGCGCACGCTCGGATTGGAAACGATGCCGCGCACGGTGGAGAACATCGGATTCTACAGCAAGCTGGGCTTTGTGCCGCAGCATCTCACGGTCACGCTCACCGGCGAGGTCACCCAGCGCGCGGTGCGGGGAAGGTTCATCCTGTTGAGTCAGACCAAGTCGGCGCAACGCCAGGAGCTCATCGAGCGGTGTCGCCGCCGATTAGATCAATCCGCACCCGGCTATGATTTCAGCCGTGAGTTCGAGCTCACGCTGGCGCTGCGAATTGGTGACGGCGTAGTGGTCGAGCGGGAGGACACCATTGCCGGCTTCGCGTTGTGGCACTCGGCTGCCCTCGCCGATGCCCGCCCGGCAGACGAATTGCGGGTGCTCAAGCTCTACGCCGATTCCGACGGCGCATTCGATCGACTCATCGTCGCCTTGGAGTCGTGTGCGGCGAAACACAAGATTCGACGCGTTGCCATGCGGTGCCAGACCGCTTTTCGGCGGGCTTACCAACAACTCATCGCGCGCGACTATCGCGTGCGGTGGACGGATCTCCGGATGACGCTGCAAGGATTTCCCGAGGCAGTGCTCCCGGAGGGTGAGGTTCTCTTCTCCAATTGGGAGATCTAGATCGTTCAGTCCTTTGGCGGTTTCTGCTCGGCGGGGCTGCGGCCCGCCCGCACGATCCCGACGGTGAGTAGTGCTGTGCCGATTGCCAACGGAAGGTGAACCCAGCCGTTGGGTAAGGCGACGACGAAGGCAAGAACGATCCACGCAATCAGGCAAGCAATCGTACCAAGCAAAGCAATATTCATGTTTCTTCCTGGTCGTGACTACGGGAAATTTTTGCTTGACCTCCCAAAACCGCCACCCTATATTCGATGCCGGTTGCGGGGTCGAAGGGCCATATTACTGCGCCAACAGAGCTCGACTACGCGCCCCCTTGCTGCAGCCAATGTCGTGCCCCCATCGGGGGAAGGCAAACGTTGCGGCTAGGACGCGGATCCTGCGGAATCGGGCTGCAGTAATTCTCTCTTCGGCCTCGCCTTTTCTTTTGTAATCATAGTATCCTCCTGACCTCGAAGCTCCTCACGGTAGCATTCCGCGGGAATCCTCGTTACGCTCCATGACCGCTGGACTTAAATGGTTTCAGGGGAGGGAAGTGTCCGTGAAACGACAATCACAGCAGCCCGAACGAGCAGCCGCCGAACATGAGGACGTCGGCTCCGCGAGGGTGTTGCCGCTCGCCACACCGGATCCGGGCGTCGATTTTCAGCAGCTAGTCCATCGCATGCTCGTGATGCTCGGCGAAGACCCCGAGCGAGAGGGCTTACGCCGTACCCCCGCCAGGGTGGAAGCCTCGATGCGGTGGTTGACCCGCGGCTATTCGGAGTCGGTCGATGACATCGTGTCCGGTGCCATCTTCGAAGAAGCGCACGACAGCATGATCTTGGTGCGTGACATCGAGATCTACTCCATGTGTGAGCATCACATGTTGCCATTCTTCGGAAAAGCCCACGTGGCGTACCTATCGTCTGGGAAGATCATCGGTCTCTCGAAGATCGCCCGAGTCGTCGACGTCTTTGCACGGCGACTGCAGGTCCAGGAGCGTATGACCGATCAAGTTGCCGATGAGTTGATGCGGGTGTTAGAACCACGGGGGGTGGGTGTCGTGATCGAAGCGTATCACTTGTGCATGATGATGCGCGGCGTGGAGAAGCAAAACTCCAAGACGGTGACGAGTGCGCTCCGCGGAAGCTTTCTCGACGGGAATACCCGCGATGAGTTTCTGCGGCTTGCGCACGGCGGAAACTGGCTCGGGTGACCCTCACGGACCGGTTGGCGGTGGTGACCGGTGCGAGCCGAGGCATCGGGTTGGCCATCGCTGATGCGCTGCGCTCGGCGGGCGCGCGGGTCGTCCGCCTCGCCCGCAGCCTCCAAGATGAGCGAGGAGAACGTTTCACCGATATCCCCTGTGACCTCACGGTCGTTGAGGACGTCGGGAACGCTGCGCGTCGTATCATTGCGGAGGTCGGCGTCCCCGACATCGTGGTGAACAACGCCGGTGGCTTCTTACTCAAGCCGCTCGTCGAGACCGAGCCGGAGGAGTTCGCAGGTCAGATCGCCATCAATCTCGTGGCACCGTTCCTCGTGCTCCACGCGCTGCTACCCCACATGATCAAACAGGGCCGGGGGGACATCGTGACCATCGGCAGCGTTGCGGATCACAAGGTGCTTCCCGGCAACACCGCCTACGGCGCGAGCAAACGTGGGCTGCGCGCGCTACACGATGTGTTGCGCGAGGAGATCGCGGGAACGGGTGTTCGCCTGACCCTCATCTCGCCTGGAGCCACCGACACACGCCTGTGGGATGCGTTGGATCTGGACCGCCGCGAGGATCTCCCCAAGCGCGCATCGATGTTGCATCCGCCGGACGTCGCGGACGCCGTTGTGTACGCCGTGAGCCAGCCTCCCCGAGTACAGATCGAGGTTATTCGTCTCGCTTCGACTGGGTGCTGAGCACCGGCAGTGTTCATCGAACTGACCGAGTACCTACGCTGCCCCGAACCCCACGACGAATCGTATTGTGTGCTAGCGCCCGACGAGATGGTTGGTCGGGTCGTTCGGCATGGATCACTGGGATGTCCCATCTGCCACCGCGAGTACGCGATCGTCGACGGGATCGTGGAGTTTGGCGGTGATGGTTGGACAGATGCGGTTGCCGTGCGTGGCGACCCGGGGCATCAGCTTCCGGAGCCGCAGGTCGTTCAGGCGCTCATCGGGCTCGCGAGCCCCGGGGGCTATGTGCTGCTGGTGGGATCGGCGACGAGGCTCATTCCATCCTTGGCGCAGCTCATTGGTGGAGTCCACTTCGTGGGTGTGAATCCGCCACCGGACGTTCAAGCTACTCCCGTACTCTCACTGTTGCGATCCGCTACGTCGATCCCGGTCAAAACTGCCATGCGTGGTGTGGTGTTGGGAAGCGAGCACGCGTTGACGCCCTGGCTCGATGAAGCAAGACGAGTTCTTCTCAAGGGACAGCGATTGGTGATCCTCGACGAGCACGATCACGTGCCCGCCTTGGAACGACTGGCGGTGGGGCAGGGCTTGTGGGTAGGGGAGAAGCAGTGAACTACAGTAAAGGGTCTACTCCTTCACTCCTCACTGTTTTCACGGTTCGTAAAGCGCATCGATCTCACTCCGATACTTCTCCTCGATCACGCGGCGTTTGACCTTGAGTGTCGGTGTTAGCTCGCCCGCCTCGATGGTGAAGTCACGTTCGATCAGCACGATCTTCTTGGGCATCTCGTAGCTCGCCAGGTCACGCAGGTTGCCCATCACTTCGCGCTCCACTTTGGCAACTACATCCGGAAGCTGGAGGAACTTGCTGGCATCCGAAGTGTCCAGCCGACGCTCCTCCCCCCAAGCACGGAGCGCGTCGAGGTCTGGCACGACCAACATGGCGGGAAAGCGACGTTTGTCGCCGATCATCACGGCGTTGAGCACGAACGGGTTGGTCTTTACCATATTCTCGATCGGCTGCGGAGCGATGTTCTTGCCGCCGGCGGTCACGATGATGTCTTTCTTGCGATCGGTGATGGTGAGAAACCCGTCGTCATCGAAGAAACCGATGTCCCCGGTGTGAAACCATCCGTCGGCGTCGATCGCTTGGGCGGTCGCCTCCGGCCGGTTGTAGTACCCCTTCATCACGTTGGGACCCCGTACTAAGATCTCACCGTCATCCCCGATGCGCGCCTCCACACCGGGGATACAACGACCCACCGTGCCGATCTTAAGGTGCTCGAGCGTGTTCACGCTGATCACCGGCGAGGTCTCTGTCAGGCCGTACCCTTCGAGAATCGGTAGCCCAGCCGCGAAGAAAAACTTGGCGATCTCTGGGCTCAGCGGAGCGCCGCCTGAGACGAAGAAGCGCATGCGGCCGCCGGTGCGGGCAACCAGCTTCGCAAACACCAGACGGTCGGCGGCCGATTTGCGCAACGCCAAAGGTGGGGGGATGCGGTGTTTCGCGAGCTTGAGATCTGCCCATGCTTCGGCGTTGCGCCGGGCCCAAAAGAAGATCCGTCGCTTGAGCGCACCACCGGCCACGGCGTTCTCGAGCACCCGAGCGTAGATCTTTTCGAACAGTCGTGGAACCGAGAGGACAACCGTGGGCCGCACTTCCACGAGATTTGCTGCGACCTGATCGATGCTCTCGGCGTAGTTGATGGTCACGCCGGCGTGGAACATCGTGTAGTGGCCTGCCATGCGCTCGAAGCTGTGTGACAAGGGCAACAATGAGAGACAAACATCATCCGGCCCGATCGACAGCACTTGGAGCGCCCCGTGGACGTTGGAGCAAAAGTTGTCGTGGGTCAGCATGACCCCTTTGGGGGGGCCGGTGGTGCCCGACGTGTAGATCAGCGTAGCCAGTTCGTCACCGTTCACCGCGAGCGCATCCCGCCGATAATCAGGATACTTGCCTTCCGCTTTAGCACCCAGTCGTAGCAGTTCCTCAAACGGAACCACTCCGGGCCCTTCGATGCGGTCTTCCACCAGGATCACGTGCTCAAGGTGAGGCAGCGATTCGCGTTCCGCCGCGACTTTTTCGTACTGTTCTCTGTTTTCGACGAACACGGCGCGAGCAGCCGAGTCTTCCAGAATGAACTTCACCTGTGTCGTCGGCAGGGTGGGGTAAACGGGCACGTCGGCACACCGAGCGGTCAGGCACGCAAAATCGGCCACCGCCCACTCGGGACGGTTCTGTGAAAGGATCGCCACGTGGTCACCGGGCTGTATACCCAACTCCCACAAGCCGAGAGCGGCATGGCGCACCTGGCGCTCGAGGTCGCCGTAGGGCAGATCCTGCCACGCGCCGGCTGCCTTGAAGCGCAGGGCCGCGCGCTTCCCAGCGAACCGCTCGGTCGCTTCGAAGAAAAGCTGGCTCAAGTTACGGAGTTGCCTCACGGCGTCACTCTCCACCACGGGTGTGCCGCCCTCCTCATGGGAAGATCACGACGAATCGAATCGGTGATCCAGCGACAACTTGGCCGGCCGCGGTCGTCGTTGCAGCGTCCACGATCGCGCTGTCAGGCAGCGTGCCACCTGTCACCAGCCGCACGACGGCCTGAGCGCGCCCGTCGCTGGCGGTGGTCACCGTGGTGGTGTGTGGATCGGTTCCCGGCTCGGTCCCGTTTACGGTGGTCAAGAAGAACCCTGTCGCCTCCGGACTGCCAGGCGCAGGATCGATGAGCTGGTAGTCCACCGGTTTGCCGGCGAGCGGGAGTTCGGTGCCGGGCGTGCTGGTGAGATCAAAGACGGTCGTCTCCATTGGGGGAGACGCCTCGGTGCCGTCGTCGATCGTCAGCCGTTGACTCCCAGAGGCCGCGACACTGTCGGCTGCGGCGGTCACGGTGACCGTAATGGCTTGCGTAGCGAGCTCCTCTACTCTGGCTTGCACTCTTGCCGTGGACGGTGCAAACGCGGAGATCAGGCCGCTGTCATCGAGCGTGAAGCCAATCTGGCCGCTATCGACATCGATGATGACCCAGGTGATTTGCGCGTCTGATACGATCCCACCATTCGCGCGGCGGGCACGAGCTTGCAACCGCAGCGTGTCCCCTTCCTCGACTTGCGGTGTGCGCGTCCCAACCAATTCGATGGCGACGATGCGGTCGAGGTTTCCAAAAACGGTCGTGCAGGCCGCGGCGGACGCTAGCAGCGCCACGACGCTCCAGCGGGACACCGGATTATCCGATCTGGGCGAGGGTATGCCGCGCGTGCTCGACCCACTTCTCTGCATCGGGGCCCCGTGGGGGGCGATCGAGAAAGACGCGGAGGTGCTGCGCGGCGGTGTCGACTTCCCCGCGCTTCATCAGGAGAAACGCGAGGCCGTAGTGCGCCCCCGCGAGGTTGTGGTCGATCTCCAAGGCCTTGCGGTAGAAGCGGATGGCTTCGTCATGCCGCTTGGTCTTGGTGTAGGCAATGGCCATGTTCTGCAGGATTCGCAGGTCGGACGGGTGGTCTCTCAGGGCGAGGCGGTACGAGGTCAGCGCGGCGTCATAGTCGCCCTGGCGCTCCAAGGCGAGCGCTTCATTCAGGTAGTCGAGGCGCTGCGGTTTTAGCTCGTCGCGCCGCTGCCCAAAGATCCGTTGCCAGATTCCCATTCGTGCGGGAAGATATTAGAGCCTGAACTCAATGGCAACGCATCCGTTGCCGCCCAGTCTCAAGCAACGTACTCCATTGTCAGTAGCGGGTCCGACGGCTACTATCCGGATCCTATGTCGGGACCATTTCAGAGCGGGCCAGCCCGCGACGTGCTCGAGGTCGATTGGCCGCTGTTTGGGGAGCTGTGTCGTGCCCTCGCGCTCAGGATCGTCGGCAGCTTTGATCCGGAGATCATCCTCGGCATCGCAAAGGCGGGGGTCATTCCGGGCGCCGTGGTCGCATCGATTCTCCAGCGGGACTTCGCCTCTATGGCTGTGACCAGACGGGCAAGCGAACGCCGCCCGACACTGGTGACTGCACCCCCACCGAGTGTGACGGGCCGCCGCGTGCTCGTGGTCGATGAAACGTGCGACAGTGGGGATACGCTCAAACTGGCCGTTTCCGCAGTGCGCAAGCTCGCGCCGGCCGAGGTGCGTACCGCTGTCTCGTTCAAGACGGGACCGCACCAGCCGGACTTTCACGCGCTGGAGACGCAGAGCTTCATCATTTTGCCGTGGGATCGGGAGGTGATCGTCGACGGAAAGCTGACGATGCGCCCGGATTACGCCGCAAAGCTCGGAGAGTTGGGAGGTCGTGCAGGCGGGTGGTGACCCACCGTCGTTAGTCTACCGCAGTCGTTTGGTTGGGGAGTTACGCTTCGAACAGCGCGCGGTAGTCGCGGCCGGCGCTCATCTCCTGATAGACCGCTTCGAGTGTCTCCGGCGCACCGCCGAGGAAGCGGCACTGCTCGTCGTTCCGAGACTGACATTCGATTTCCATGATCGCGATTGGCGATCCGGCGATTCGCGTGAGCAAGTCAGCGAAGAGGCCAGCGGAAACAAAACAACACGGGTACGGCGCGTTGGCGTCGCGTTGCGCCTCGGCCCACTCAGCGCATGTTATGACGAGGCCGGCGCTGCCCAGCCGACTCAACTCCAAGTTTCCCCAGCCGAGCTCGGCGAAGAACGTCGACAGCACCTCGCCAAACCGCTCGGCGTCCAGTTCGCCCGGATCGTTCACGCCCGTATGCTCGGGAAGCCAACGACAAAAGGCGGCGTGGATCTCCTCACCGGTCGCTGCACCAATTTCGAGCAAGCACGACGGAGCGTTTGCACCGAGATTTCGCTCGAGCGCCAGCCGCCACTGGTACAGTGCCTTGTGCCCGATACCGAGAAGACCGTTCTGCGTGAGTTGCGTATCCATGCTGTCGCCGGTGAAATTGCCTGTCTTGCGAACTTAGAAGGCGGGGTTCGGAGCGGCAAGGTCAAAAGTCACGTGGCTTTAGCCTCCTCGCCAAGCACGGTCATCGCAATCTCCACCAGCCGCCCCAACTCCTCCTCCGAGGTCCGTGAGAGCAATCCCTCGGTCCACTCGGTTTCATTCCGCTCGAACGCGTCGAGAAGGCGTCGGAGGAAGGTCACGAGTGCGATCCGTTTGATGTCCGCGCGATCGACCTCGGCGTCGCCGGTGCCCTCGCGCTTTAGCAGCCGCTCATACCGGTACGCGTTGCGCAGCGCCCGCGCGGCAATCGTGGCGATGACCTGGGTGAAGCGGACGTCCGAACCGGAAAAGGCAGGGCCGTTCTGGAAGGTGCGCACGAAGATGGCACCGATGGCGCTCCCGCGCCACGTGATGGGCACCACCGTGATCGACTGCACACGCCGGTTCTCGAGCAATCCTCGAACATGTTTGAGTTCGGGATCGGCCTGCGCGTCGGGAATGAACACGGTGTCCCCCGAGCGCAGTGCCCGGCGCAACTCCGGATACCGGTCCAGATCGACGAGGTAGTTGCGAATTCCCGGGTCTTCGTATGACGCCACCAAGCGAGCGGCGTTGGTGCCACGTTCGACCAACAAGATCGAGCAGCGATCGAGGCCGAACGTCTCTCCCAACTTGCGGGTGATGCTTTGAAGGATGTCGACGAAATGGACGGTACCCGATACCTCCTGAAGGATGTCCACGATGGCGAGAAGGTGGCGACGCTCCTGCTCGAGTTCGCGGATTCGTGCTTGTAGTTCTTCCACTGAAGCGGTCTCGGTCGATGCCGACTCTTGCATGGATGTTGTCTCCACTCTCCCCCCGTGTGGCTGTCAAGTTGACAGCCTCGACGGACGACCGTCAAGGGGCTATCATCCGTGTGCACTGCTAAGGAGACAGACATGGTTCGTGAACGGGATATCGATATCGTGGATGACGATGAGGAGCAGGAAGAACTGGACGAGTTTTCGGATGACGACGCGACGTCCGGTGTCGTCGGCTTCTTGACCGGTCTACTGATCGGCGCGTTTATCGGCGCGGGTGTGGCGTTGATGCTCGCCCCAGAGCGGGGCGAAGTGACGCGGCGACGGATTCGAGATCGTCTGCACGATCTGGGTGATGACGCTCGGGATCGGTTGGAGGACCTCCGGGACGAAGCCGGTCGGGAGCTCCGGGTTCAGCGCAAGCGCCTGCGCAAGCGGCTCAAGAGTCGCCGTTAACTTTCGCCCTTTCTTGTCACTTCGAGCAGCCGTCGCCCTGTAGAAGGGTGGAACGGGTGCCCTTGATGCTGGAGGCAGCTCGTGCCAATCGCTCGAGCTGCCTCTTGACGTCTTTCCACGGGAGGGCCGCTGCCAGAAACGGTGTCGCAGGATCGAGTGTGGATGCGTCTGTGCATCCGGGCGGTCGGGTAACCTGACGGTGCTGGTGACCACGTTGATCGAGCGAAAGCGCGACGGTGGCGAGCTGCGGCCTGATGAATGGTCGCAACTCATCGCCGAGTACACGAGGGGGAGCGTGGAGGACTATCACCTGGCCGCACTCCTGATGGCGGTGTACCTGAACGGCATGACCCCAGCAGAATTGGGCGCGCTGACGGACGCAATGATCAGGTCGGGCGCCCGGCTGGACTTCACCGGCCATGTCGTTCCGAGGATCGACAAACATTCGACGGGTGGTGTGGGCGACAAAGTTTCGCTCGTCCTGGCACCGCTCGCGGCGAGTTGCGGGGTCGCCGTGCCCATGATGTCCGGGCGCGGACTCGGCCACACCGGTGGCACGCTCGACAAACTCGAGTCCATACCTGGGTTTCGGACCAAGCTGACGCTGGATGAGGCTAAGCGCTTGGTGACGAAGATCGGTGTGGCGATGATGGGGCAGACACCGGAGATCGCCCCGGCGGATCGAAAGCTGTACGCGTTACGTGACGCCACGGCTACTGTCGAGGCCATTCCGCTCATCGCAGCGAGCATCATGTCCAAGAAGCTCGCCGAGGGGCTGAACGGTCTGGTGCTCGACGTCAAACGTGGCAGTGGCGCGTTCCTGCCCGAGCTGGAGCGTGGGATCGAGCTGGCGTCGACTATGATCGCCTTGGGAGAGGAACGCGGTTGCCCGACGGTCGCGCTGCTCACAGCGATGGACCGGCCACTGGGCCACGCGTGCGGTAACGCCCTCGAGACGCGGGAAGCGCTCCGGGCTCTGCGGGGAGAAGGCCCGGCGGATCTCATGGAAGTCACCTACGCGCTAACCGTGGAGATGCTGCTCCTTGGCGACGTCAGCGACGATCCCGTGGCTGCCCGCGCGTTGGCGGAGTCGGCGATCGCGTCGGGCCGAGCCGCGGAGAAGTTTCGCGAGATCGTGGCCGCGCAAGGTGGGGATCCGGGCGTCGTCGATGCCCCCCGAACCCTTGCCGTGGGTACCCACACCCACGTGGTCGAGTCAACAAAGGCCGGTTATGTGGCACAGATCGAGCCGCGCGCCATCGGCAAGGCGATCGTAGCGATGGGCGGAGGACGCCAGCGTGTGGAAGACGAGATCGATCACGGGGTTGGCTTCGTGATCGACGCGAAGCCGGGCGACCGGGTCGAACGCGGTCAGGCGCTCGGAACGGTCTTTGGTCGTGATGTGCAAACACGTGACCTTGGCATACGCACGCTGATCGATGCCATCACGATCGTAGAGCAGGAACCGGACCCACCCCTACCGCTCATATCGCATCGGGTCACCCGCGAGGGTGCGGTAGCGACGGCGGTGAGAAGTGACGAGCAGTAAGGAATGAAAGGAGAAGGGGACTTTCTTACTTGGGTGCTCCGGGCCCCCAATCCCGCAGCTCTCCCTCCGCTTCGTCCGGTGTCGTAAAGGCGTCGACGTCGCGCACTTCGGTCTCCGCCTCATCTAATACTTGAAAGTCGATGTCGTCATCCTCCGTGTCAGGATCCTCTGGCACCGGCTGATCGGGACGACGGAAAAACCAGATGAGCGCTGCCACGAGGAGCGCAAGCAGGATGGCTAGAGACCAGGACATGCTCTCAGGTGGGACGTGACGCGCTACAGGTCATCGAGTGGCACACTGGCCCGTACCAAAACCAAGATGGCGGCTTGCGGGACCACGAGGTAGCGCTTCGACTCGAATGTGATCTCCACGGCAGCCTTGCGAAAGAACAATGCGTAGTCTCCCACACGGGCCTGCATGGGTACGTACTTGGCCTCGCCCGCGGGCACCTTCCACGGCTCGTCATCGAGGTCAGCCGGTGCCGATAGTGGTGTTCCCGGACCAGTGGCGATGATCCTTCCGCCCTGTACCGCCTGACGATCGACGGCGGTCGGCGGCAGATACAATCCCACGGAGGTACGCTCCTCTCCCTCTTCTGGCGAGACGAGCACTCGGTCTCCGACCACGACGAGCTTCTTGTGGGGTTCGGACATACTGGAAATCAAAGGCACGATCCCCCGAAGCGCCAGGGCGACACCCGACGTTTTCACTTTGGGACCTGCCGCTTGACGCGGTGCATCGAGCCACCGACCTTCAGCAAAGCCAATGGATCTCTCCGTTCTCGTCGTCCTCGTGTTACTAGTTACCGTCGGCCTCCGGCTGGTGTTCGTCATGGCCGTGGTGTGGTTGGTTTTCCCGAGGAGGGATCACTGTCCCAAGTGCGAAGATGCGACCATCCCGTTGCTTGCCCCTCGCGTGCTCCGTGCGTTGCGGCTCGAGCGCCGATGGTGTCTCGCTTGCGGTTGGAGCGGAATGTCCAAGCGCCGCAAGGCAGGGACGCGGGCGCCCCGGACCGCGACACCTCAGGAAGTGGGCGGCGAGGATCGTTGGCGGTCACGTTGGGACGACGACGATCAGTGGAGTCCGGTCGGCGGCGACGAATGGAAGTAGTGGAGCGCTTCCACTACGGCAGCACGTGGGGTATCTCCTTTGCACTCCTAGCCTTCGCAGCCTGCGCCACAGAAGCTGATCCCACGTTAGCCCTCTTCGCCGACACGACGGCGTGGGTCGACCTAACCCATCCGTTTGATAGTACGTCCATCTACTGGCCCACGGCGGAAGCCTTCCGACTCGAGCGTGTCGCCGCGGGCATGACGCCCGGCGGATATTACTACGCCGCCAACAACCTACGAGCAGCCGAACACGGTGGTACCCATCTCGATGCACCGATCCATTTCGCGGAGGGCCGCCACACCGCCGATCAGATACCGCTCAACCGTTTTATCGGCCCAGCGCTCGTCGTCGATGTAATTCGAAAAACGCAGGGGGATCGTGATTATCGGGTGACCGCGGAGGATCTCCAGGAGTTCGAGCGGGCGCACGGGCGCATTCCCGACGGCGGCATTCTACTGTTGCGAACCGGGTGGGGACGGTACTGGCCGGATCCGGTCGCGTACCTGGGCACCGGGCTACAGGGAGAACAGGCCATCCCGGAGCTTCACTTCCCCGGTCTCCATGCCGCTGCCGCAGAATGGCTCGTCAACGAAAGGGCGGTGGACGCAGTGGGTATCGACACACCGAGTATCGATCAGGGACAATCCACCACCTTCGATGCACATCAGATTCTCTTCGGAGCCAACATTCCCGCTTTCGAAAACGTCGCCAACCTCGATCGTCTGCCCGCCACCGGTGCGTTCGTCATTGCGCTGCCAATGAAGATCGCCGGGGGCAGTGGAGCCCCTCTCCGGATTGTCGCTGTGGTACCGTAACGCTCTCTACCCGTACAATCTCCTCTAACTAGTCACTCATCTCTCGGAGGACGACCAGCGGTGCTTTGCGGGCGACCTCTCGGCTGCTCACCAAGCCGATCGCGGTCGTAGCAATGGCAGCGAAGAGCCACACGGCGAGGAGCGGCACCGTAGGCAAGCGGAACGGGAGTTCGAAGAAGAATCTCGTGAGGGCCCACCCAGCGACCGCAGCGAGGAGCACACCTGTAAAAGCGGACAAAATACCGAGCGTCATATACTCGGCGAACAGGATTTGGCGAATGAGACGCGAACGGGCGCCGAGGGTCTTGAGCAACGCACTCTCGCGGAGCCGTTGAAATCGGGAGGTCGTGATAGCGCCGACCAACACCACGAGGCCGCTACCGATGCTGAACAACGCCATGAAACGAATGGCGAGCGCAACACTGTCGAGGATCTTATCCAGGGTTTGCTGAACTAGTGTGAGGTCGATGGCCGAGACGTTCGCATGACGCAGGACCAGATCGCGTTGGATTTCGGCGCGCAGCCGCGCGTCCTCCACACGGGTGAGCGTGACAAAGCTCTGCGGAGCGTCGTCCAGCACACCGGGTTCGAAGACCGCGAAGAAGTTGGTCTCGAAGCGGGCCCAGTCGACGCGTCGAATGCTCGCCACGACGGTTTCGAACTGGCGTCCTTGGATGTTCCAGGTGATCCGGTCCCCCAGGCCCACACCCAGCTCAGCTGCGATGTCCTCCTCCAGTGAGATTCGGGGAAGCGTCGGCTCGGTGTCTGATAGGGCCGAACGCTCATCCCACCAGATTCCTGCGATCACCGCTTCGGACGCGACGAGCGTGTCGCGATACGTGTTCCGGTACTCTCGCGTCAACGGCCAGCGGCTGCGCCGTTCCGAGCTGTCTTGCAGGATCTCTTGGACAGGTCGCCCATTCACCGCGGCCAAGCGCGATGATACGATGGGGGTCACGTCGAGGATCGGCGCTCCGCGATGTCGCAGCAACGACTCGACGTCCTCTCGTTGATCCCGTTGGATGTCGAACAGCACGAGGTTTGGTCGTTCGGGATAGGAGGTGACGCGCAGGCGGTCCAGGAGATTCCATTGAACGACGTAGAGCGTGGCAAGTAGGAACACGCCAAACCCCACGGCCAATGTGACCGCCATGGTCTGATTGTGTGGTCGGAACAGGTTGCTGAATCCCTGACGGAGCGCAAACGGGGTCTTGGCCGGCATCAGCCGCCGCGTCATGCGGGTGGTCACGAACGCCACGATCCACAAGACCCCTGTTGTCACCACGACGCCTCCAGCAAAGCCGAGACCGATGATCCACGCGGGTGCCTGCCACACGCTCAGCCACAGCACGCTTCCCACGAGTGCGATCATGATGACCGCCTGCAGCGGCCGCGCGTTTCGTGGGGTGGCTTCGTACTCACTCCTGAGTGCCCTGAGGGGCGGGACGTTTCGGACGTCGAGCAACGGGTACAGGGCGAACATGACGGCAAGCCATACCCCAATACCCAGCCCTGCAGCGACAGCGCTCCAGTCCAGTGCACCGGAGACCTCGAGCGGGAGGAACTCGGCGAACAACGACGGCAGGAACGCCTGAACGGCCGCACCAACGGCGGCACCCACGAAGGCGCCGATGAGACCCAGCATCGCTGCCTGCCCGAGGTACACCGCGAACATGGTACGTTGCGTCGCCCCGAGCGCCCGAAAGACGGCGACCGTGTTGAGTTTTCCTTTGACAAAGACGTGCACCGCACTCGCGACACCGAGGCCTCCCAGCAACAGCGCAACGAGCCCAACGAGGCCGAGATACCGCGCAAGCATCCCGAGCGAGCGCGTCAAATCCTCCTCCCGTTCGGCGGCGGTATCGATGCCAATCGCTTGGTCCCGCAAGAACTGACGGTGGGTGTTCAAGAACCGGTCGAGCTGGTCATCGTCCAGCCGCAACAGTGCGGTGTACCTGGCACGGCTGCCGAACTGCAGCAGTCCGGTCTCGTCCAGGTAGGCCCCTGGGATGTACACCCGCGGCCCGATGGCGGCCAAGATTCCCAGTTCGCCTGGGACCCGTGTGAGGGCACCGATGATCGCAAAGCGAGATTCGCCGATGAGCAGCGTATCACCGATTCTCGCCTCCAGCTGAACCAGCAGCGTCGAATCGACGAGCGCATGTCGATCAAACTGGAGCTCGGACCACCGGCCTTCGGGTGCCGTCTCGATCGTTCCGTAGAAGGGAAAATTGCCTTGGACAGCGCGCACGTCCACGAGCCGTGTGAGCCCTGTTCGGACCGCGAGTGCCATCGAGGCAAAGCTCGTGACCTCTGATATCGGCACGCCGTTGCGTACCGCCGAATCGAGGATCCCTCGGACGCGTCCAACCAAGGGACTCCGGCTGCGGAGCTCGAGGTCCGCCCCGAGCAGAACGCGCGACTGACCTCTGATCGAGGCGGCGACGTTCTCGCGGAACGAGTTGATCGACACGAGCGCCGCCACGCCAAGGGCGATCGAGCCCATGAACACCCCGAGGCGGCGTCGGCTGCTCCGAAACTCGCGACGCATGGTGGACAACACAAACGGGAGGCTCACCGAACGGCCCCTGTCGACTTGGGTACCAAACGGCCCTCCGAAATACGCACAACACGATGCGCGCGGCCTGCGAGCTCCGGATCGTGCGTGACCAAGACGAGCGTGGTTTGTCCCTCCAGGTTGAGGGCCTCGAGGAGGTCGATGACGTGACGTCCCGTGGCGGCGTCGAGATTCCCCGTCGGCTCATCGGCAAAGAGCACCTTGGGCGCGTTGGCAAAGGCACGGGCAATGGCGACACGCTGCTGCTCACCGCCAGACAGCTGGCTCGGATAGTGATCCACGCGGTCCGCCAGCCCAACGCGGTCCAGCAGCTCGAGTGCACGCAATGACGCTCCGCCGCCATCGAATGTGGGGGCGTGCAGTCGACGGAGCTCGATGGGAACCATCACGTTCTCGAGTGCGGTGAGGGTTGGGATCAGCTGGAATGTTTGAAACACGAACCCGACCTTTTCCGCCCGAAGGCGTGCGCGTCCGTCCTCCGTGAGGCTTCCAAGGTTGACGCCGTCCAGCGTTACCGTTCCGGCCGTCGGTCGTTCGAGACCTGCCAACAGACCGAGCAGCGTGGTCTTCCCGCTGCCGGACGGACCGACGATCGCCACGAAGCCCTGTGGCTCGACATGTAACGACACATCTCGCAACACGGTGAGGGGGCGGCCACCACTTGAGTATGTTTGTTCGAGATTGTCAGCGATGATCATCATGGATCGCAAGATAGCGTGGATTCTGGGCGTCGCGCTCCTCGGGTGTGGCTCGTCCGACGAGCAACAGGAGGTGGTACGCGCTCGGGCCAATGGAGTTTCACCAGCAGGGGATGCCCAGCCGGTGGTGGCGTTTCTCGGAACCAGTCTCACGGCGGGTCAAGGAGTTGCTGCAGACGAGGCGTTCCCAGCGTTGATCCAACATAAGATTGATTCGGCGGGCTTGCGGTATCGCGTCGTCAACGCGGGGGTTAGCGGTGAAACCTCCGCAGGCGGATTACGACGAATTGACTGGTTGTTGGAGGAGCCCGTTGCCGTGCTCGTGATCGAGCTTGGGGCGAACGACGGACTCCGTGGACTTTCACTCGAGGCGCTGCGCGACAACCTGCAGCAGATCGTCGATCGAACCGTTGGCCGCCGCCCCAACGCACGGATCCTCATCGCCGCCATGGAAGCACCACCCAACATGGGAAGGGGTTTTACCACAGCCTTTCGCCAAGTCTTCATTGACGTGGCTCAGGAGAACGACGCAGCGCTCGTTCCGTTCTTGCTAGCGGGCGTGGCAGGGGTTCCCGAGCTGAATCAGCCCGACGGAATTCACCCGACGGCCGAGGGTCAACGAATGATGGCGGAGCGCGTGTGGGAGGTGCTGGAACCCGAGCTGCGGACGCTCAGCTCCCCATGACCTTGTGCACGATGGCTTGGAACCTTGGATCGTCACGCAGGCTATCCCACACCGGGTCGATGTTCAAGAAGCTCATCCAGGGAGCGTGATCTTCGAGGCCACGTTCGAGCCAGGTCAATGCTGCATCCTTTTTTCCCATCCACAGATTCAACAGCGCAATGTCCCGTGGGGACGCGTCGTGCCTCCCCTGAGGATTCTCGAGCTGCTCGAGCGTCGCCTGCGCCTCATCGATCTTGCCCGCCGCCGCCTGCGCGCACCCCAGTCCTGCGAGGAGGGCGGAGATCTGCCCACCGTACTCGAGTGCACGTTCGATGTAGTCGAGTGCCGTCTCACTCTCGCCGCTCAACAGGTGAATCCACCCTCGCAGACTCAGGGCAGGCGGGAAGGTTGGGTCGAGCTCGAGTGTCTTGTTGAGCTGTTCGGCAGCCCGGTCGAATCGGCGCGCCCAGTAGTACTGCATCGCGACGTGTGAGTTCACGATGAGTGACACGGGGTCGAGCTCGAGGGCGCGCTTGGCGTTCTTGATAGCCTCCTCATGCCGCCCCCGTGCCGCGAGATAGAAGCCGAACTCAATGAACGGCTTCTCGCATTCGGCGCATCCGGCGTTCGCGTTCGCAAACGCGGTATCCGCCGCCTCCCAGTCCCAGTCGCACCATGTATGGAACGCGCCGAGGATTCCGTGTGCGTCGATCTGCGTCTCATCCAACTGGAGAGCGCGCTCTGCCGCCTCCTTCGCGTTGGCGAACGCCTCGCGGGACGGGATGGGTCCGCTCGCGATCCCGAGCATGAGATAGGTGCGCGCGAGCCCGGTGTAGGCCAGGGCAAACTCCGGGTCACGCTTGATCGCCTGCTCGAACGACTTGATCGCGCGCAACGACGAGTCGGCCGTAAACCTGTTGAAGTAGTGGATTCCCCGGAGATAGTGGTTATAGGCCTCGAGGTCGTCGGTCGGTTTCTTTTCGATCCGCGCCTGCTCCAGTGGTGAAAGTGTGGCCCGGAGCGCCTTGGCGATCTGCTCCGCCACGTCGGTCTGGATCGCGAAGATGTCAGTGAGATCTCGATCGTACGTCTCCGCCCAGAGATGCGCGTCGCTGCGCGCGTCGACGAGCTGGGCCGTGATCCGCACCCGGTTTGCCGAGCGGCGCACGCTGCCCTCGAGCACCGTGGCGACGCCGAGCTCCATCCCAATCTCTCCGAGACTGCTCCGCGTCTCTTTGTAGCGCATCACTGAGGTGCGAGACGTGACCTTGAGGTCGCTGATCTTCGACAGCTGCGTGATGATCTCGTCCGTGATGCCGTCGGTGAAGTATTCGTTGTCCTTGTCTCCACTGAGGCTGGCAAACGGCAGTACGGCTATCGACTTTGCCGGGATCTCGCGTGGTGAGGGGGGCGTGAACACCGGGCCACCATGGGGTGCCGACGGATCGAGCGACGTGAGCGCGCGGGCAAAGTCCCCCGTCGTCTCGAACCGCCCCACGGGATCCCAGCAGAGTGCCTTGATCAATGCAAGCTCAATGGACTCGGGCACCGTGTCGGTCGTAGTCTTAGTAGTGCGCGTCGTGCGCTGCCGCTTGAGCGCGGTCCGCGTATCGCGTGTGCCCGGCGGCGGTGGCTCACCGTAAAGCATCTCGTACAACACGCAACCGAGACTGTAGATGTCCGTGCGGCCGTCGATCTCGCTGCTTCCGGTCGCCTGTTCCGGGCTCATGTACCCCGGCGTCCCGATTGGGAGACCGGCGACCGTGATGTTGCGGTCGGAAGCAACGCTCACCGCTCGGGCGATCCCGAAGTCGGCCACGAGGGCGTGTCCACCGGAGAGCAAGATGTTCTCCGGTTTGATATCGCGATGGACGATGGAATGCCCGTGTGCGTACTCGAGGGCGTCTGCAACGTCGTGCGCAACATGGAGCGCGTCAGCCACCGGCATAGGGCCCTCGCGCAGCAGTCGCTGCCTGAGTGACTGGCCCGCGATGTATGGCATGACGTAATACAGGAGATCGCTCACCTCGCCAGCCGCGAACACGGGGACGATGTGGGGATGCGTGAGCTTCGAGACGATCTCCACCTCACGCAGGAAACGGTCCCGACCCAAGCGATCGGTGTACTCGGGATCGAGCACCTTCACCGCCACCTTGCGTTTGGGGTGTCGCTCCTCCGCCAGAAAGACCGTGGCCATCCCGCCACGACCGATCGGTCGCTCGATCAGGTAATGGTCGGCCAGAGCCTCCCTAATGGTCTGCGAAAGCGTATCCACCAACGATGGTACCCCGTTTGAACCGAACCTTCATAATAACCCCTCGGGGAAGCTTCGGGATCCGGGCGGGAAGAATTGGACGGGTCACGCGGGCGCCGCGAAGCCCGTGGTGAGCTTCGCGGCGAGCACGGTGGGCGCTCAGGATGCGGCGGGGAGTTGGGCTTGCGTAGCCTCCCAGCCCAGGATGGCCTTCTTGCGTGACGCGCCCCAACGATAGTTGCCGAGCACCCCGGACTTTCGGATGGCTCGATGACAAGGGATGAGGTAGGCAATGGGGTTCTGACCGACCGCGCGCCCCACGGCGCGCTCGGCACCGCGCCGGCCTATGGCTCCCGCGATGCTCTGATACGACACGAGGCATCCCGGAGGCACCCGCAGCAGCGCCCGCCACACCTGGACCTGGAAGTTGGTCCCAGTCACGGCCAGTTTGATCGGTTCGGTCGCCTCTGAGTGTGGCTCGAAGATTTGTGATGCCACCGCACCGGTGGCATCGGGGTCATGCTCCAGTGTCGCAGCGGGCCACTCCGCCTCAATCACCGCGAGTGGGCGAACATCATCCGCTTCATCAACGAACTCGATGCGGCACAGACCCCGATCGGTCGCCGCCATGAAGCACCAGCCGAACGGGGATGCGTGAATACCATACGAGATCGTGAGGTGCTCCCCCCCCGTGCCATACTCGCCCGGCGTCATGCCCTCGAGTGACACGAAGTGGTCATGCAACCTGCTCGGTCCGGATAGCCCCGCATCGATTGCGGCATGCAGAACGGAGTGGCCTTGGAGCAGTGCCGTCTTGGCGTGCTCGACGGTGAGGCACTGCAGAAAACGCTTCGGGCTCACCCCGGCCCAACGGCGGAACAGCCGCTGAAAATGGTACTCACTGAGGCCGATCGCTCCGGCCACGTCGCTCAATTGCGGTTGGCTGCGGTAGCGCTCGTCGAGATACTCGATAGCCCGTTGGATGCGTGTGTAATCGCGCAGCTGGTCGAGCACCACCCGCGTCTCGGTCAACCCGACTGCGTGCGCAGAGTGCTCGTTCGTCGGTGTGTTGCGTTGGGCGAAAACTGACACCTTCTAACCTCAGGGTTGCGGCCGCCCTCAAGGTGCTAGAGGAGGAAAGGGCAGGCAACCCGAAACTTGCTACCGATCCCGCCCCACCCTTCCCGCCGCTGGGTTGGAGGATTTGATCCTACCACCCTATCCCCTCTAGTCCAAGAAGCGATAGCGGGTCCAGCGAAACCGACCCGTAGCGTGCGGTCCAGTGGAGGTGGGGACCCGTAACGCGTCCGGTGGCTCCGGCTCGGCCGATGACCTGGCCAGTCTCGACAGTGTCGCCTTCACTGACGCCGATGGCGCTCAGGTGCATATAGACGGTGACTAACCCCGCGCCGTGGTCGAGATAGACTACTCGGCCGGCGTAATAGAAATCCCTGGCCAGTGCCACCACTCCCCGGTTGGTCGCATGCACCGGTGCGCCCGCCGCGGCGTCGAGGTCCACACCCATATGCCGGCTGCGAAGCTCACCATTGAACTGTCGACCCATGCCAAACGGACTGGTAATGGGGTCAGGGACCGGCCGGCGGAACGCTCCCCGCCAGAGGCGCGGGTTGGTGTGCGTCCCGCGCGAGACCTGCCGCGCCAGTGCGAACTCGCTTGCGATGCGCGCCGCCAGCGCGGAGTCAGGAGCCCGGGTGAAGCGAGGGTCCACTGAAAGGCTCTCGGTTGGGAATGTCACTCGCTCGACCGGCAGACGTCGGAAGACGTGCTCGGATCCGCCGCCACTGCGGACCACGGTCAGGGTGAGCGGCAGCGAATCCCGGCTATCGATCGGCACGCCACTCAACGCCCAGAGGCGGCGATCGGGCGCGCGTTCGAAGTGGAGAGGTTGTCCCGCAAGCATGCCGTGCACTGAGTCAATCGGTCCGCGGCTCCCCGGCGCTTGGTCTTCATGGACCACGATGATCACCGCCGAGCCCTGGGGCGGCCGTACGGGTGCCCAGGACACGACCGCGGCCGCAGTCCCAGTGGCACTGATCACGCTGATGCCACTGACGGCGCCGAATCCGCAAAAGGCGCTGATACCGCAGATGGCGCCGATACCTCGAACCAAGCTGATAACGCTCATCTTCTGCGGTCTCATGGGCCGTTGTTACCTCTCACTTTAAGATTGTGCCTGCCATACGTGGTACGCAGCGCGACCGGGAAGGTTGCGCGGCAAATGTAGAGCGCTGTTGAGGAAAAGTGGAGGTGTGCCTGAAGGGGCTAGCTCGCGACCTTCCTCGTGCGTGGCTCGCCGACACCGCCGAATCGGCGCTCACGACGATGGAACTCGGACAACGCGACTGCAAGATCGGCTTTGCGGAAATCCGGCCAGAGTACGGGGGTAAAGTAGAGCTCTGCGTAGGCGGCTTCCCACAACAGGAAGTCCGATAACCGCTGTTCGCCGGCTGTGCGGACAATCAGGTCCGGATCCGGCGCCCCGCCGCTCACGTGTCGACGGACGACGTCCGGGTTGATGGCTGAAGACTCGAGCTGCCCGTCAGCGACGAAGCGCGCGATCTGTTGGGTGGCGTTCGCTATGGCCCAACGGGACCCGTAATCGATTGCCAGGCGGAGGTGCAGCTTGGCGCCGCGTGTGGTTGCCGCCGCGACCTCGTCCAAGGCGGCCAGCGCGGCTTTGGGAATGCGATCGCGCCGACCCATGTGCGATACGTGAACGCCGTTCGCCAACAGCTCCGCGCACTCGCGCCGGCAGTACTCCCGTAGCAGCCAAAAGAGACGGCCAACCTCCGTCGGTGGGCGTTTCCAATTGTCGATCGAGAACGCATAGAGCGTGAGCGTCGTGATTCCCAGGTCGGGAGCGCCACGCACGATGTCGCGCACGCTATCGACGCCCGCCAAGTGTCCCCGCCATCGCGGGAGTCCCTGAGCGCGTGCCCAGCGCCCGTTGCCGTCCATGATGATCCCTACGTGCAATCCACTCATGCCCGCTCCAACGCATCCCGCGCGACGCTCAAAATGGCTTCCATCTGGTCCAGGTAGTTCTCCAGCGCTCGCCGTCCCTTGGTCGTCAATCGGAACTCCGTCTTGGGTTTTCTATCGGCGAATCCTTTGGTCGCCTTGATGTAACCCGCCTCTTCCAGCTTTCGGGCGTGCACGCTCAAGTTTCCGTCGGTCGCACTCAGGATCTTCTTGAGGTCGCCGAAGCTGAGGCTCTCATCCGCGGCCAGCGCGGAGACGATCCCGAGCCGGACCCGCTCGTGAATCAGCCGGTCGAGCTCGTCCGTGACGGAGCTACCCACCGTGTCTCCAGACGAGGTCGAGTCCGATGCCGAGGTGCACGCCTCCAAACCCAACCGCTAGGAGCGCTAGGCCGAGGTCCGGCCGAAGCAGTGCCGTGGCACCGAGCAGAAGGAACGTGATGCCCATCGCGCGGATTGCGCGGACGGAAAAGGTTCCTCCGGCGCTCACGCCTGCGCCGTACAAGGCAAGCCATGTGCCAGGTAGGAGTTGCGCGACTCCGGCGTCGTGAAGCGCAAACGTGAGGATCGCACCGGCCGCGATGGCGGGAGTCATCACCCACACCATCTTGCGAACGGCCCCGGACCATACGGGCACGCGGAGACGGCTCGCCTTGTACGCGTTCGCGGCGAGGGCAAGGGTCACCGAGAGGACGGCTGCTGGAATCCAAACTCTGAGATCGCTTGGGGTTCCACCGCTCGAGGCTAGCCAGGCCGCGAGGAGACCGACAAGCCCAACCCCAACTAGCCCCCATCCGGATACCGCAGTGAACGTCGACGCGGACTCCATGGTGCGCCGGATGTACGCCAGTGTCTCTTGGGCCTGTTGTTGATCTTCGTGCGTGGGTATGGTCACGAGCCCCCCCGTTAGGGTGAGAATGCACAAAGAACTTTATATGGCAAAGTACGGTTTGCCGTGCAGAATGCAAGGGGCTGCACGGACCTCGGGGTTGAACCTTACCGAGCTCCCTGATTAGAATCCTGCCCGGTTTTCCAACCGGGATGACGCCAGACACTCGCTTGCCCGTACAACACTTACCATGACGCTGCTTGCCGTTAACGGTGTAACAAAAGAGTTTGCCGGCGTCCCTGCCGTGGCGGACGTCACCTTCACAATTGACCGCGGTGAAGTGGTGGGATTCCTAGGTCCGAATGGAGCTGGGAAGACCACGACTATGCGGATGATTACCCAGTATTACGAGCCCGACCGCGGTGAGATCGCGTTTGACGGCGTGCCGCTGTCCCACGCGGCGCGGGATGCCAAGCGACGCATAGGATACCTGCCGGAGAACAACCCACTGTACGCCGACATGTTGGTGGCGGACTACCTGGATTTCATTGCCCAGCTCCGCCAGCTCGACGGTCGCACGCGAGCTGCGGCCGTCGACGACGCGGTCATGGGCACGGGGATCGGCGAAGTCTACTACCGCCCGATCGCCGAGCTTTCCAAGGGGTACCGGCAGCGCGTGGGGCTCGCACAGGCCATTCTGCACCGGCCGGACTTGCTGGTGCTGGATGAGCCCACGGAGGGTCTGGACCCCAACCAGCGCGTGGAGATTCGCCGCCTGATCAGCGAATTGGGTCGGGATCGGACGGTGATCCTCTCCACGCACGTCCTGCCCGAGGTGCAGCATACGTGTTCGCGACTGCTGGTGATCCACAAGGGGCGCATCGCCGCCGACGGGGCGGTCGAAGCGCTAATGGCGCAGGCCGAGGGAACGGTGCAGGTACACGTTGAGGTGGCGGGCACCGGTGTGGACGAGGCGTTGCGCCGGTTATCAGGCGTACGGTCGGTGGAGCACACTCGGCAAGTCGATGCTGACCGCACCGCAGTGACCGTCACCGCCGACAGCACTGCCGATATTCGACCGAGAATCTTTGAGCTCGCCGCGCGCAGTCAGTGGACGCTGTACGAGCTGCATCAGGTTTCGCGCAGCCTCGAGGACGTCTTCCGCGACCTCACGCAGGAGCAGGGGGACGATGTGTCGAGTCCAGAGGTGCCGGCATGAGCGCCATCTGGACGATTGCGCGACGGGAGCTCCGGGCGGTATTCGATCATCCAACGGGCTACGTCCTGCTGGTCACTTTCCTGCTGTTCAACAACTTTCTCTTCTTCCGCCAGGCGTATTTGGTGGAGATCGCGTCGTTGCGTCCGATGCTCGATCTCCTCCCATGGATTTTCCTCTTTTTCGTCCCAGTCGTGACCATGCGTGCGCTCGCCGAGGACGCGCGGAGCGGGACGCTCGAGGTCGTGCTCGCCCAACCCATCACGGAGCTCGAGCTGTTGTTGGGGAAGTATGTCGGGCAACTGATCTTCGTGTTGCTGGCACTGGCGCTCACCCTGCCCGTTCCCATCGCGTTGTCGTGGGGTGCGGACCTCCAGGTGGGCGTGATTGTGGCGCAGTACGTGGGCGCGGGACTGCTCGCGGCCGGATTCACGGCCATCGGGATCTGGACCTCGAGCGTGACCCGCAATCAGATGACCGCCGCCATTCTGGGTGTCGCGGTGATCTTTCCGCTCATACTCGTTGGCCTGAATACGCTGATCGTGGGTTTGCCACCCGGGTTGGGCACGATCGCACGAAACCTCGGCGTGTTGTCGCATTTCGAGAACATTGCCCGTGGCGTCATCGATCTACGTGATGCCGTCTACTTCGTAACGCTGGCCGCCATCTTCCTGGCGCTGGCATACCTTGCCTTGATGGGCCGCCGGTTGGCACCCAGGGGGGCCACGCTTCAACGTCTCAGGATCGGAACCGCGTTGATCACTGCCGTCTTTGTGGTGGTGAATCTGTTTGGCCGCCAGATCGGCGGTCGGCTCGACCTGACACCGGGCAAGTCGTACACGCTCTCAGACTACACCGAGAATCTGCTCGGTGGTCTGGACGATCTGGTCACTTTCAAGTTTTTCGTGTCCAAGGAGCTGCCGCCCGAGATCTCGCTGGTGAAACGGGATATCGAGGACCTTCTGGGTGATTTCAGGGCCGCCGGACGCGGAAACGTGCGCGTGGTGATGCGTCATCCTGACGACGACGATGAAGCCGGGGAAGAGGCGCAGGCTCTCGGCATTCCTCCCATGCAGTTCAATGTGATCCGAGAGGCGGAGCTGTCGGTACGGGATGGGTATTTGGGTCTCGCCGTCCAATACGCCGAGGGGACGGAGACCATTCCGTACATCCAGCGCACCGATGACCTCGAGTACCGGCTCGCGTCGTACGTGCGGTCGTTGACCACCGATGCACTTCCAACAGTTGGTTTGGTGGAAGAGTCCGAGCCGGAAGCCGGGGTATCCTACAGCACGCTGCGTAGGGCGTTAGGCGAGTTTTATGACGTCGAGACCATCTCGCTCGATACCGCGGAGCCGATCTCGACGGATCTCGCTGCGGTGGTGCTGGTGGATGCGCCGCCCATCGTCTCGGATTCGCAGGTGGCGCGGTTCGAACGATACCTCGACGCCGGCGGCGGCGTGCTCGTGGCTGCTGCCGGCATGGTGCGGCAGCCGCAGGGGTTCATGGCCATGGCGCGGCCCGTGGCTTGGAACCGCCTGCTCACGCGCTTTGGTGTTTCCATTCGCGGAGACATGGTCTACGATCTCGCCGCGAACGAGCGCGTGCAGCTCCCAGCTTCCCAAGGACCGTTCCAGCTCATCGTCCCCTATCCCTTCTGGATTCGCGCGCTGAGCACAGGTGAGGCCGTGGTGAACCGCGACATCGAGGCCGTATTGTTGCCGTGGGCGAGCAGTGTAGACACTGCGAGCGCGCTCCCCGGATCCGTCACTCCGTTGCTCGTCACGAGCCGCGCGGCTGGGGTGGAGACGGGGAGAACGTTTGTCTCGCCACAGCGCGACTTCCCCGAGGATAGTCTGGGGACACGGCTGGTTGCCGTTCTGGTCACCCCCGCCGTCAGCGACTCCGTCACGGATGGCGCCAACGGCCGGGCGGTGGTCATCGGGAACGCGCAGTTCGTGAGCGATGGATTCCTGCGGGGATCTGCGGCGCTCACCCTGATCCTGAACGCGGTGGACTGGCTGGCACAGGATGAGGGGTTGATCGCGATCAGGTCGAAGAACCGGAATCCTCCTCCGTTGGTGTTCGAGAAGGAGGTCACGCGCGATCTCGCGATGTGGGGGAACGTCATTGGTGTTCCATTTCTTTTGGCCGTGCTTGCGGTGATCGTTCTGTTGCGACGGCAGCGTCGAGCGACCCGTACCTATCAACCACAGTCTTCCCGAGCCAGCGCATGAGTCCCAAACAGCTACTGCACATCGCGATCGCGCTCGTGGTGGTGGTGTTTCTATGGGGGTTGGTCGAGATCATCGGCCGTGGGACCGACGTAGTCGATGAACGACCACTGCTCGTTCCCGTCACCGCCGGTGAAGTGGATTCGGTGCTCATCGAGGGTCCCGACGACACGATCGTGGTCGCGCGGGCAGTTCCTGCAGATGCCGATGATTTTGCCGAACGGTGGTTGGTGAATGGGCACGAGGCGTCCACCAGTATGGTAAACGAGCTGTTCGATGCGTTGGGTGATTCGACGAAGGCCGAGTTGGTTGCCCAGAATCCCGCGTCGCACGCGCGAATGGGTGTAGACAGTGCCGGCGGGACACACGTTCGCATTGTCGGTGGGGACCGCACGCTGCTCCACTTGGTGACGGGCGAGCGTGGACGGCCGTTTCGGAGCCGTTACGTGCGTCTGGCTGGCGATGACGCGGTGTACCTACTCCAGGGACCGCTGGTGCCGGCGCTGGACCGGCGGGAGAACGATTGGCGCGAGAAGCGCATCGCCCAGATCGATCCCGATCGCATTGCCCGCGTCACGGTGGCGAGCCCGCGGTCGTCCTACACGGTCGAGCGCCGTGATAGCGTGACGTGGCAGTTCGTGGGAGGCTCACCGGTCGATTCCGCCACGATGGCCAGGCTCCTCGAGGGGTATCGTACGTTGACGGCGCAAGGGGCGGCGTTCGCCAACCCAACTCAAGTCGACTCAGCGGATTTCACCAGGCCAGACCGGCGGGTGACGCTCGTCGACGCCGCGGGTGACACGCTGCTTGCCCTCGCGTTCGACTCGACCGAGTCCGGCTACTGGGTTCGCCGCGCGCCGGGCGGAACGGTGTTCGAGCTCTTTCGCTGGAAGGGCGAGGAGATTGCGCCCTCGGATAGTGCGCTCAGTGCGCCTCGGCCTTGACCACCTTCACACCCACGATGCCGAACGCAAGACGGGCAAGTAGCGGCAATGCGAGCACACAGATCACCGTCGGGAGCACGATGCGACCGAGCATCCCGCCAAAGCCTCCGAGCACTGCCCGCAGGACTCCCCACAAGACGAGGTAGAACACCAGCAGATCGATCAGGCCGATAACCTGGCGAACGCCGCCACCCCCCCTCACATCGACGGACATCCCACCCAGGTACAGCGACGTCACCATCCAGAACACGCAGACTGTTGCGAGCCACTCGAGCATTCGCCTTCCTCCAGTTACGTCGTTCGTGATCTGTGCGATCGATGCGTGGCGAGCGCCACCACCAGGGCGAGAATAGATATCCCGAGCGCCGTTCCCGCAATAGCCGTGACCCCACGGACCGAGAGTTGCGTGCGACCCACCACCGACACGCGAAGTCGCTGCTCTTCGAAGCGCGACCCGTCCGCTCGCGTCACGATGACGGGAAAAACTAGACTCCGTTGACGCGCATCGCCGATGACCCGTCCGAGGAACGCAAACTCGCGGTAGGCTCCTGAAGCCACCACGCCGTCCGTCCAGCGCACCAGCTGCGCGGTCGTTTCGGTCCCCGGCACCGTCTGAGCGGACCACCCCACGGGTGTTTCCACTCCGAGTATGGTGATGGCGTCCGGAACAGCCACTTCTACGGTCACCACCGCGGTGTCCGCATGGTTGACGACCTGTACGGCGAATCGCTCCCACGCCGCTGGGGTTGTGCTACGCGGGTGGATCGTCACCTGTGCTTCCACGGCGGACGCGTGGAGCGCCCAGGAGACGGTGATGACGATAAGCACCACAAACCGCGCCAATAGCCTCGATTCACTCATCACGGTCCACCAATTTACGCGCTTTGCGGAACACCGCATGCCACATCGGTCGGGTCAGTCGTCCGGTGTTGGTGTTCTGGCGGCTCGGGTGGTACGAGCAGAGGAGGGTCTTGCCATCGGGCAGCACGCTGGCAGCCCCGTGAGCGAAGCGCGGCCGCGTTTGGGGTGTCATGCGCCCCCACCAGCCGGCGGCCTCGAGCCACTGGCGGTGGGCGATGTGGCCTAGCACCAACACGACGCGAATCGTCCGCAGCAGCGACATCTCCCATTCGAGATATGTCCGGCAGGTCGTCAGTTCCTCGCGAGTGGGGCGGTTGCCGGGCGGCGCGCAGCGCGCGGATGCAGTGATGAAGCAGTCTACCAGCTCGAGGCCGTCGTTCAGCGCCTCCGAGGTCGGCTGATTGGCAAACGCAAAGCGGTGAAGGGCCTCGTACAGCCAGTTGCCGCTCGAGTCGCCGGTGAACATCCTCCCCGTTCGGTTGGCACCATGTGCCGCGGGGGCCAGGCCTACGATGAGCAGCCGCGCCTCCGCGTCCCCGAATCCTGGGACGGGCTTTCCCCAGTATGACTCCTCTTGGTATGCACGCTTTTTCGCGCTCGCGACAGTAGTGCACCACTCCCGGAGGCGGGGACACTGGTTGCAGCTGACGATCTCTCGCTCGAGATGCGCGAGATCAGTTTCCGCCGGCTTTGGCAAGTTCCTCATCGCGGAGCGCACGTCGAAGAATCTTGAGGACGGTGCTCTTGGGCAACTCCGCGCGAAACTCGACCGATCTGGGGATTTTGTAGGCCGCGAGGTTCTCACGGCAGTACGCGAGAACGTCGGCTTCGCTCAGCTGGTGGTCCGGTGTGGTGACGACGAACGACTTGACGGTCTCACCGCGCTTCTCGTCCGGAACACCAATCGTCGCTGCTTCGAGGATCTGAGGATGTGCCATGAGCACGCGATCGATCTCGTCGGGGTAGACGTTGTATCCGCTACACAGGATCATGTCTTTCTTGCGACCAACGATGAAGCAGAACCCATCGTCATCCATGACGGCGAGATCGCCGGTGTAGAGCCATCCGTTTCGCAGGGTCTTGGCGGTCTCCTCGGGGTTGTTCCAGTACTCCCGCATCACCTGAGGACCGCGGATAAGCAACTCTCCCTCCTTGCCGGTTGGCATCTCGGTGGTGCCATCCTGCACGTCCACGATACGCGCATCAGTGCTGGGGAGGGGCACACCGATGCTGCCCACCTTGCGGGTACCCATGACGGGATTGGAGTGCGTGACGGGCGAGGTTTCGGTGAGGCCAAACCCCTCCGTGATCTTGCCCCCGGTCAGCTCCTCGAATCGGTGCAGCACTTCGATCGGCAGCGGTGCCGAGCCGGAGTTGCAGACCTTTACGCTGCTCAGATCGAGCCGCTCGATTCCCGGGTACTGATTGATTGCGTTGAACATGGCGGGGACTGCAGGAGCGAGCGTTGCCCGGTACTTGACGATGCTCTTCACCAGCATCGCGATGTCCCGCGGATTGGGCAACAGGACCAACGCCGCTCCCACCGCGATTCCCAGATTCATCGCGACGGTGAGGCCATAGGAATGAAACAGCGGGAGAGCCGTGAGCATCACCTCTCGGCCCGGTTGTATCTCGGGGGGCATCCAGGCCATGATCTGCTGGACGTTGTACGAGAGGTTGCCGTGGGTGAGGACGGCACCTTTGGAGATCCCGGTGGTTCCACCGGTGTAGAGCAGGGTCGCAATCTCACCAACTTTAGAGGGGGCCTGCGGTGGTTTTGGATCCGTCGCGAGAATCAACTTGCGGAACGAGTGGATTCCCGGTCCCGATGGCACGGTGGCGACCAGTGGTGGCGTGGCACGCCGGAGCTTGAGCGACGCGAGGATGTTTACGGGAAATCGGAGATACTCCGGGATCGATGCAATGACGTACTGCTCGATCGGGAGCCGGTCCCGGATGGGCGCGATGCGGCTCGCGAAGATGAAGTCTGACACGAGCGCCACGCGACAGCCCGCGTCCGTCCACTGATGCTCGATCTCCCGTCCGGTATATAAGGGATTGGTCGGAACGGCTACCGCACCGAGCGCAAGCGTGGCGTAGTAGCCGATCACCATCTGCGGCGTATTGGGAATCTGAATGGCGACCCGGGTTCCACGCTCGACCCCCAACCGCGCCAGTGCGGTCGCCAGCCGATCGACGTGGTCCTTGAACTCCCGGTACTTGAGCGTCGCCCCGCCGAAGATCAGGGCGGCCCGATCCGGATACCGCTGGGCGGATTCTTCCAGATATCCCGTGAGCGGAAGGTCGCGGAACGGGAGTTCGGCGGGAACGCCGTCATCGTAATGTCGATGCCAAGCGCGTGTTTCCATAAACGGCAGTAAGGAGTAAGGAAACCCGTCCACTCCCCACAACTCCGGCGGTGGTGAGTGGTGGGGCGGCTAGATGTCCAGGTTCTTCACGTACTTCGCGTTCGTTTCGATAAACTCCCGTCGGGGTTCGACCTGGTCGCCCATGAGCGTTTCGAACAGCTCTGTAGCGGCGACGGCGTCATCGAGCTCGACGCGCAGGATTGTACGGCTGGCGGGATCCATCGTCGTACGCCACAGCTGATCGGGATTCATCTCACCCAAGCCCTTGTATCGCTGGATCGAGACGTTTCCCTTGCCCCCGTTGGTGAGACGCTTAATGTAGTCATCTCGCTCGCCGTCGTCGAAGGCGTAGAACTCCTCTTTGCCCTTGGCCACGCGGTAGAGCGGTGGCTGCGCGATGTACACGTATCCGGCCTCGATGAGGGGACGCATCTGATTGTAGAAAAACGTGAGCAGCAGTGTCCGGATATGGGCACCGTCCACGTCCGCGTCGGTCATGATGATGATCTTGTGGTATCGTGCCTCGTCGATCTTGAACTCGTCTTCGCCGACGCCCGTTCCGATCGCCGTGATGATTGCACGGATCTCCTCGTTAGACAGAATCTTGTCCACTCGCGCGCGTTGCACGTTGAGGATCTTACCGCGCAGCGGCAGGATGGCCTGGTATTGGCGGTCGCGGCCCTGCTTGGCGGACCCGCCGGCGCTGTCACCCTCAACGAGGTAAAGCTCACACATCGTGGGATCGGTCAGCGAGCAGTCAGCCAGCTTGCCAGGTAAGACGCCGTTCTCGAGCGCGCTCTTCTTTCGCACCAACTCCCGCGCCTTGCGGGCAGCCTCCCGTGCGCGCGCGGCGCTGGCCGCCTTATCGATGATGGCGCGGGCGGCTGATGGTGTTTCCATCAGGTAGCTCGTCAGCCGCTCGTACACGACCGTCTTGACGATTCCCTCGACCTCGGAGTTGCCGAGCTTGGTCTTGGTCTGCCCCTCGAACTGCGGCTCCTTGACCTTCACGTGGAGGACTGCGGTGAGTCCCTCCCGCACGTCGTCACCGGAGAGCGAGAAGCTCTCCTTCTTGAGGAGCCCCTTGTTCTTGGCCACCTCGTTGACTGCGCGGGTCAGCGCCGCCTTCAGACCCGTGAGGTGTGTTCCACCCTCGTGCGTGTTGATGTTGTTGACGAACGAAAAGACGTTCTCCTGATAGCCTTCGTCATACTGGAGGGCGAGGTCGATTTCGACGTCGTCTTTCGCTGTCGTGAAGTGGAAGGGCTTCGCATGAAGCGGCTTGCGGTTCTTGCGCAAGTAGGTGACGAAATCGGCGATACCCTTCTTGAAGAGAAATGTCTCACCTTCCTTCCGAGCGTCCTCCCGCTCGTCGGTCAGTGTTAGCGTGACGCCGGGATTCAGATACGCAAGCTCGCGCAGACGGGTGGTGAGGGTGGAGGTATCGCAGTTTCGCTCTGGGAAGATTTCCGAGTCCGGCCAGAACGACACCTTCGTGCCGGTCTTCTTTGTCTTCCCCACGATCTCGAGCGGCTTGGCCGTCTTCCCACGCTCGAACATCATGTAATGAGTTTTCCCACCTCGGGAGACCCACACTTCCAGCCGCTCTGACAGGGCGTTGACCACCGACACGCCGACACCATGGAGCCCGCCGGACACCTTGTAGGTATTCTTGTCGAACTTGCCTCCGGCGTGAAGCATGGTCATGGCCACTTCGAGACCAGGCTTCTTCTCCGTCTTGTGCATGTCGACGGGGATACCGCGGCCGGTGTCTTCCACGGTGATGCCAAAGTCCCGGTGGAGCGTGACGTCGATCCGGTCGCAATAGCCGGCCATGGCCTCGTCGATGGCGTTGTCCACCACCTCGTAGACCAGCTGGTGCAGCCCGCGAGGGCCGGTGGAGCCGATGTACATCCCCGGGCGGCGCCGGACCGCATCCAGGCCCTTGAGAACCTGAATGGCATCGGAGCTATAGGCGTCTGTTTTTTGTGGTTGTGTCATCTGGTTCGAGTCGGCTGGGAAACAAAAGAAAGGGGCCGCAAGCGACCCCTTTCGAGGTCCACCAAATATACCCGATTAGAGGCCGAAAAGCAATGGATCTCTGGCATCGTAACTTATTGCTATTACTAGCATTACGCGATGGCGATTGCTCGCCGATGGGTGTTCATTCCCGCTGCGGTTGGGACCGGTCTCCACGTCCTGATTCCAATCATTAACTGCTCGGCAACCTCCCCACCGCTCGAAGCCCCGTGTATCATGTGCCAGATCGCTTTCAGTCCACACCAATCGTTCTTCTCTGGAGCGTTCGCATGTCTGTTATCCGTGCAGCCATCCTCTCGTCTTTCGTGACCCTGCTCGCGGTCCCGGCCGCGGCTCAGAACCTCTCGCGTGAAAAGCGCACCGCCCTCGCGGCAGTCGACGAACTGTCGGGCGAGGTTGCCCGCATGTCGAAAGAGCTGTGGAATTTTTCCGAGACGGCACTGCGCGAGGACCGCTCGGCCGAGTTCTTGGCCACGATTCTGGAGCGTGACGGGTTCACGCTGGAGCGCGGTGTTTCGGCGATGCCCACGGCGTTCGTCGCAACGTGGGGGAGCGGCGCGCCCGTAATCGGCATCCTCGCCGAGTACGACGCGTTGCCCGGTATTGGCAACGCTGCGGTGCCGTTCAAAAAGGTGCGTGATGATGGGGTGACGGGCGGGCAGGGGTGCGGACACAATCTGTTCGGTGCTGCCTCCGTGGCGGGGGCAATGGCGCTCAAGCGGGTCATGGAGCGTCACCGTTTATCGGGGACCGTTCGGCTGTACGGCACCCCGGCCGAGGAGACGGTGGTGGGCAAGGTGTACATGGCGAAGGACGGGCTGTTTGACGATCTGGATGCGGCCATCGTGTGGCACCCCGGTCTCGAGACGGAGACCGACAATGAGCCGAGTCGCGCCATGAACAACTTCACAGTGGAGTTCTTTGGGCAGGCCGCTCACTCCTCGGCCGATCCATGGAATGGCCGAAGCGCGCTCGATGCGGTGGAGCTCATGAATCACGGCGTCAACATGATGCGCGAGCACGTGAAACCCACCGCGCGGATTCACTACGTCATGCCCAGCGCTGGGGAGGCACCCAACGTGGTGCCGGAGTATGCTAAGGTGTGGTACTACGTGCGTGACGTCGATCGTGAGTCGGTCGATCGCTACTACGATTGGATTCTCAAGATCGCCGAGGGGGCGGCGCTGGCCACCAGGACCGAGCACAAGGTGTTTCTGATCACGGGTGTGCATGCGACGTTGCTCATCCGCCCGCTCCAGGAAGCGGTGCAGCGCAACCTCGAGTTGGTGGGCGTGCCGAAGTTCAACGAACAGGATCAGACATTCGCGCGCGAGCTCCAAAGGGCGCTCGGACTCGAGGAGAAGGGGCTGAGTACCGAGATCAAACCGCTCGCGAGCGAAGAGCAGCCGGTGAGTGGCGGCTCGACCGACGTCGCCGAAGTAAGCCGGATCACGCCGACGGTACAGTTCAGCGTGGCCACCGCGGCGCAAGACATTCCGTGGCACAGTTGGGCGACGGCGGCGTCCCACGGGACCGACGGCGCGATCAAGGGTGCGGATGTGGCCGCGCGGGTGATTGCGCTCACCGGTGTCGATCTGCTCACCGACCGCAATCTGCTACGGCGGGCCAAGGAGGTGTTCGCGGAGAAGACTGGTGGCAAGCCGTATCAACCACCCATTCCGCGGGATCAAAAGCCACCGCTCCCGGTTGCCACGGGAGGGCGGTAGGACGGCAGTCGAGACAAAAAAAACGCGGGGCGGCTCATCGAGCCGCCCCGATCGGGTTTCAGTGACCGAGAACTTGGATCACGGTTCCGGTTCTTGTTCCTCGTAGACCGCATACAATCCGCCCACTTCCTCGGCCACCAGGATGGTCGAGCCGGGATCGTTCAGGTCATTGATGTTGCTGCCCCGATCCTGGTACAGGCCGGTGACATCTGCAAAGATTGGATGGCCGGACTCGATTTCGACGACGGTGGTGATGAAGTTGTAGTCTGCCTCGGGGTCGAACTCGAGCCCAAACTCGTTCAGGAACGTGTTCCACCGCGCAGCTTCGGCGACCGCCCCTCCGATGCCCGTGCCACCGGCGAGGTACACGTTACCCCCCGCGTTGACGTAATCAATGAGCACCTGGTTGTCTGCGGCGTCGCCCGCCAGGAAGATCGCGTCGTACTGGAGGAGGTTCGGCAGCGTGAAGTTCACGGCTGTGCTGACCGTCCACGTGTGACCGGCCCCGGTCATCGTATTGGCGAGGGAGTTCTGGACGAGACCAAAGTTCGTCGAGTAGACCAGGAAGTTCCCTGGGCCCTCACCAACGAACCAACTGGCGACGTTTAGCGCAAACTGTCCGGCGTCCGGAGCGTTGTTGAACCCGGCGTTGCTCAAGGTCCACTCGTCGTTGTTGACGACGATCTTGCCGCGTGCTTCGGGTTCACCTTCTGCCACGGTGGCCGTGAACTCGAGCGTGCCGGTCTGACAGAGAACGGGTGGCGCATTGGCGCCGTCTTCGATGGCCGGTGCGAACACCCCGTCCGTGCCGATGCACTTTCCACTGACTTCGAGCACGTTCACGCCGACTTCCACGGTGAAGGTGAACTCGGCAATTCCATCCGCTCCCGTCATTACGGATGCCGGCGACACGGAACCGGGTTCCGAGGTGACCACGGCGCTCACCGTGGCGCCCTCAACCGGGTTCCCAGCGGCGTCCCTGACCAGCACCTGGGCGGTCAGCATGGCGCCGTCTGCCTGGGCCCCAAAGTCGCCGTCGCTCGGCGAGTCCGGTCCGTAGTTCATCTCGGACGGGCGTCCCACCTGGAAGGAGCTCTCGAAGTTGGTGAAGCCGCCGCACCCACGATCGCAGATGGCGGCAAGCACGGCGTCCGGTTGGACCAGGGCGAGCATCCGATCGCGTACGTTCACCAGAGCGTTCCTGGCAAACCGGAGGATGCGTTCGAGTTGGTTCACGCCCACCTGCACGGGGCAATCACCCTCCCCGTGTGCCAACGCCACCACTTCGAAGGTCTCGTTCGTTGCCCTGGCACGAAGGATGGCCAGCTGCTCCACCTCGGCGGGGCTCAATCCGGCATTGGTGGCCGCGCCAGGGGCCCGACACAGCGAGGCGTTGGCCGGCTGATCCAGGTCGAGTGGCGGATCTGCCGTGATCTCAACACAGTCTCCAAAGAGTGGGATATCGACCAGGGACGAGAGATCTCCACCAGGCGTCAGGCAAGCCTGCACGGTGATCGTGGTCGTCTGTGTCTCTCCCGCGGCCATGGTGGGCGCGACGGTGACGACGGCCAACGTCGTTCCCTGGTCGTCCTCGAGCGACACGGAGCCACCCTGCGTGACGTCAATGGTTGCCGAGGCGCAGAGAGCCGGGTTTTCGCACAAGGCCCCCTCCTCGATACGGAAGCTGATGGGAAGGGTGCGCCCATCCTTGAGGGCTACGAACTCGCCGGTGTTGACGTTCTTGAGCCCTCTTCCACTGTTCACGACGTCGACATCCGCAAACCCCAGCGGCGTCATCCCGACGTGCACCGCGATGCGATAGAACCTGTCGTCGGACAGGTTGAACTCGTTCGTGTGCCAGTTCACGATGTAGTGCTCATCGTCCTGATCGACACGAATCGTTTCGGATCCCGGTCCGGACGTCGTGGTGAACACGACGGGAAAACCTGCGGGCTGTGGATCGGCGCACGGCGTATCTGCCGTGATCGGATCGGCAGCCATCAGCTGGCAAATCTCGACGACTGGGCCGACGTTGGGGTTGAAGGGCCGGTCTCCGAAGTTCGGGTGACCACTGGGGTTGGGCACCATCGGGGGTTTGAAGAAGAAGTCTTCGTTCCCGCCAGTGGCGCCGTGGTTGATGACGAAGTCGGGCGAGCCGGGCTCGATATCCGTCGGACTAGGTGTGTCCTGACAGCCGGCGATGATTAGCGCGAGAACGGGGAGGGCCGCTAAGCGTTTCATCAGACGATTCCTTGCGATCGATTGCTCAGCCTGACGACAGGTCGGGTCGAGGTGTGGCGATCGCTGAGGGTGAGGAAAGGCGTATACGACAATCGACATCAAATTCCGGGCCTCCTGCGAGCACGGACAACGGAAGGAAATGCGAACACCATCGGTGCAAACAGCTAGGCGGGAGAACCGACTGTGTTGCAGAGCTGCGACAGTCGCTTGGAGTATCAGCGACCAATCAAAATGTCTGGCGTGTATCAATCGGTCAAATCTCGGAAACGCGTGATCAGCGCACTCAGCGGGCGCACTCTGGTTCGCGAGGATCGGAAGTTTACGACTCATGCGCTCACTGCTCGCATGTTGATCGCACGCGTTCGCACATGCGCGAGGTAGGCAGTCAAGCGAAAGGGCGGCTCACAAAGAGCCGCCCTTATTGCCGTCCGTTGAGTGTACCCTAGCCGAGCGTCACGGCTTCACGTTGATCTTCTTCGATTCGACTTGACCGTTCACCACGATCCGATAGGCACCGGTCTTGTTGAGCGTCAGCCCCGTGAACGTGTAGCAGAAGCTGCCGTCTGGCTCCGGCGTATTGGGGATGGTAACCGGGAGCGGTGGCAGTCCACCAAACGTCACCGGCTCGCCATTGTTCTTCACGGCCTGGAGGCTCGTGATCTGGGTACCGGGAGTCCCGCACACCTTCAACGGGGCAAACTCGGTCACGCCATCGGAGCCGAGTTTGAACCCGTCAAGTGACTGTGGCGGATCGGGATCGAACGTCAAGGGCAGCACGCCAATGGCGGTAAACGTCAAGCTTCCGATGCTCAGATCCACAGGGTTTGGGTTGACAGCCGATATTGGCGGAGCCAGCACGCTTCCCTGGCCGACGCCGATCGCCTCAAACTTTACGGTATTGATACCGGCCTGGACCGTGAAGCTGAAGTCGACGTTCCCGTTCGCATCCGAGAGAACAAATGGAGTCTGGGTCGTACCGTTCACGGTCACCGTGACCCGGAGGTCCTTGTACGGGTCCGGGGATGCGGGGCTGCCATCCTCGAACTCGCCCGAATCAAACACATCGGCGCGCGCGGTGACAACCGTACCCGGATCGTGTTGACCGAGGTCGCCCAGCGGGTTGCTCGGGTCGAAGTCCCACGCCGCGGGTCCTGCCACCTGGTAGCTGCTTTCGAAGCCGCCAACCGAGGCGCAGCCGCGGTCGCAGGCCACGGCGGGCTCCGGAAGCAGCCGGTCGCTTACCGAACGCCAACTGCGCCGCACCAGCCGGGCAAACTGTTGGAGCCGGTTGAACTGATACGCCTGTCCCTGAGCCGGCGCCGGCTGATTACAGTTGGTTGCCTCTCCATGTCCCAAAGCGACCGCGAAATTGTCGCCGCTCGAGAAGCGATGGATCGTGAGCCGCGCAACCTGCTCGGCCGTGAGCCCGGCTAGCTGCGCCTGCCCCGGCGCGTTGCACAGCTCGGCCACTCCGCTGATCGCTCCCTCGTCCAACGCGTTGATCTCGACACACTCACCCCAGGTCACGAGGTCGATCCGGCCCTGATCGTGATCATTGATGCTCGCGCCGCGGCCGCGAAGATCGCTGCAGCTCTGGATCGAGAGCGTCGCTCCCTGGTCCGGTGTGGCCGCCGCCAGCGGCTCGTTGTTCATCTGTGCCACCACCGGCTGGCCTGGGTTCACGGTTGCGGTTACACACACAGTGTTGGGGTCGTTGGGATCGAAACCGGGATCGAGGGCGATACACGCGGCGTTCTGCTCGATGATCACCTTGATCGGTACGTTGACCTGACCCTGACCATTGCGGTTCACTCGGCAGAAGGCCTCGCTCGTACAAGCCGCGGTTGCAGGGCCGTCGTCGACGTCGAGATCCCTGAACGCGTTGAGCGCCAGCGTCGCGAGAAAGATCTCGATGCGATAGTGATAATCCGCGTTCAACACCCCCGCGTCTCGCAGGTTCGCCCGGTAAAAGCCGCCCGCCGCGTCGTACGTCATCGTGATGTTGACTGGCGCGAACAGGTTGCCGCACGGAAACACGGCGTTGGGCGGTGCCGGTGGCGGTACACCTTGTCCATCACCCACCGTCAACTGACAGACCCGCGCCGTGGGCACGAGGTTGGGGTTCGGGTTACCGTCGAAGTTGGGGTTGGTCGGGTCGAAATCCGCCAGCGGTTCGAGAAAGAACACGTCGGGGTTGCCACCTGAATGTCCCCCGTCAACGATGGCGAACGCCGGCTGCCCGCCGTCTGGCGGCGTCGGGAACCTCGAATCGGTACAAGTCGCAAGGACCACTGCTGCGCCGCCCAGCAGTAGCACTCGGGCGACACTGAGGGGACGAGCGGTCATATGTTTGCTCCCAACGGAAGGTTTGGGCGCGACTTCGCTCAAACGGTGTGTACTCGAGTTTCTCAGTATACCAGGTTTATATCTGATTTCACGAACGCGGTCAACTGTCGATCAAGTTCAGCGTAGCGTTTGCGTTACAGTCGATGGATGTAAGTCTGCCCAGGATGGAAGATGCCGAGAAGGTGTGGTACTCCGACCACAGCGTGGTACCAACCGGGCATCGCAATCCGAGGGCCTTTTTTTGGGGATTATGTGACCCTACGGTTCGGGCAAGTCTAGAAGCCTGAAATGGTTGACCAAGCGACATCCCTTGCCCTGCTGGAGAGTACGTAGGCGCTAGTGCCCGTGCCCCCCAAGGGGCTCGGTTGTCGCGACATCTTTAAACTCCGGATGGTCCCGCAAGGGTCGCCACCACCAGTGCAGATCACGCGACAAATCGATTTTGTGGGTCGGGTTGGCGAGGATATAGTGCTTCCACCGCTCGATCGCACCGTCATAGTCGCCGAGAATCACTCGGGCCACGGCTTCGTGAGGCGCCACGATGCGGTTCGGATCGATGTCTTGTCCGGCGCGAGCGGCCAGCAGCACGCTCCGAGCGCTG
>JBFGJG010000015.1:0-79872 GCA_041577295.1 Gemmatimonadales bacterium
ACCTGCAACGCTCGTGGAGTGGTGTTCCCGAATCGGAACCCCCCCGTATCTGTGAGGATGGCCACGTAGAGGGCGCGCGCTGCCTCCTGCGTCAGAGGCCATCGCGCGGATCGAGCGAGGTCGTAAAGCAGCTCTCCCGTGGCACTGGCGTGGGGATCGACGAGCCGAGGACCCGGCGGCAGTTGACCGTTGCTCGAATGATGATCGATACAGATCACGGGGACCGCCGCTCGCTCGACCGTCTGTGCGAGGTGCCCGAGCCTTCCGAGATCCGAGATGTCCAGCACGACGATCAGATCGGCGTCCTGCAGGTGCTTCACGGCCTCGGCGGAACGTTCAGCTCCTTGCGCCCCACTCAGGAGGAAGCGATACCGCCCGGGAAACGGCGTGGGGTTGGTGATGGCGGCTCGCACACCGCGGGCGCGCAACAGGTGCCACAGGGCAATTTCCCCCCCGATCCCATCCCCGTCCGCATTGACGTGCGTGGTGAGCGCGACCCGCGTGCCTGGCTCAAACAACTTGATGATGCTGAGTGCCGCACGTCTGCGGGCCGCCGGTACCCTGACACCGCCGGCACCGGAGCGCGTCACGTGGTCGGCTGTAGCCATGCAGCGAAGATATTCGGTCGGGTGTGAATCGCGAAGTCCCGAGAACACCGGTGACTTGCCGGACGGCGCTGCCCGCCCCATTATGTCAAGCCCTTTGCCCACCAGTGAATCGCCATGGAAACTTTCGGTCAGATCGTCGAGACCCTCAACGATTTCATCTGGGGATTTGGGATCCCCGCAGGCGAAGAGAGTATCCCCATTGTCGTGATCGCGCTGGTGGGGACTGGCATCTTTCTGACGCTTCGTCTCGCATTCATCCAGGTCCGGCACCTTGGACACGGCTTCGCGGTCACCACTGGGAAGTACGACGACCCAGATGAGCCGGGTGACGTTTCCCACTTCCAGGCGCTCAGCACGGCGCTGTCCGCGACTGTAGGTATTGGCAACATCGCCGGCGTCGCCATCGCGATCCACTGGGGTGGTCCCGGAGCGTTGTTCTGGATGTGGGTCACCGCATTTCTCGGAATGGCCACGAAGTTCACGGAGGTGACGCTCGCCCAGCACTACCGGCAGGTCGAGTCGCGGGACGAAGCGCACCGGCTCATCGGGACCGTCTCTGGTGGGCCGATGTACTACATCGAGCGCGGACTGGGCCCCAATTGGAAGTGGCTCGCGGTGCTGTTTGCATCCGTCCTCGGTCTGACCGCGTTTCTCACGGGCAACGCCATTCAGGCCAACACGGTGTCCGACACCATGCTCACGACGTTCGGAATCCCCGTCTGGGTGACCGGACTCGTGACGTCCGCGGTGGTGGCGGCGGTCATCTTGGGTGGTATCAGCCGCATCGGAAAGGTGACGGGGATTCTCGCGCCCAGCATGGCCGCTATCTACGTGGCCGGCGCTCTTTTCATCATCGTCGCCAACTACGAGCAAGTGCTTCCGACGTTCGGCCTGATCTTCCGCGAGGCGTTCAACCCCAGCGCGGGAATCGCTGGTACCGGCGTAGGCGCTTTCTTGGTGACCATGATGTGGGGTGTGAAGCGGGGACTCTTCTCGAACGAGGCCGGCCAGGGCTCAGCCCCGATCGCCCATGCGGCGGCGCAGACGGATGAACCCGTCTCGGAGGGTGTCGTCGCGTTGGTGGAGCCATTCATCGACACGATCGTAATCGTCACGATGACCGCTTTGGTCATCATCATCACCGGCGTGTGGGACGATCGCATTCCGACTGAGATGGGGCTCACCAGCGGCGACATCTCCTACGTCGCGTACGCGACCGATGGAAGAAGGACGGCAGTCGTTACCCCGCAGGAGCTCCAGTTTGTAGACGGGAGACCCCTTAGCGTGGAACCCGGATCGGCACAACTCGCTTGGCACGAGGTCGCCGTCGAGCAGCTCTTCCGCGATCGCGAGCAGACGATTCCCTTCACCGGAGTCATCTATCCCTTGCGGGGTGTTGCGGAGGACGCCGACGGAACGACGTATACGTCACTCTTCGGGAACGCGGTGGAGAGTGGGGCCCCACTGACCATGTTGGGGTTCCAGCGAGGGCTTCCGGGTAACGGCGGGCGGTATATCGTCGTGATCAGTGTGCTGCTGTTTGCTGTTTCGACATCGATCGCGTGGAGTTACTACGGTGATCGCTGCGCCAACTACCTGTTTGGGACGAAGGCCATCCTCCCCTACAAGTTTGCCTTCGTGGGCATGCACTTCGTCGGCGCGGTCCTGGCGCTTTCCGACGTGTGGAGTTTGGGGGACGTCTTTCTGGGACTGGTGATCTTGCCCAACCTGCTCGCGCTCGTGCTGCTGTCGCCGAAGGTGGTCGAGCTGACGAAGAGCTACTTCGAGCGGAAGGCGTGGCTCGACAACGTGGCCATCCACCGGCAAATCGTGGAAGCTCGCCGGCGGAAGCGGAAATCGGGGTAGCTGACTTAGACGCTGTAGTTTGGTGCTTCGCGGGTAACCACCACGTCGTGCGGGTGTGACTCGCGCAGACCGGCCGTCGTCACCTGGAGAAACTCCGTCTCGCAGCGCAACTCCATGAGTGTTGCACAGCCGCAGTATCCCATACCGCTGCGAATCCCACCGACCATCTGGTAGATCACGTCGGCCAACGGGCCGCGGTACGGTACCCGCCCTTCGATGCCTTCCGGGACCAGTTTCTGTACGGACAGATCACCTTCCTGGAAGTAGCGGTCGGCGGATCCCTCCTGCATGGCTGCCAGGGACCCCATCCCGCGGACCGTTTTGAAGCGGCGGCCCTCGAGCAGGAAGCTCTCGCCTGGGCTCTCCTCGGTCCCCGCCAACATGGATCCCAGCATGACGCTCGACGCACCTGCAGCGAGCGCCTTGACCGCGTCTCCGGAGTATTTCACCCCACCGTCCGCGATGACGGGCACGTCGTTCGCACCATGCACCGACTCGACGATGGCTGTGATTTGGGGAACACCCACTCCCGTGACGACCCTCGTGGTGCAGATCGAACCAGGGCCGATGCCGACCTTGACGGCATCCACTCCGCGTTCCACGAGGGATCGGGCGCCGTCATGCGTTGCCACGTTACCGCCAATAAGCTGGACGTCGGCAAGTGCATTGCGCACGCGCTCGATCGTCCGGAGCACGTTCTCCGAGTGACCGTGCGCGGAGTCGATCACGATCGCGTCGACACCGGCACCTACCAGTGCCCGTGCGCGGTCTACCGAATCTCGACTCACGCCCACAGCTGCCGCCACCCGTAACCGCCCATGTTCATCTTTGTTCGCGTCGGGGAACTGCCGCCGTTTGAAGATGTCCTTGACGGTAATGAGGCCCTTGAGGATTCCTTCGCCATCAACCACCGGCAGCTTTTCGATCTTGTGCTTCCCGAGAATCTTCTCCGCCTCCTCCAGCGTCGTCCCCACGGGTGCGGTGATCAACCCGTCCTTCGTCATGGCGTCCCGAATGGGGCGGTCGAGGTTGGTTTCGAACTGGAGGTCGCGATTGGTGATGATCCCCACCAGGGTGCCGCGCCCGTCGACGATGGGAACCCCGGAAATGCGAAAGCGCGCCATCAACGCCGAGGCCTCCCGCAGGGGGCGGTCGGGGCCGAGCGTGATGGGGTTGAGGATCATTCCACTTTCGGAGCGTTTGACCCGATCGACCTCGGCGGCTTGCCGATCGATCGACATGTTCTTGTGGATGACCCCGATGCCGCCCTGGCGGGCCATCGCAATGGCCGTAGCCGATTCGGTGACCGTGTCCATGGCCGCCGACACGAGCGGGACGTTCAGAGAAATGCCTCGCGTGAATTGCGCTCGGAGGTCAACGTCGCGGGGATGCACACTGGCGTGCCGCGGAACTAGCAGGACGTCGTCGAACGTGAGCGCGTGGCCGGGGCGGAGGCGCGTCACTCAAACTCCAAATGCGCAAAAACCCGCCGAGTGCTCGCGGCGGGTGTCGTTTGGATCGCTGATTCCATGGCGGAAATTATGCGCGCACGGCGGGAGGGTCAAGCCGTCGAATCATCGTCCCGCTTGTCGTCGTCTGTTTCCGACCCCGAGCCACCGTTCTCTGTCGCCGGATCAGGGGGCGTGGAGGGGGGAGTTGGTGTACCCGACAGCTCACTGACAACCGCTCTGCCCGCCGCGGCGAGCCCGGCCATCACCCGGCCGGCCGCATCGACAAGCGGCGCGGTGCCTTTCGTCGCTGCGTCGCCAAGGGTGCCCGCCCCGATCGCGTCCTCGATATTCTCGGCCAGCCGTTGTAACGCGGATGGAGCCCGCCGACTCTTGTTGTACTTCGACTCCAAGAAGTCGAGGTAGTCGAGCACCTGTCGCGCCTGCTCATCCTGTAGTCTTTCGAGCTTTCGCTCGATCTTCGCTCGTAGATTCTCGTTCATCCAACCCTTACCTACTCAGCGTGGTGCCATCTCGATCAACTCGAGAATCGGGTTTCCAAGGAACCGGGAACGTCCCACCCGGACACGGCCAATGACGACGAGCTCGGTCAGGGGAGGCAATCGCTCCACTTCCGCGACCTGCGCGTCCGTGACTACCACGTAGACAAACCCGGCTTCGGGCAGCGGCCCCCTCGTGAGGAGGTAGCGGCGCCCAACCGGGATGTCGTGCCGGAGCTCGTCGGCCTCCTGCACCGAGATGTACTGCAGGATCCACTGGACGCGTTTGCCCTCGAACTCCCGCGGTCGGGAACGGACCTCCGCCGCGCTCACGCCAACTAGTATATCTGACGATGCGGGCTTGAGATCGGTTTCACGCACCCAGCCATCAGCCTGGATTCGCACCCACTCCCCGGATCGCGCCAGGATGCGGACCGGAGCATCAGGGCCGAGCGTACCGATTTCCGCACCCTCGACACTGCGGTAGACTGGCACCTCTTGCGTCACGGTGGCTCGATCGAGAGTCGCCGGCTCACTCCGCACCGACCCGCCACTTGAGGTCACACCCGTCCCCGTGCTGGCAATCGCATCGATTTGCTCGAGGGATTGACCCCGCATCCACCCCGTGCGCCGAACACGAACCCATCCGGCGCGTGTGTCGACCGCATCGAGCAGGCAACCGTTCGCCAGCCGGGCAACGAGCTCGCCATTCGGGGCCGCGCGGAGGTTCTCACCACGCGGTGCATTGACCACGCGATTGTGCCCCTCCCGGTTGGTGGGCTCAATCGACTGTGCCCAGATCCAACCGTCGAGTGTCACTTCGATCCATCCGTCACGTACCTCGCCGCCGACGACGACGGCGCCTTCAGGCACCGACGCGAGCAGGACACCGTCCTGGGACGGATCCTTCCGGAAGTTCTCCTCGTTCCGAACGCGATACGAGCTTTGGCCGTGTGTCACGGCCGGAAGCCATGACATGACAACGACAGCGAGAGCAGCTGCACGCCACAAGGCTGGTAGGGGTTGATGGAGGTGGATAGATTGCCTCTTCCTATGAGCGCAGACGAGCATTCTACGCAAGGCCTTCGGTTGGTGTCAAACGCCGGCGGTGTCACGTTGCAACGCACCCGCTGGTTTCTCGCGATTCTGGGGGCAAGCCTCGTGGCCTCCCCAGCCTCGCTCGCGGGGCAGGTTGGGCACGCCCCAGACGCGTCGCCCTACCGGCCCGTCCTGGCCCGTCAAGTGGCCTCTGGCTTTGGGGGCTACATGTTGGGTGACGCGGGCAAAGCGGGGGTAGGACCGCACGATGGGCCCCTGGTTGGCGCGCGATATGAGTTCCTTTTCGGGGGACCGGTGGCCCTCGATCTGCGGGTGGCCGTGGCCGATCTCGAGCGCGTCGTCATCGATCCCACCCGTGTGCCTGAGCAGCGGATCAAGGGCACGTTCGACCAACAGGTCCTAATGGCGGACGCGGGCATCAATCTGGTGCTCACCGGCCCCAAGACGTGGCACGGCCTGGCGCCGTTCGTGGGGGGCGCCCTGGGGTTGGCCTTTGGGAATAGCGTGCCCCAGGACTCGAGTACCTTCGAGTTCAATGTCCACTTTCTAGTGGCACCGCAAGGAGGCGTGCGGTGGCACATCGGCGACCGATTCCTCGTGCGGTTGGAAGGTCGCGATACGATTTGGCGGCTGAGCTACCCAGACCTCTTCTTTGAGCCGCCGGTGGCCGATCCGGATGGGGATCCCGTATTGAACCCCGAAACCAGCAGCGATACCGACTGGACCCATCATCTCGTGTTGACGCTCTCGCTGGGGTTCGCGTTGCGGTTGTAGATCCCGCGATCGGCCCCTGCCGTCTTGCCTCGACTCCCGCCGGGACGACGGACCTCTCTAGACGTAGGTACATTGTTGTCCATGAGCGATGTGAAACTCACCAGGGTCGTGTCGTTCAGCGCGGCTCACCGTTACTACCGGCCCGATTGGTCACCCGAACGCAACCTCGACGCCTTCGGCGCCTGCGCGAACGAACACGGACACGGCCATAACTATCGCTGCTATGTGACGGTTGCCGGCACTCTCGATGCCGACACCGGGATGATTACGGATCTCGAGGAGCTCGATCGTGTGCTCCGTGAAGAGATCGTCACGCGCTTCGATCATCGCCACATTAATCTCGACGTTCCGGAATTCGCCTACGGAAAGCAGGTCCCGACGGGAGAAGCGCTCGCGGTGTTCATTTGGGGACGGATCGCCGGGCGGCTTCCGTCCGGTGTACGCCTCGTGCGCGTACGGGTGCGGGAGGACGCGACACTTTACGCCGACTACGAGGGCTGCTGACAATGACGTCGGTTCGCGGCGCCATCTTGGCGGGTGGACAAGCAAGTCGTTTCGATGGACGCGCCAAAGGCCTCGAGCGCGTCGGTGGCGAGCGGATCTTGGACCGCGTGGTGTTGGCGGTCCACGAAGCGACTGGAGAACCGCCGCTCTTGATCGCGAACGCGCACGAGGCTGGGGGCTGGCGTGCGGATGTCGAGGTCCGACCCGACGTCCTGCCGAATTGTGGAAGTTTGGGGGGGATCTACACGGCCGTCACATCAGACCCCAACCCGGTTTTGATCGTCGCATGGGACATGCCGTTCGTAACGGCGTCACTGTTGTGCGAGCTCATCGCGGGAGCGAAGTCGTATGACGTGTTCTTGCCCGAGAGCGACGGGCCACAGGGAGTCGAACCGCTCTGCGGAGTCTACGCTCCCTCTTGCGCCACCGCGATCCGCGAACAGCTCGAGGATGAAGACTTTCGCGCGACCGGGTTCCACTCGTCGGTGCGGCTCGGGGTCCTTTCCAAAGACCGGGTGGCGGCACACGGGGACCCCGCAATGTTGTTCTTCAATATCAACACCGCACAGGACCTCGAGCGGGCGGAAGAGCTTTGGAGGGGGAAGGGCAGTTAAGGCGCATTGAGGAGCGAGGGAGAAGTGGGCCCCTGGCCCTGAACACTTTGACCATTGATGACTGACATCCAATGACTCTAACACCGACAGAAGCGGCACGTACGATCATCGACGAGGTGAGCACCCTGCCGGTGGAATGCATCCCGATCACCGACGCGGTCGGCCGCGTTCTGGCGTCCGGTGTTCAGAGCCCGATCAATCTCCCGCACTGGGATAACTCGGCGATGGACGGGTACGCCGTGCGCAGCGAGGATCTAAACTCGAGCACCGGGATGGTCGAACTCGAAGTCGTCGAAGAAATACCGGCCGGTGCCTTTCCAACCCTCCCGCTCTCCCCAGGGACCTGTGCCCGAATCTTCACCGGCGCCCCGGTGCCCAAGGGAGCCGACTCCGTAATTCGTCAGGAGCACACCACCAAGCTCGAGGCCAATCGGGTGCGGATAGACGATCGCCATGATGTGAAGCGAAACGTGCGGCGACGGGGCGAGGACATCCAACGCGGCGTAACGGTACTCGAGAGCGGTACGTCCTTGGGGCCGGCGGAGATCGGGGTACTGGCATCGGTGGCGGTCAGTGAAGTGTATGTCTATCGGCGACCACGCGTCGCGATCTTGGCGACGGGGGATGAGATCGCCGAGCTCGACGAGCGGCAAGAAATCCTCTCCGGAAAGAAGATCGCGTCATCGAATACGTACACGCTTATTGCCAACACGCGGCTCACCGGAGCCGAGGCGATATCGCTCGGTATTGCAAAAGACGATCCGGCCGAGCTGCAGCGCCGTATCGGTCGCGCGTCCACGGCCGATCTCTTAGTCACGTCGGGAGCCGTCAGTGTCGGGGAGCATGACTACATGCGTAGCGTGCTCGATAAACTCGGTCTGCAACTCAAATTCTGGCGCATCCGTATGCGACCGGGTGCACCGGTTGGCTTTGGCTTCGTCCGTGGGCTTCCGTGGATCGGGCTCCCGGGGAATCCCGTGAGCACGATGGTGACGTTCGAGCTGTTCGTGCGCCCCGCTATCCGCAAGCTGCTAGGCCAAAAGACCCCGTTTCGTCGCACCATCTCGGTGTGCGCAGGCGAGCCCATGTCCACGCCCGGCGCGCTGCAACATTTTCTTCGTGTGCGGCTCGAGGAGGGAAACGGAATGCCAACCGCATTCCTGACGGGCCCCCAAGGGTCCGGCATCCTCACATCGATGGTCAAAGCGCATGCACTGTTGATCGTGCCAGAAGATCGAGAAAAGGTACATCCAGGAGAGACCTTGACGGCCATCCTCCTCAGCGAGGGGCGGCACGTGGAGGAGCCACCGTTCTGAGGGAGTGCTCGCCTGCCCCCTACATTCTCTTGTAGGCTGGACCGGAGCCGCCTTCGCGCGGAGTCCAACGTGGTCCCACGACATCAGTCGCTTTACAGTCAACACAGTTCGGCGGGTTGACTCGCAGCTTGCCGTCGACAACCTCGTAAACGCCCGCTGGGCAGACGCTCGCATAGTAAGCCGCCAGCTCGCCGGGAACGTCCCCTCCAGTGATCAGGTGTGAGGGAATTGTATCGCGCGTGGCATTGCCCGACTTGAAGACGGCGTCCACCTTGCTGAACGTCAACGTTCCATCCGGGGTGAACGGGACTGCTCCGTCGGATGACCGTGCGACCGCCGCATCGCTCACCATAGAGATCTTGCCGCCGGGGAAGCGGCCACCCGTGATGGTCATGAGTCCCGCCTTGATTCCACCCATCACGAGTCCGTCCTTGAACGCCAGCCGCATGTTCCGCCGTCGGTAGAGATCCTTCATCACGTACGAAGCGTCAATCGACCGATCGTACGCCGCGAGCATGTGCGCACTGGTGTCATTCGCGGTGAGTGCGGTAAAGATCGCCCGCGCGGCTGCGATGCCGGATTCCATTGCGTAGTGAATGCCTTTGAGCGACGGGACGTCCACGAACCCCGCCGAATCACCGAGCACCACCACCCCGTCACCGTGACGACGCTGGGGCACCGCATAGAACCCGCCCTCGGGAATGGTCTTCGCTCCCCACTCGGTCATCTCCCCACCCTGCAGGTACTGCGCAAACAACGGATGAGTCTTCATCCGCTGTAGCAGCACGTGTACGTCCAGCGACCGATACGGGTGATCGAGGCCAACCACCAGTCCGACCGCGGCGACGCGGTCCTCCAGCGGGTAAAAGAAGCTCCCGCCAAACGCTCCCCCTGGCAACGGCCACCCCAACGTGTGGATGACGGCGTCAACGGGCCGTTTCGTCTCCCACAGCTCCTTCACCGCCAAGGCGTAGATTTGCGGATTCGCAGACGGAATCTGTTGCCATTCGAAAAAGGCCTGCGAGAGCATGCCACGCGTGCCCTCCGCTAGCGCGGTAACCTTGGCGACGACGTCCGCGGCGGGCATGTGGTTCGACATGGGGTTGCCGTCGCGGTCGAGGCCGGAAGGCGCTGTCCGAACGCCAATCACGCGATTGCCGTTGACAAGGAGCGCGCTTGCTGGAAAGCCAGGAAAGACGTCCACGCCCATGGCTTGTGCTCGTTCCCCCAACCAGCGAACGATCTCACAGATGGACGCCACGTAGTTACCCTCGTTCCGCATCGGTGGCGGCGTGGGAACGCGGATCGCCCGTTTTGGCGTCAGGAAGTACACCGCCTCACGCGTCACAGGCTGCTGAAACGGGAAGTCGCTGTCGTCGAGGTCAGGGAAGAGCGTGCGAAACGGTCGTGGGTTCACCACGGCACCGGAGAGGCAGTGTTCTCCCAGCGAGCCTGCCTTTTCGAGCACGCCGATGGATATCTGACCGGGACCATCTCCCGCCTCGTTTGCGGCTTTGACCAGTCCGCTGAGCTCGATAGCACCCGCGAGCCCCGCCGGTCCTCCGCCCACGAACAACACATCCATCTCGATGCGTTCGTCGCCGGGTGGCTCGGACAGAATCAGCTTATCGCGTGGAAGGGGTGGTTGCGCCTTCGCGGGGATCATTCGTTTTCAGTTCCCGCGGATCTTCTGAAGTTCCGCGATAAGGCGCGGCACGATCTCGAACAGATCGCCCACAATGCCGTAGTCCGCCAACTTGAAGATCGGCGCATCTTTGTCTTTGTTGATCGCCACGATGACCTTGGATGTCCGCATCCCAGCCAGATGCTGGATGGCCCCCGAGATGCCGACGGCAACATACAGGCTGGGACTCACCGTCTTCCCCGTCTGCCCCACCTGCTCCGAATGCGGTCGCCACCCCGCATCCACCACCGCGCGCGACGCGCCAGGCGCCCCACCCAGCACCTCCGCGAGTTCCTCGATGAGGTGGAAATTCTCGGGACCCTTCAACCCTCGCCCACCACTCACCACGATGGACGCCTCCGCGACATCGAGCACGGCTTTCTCGGGTTCCTTGACCTTCACCGTCGTTGCCCGGGCAGCAACCACGCCGTCGGCAGAGATTCCTTCGACGGCTCCCGGCTTGGCGGCATCGGTGGGGGAGAACACGTTGGGCCGCACCGAGATCACGCAGGGTCGTTTGACCACCCTGAGTGTGAACACTGCCTTTCCGGAGTACACTGGCCGGGTCACGACCAGCTCGTCATTGGCGGTCAGCGAGGTCACGTCGGGTGCCAGCGGCGCACCGAGCTTGGCGGCGATCCGCGGCGCCAAATCCCGCCCCATGGCGGTAGCGCCGAGAACGATGATGTCGTAGTTGCCCGTGGAAACTTGATTGGCGGCGATGGTCGCAAAGGCATCCGGCTGATAAAGTGCCAAGTCCGGAGTCGCCGCCGCGAGCACCTTATCGGCACCATGGCGCCCGAGAGCTTCGGTCGAGACTCCCGGTGGCCCCATCAGGAGCGCGTGAACTTCGCTCCCCTCGGCGTCCGCCACGACGCGCCCCGCCGCGAGCGCCTCGAGCGAAACACGCTTGAGCATCCCGTCGCGCTGTTCCAGGACTACGAGCACGGCTCCCATCAGATCACCTTCGCCTCATTCCGCAGCGCCTCGATGAGCGCAGGGACGGCGTCGGGTCCCTCGCCCACGATACGGCCACCAGTGCGTTCCGCCGGGACGCTGAGCTCTATTATTTCCAACCCACCAGGCTCGACCGTGACTTCCTTGACCTCCAGGGGCTTCTTCTTGGCCATCATGATTCCCCGGAGCGCCGGATACCGCGGCTCGTTCAGTCCCTTGTCAGTGGTCAACACGGCGGGGAGCGAAAACTCGACGACTTCGACGCCGCCCTCGATCTCCCGTTCAGCGGTCCCGCTGGCGCCTGAAATCTCGAGATGGGCTATCGAGCTGACGCAGGGAAGGTTGAGGAGGGTAGCGACCATCGGCCCGACGGCGTGATTGTAGTCGTCGATGGCGAGCTTGCCGAAGAGGAGCAAGTCATATTCACCAGCCTCGAGCTCCGCTGCCAACAAGCGTGCCGCTCCCAAAGAATCGAGCGATGACGCGTTTGATTTTAGAAGTACACCGCGGTCGGCGCCCATCGCGAGGGCCGTGCGAACAGTCTCCTGTGAAGCATCGGTCCCGAGCGCAACCACCACCACCTCACCACCGTGCTGTTCTTTGAGTTGAAGCGCAGCTTCGACAGCAAACTCGTCGTAGGGATTGAGAACGAACTTCACACCGGCTTCGTCGATCGACTTTCCATCACCGGCGATCTTGATGCGGGACTCCGTATCGGGGACCCGTTTCACGCAAACGGCGATCTTCACCAGAACCTCTTGGCTGCTATGAGATTACGAAAGATGCGACACGAGGCGGGCCGCGCGGGTGGAAGGTACCTGCGGGGGCTCAGCACCGCAACGCTACAGCCAGTGCTTTCGTTTGAAGAAGAAGAAAAAGACGACACCCGTTCCGAGCATCACCGCCCACACGAACCAGTAGCCGAAGCGCCAGTGGAGCTCCGGCATATTGTCGAAGTTCATGCCGTACACACCGGCGATGAAGGTGAGTGGAATGAAGATCGTCGCAATGATCGTCAAGATTTTCATCACCTCGTTCATGCGATAGCTGATCTGCGACAAGTACAGTTCGTGCATGCCGGCCAGCATCTCTCTGAACGTCTCGGTCAGCTCCACGGCGCGTATGGTATGGTCGTACACGTCGCGCATGAACACGAGCGTCGGCTTCCGGAAGGACTGCACATCGCCGCGCAAAATCCCGTTGATCACATCACGCAGGGGCCACACGGCACGACGAATCGCAATCATCATCCGGCGCTGGTGATGGATGTGCTGCAGCGTCTCGACTTGCGCCCGCTCGAGCAATTCCGCTTCGAGCGCTTCCACCTCGTCCCCCAAACGCTCGAGCACTGTGAAGTAATTGTCGACGACCACATCGAGAAGGGAGTAGGCCAAATGATCCGCACCGAAGGCACGGACCCGTCCACGATTGAGACGCAAACGGGTCCGAATAGGATCGAAGACGTCCCCCGCGCGCTCTTGGAAGGTGATGAGGACCTTGCTCCCGAGCACCATACTCAACTGCTCATGTTCCAACTCTAGCAGCCCGCTGTCGGACTCGCGCAGCGAGAGCATTCGTAGCACCAGAAAGACGAAGTCCCCGAAGTCCTCGAGCTTGGGACGTTGCTGCGTGTTGACGATGTCTTCCAGAAGGAGTGCGTGAAGGCCGAAGTGCTCGCCGAGCTTCTCGATCAGGTCGACGTCATGGACGCCGTCGACGTTGATCCACGTGACCGACTCGCTGTCACGATAGGGGAAGCACTCCTCGATAGAGGGCACCTCCCTCTCCTCAATGTGGTCGAGGTTGTAATCGATGAGAGTAATGCGAGGGGGCTCGCTGGGTTTCTCCCCGATGTGGACGAGCGTCCCAGGGGCGAGTCCGGATTTGCGGGCCGATCGAGGGAAGAGTCCCGTTTTCTCTAGCTGGGCTCTCGTTCGCTCACGGATCTTCGTCGCCAGATCGATGCCCACCGTTTCCTCCTCAGATCTCATCGTTGAATTCCACATGCTTGTGTGAGCCGTCACAAAAGGGTTTGGTGCGCGAGTTGCCGCAGCGACAAAGCACGAACGTGTCCTCGTCGGGGATCGCGATGGGATTGCCGTCCGCGTCGACCAAACGCACGCTCCCCTGAACGCGATAGGGTCCGTTCTTCCGCACTTTGATTTCGACCATGCCGGGCCGAACCCCCGCGTTGTCGTTGATCGGCATCTCTCACGCCTCCTGCGCGCGCCGGAGCTTGGCTCTCAGCTTTTTCACCGGAAAGGTGTTGAGAACGTGCTTTGGCTCGAGCCACGCCCGACGCGCCTGGTCGATGCCATACCGCATGAGCGCGAGCTCTTCGGGCCGGTGCGCGTCGGTATTGATGACGATCATCACGCCTAGGTCTCGGGCCTTCATCAGGTGGAGGTCCTTGAGATCGAGCCGGTCTGGATGCGCATTGAGCTCAACGGCAACCCTGTGCTCCGCAGCGGACGACAGCACCGCATCGAGATCGAAGTCCATTGGCTCACGTTTGTTGATGAGCCGCCCCGTAGGGTGCGCCAGGATGTCTACGGCGGGGTGCTCGAGGGCTCTGAGGATCCGCTTGGTTTGCTTGGCATTCGGCAGATCGAGCTTCGAGTGGATGGAGGCGACGACGAGGTCGAGCTCTATGAGCAAATGGTCTGCGAGATCGAGACTTCCGTCTGAGAGGATATCGACCTCCATGCTGCGAAGAAGCGTGATCTCATCATGCCGGGCGACGACCTCATCCATCTCCGCCCATTGCTCGCGGAGCTTCTTCTCGTCCAACCCACCGGTCATGGCCAGCACCTGACTGTGATCGGTGATGGCTAGGTACTCATATCCACGCTCGACGCAGGCCTCGAGCATCTCCTCGACCGATGCCTTTCCATCTGACCACGTTGTATGCATCTGGAGATCGCCACGAATATCATCCTCCGTGATCAGCGACGGGAGTTTTCCTCTGAGCGCGGCTTCGATCTCACCTCGGTCCTCGCGCAGCTCTGGCGGGATCCATGGCAGCTCGACGGCTTTGTACACTTGAGCCTCATCCCGTCCGGCCACGAGCCGGCCCGCCCACGGGTCTTTGGCATCTGCATCCCGCTTGGCATTCGTGATGCTGAAGACGCCGTACTCGGAAACGCGTAGACCGCGCTCCACTGCCCGTTTGCGGAGCTTGACGCTGTGCTCCTTGGACCCCGTGAAGTACTGGAGGGCGGCACCGTAACTCTTTTGCGGCAGGATGCGCATGTCGACCTGCAGACCCGAGGTGAGGACGATCGTCGCTTTGGTATCGCCCGCTAGCTCGACCCGCTCAACCTGGGGGTACGAAACGAAGCGATCGACTACCGGCTGTGCGTCCTGCGCAATCACGAGGAGATCGATGTCTCCCACGGTCTCCTTACGGCGCCGATAGCTACCAGCAACCTCGATCTGCTTGATCGCCTGCTCCGCGCGCAGGTACTCGACCAGCGGTTCGATATACTGATCCGCGTCGGACAGTTTGAAGCGCATGCCACGACGTCGCGCGGCCGCGATCCCGTCGAGGATGCGTTGCTGCGTCTTGGCGCCGAATCCCTTGAGTCCCTTGATCGCATCGTTCTTGGCTGCCCGCTCCAGATCCTCCAGCGTTGCAATCCCGAGCTCCTGCCACAGAATCCTCACACGCTTGGCGCCGAGGCCGGGGATCCGTGTGATGTCGATCAGGGATCGCGGCACCTTGGTGGTGAGCTCGTCGAGCAATGTGAGCTTTCCCTCGTTCACGAGCTCGGTGATGTGGCCGGCGATATCTTTGCCAATCGCCGGCAGCTCGGTGAGGTCGGCGCCCTCAGCGACCAATCTTTTCAGCGGGGTGGTGTGCGCTTCCACGGTACGGGCGGCATTGCGGTACGCACGGATCCGAAAGGGATTCGCGTCCTGCAGCTCGAGCAGCTCAGCCACGTCCTCCAGCACGCGGGCGATCTCCACGTTCTCCACGTTAGACGTCAGCCCCCTTGGTCCTCAACAGATCGATGAACTCCTCCTCTGATAGAATCTGGACACCCAGCTGACGCGCTTTCTCCAGCTTGGATCCCGCGTCGCTTCCGGCGACAACGTAATCGGTGTCTTTACTCACCGAGGATGGCGAGCGCCCTCCCAACGACTCCACCAGGCCCTGGGCGTCCCGCCGACTCAACTGCTCCAGTCCACCGGTGAACACGAACTTGAGACCCTGAAGCGTGGAGGAGCCAGCGGCTGCCTCCTGGGGCTCGACAATGCCCACACTTCCCACCAGCTGATTAATCACCCGCTTATTGCGTGGGTCGTCGAAGAAGCCACGAATCTGCTCAGCCATCTTTGGTCCAACACCAGCTACGCCTTCCAGCTGTTCCCGCGTGGCTGCGCGCAGGGCCTCAAACGACTGGAAGTGTTGCGCAAGGTCACGCGCGACCGTTACCCCGATCTCGGGAACACCGAGTCCGTAGAGAAAACGACTCAGCTCGACCTCTGACGATTCGCGAATGGCCGTGACGAGATTGGTCGCGGACTTTTTGGCGAAGCCCTCCAGCTCCATCAACTGCTCGGCTGTGAGCTCGAATAGCTCGGGCAGGTGCCGGACCAGACCTTTTTCCACCAGCAGTTTTGCGGTTTCCTCGCCGAGTCCTTCAATGTCGAGTGCCGCGCGTGACGCGAAATGCACCAAACGACCCGCCATTTGGGCCGGGCACTCGAAGCTGTTGGGGCAGACCGTAAAGGGCCCCCGCTCGACCAGCTCGGTCTGACACGAGGGGCAGCGATCCGGCAGGCGATACGCGGGCGCTCGTTTCCGACCAGCCTCCGGGACACGCTCCACCACCTGGGGAATCACATCACCTGCTCGCTGTACCCGAACCCGATCACCTTCTCGGACGTCCTTACGCGCAACTTCCTCCCGGTTGTGCAGACTTGCCCGGCTCACGGTCACCCCCCCGAGATTCACGGGGCGAAGCAGCGCAACGGGCGTGACAACCCCCGTGCGGCCCACGCTGGGCACGATCTTCATGACCCGGGTCACTTCCTTGCGTGGCGGGAACTTGTACGCAAACGCCCAACGTGGGTGATGCGACGTCGCACCGAGACGCTCGCGGAGCTCGAGGGCATCTACCTTGATGACGACACCGTCCAACTCGTACGCGAGATCATCGCGACGATCGTGCAATTCTCCATGAAAGGCGATGATCTCGGCCGTCTCGGACACGCGGCGCGCGTTCTCGTTTACACGGAGGCCCCACTTCTTCAACCTTGCCAGCACCTCCCAATGGGTCGAGCACGACTCGTCACCGCCGGCTAATAGGTCGTAGACGAAGATGTCCAACGGGCGCTGCGCGGTGACTTTGGGATCGAGCTGGCGCAGCGAGCCGGCGGCCGCATTGCGCGGGTTGGCAAACGGCTCCTTCCCTTCGACAACCAAGCGCTCGTTGAGCTCCTCGAACGCACCGAGGCGCATGATGACCTCCCCGCGGAAGGCCAGTACCCCTTCAGGCGGATTACCGCGCAGTCGCAGTGGCACAGTCGGAATGGTTCGGACGTTCTCGGTCACACCCTCGCCCCGCTGCCCGTCGCCCCGAGTCGAGGCGCGCACGAGTACACCATCCTCGTAGACGAGCTCGACGGACGCGCCGTCGAACTTGGGCTCGACCACATACGCAACCGTATCGCCCGCGGCCTTGCGCACGCGCTCGTCGAACCGCCGCAAGGCCGATTCGTCTTGGGAGGAATCGAGGCTCATCAGCGGCGCCAAGTGCCGGACCGTGGGAAATTTGTCGAGCGGGACCCCACCCACGCGCTGCGTCGGTGAGTCCGGCGTTACCAAATCGGGGAATCGTGCCTCGAGGCCCCTGAGCTCTTCGTACAGCTCATCGTACGCCTCATCGGAGATCTCCGGCGCGTCCACAACGTAGTACAGGTACTCGTGATGCCGGAGCTCCGCGTGTAGCTGGCGAACTCGCTCCTCGGCCTCGGTACGACTCATCGAAGACATCAGTGTCGAATCATCCAAACGAAACGCCGCAAGTTACGCCGGAACGACCCCCGTGTGGAAGCGGTGCGGCCAGTGCTCTGACGTCCCGCCGTCGCACGGACACGCTGTCGGTCCGATACACTATACGTGTCTTCAATGCGGTGACTTACGCTGATGCTACGGCCGCTGGGTTGGCTACCGCATTGCCACAGGAATGACCAGCTTGAGCGCGCTCAACTCCTCAGAGAAGCTCGCGACCTTGATATCGACCAGACCGTTTTCCTTTGCCGCACTCATCACGTCCGATTGCTTCACCTCTGGCCGCCCCTTACGCCACAACGTCCAGATCGCTCCGTTGGGTTTGATCGTTTCGCGGAGTCGCGCCAGCCGCTCGAGATCCTTCGTCCGGGATACGAAAAAGAAGATCATGTCCGTCGCCCGTTTCGGGCGCCGCTCCGCAATGTCGTCGGTGCGTGTCCGGAGCTCCTGCAAGAATTCCGCGTCCTGTAATCGCAACACGGCCACGCGCATCGCTGACTTCACACCGAGCTTGTCCAGCCGGCTTCGCTTGGAGTACCCAGTGGCGCCGGGCGCCACCGTCACTGCTCGTGCACCGGGGTGAGCTCCTCGCCAAACCGCTGACCCAGCGCGCGGAGGTAGCCGTCGATGTTCGCGTGCATACCGAGAAAGACGTTCGCCACGAACCGGAAGATCGGATTGCTGATCCAACCGTCCTCGGTGACGGTGACGCGACTGCCACCATCGACCGGCGTGATGACGTACGTCCACGTTCCGCCAAAGGGACCTCCCGCGGTGGGATCGATCTCGGTTACGAGTCGGCTTGGCGGACTCGATTCGCGTACGACCAGTGGAAGTTGGCCGCTCGTCATGTCGAGCCGATAGGCCTCTCGGCCCTCGGACCCCGATCCCCGTTCAACACTTCGTACGTCTGGCCACCAGGCAGCCAGCTGATCGAAGCTCCGAACGACAGGCCATATGCTGTCCGGTGGCTGACCCACGATCACCGAGCTCGAAGCGACGTGATCCCGCGGCATGAGCATCCCCACGAGCGTCACAGCAGCGACTAGCCCCACGAGCGCAAGCAAGACAATCAACAACCATTTTCGCACTGGGCCTCCTATCAACATGGGTGCTGCACGGTTGCCCGGGATCGGCAGTGTGCACCTGCGACGCCCGCCGTGCGAGTCGCCTATCAAACATGCACACTAGGTCCGGGAGGTCGCCTCCCACGGCGGATGGCTTGCCAGACGCCGGAGCCGCGTGATCTGTCGTAGTGCGTTACGGAGCCGCTTCGTGTCCCCCGAGCCACAGCTCGTCACCGCGTATTCCATCGCATCGAGCTCGAGAAAGCGATGGACCCGTGGGAGCAACGTGGAACGCGGTTCCGGCTGATACACGTCCAGCAACCGGTCGAGTAAATCCGTCCCGTAATCCTCGTAGAGGTAGGTCAGCTCCCACGCCGGGTCGCCGATCATCAGATCGCCAAAGTCGATCACGCCGGTCAGCACCTTCGTGTGTGGATCATGGAGGATGTGCTCAGGCCCGAGATCCGCGTGGAGCAGTGTGGGTTTGTACTCCTGCCAATCTCTGCGATCGCAGTAATCCTGTACCGCTCCGACGATAAACGCACGGTCGACCGCTTGCATGCGGTCGAACAGTTGCGTCTCGGCGCGGCGGAGCACTGCGGAATAGTGTCCGCGATAGTCGAATACCGGGATGTCACATTGATGAGCGGCATTTAGAGTCGTGCCGTGCAGTCGCGCCAGAAACGTTCCCAGCAGCCGTGCCAACCGCGCGCGGCTCTCGTTTGAGGACGCGAGATACCGCCGTCGAGTCAACAACGCACCCGGAATCTTTCGATAGCGCGAGAAGAGATGGTCGGAACTGGGGCCCTGATAGAGCTCGGGATTAGGGACGAGGACGGGAACCGTGGCTCGAATGACGGGGAGCAGGCAGACTTCCCGCTGTAACGCGCGCGCAGCAGCACGGTGTTTTGGAAACTGGAAGACCCAGTCGCCATCGACCAAAAACGACCAGCGTTCCTCCCCCTCACCAAAGAACGCCACCGACCGCACGGATTGGCCGGCGTACTGCGCGATCAGGGACGCCGCGGTCGCTTCATCGATCCGATATGACGGGACCGTGCTACTGACCCTCTTGCACGAGTCGTACGATCCTTCCGCCCGCAGCTAGGATGTAGAGCTCACCGTCACCACCCTCGCCAAACGACGTGACGCTTCCGAGATCACCCACGTCCCATTCGGTCCGGTCAACAGCCGCGCCGTCGACGAAGCGAAAACTCCGCAACCAACCACCACAAAAGTCCGAGTAGAAGTAGTGACCTCGCACCCCCGGCACGGCGTTTCCGCCGTAGACGATGCCCCCGGTTATTGAGCAGCCCTCCCCGTGATCGTAGTCGAGAACTGGCAGCGTGAGCCCCTCGGTCTGACATCCGGAGGACGGCTGGAAGCACTGGCTGCCCTCCATGATGTTCCAGCCGTAGTTGACGCTGGGCCTGCTGATGGGTGCGACGTTCACCTCCTCACGCCGGTTCTGGCCAACATCCGCAATGTAGAGGAGGCCGTTCGCACGATCGAGCGCGATGCGCCACGGGTTCCTGAGACCGTACGCCCAGATCTCATTGCCGAACGGGTTGTTGTTGGGGATTGCGTAGGGCGTGCCGCCATCGACATCGATGCGTAGCAACGCTCCAAGCAGTGTCGTGGTGTTTTGGCCGTGACCGTTGGGGTCGTTCGCGCTCCCACCGTCACCCATCGCAATGTAGAGCATGCCATCCGGTCCAAACAGGATGTGCCCGCCGTTGTGATTGCTAAAAGGCTGAGCTACCGTCAGGATGATCTCCGCCGAGCTCCCGTCCGCGACGTTCGGATCTGATGAGACGAGGTAGCGAGCAACTCGGGTATCGCCGTTCGTGTCGGTGTAGTTAACGAAGAACTCGCCGTTGTCAGCGTAGTCGGGGTGAAACGCCATCGAAAGTAGTCCGCGCTCGCCTCCCGAACCCACGAGAGACCGGATGTCGAGAAATGCCGGCGTGCGGATCTGCCCATTCTCGATAATGCGGATGATCCCAGCCTGCTCGATGACAAATAGCCTGGTGTCACCCGGGGGTGCCGTAAGATGAACCGGTGATTGGAGTCCTGATACGACCTCGGCGACCGCGAGATCGCCCGGCAGGGGAGCGTTGATCTTTTCGTTGCAGCCCGCTAAACCCAACCCACACATGAGCGCCATCCACCGCGGCGGATGCCCAGTGACCATATGACCTCCGAGCCGATCTGGCTCACCGAAGGTGTATCAGTGATCTCGCTGGAAGTATGGTAACCCCGAACGGGGTGCTGGATCCCCAATATTCCCTCTATCCCCCGAACGCATTCAGCCCGGTGACTGCCTGCCCCAAGATGAGGGTATGGACATCGTGTGTTCCCTCGTAGGTATACACGCTCTCGAGGTTCGCCAGATGCCGCATGGCTTGGTACTCCGCGAGGATCCCACTGCCCCCCAGAAGCCGCCTTGTCTCGCGTGCGCATTCACACGCAATGTGCACATTGTTGCGCTTGGCAAGCGATACCTGTTGTGGCGTCATGGTACCTCGGTCCTTGAGCCGCCCGAGCTGAAGGCACAAGAGTTGAGCTTTCGTGATTTCGGTGAGCATCTCCGCAAGGCGAGCCTGTTGGAGCTGGAACCCTCCAATTGGGCGATCGAACATCACGCGATTCTTCGCATAATCCACGGCTTCCTCGAAGCACGCCATTGCGGCACCCACCGCACCCCAGGCAATGCCGTATCTCGCCTGTGTCAGGCACATCAGCGGACTTTTGAGACCGCAGCTACCTTCGAGCAACGAATCGCTTGGCACGCGCACGTCTTCGAGCACCAGTTCACTCGTGTCACTCGCGCGCAGCGAAAGCTTGCCCTTCTGATCCCTGGCCGCGAACCCTTGTGTATCCGTCGGCACTAAGAATCCGCGAATGGTATCGGGATCATCGAGCCCGCCTGTCTTTGCCCATATCACCGCCAGGTGAGCTGTCGAGCCGTTCGTGATCCACATCTTGGCGCCGTTGATCACCCATGTGGAACCGTCCTTTCGAGCCGTTGTGATCATGCCGGCCGGATTGGATCCGTAATCGGGCTCAGTGAGACCGAAGCAGCCGATCACTTCGCCGCGCGCCATCGGGGGGAGCCAACGTCGCTTTTGCTCCTCGCTCCCAAAAGCGAAGATCGGGTACATGCACAACGCTCCCTGAACCGACGCGAAGGACCGAACACCACTATCTCCGCGCTCCAGCTCCTGCATGATCAGACCGTACGCAACGTTGTTCAGCTCCGCACACTCGTAGTCGGCTGGCAGGTTGGCACCAAACAACCCCAGCTCTGCCATCTGCGGCACCAGCTCCATGGGAAAGCGCCCTTCGACGTAACGCTCGCCAATGATCGGCATGAGGGCATCGTCCACCCAGCGCCGAACGGTGTCGCGGACCTGCCGTTCCTCCTCATTGAACAACGAATCGGTTTCGTAGAAATCAACACCTGCGAATGGCATGTGCGCTCCTCATGAATCACCGTTCCCGTGCCGCTCGGCGCCGGGGTTTGACCACGCGGCGCGCCCCTGGTTCCACACCCACTTCTACAGCCTTTTCACGAAATGTCTCGCCGTGGTCGGGGTCGTATCCCGATTCTACCTGCCACTGGTGCACCATCTCGTGCAACAGAGTATGCGTCACTTCGTCCCAGCCATCGGTTTCGATGTGGTGCCGGCTGACGGCAATCTCCGTAGCCCGATTGGTACGCGAATCCACAGTGAGCTCACCTAGCCGGGTGCGCATGCGTGACGAAATTCGGAACTTCATTGGTAGCAATTTACCACCAAAGTGCCGGCGATTGAGTCGCTCGTGGAGCTTCTTGAGCTCCCTCAGCACACGGCGGTCACCCGATTTGGGGCGCTCGCCCCGCCGCCGTGTTTTGCTGGGTTGGACGAATTCCTCCACGGGGAATGCCACCAGCTCGCGCTCCGCACGCCGCCGATCCGCCACCTTCGTGGCAGGATGGACGAACGCCACGATGGCTCGGAGCACCCGGTCGCTAGCGTACGCGTATCCTCGGTGGACTCGAAGCATCCCACGTTTCGTGACGCTCACCAGCACCGTCTTGTTCTCGTGGACCTCAACTCCGCGGGGGCCACGGAGCCCTAACAGTTCGAGCCGACGCGCGAGGAGTGCGCGGTCCGCCTCCCGGGCAGCGGCCTCAGCTAACGCTCGTCGCGACCGGCGCATCACTGGTTCCTCGGCTGCGGGCAAAGGCATGGATATCGGACCGGCGAAAGACGCGGCGACTGTTGTCCCAGCGGTACAGCTCGACGTTGATCGATCGCTCGTCGATCACGATACGGTGAAAAACCGACGGGCGACCACCGCGCATGCGGGCTGACAACGTGCCAGCACAGGAAACGACGACGCGACCGTCCAGCAGCTCGGCGCACTCCTGGTGGTCGTGACCGCAGAGGACCAATTCCGCACCTGAGTGAACAATGCGCCGCTGTGCCTGCCGCCACCGCGCAAGGCCCATCCGCTGCGACAGCTGGCCCCGGAGCACGTTGTGATGGACGACGAGGATCCGAGCTTGACCGGGACTTGCCTTGCGAAACGCCTGGCGGGCACGCTCGATTTCACTCTTGGGGAGATGCCCCTTGGTTGCAATGTCCCGCGGGTTCCACGTCAGTGACCCCCACGCAACCCCGTGGGCGGTGTGGACCCCAACGATGATTGCCTCGGGCATCTGCAGCACCGGGCCCAGAACGGGGCCAAAGTACTGTTTGTACTTCGTATACTTGCCGCCCGATGCAAACGGAATGAACGGTCGCCACCACCACTGCACGTCATGGTTGCCGTGGATGGTGAGAACAGGCGCGGTACGCTCCAACTCGCGGACGAACGACCGCCCCGCCTGAAACTCTCCATGCCGCGCTCGCTGGGTGAAATCGCCGGAGACCACGATGACGTTTGGCTCCAGGTCCGGCACCAGCTCTTCAACAGCGGCGATCTGATCCAGATGCGCCGCTTTCCCGAAGTGCGGGTCGGACAGATGTATCAGGCTGAAGCTCATCGGTGCTCGGTCATCAACGCAGATATTCGCGTACCACCCGTTTCGTCACGAGATAGGTGAGCACGTACCAGGCGACTATACCCATGATCCCCACCATCTTGGCCGTCGGATCGTCTGCCACTCGGAGCCAGACGTACAGGGCCATCGCCAGCGTGCTCATCGCGGCGACCCACCGCCCCACACGCCCTGCCTTACGATCTAAGGCGCGGTTGCACTCCCGGCAGATCTCTCCGAGCGGAAGCTCCACCTCGCGATGGCAGCGCGGGCACTCGTGCTCAACGAAGACGCCGAAGGACGGCGTCCGCGAACTGAACCGTCGTAGCATTCCCACCGAGATCCGGCGTCAGTGCCTTGCCGTCCCGCAGCGTGTCAGTGAGGCCCCGCCGAATCCGCCCAGCCGCCTCTTGCTCGCCCAGGTGATCGAGCATGAGACATGCCGCCAACAGGAGGGCGGTCGGATTAGCCACCCCTTTTCCCGCAATGTCGGGTGCGGAGCCGTGCACGGCCTCGAACATGGCTGCCCGGTCTCCTATGTTGGCTCCGGGGGCCAAACCGAGCCCGCCGACCAGACCGGCAATTTCGTCGCTCAGGATATCTCCGAACATGTTTGTCGTGACGATCACGTCGAACTGCCCCGGGTCGAGCACGAGCTTCATTGCGCAAGCATCGATAATGACATCATCCACGCCTACCCGGCCGGCATAGTCCAGGGAGATCTCCCTGCCAACCTCGAGGAAGAGCCCACTGACGGCCTTCAGAATGTTGGCCTTGTGGCAGATCGTGACCTTTTTGCGCCCGTGCGCAAGCGCGTATTCGAACGCATACCTGATGACGCGCTCGCAGCCCTGTCGGGTGACAATGGCCATCGCCTGCGCCACCGCTTTAGGGTCACCCCCCACGGGGATGGTGGTCTCAAAGCCCACGTAGAGCCCTTCCGTGTTCTCACGAACCAGGACGATGTCCACGTTGTCAAACCGGCCATTGGCGAGGAGCGTCTTGGCAGGGCGCACGTTTGCATAGAGATCAAACTCGCGTCGTAACGCCACGTTCACGGACCGAAAGCCCGAACCCACCGGCGTCGTGAGTGGCCCCTTGAGGACGAGACCCGTGTGCCGGATACTCTCGACGGTCGCGTCCGGCAACGGCGTCCCGAGCTCTTCGAGTGCTGCCAACCCTCCCAGCTGCTCGTCCCAGACTATCGAGACACCGGCGCCTTCTAGAATGCGAACGGTGGCGGCCGTGATCTCGGGACCGATGCCATCGCCTCGGATGAGGGTTGCTCGGTGCGCCATTACGGAAGGTCCGGAACGAGGGTCGCAAGGGCATCCCACACCGCGGTCCACGGGTCATCTCCCTCGGCCCATGCAGTGGTGCGCCATTCAATGAGCCCGGTTCGGATATCGACGATCGCGAACGTGAGCTCCGCCCGCCCATGCCCCTCCTCACCCGGGACAAAGACGAGGCTCGCCGGGACCAGGGCGAAACGCTCACCCGCCACCCCCGTCAGCGCCCGCATCTGACTTCGCAACGGGTCCGGCACCCGTTTGCTATCGCCTGCACGCAACATCGCCGTCCCCATCTTGTCAGGCTCGGTCAACATCCCGGGCGCCCGGCTCGCGGCGCGGCGCAGCTCCTCGGGCAGTACCCAGACTACCTCCGGGGCCCGCTCCGTAAGGAATGCCCCAATGAGGCTGTCGGCCTTAGCAAGCGCATCCGGTCTCTGACCCACCTGCTCGACCCACCCGAGCTCACGGTCGGTGGCGACGAGTGTCAGCGGATAAACCGTGACCTCTTGGGCCGCCATGCCTGCCGTGGGGAGTGGCGCGGCCAGCGGTGGAACGTCGGAGGCCGGCTGGGACTTGCCGCCGCAGCCGGCCAAGATCACGGACACGCCGAGCGCCATTCTGCTCAAGCGTTTTTCCACACCGGCGCTCGCTTTTCGAGAAAACTGTTGATGCCTTCTTGCACGTCCGCGAGTGGCATGAGCTCCCGCAGGTAAAGGTTCTCCACTTTGTAGAGGGCCTCTTCGTACGTGGAATAATAGGATTCCGTTTGTGCGCGCTTGGCGAGCTGCAACACCGGACCCGACTTGTTCGTGAGGTGCCCCACGAAATCCGCGAGGCCTTTCTCGAACTGGTCCCTCGCAAACACCTTGTTCACCAGACCTTGTTGCTGGAGCTCTCGAACCGGAATCTCCTCACCCATGAGGATCCACTCCATTGCCTTGCGGCGCGGCCCGGCCCGCGGGAGCACCACGCAAGCCAGGGCGGGAAAGGTCCCGACGGAGATCTCCGGTAGGGCAAACCGCGCCGATTCGGAGGCGACGATCAGATTGCATCCGATCGCGAGCTGAAACCCGCCACCGTACGCAATCCCGTCGACGGCCGCGACGGCAATGAGGTCCAACAACCGAATTGACTCGAAGATGCGATGAAAGACCTGAAGCAGCCGAGCGACCTTGTCGCGGCTGTGATCAGCGATATCGAGACCCGAGCTGAACGCCTTTCCCGCCCCACGCAGGACCAGGACCTTGAGCTCCTTTCGAGCCCGAAGCTCGAGAAGCGCCACGTTGACCTGCTCCATCATCTCTATGTTGAGCAGGTTGAGCGGTGGACGATTCAGGATCAGTGTCGCGACACCGCCTTCATACGTCACTTCCACGTATTTATGGGGCAAACCGGCTCCTTATGAGCGCGCGACGTATGGGATCGTGAGTGAGTTGCCCGTGGAAGGTACCCGGCCGTCCCTTGGGCTCAAGACCGCGCCGGGGCCTACTCCAGGGTGAGTCCGCCGTCCACTAAAATAACCTGCCCCGTGATATGACGGGCGCTCTCGGAACAGAGGAAAAGGACCACCCCGGCGATATCCTCTGGTTCGGCGATCCGCCCCAGCACTGAGCCCTTTTCGGCATCGTCCAGCACCTGCCGTGGGAGCTTATCGATCAGCTCCGTGCGGACGAAGCCCGGCGCGACGGCGTTGACGTTCACGTTGTAGGGTCCCAACTCCACCGCCGCGGACTTCGTGAGCCCCACCAAGGCTGCCTTGCTTGCGGCATAGTTGGATACGCCAAAGCCCGGTCGGTACGCCTGGTGCGAGGCGATGCCGACGACTTTGCCAAAGTGCTGTTCGCGAAAGAGCGGCGCGACGGCCTGCATACAGTTGAAGGCGCCCGTGATGTTCGTGTCGAGCACAGAACGCCAGGCGTCCTCCGACAAACGCCAAAGCGCGCCATCGCGAGACACGCCGGCGTTGTTCACGAGATAGTGTACGCCACCCAACTCGGCCCGCGCGCGGCGAATGAACTGCTGCACCGCGTCCCGGTGTCGGACGTCGCAGCGTTCGCTGTACACTTCGACTCCCTGCGCCCGCAGGGCCGTCTCGGTGAGAAGAGCCTGCGCGGCGATGTCCCGATCCGGTAGGTCTATGTAATTGAATGCGACGTTGACACCGTGGCGGGCGAACTCGAGCGCAATTGCGCGACCCAGACCCGACGCGCCACCTGTGACGACGACCGTGTTGTTCCGCATCTCGCGCCGGCGTTGCGCTTTCGGCTGCGGACGCTCGGCGATGCTCGATCCAGAACGCTCGGTAGGGCCACTGAACTGCGCGGGGATCGGATCGTAGGGAATGGCACTACCACCACTGTGATGAGCCTCGAACGTACGGTGCTCTCGGGCTTCGGGCAATAGAGGCTGGAAGGCAGTGAGGAGTAAGGAGTGAGCAGGGTGACGAAGGGAGTAGGGCCTCCCCTGCCTCTCCTGCTACGCCGCCGCATCCTCAGCGGCGGACCGCTGTCGCCGACTCGATAACGCGCGGCGGAACGCCGCCGCTGCTTCCAGAATCAGCCATAACTCCAGCACGAAAACGGCGGCAGCCACGACGAAGAGCACGGTCTGACTCTGCGTGATATACCGCACGAGATTCAGCACCATGGCCCACGTGGTCATCACCAACAGGAACACCATCGGAATGGCCGTGACCCAGACGGAGCGACGCAACGCCAGAAGGAACAACGTGATTACCAGGAGGCTCAGCGCACCGGTGAGCTGATTGGTGGTTCCGAACAACGGCCAGAGCCGCATGCCACCCGCTCCGCGGTCGATGCCGAGCGCGAGCAATCCACAAGTAACGACAGCGATCAGCGTTGCCACCCACCGGTTTTGCACGAGCCGCATGCGGTATTCCGCCCCCAATTCCGCGATGATGTATCGCTGGAGACGGACTCCGGTGTCCATAGTCGTAGCGGCAAAGGTAATCACGACCACTGCGGCGAAGATTGTTGCCACGGCGTGTGGAATCCCGATCCCTTCCGCCAGCACACCTACCCCGTTCACGAACGCGGTGGTTGCTCCTGCCGATGCGCTCGCCCACGTGGCGTAGTGTTCATGCCACCCATCGATCCCCACGAACAGCGCGAAGCCGGCTGTGGTCGCTATGATCGACGTGAGTGCGAGGGTGCCCTCACCAACCGCTCCGCCATAGCCGACATACCGCGCATCGGTCTCCTTGTTCAACTGCTTCGAGGAGGTTCCGGATGCCACGAGCCCGTGAAATCCGCTGATGGCACCACACGCGATCGTGATGAATAACAGCGGGAACCAGCTCGGGGCGTCGGCAGGAAGGTCGCGGTTAACAGCGGGTGCGATGATCGTCGGGTTAGTGACGATGACGCCCAAAAAGATGATGCCAAGCGCCACGAACAGTTGATGGCTGTTGACGTAGTCGCGTGGTTGGAGGAGGAGCCACACCGGAAGGACGCTCGCAAAGAACGCATAGATGAAGAGGACGATGACCCACCCGGCGCGGATACCGTCAACACGTGCCGCCTCCGCCGCAACGGTGGTGTCCCCACCAGCCGCGGTGAGCTGGGCGGTGCTGGGAGCGAAACCGATCAGGTCCGGGAGCTCAAGGGGCACGTATTGGCCGAGCCAGATCATGACATACAGAATGGCCAGGGCGCCGAGGGACGGCCCCAGGATGCCGACCTTGGTTCGATAGATGAGCAAGCCCACGACCAGCGCGACCGCCAAGCTCCCCCACACGGGCATCACGGCACCGGGATTGGCGATGAACAGGTTGGCGATGACGACCGCAAACACCGCGTTCACCAACAACAACAGAAAGAAGATGATGAGTAGAAACAGCACGCGTGCCCGACTGCCGACGATCGACTGGGTGAGGGTCCCGATCGAGTTGGCCTTGTGTCGAGTCGAGATCCACAGCGTTCCGAAGTCGTGGACCGCCCCAGCGAAGATGGTGCCGAGCATCACCCAGAGAAACGCCGGTAGCCACCCCCAAATGACGGCGATGGCGGGCCCGACGATGGGCGCCGCCCCTGCCACCGATGTGAAGTGATGCCCGAACAGCACGTGCTTGTTCGTGGGGACGAAGTCGACACCGTCCTCGAACTCGTGTGCCGGCGTCCGGAAGTTGGGATCGAGCCGATAGATCCGCGTTGCGATGTACCGCGAGTACAGCTGGTAACCGGTGAGAAACGCTGTCAGCCCGATGAACAACAGGGCGATCGAACTCACTGCACCCTCCGCGCCGCGACAGAAGTGCTACAATGTACTACACCAGCGAATGAGGATTAAGGGAGTCCAGCCAGTGTCGGAATGCCCGAGCTACCCGATGTAGAAGTCTATCTCGCATGTCTCGAGCCGAGGATTCTCGACCGTCGTCTCGAGGGCATACGGCTGACGAATCCGTTTCTCCTTCGATCGGTCGCGCCTGCGATTTCGATGGCCGAGAGTCGTACGGTTCGCGAGCTACGCCGAATTGGGAAACGGATCGTCATGGGACTCGATGATGAGTTGTTTTTGGTCCTGCACCTCATGATCGCGGGTCGCCTGCGGTGGCGCGATCCGGGAGCACCGATTCCAAAACGGATTGGTCTCGCGGGATTCGATTTTGCAAACGGCACGCTCGTGCTCACCGAGGCCGGAACGAAGAAACGCTCCTCGCTGTACCTCGTACAAGGCCAGGACGCCCTCCGTGCGCACGATCCCGGCGGGCTCGAAGTACTCCAGGCATCGCCGAGTGCGTTTCGTGCAGCGATCACGCGGCAGAACCACACGTTGAAGCGCACGCTCACCGACCCACGCATCTTGAGCGGTATCGGAAACGCGTATTCCGATGAGGTCCTGCATGCTGCCAAGCTCTCGCCCGTGATGCTGAGCCAAGCACTGTCGGAGGATGAGATTGCCCGTCTCCACACGGCGATCTGTGAGACATTGCGCGCGTGGACATCCCGCCTCCGTGCCGAGGTGGGCGATGGTTTTCCCGAGAAAGTGACTGCGTTTCGGGACGGAATGGCGGTCCACGGCCGGTACCGACATCCATGTCCCGAGTGCGGGTCGCCGGTCCAACGCATTGTCTACGCCAGCAACGAGGCCAACTACTGTGCTCAGTGTCAGACAGGTGGTAAGATCTTGGCAGATCGGGCCCTCTCGCGCCTGTTGGGAAAGGACTGGCCGAGAACCCTCGACCAATGGGAACAGAAAGTGGGCGGCGGGGGTCGCGCCGCCGGGTAGTTGCGGCTCGCGAGGCGCTCCTAGTGACCGGCGGCCAGCTCCTCTGGGGGTAGGTGGGCGAGGATTTCCATCAGCCCCTCCACACCAACCACATCCCGTTCGAGTAAAGGAATGCGCAACACCCGATAATCGGCGAACTTCTGACCAACCTGATCCAGCGTCTCCTGCGCACTTGCTCGACGGCGCGATACGAACTCGCCTTCCGCATCGAGCGGTAGCAGTTGATTGACCACGATAGCTCCGATGGGAATCCCGTTTCGTTCGAGCACGCCCACGGCCTTCTTCGTCTCGGCGAGTGGCAGGCGCTCGGCCACCAATACGAAGACGAACGACGCCCGTCGGCGATCCGTCATGAGGACCCTGGCTCGTGCGAAACGCTTCTTTCGCTCCTCCAGCGCGTCCAACACGCTGTCAGTTGTACCGTCGGCCGCATCGGAACCTTGCGATACCGTCCGCCACATGCGACTCAAGACATTGAGCTTGCGTCGCCGGGCGATGAGCCCGTCAATCCACAGCGTCATCAGCTCCGGCAGGGACAGCAGCCTCAGCGTCTGCCCGGTAGGTGCGGTATCGAAATAGACCCGGTCGTAACGCGAGCCGAGCTGGTCCATGATCCGCGTGAAGCGATCGAAGACCGCAGCCTCCTCCGCACCTGGAGACACGCGTGCGATATCGATCTGCCGGCGGACCTCGTCAGCGAGTCGTGGAGCGGTCACATGTGCAATGCGCTCTTTCACATCCGCGATGTAGCGATCGGCCTCTCGTGCGGCATCGATCTCGAGCGCCCACAGGTGATCGGTGACGGCGGTCGGCTCGGGACCGATCGTCACTTGGAATAAATCGGACGTCGAGTGTGCCGCATCGGTGGACACGAGCAATGTGCGGAGCTCTTGCCGCGCAGCCGCGAGAGCGAATGCCGCTGCGATCGTAGTCTTTCCAACGCCACCTTTGCCCCCGAAGAAGAGGATCTCGCGATCGAGCAGTCTCGCGCTCAAGCCGGGTGGGTCAGCAGCATCGAAAACCGCCTTCTGGAGCATGCGGCATTCCCAGGCGCAGATGCCACTGATGAAATTGGTCGATCAGGTAGGGGTAGAGCTCGAGGGTGTAGAACTGGACGGGATTGGGCACGCCAAGCAGATCCGAGAAGCCCAGCAGGAGAAACAGATCACGCTGCTCGAGGTAGTCCCGCTGTAAGATTCTCTTATACGGGGTGATGTAGAGCCCTTCGTAGATCTCACGCGCGGCGCGCAGCCGCCGTTGCAGCGCGGCGATCCACCAAGGCGTACGATGGGTATCGTCAGTCATCGACCGCTCCGACACACTCGACCGGCTGGGGGTTGACGCTACTCCCCCACCCCGAGTCCCCACCGGATCAAACTCACCGGAAGCGCTCCGTATTCAAGGATTTGCTCGTGAAAGCGCCGCAGCGAGAAATCTGCTCCCGCTGCCCGCCGATATGCATCCCGCAGAGACCGCAGCTCTCGTCGCCCAACTGCATAACAGAGTTGATACGCCGGCTCGGCACAGTAGCGCCGCACCTCTGCCTCGGCGTGCCCACGCTCGAAGTGCACGTGATCCATCAGCAACTGCACAGCGTCGTCGAAGCTCATGCCTCGAGTATGCAGACCAATGTCAGCGACAATGCGTACCGCGCGCCAGAGCAGTGCCAATCGTTGGAACAGCTCTTCCTCGAGTGATGAGTAGAAGCCTTCCTCGCCCATCATCTCTTCGCAATAGAGCGCCCAGCCTTCGATGGTGAGTGGCGTACCAATCACGCGTCGGATGACACTCGGTTGGTTCTGGGCCGTCACCAAATGCAGGTGATGGCCCGGATATCCCTCGTGCAACGCCGTGGATGGAATTTCATAGATGCAGTGGTCCCGCAGGGCCCGCGCCGCCGCTTCAGGGTCATCCTTTCGCTCGGGCGGTGTGACATAAAACCACCCGCGGCGATCGCGCGAGAACGCGCCGGGTGGCTGATAGGCCGCAAACGGAATGATCGGACGCAGGAACGCCGGCGTGGGGAGCACGTCCAGGTCACCATCTGGGATAGGCGCAAGCCCGCGCTCCTCGACGAACCGGCGGGCCTCGCCCATGGCGCGCGCGTAGGCATCCACCAGTCCGTCGGCCGCGGGATGATCGCCACGGAGACGGTCGATCAGATCCGGCCACGGGCATCCGCCGTCGATCCGGGCGGCGAGCTGCGTTAGATCGGCTTCGACTTCACGAACCAGCGCGGTTCCGTAGCGCCACAGCTCGTTGGCGTTGTCGCGTAACGCGTGCTGGAAGTGCAAACGGAAGTCGAACGCCTTTTCACCGATCGCGTAGGACGTCTCCGCTTCGCCGTTGTTCGCGAGCCCGGGAAGGTCGTCGATAAACGATGACAAGGCCTCAGTGGCCGACCCTACGACTTCCGAAAACGTCGGATCGTCGGCGGGAGCCAAACGCTCACTGAGCTGGTGCACCAGGGCCAGGCCCGCGGTGGTCACCTGTACTGCTGTCTCGACAAACACCGGCGGGCACGGACCAAGCGTACTGCGCGCAGCATCGAGAAACCCCGGAACCCCTTGCAGCCGTGACTTCGCGGCATTGCTCAAGTGCTCCCGTGGTCGATCCCGCGCCACTAGGAGGACGTACAGTCCCTGAAGCAAGTGTGAGATCCAGAAGTCCGGGTTCTGGATGTGGGGACGCTCGTGCTCGAGCCGGTTGATGGTGACACGAATGTCGCCCAGCAGGGCGGTGCGATCGATTTCGGCGTCGAGCGACTCGGGGTTGTGCTCCTCGATGGCCCCCGAGATCGATTTGAGAGCCGCGAGATACCGCCGGACATCGTCAGCCGTGTAGGTCCCTAGACGCTCGTCATGCTCGGACAGACCGGCTTCGGAAGCTTCGACCGGGTCGATGTGCCACCTGAGATCGAGGTACGAGCGAACCACCTCGTCGAGAGCGGTCTCCACGCTCACCTGCCTGCGGTCGCCTCGGTGATCAGGCGACGACACTCGTCCTCACTGAGCACGCGATCGGTCTCCTTGGCGGCAGCGAACAACCGTTGACAGACCGCTTCATCGTCCGGGTCGTACCCATGCGCCTGGAGCCACCACTTCACGTTGGACATCCCAGATACCGGCGAGATCTCGATCAGCTGCTGGGCACCGAACTGGCTCGCGGGGACGCTCGAGTACACCCGATCCGCGAGCCAGGAGTCTCCTTTGCGGACGGCCTTGATGATGGCCGCCGCATGCACCCCGGTGCCGGTTCGGAACGCGTCAGTGCCCATGACCGGGTAGTTGGCCGGCAGCGGAACACCGATAGTACGGGCGGCAAGCTCACAGTATTCGCGCAACTTGGAGACATCGTGCTTGTGCGTCCCGAGCAGATGGAGATTCACGATTAGGAGATCCATCTCCGCATTGCCAACCCGCTCGCCAACGCCCAGCGCGGTTGCGTGTACCCGATCGATGCCCGCTTCGATCGCGGCCAAGCAGTTGATCACGCCCAGCGCGCGATCTCGATGTCCATGCCAATCGAGCTTCACGTCCTCACCGGAGGGCGCTACGATCTCTTCCTTCATAAAGCGTACGAGCGCACGAACGCCACTTGGCGTCGCATGCCCCACCGTGTCGGCGACACACAAGCGGCGCGCGCCCCAGCGGATTGCGTTGCCGTACAGCGCCTTCAACGTCTCCGGACGTGCCCTGGTGGTGTCCTCCGTCACGAACATCACCGGGAGTCCCTCGCCAACTGCGAAGGTTACTGCCTCTTCGCTGACTTTTAGCATGCGTTCGAGCGTCCAGTCCTCGGCGTACTGCCGGATGGGCGACGACCCGATGAACGTGGCCGCTTCGATTGGGATGCCGACCTCCTGCGAGATCTCGACGATGGGTCGAACGTCGGCTACGACCGTGCGCGCCGCGCAGTTCGGCTCGATTGGGAGTTTGGCACTCACGATCTCGTGCGCCAACGCACGCACCGATTCGACCACATGCGGTCCGGCGCCCGGCAAGCCGATGTCAGCCGCGACGATTCCGAGGTCGGCCATCAGATGCAAAAACTTGCGCTTGACGTCTATCGAGGGATCGATTGCAGAAGGGGATTGCAGGCCATCACGCAGCGTCTCGTCGTTCAGGTCTACCTTGGCGGTGGCCCAGTCGAAATCGGAGACGGCGTTCCAGTCATGTATGAGGTCGGCTTCCTTCATGCCGAAGGATGCCCGGGACAGGTGGCGGGAGTCAAGGCACTAGAAGCTCTGGTATCACCATCCAGCACACGGACCAATCCCCTTGTCCGCCCCGCTCGAGACACACGATTCCTCCCGGACGGAAGGTGAGGACCGAGGCGTCGGGATCTCCGGTGAGCAGGAGCGAAGCCAACCGTGCAAGATGCGGAAGGTGGCCCACCAACATGAGCGTGCGGTCGTCCCCCTTCAGCCGCTGGCGCCAGATCGAGGCGTCCGCATCGGGAGCCAGGCCGTCGGCCTCGCCGACACCGGTCGGCGGTGCCAGCCGATCAGCGATCAACTCCGCCGTCTGTCGCGCACGCGTCTTTCCGCTATGGAGGATCCGGTCAATCGGAAGTAGCCGGCTGGGCAGCGCGTCGAGCACCATTCTTACGTCAGATATTCCCTTGTCCGTCAAGGGACGGTCCGGATGCTCTTCCTTCGAAGCCGCTTCGCCGTGTTGTACGAGGTAGAGCTGCATGACCGCTATGGTGCGGGTGCGGTTTCGTCTTTCGCCACAACCATGTTGTGCAGCTGTTGGTTTTGCACGCGTGCGTCGTCGCCAATCATGCTATGCTCCACCTTTGAGCCGGCAACTTGCGCATTCCGTCCCACAATGACGTCACGCAATGTGCTTTTTTCAATCACCGCACCCTCGTCGATCGACACATTAGGACCAATCGTCGACGAGCGAAGTGTCACCCCGGAAGCCACGTACACCGGGTCGATGATCGTGACGTCGCCATCCGTTGATGGGCGTTTGGCGTGACCAGTGTCGAGCAAGTGCCTGTTGGTGGAAAGGACCGTCTCGACTTTTCCGCAATCGTACCAACCTGCGACCTCTGCGGTCAGCAGTTTCTTGCCGTGGTCAATCATGTACTGGAACGCGTCCGTGAGAAACCACTCGCCCTTCAGCTTGGGGCGCGTCAGCGCCCAATCGATTCCCTGATAGAGCGACTCCCAGTCGCTGATGTAGTAGAGCCCGATGTTGGCGAGTCGTGAGATCGGTTGGGCGGGTTTCTCGACGATCCGCTCCATATAGCCGCCTCGGTCGGTGACCACGACACCAAATCGCTGATAGTCCTCGACCTCTTTGACCCAGATGATCCCATCAGCCTTGCTATGCGTGATGATGGAGAGATCGGCGTCGAATACGGTATCAACGAACACGATGAGCACGGGCCCGTCCACGTAGGGGCGCGCAAGGTTTACGGCCCCGGCCGTCCCATCCTGCACAGCTTGTTCGACAAAACGGGCCGGGAGATCGTAGGCGCGTCGAACGTATGCCTCGACCTTGTCCTTCAAGTGCCCCGTAATGAAAATGAGCTCCTCGACATTCAACCCAGCGAGCTTGTCGATGACGTAATCGAGCACCGGTCGGCCGGCCACTCGGATGAGAGGCTTGGGGACATGTTTGGTGATCGGTAGGAGACGCGTGCCTTTGCCCGCGACGGGAAGAATGACCTTCATCGGCTACACCCGACCATAGCGATCCTCCAGTCTCACGACGTCCTCGATCTCCGGCGTCGATACTTCGAGGAGGTCACTCGTTTCAATGGCTTCCATCTGATGCACCGTGAGCGGCCGGACATGATAGCTCTCGCCCTCTCGCATCGTCCGCTCGACTAACTCGTCGTTCTCCTTGACCCGAAAGATGATTTTGCCTCTGAGCACATGAATAGTCTCGTCCTTCCGCTCGTGGTACTGCAAGCTCAACAGGTGACCTGCTTCAATGTGGAGAATCTTCCCGACGTAGCGATCCGTGAGAGCCCAAATGAGCTCATGACCCCACGGCTTCTCCACTCGGTACGGCACGCTCGCAATCTCACGTGTCATCTTCTGCCTCTCCTGCCTAGCCCGCCATCTCCAGGTGAAGCTTTAACGATGGGGGGCTCGTAACACATGCCTTCACACAGACACCGCAGCCCACACAGCCTTCGGCGATAATGACCGGGCGTCCTTGCGCGTCCAGGGTGAGGGCCTCTTCTCCCAGCGGGCATGCCCGCGCACAGACGCCGCATTCAACACCGTCGAACGCGATACAGCGCTCCGGCACGAGCTCCAGCGTAGCGAGTCGATACCCCTGCCACCGTTCAGGCGGAACCTGTAACGCACCGGTGGGGCACGCCGCGGCGCACGGCATATCAGGGCAAACGGTGCACGGCTGCACCGTGGGATCGATGATCGGGGTCCCCACCGCGAAGCCAGCACCTGTCGGAGCTTTGACGATGGCTGCCGGCGGACAAACTGAGATGCAGTCTCCGCACCGAGTACACGCCGCCAAGAACGGTAGCTCATCCAGCGCCCCGGGCGGCCGGAAGTAGACCTTTGGCGCCACCCGTCGTTCGGTACGGCGCGCCACCTCCTGCGCCAGCCGCCCGACCGTTTCCCGAAAGAACGCTCGGCGGTCTCCCCCGTCTCCGGTCAAAAAATGGTTGCTGCCCTCCCTCGCCATTGCTCTCCTCTCGCCGGCGCACACGGAGCGACGGCCGTAAGCTAGCGGAGCCGAGACCCGGGGAGCAAACGCGTTTCGTACCCAATCGGCACCACGGAGCACGAATACGATTGCTGTAACCTCTGGCGGTCGAGCGGCATCGTCGTGATGGGCTTCCTCGGTATGCGGGCTGTTACCGCAATCCGCCCGCTACTGCGTAGCTGACCGCGCTCACTGCTTTATCGGCGCGCTGGCTGCCACGACCCGGTCCCGACCCGCTGCTTTCCCAGCGTAGAGACGCTGGTCGGCCGCGTGCACCAATGCGTCAATGTCCGTGGCGTCATCGGGAAAGGTTGCGAGCCCGATCGTGACCGTCATGGGCGTCCAGGATGCCTCTGACCTCTTGCACGCAGCGGCGAGGCGATCGCGGATGCGTTCGGCCAGCAGGCGCGCCGACGGGCGGTCGGTGTGTGGCAAGACGGCAGCGAACTCTTCGCCGCCGAAGCGGGCCACCACATCGGCGCCGCGTACCGATTCCTGGAGCACCTTGGCGAGGAATTGGATGGCGCGATCTCCTTCCTGATGTCCCCATTGGTCGTTGATGGCCTTGAACCGATCGGCGTCGATCAACAGCAAGCTCGTTGGGGTCTCATAACGATGCGCTCGCTCCAACTCGGTCTTCAGATAGCTGTCGAGGTATCGCCGGTTGAATAGACCGGTGAGTGAATCACGAATCGCCTGTTGCAGGGCGCGCTCGTATCGCTGGCGGTACGTGAGGGCGCCAAACACGTCCATCACTCCCACCTCACCCTGATGATCCTCGGATGGGGGCTCGATATAGTGGATGTAGAATGTGAGGAACCCGGTGTAGAGCGCAGCCGCGATTGCCTTTCCAACGAACCCGGACAACAGCATGTCACCAAAGCCGGGCTGGCCCAAAAAGGCGCCGGTTGTGAACAAAACCGTATCCAAGGCCAAGACCAGCACCATGCTCACGAAGAGCCGGGCGGCCAACGGACGGGTGATCACGCGGCTCACCGCCTCGAAGACCAAGATGACGGCGACAACGTCGATGAACAGCACTACCGTCCCCACCATCATGATCCGGGGATTCTGGAGAAAGAGCTCTCTGGGAAGCGCGTAGGGATTGGCCGCGCCCGGAGCGGCGATGTGTAACCCAACCAGGAGCGAGAGCAGACTCAACGCGACATTGGCCAGCAACAGTCCATAGATGAGCTTGCGAGCCTCGAGAGCGTCCTCCTCGATGTAGATCAGCAACACGGCAAAGAGGCCGGCGGTGAACAGCACGCTGGAGCCCGGGCTGACCGAGATGCCCGGCGCGATCTCGACGTAGACGGAGAGTGCAAGAACGACCTGGAGGTACTGGAAGGTCCCAACCGCGACCGCTAAGGGTATGAGACCCAAGCGGCCGCGAAGATGGTACAGCAGCAACAAAACCCCCGAGACCAGAGTCGTCTCGGCAGCGAGGAGGGCGAGGTGATAGACGTAAGGCATCCACCGGTCCGATTATCTTTCGTAGCAAATGTCGATTCGCGGAGGGCTCACGCCAACCCCATCCTACCGGCCCGCGTACAGCTACCTCTCACGTAGCGAATGGACGGAACGTGTCGAGCGGGCCCTGTCATCGCTCGTCGATTGTCGCGCGTGCCCTCGTGATTGCGGTGTGAATCGGCTGGAGGACCGCTGGGCCGCTTGCAAAACCGGCCGCTACGCCGTCGTCGGCAGCTACTTCGCTCACTTCGGTGAAGAGGATTGCCTGCGAGGTTGGCACGGTTCGGGCACGATCTTCTTCTCGCACTGCAACCTGCGATGCGTCTTTTGCCAGAACTTCGATATCAGCCAAGCGGTGCGTCCGGGAGCAGCGGTCACGGGTTCTCCCCCAGATGAAATGGCCGGGATGATGCTCTCACTCCAGCACGAGGGGTGTCACAACATCAACTTCGTCACGCCCGAACACGTGGTCCCGCAGGTCATTGAGGCACTGGCGGTCGCCGTGGGGCGGGGTCTTCGCTTACCAGTGGTTTACAACACGAGTGCCTACGACGCGCTCGAGAGCATCGAGCTGCTCGACGGCCTCGTCGACATCTACATGCCGGACTTCAAATACTGGTCAATCGCGAGAAGCAAGACGTACATGAAGGCCGCGGACTATCCGGATGCGGCTCGTGCCGCCATCCAGCGGATGCATGACCAGGTGGGTCCGTTGGTGCTCGGCGCAGATGGGTTAGCGGTTCGTGGGCTGCTGGTGCGGCATTTGGTCATGCCGGGGTGCCTCGACGAGACGCGGGCGATTCTCGAGTGGATTGCAACCAATCTCGGACCAGATACGTACGTCAACATCATGGACCAGTACTACCCCGCGGGTCGGGTGGATGCATCGCACTATCCGGAGATCAATCGCCAGTTGGCTCGAGAGGAGTTTGCAGACGCTCTCTCGATTGCGCGAGAGTTGGGTCTCACCCGACTCGACACGCGTGCTGCCCAGCGAGTGCGACTGGTCGTTTAACAGCTCTTCACCGGTTAATATCCCCACCGCCATGCCGTTGTTCTTACTTGCGATCGTCGCCCAGCTTCAGATTCCCGCACCCGTTGGATTCGTCAACGACTTTGCCGGGATCGTCGATCCGGAGTCAGGCCGCGCGATGGAAGCAGTGATCGAAGAAGTTCGACAAAAGTCAGGCGGGGAGATCGTTGTGGTCACCTTAGCCGATCTCGACGGTCGGGCGCCAGTCGATGTTGCCACGGAGATTGGCAGGCAGTGGGGAGTGGGAGCGCGTGGGGGGCCGGGAGACCGCGCACGGAACGCCGGAGTCATCGTGCTGCTGAAACCTGGTGAGCGACCGGGCGACGGCAGTGCCGACCTGTTCATCGCAACCGGTTACGGGGCCGAGGGATTCATACCGGATGCCCGCGCGGGGCGGATCCGCGATGCCATCGGACAGGTAGCCGTTGAGAACGACAGTTACGCAGCGGGACTCGTGGCCGGCGTGTGGCTGCTCGCGCAAGCTTACGCCGAGGAGTTTGCTTTTGAACTCACCGGCCGCCCCGCCGTGCGGGTGCCTGACGTCGGTGGACGGGGCTCGGGGGGTGGCTCGGCCGTGGTTGCGCTGATTCTGGTCATCGTGATTCTCGCGCTGCTGGCAGGCGGTGGCGGCGGTGGCCGTGGCCGGCGACGTCGCCGCTACCACGACAACGCGCTGGCGTGGATGCTTCTGGGCACGTTGATGGGCGGTGGGCGGCGCGGAGGCGGTTGGGGTGGTGGATGGGGCGGTGGTGGGTTTGGTGGCGGCGGTTTCGGAGGGTTCGGCGGCGGCGGTGGGTTTGGAGGTGGTGGCGCCGGAGGGAGATTTTAGATGGCACGCGACAATACAGCTCGAGTGAACGAGTTCGCCGCCCAACTCGAGCGAATACTGGGCCCCAACGTATTGGCCATGGCGCAATACGGCGAGGCGGTACGCGGAGAACTGCCTCACGGCGATCTGCCGCTGAACCTTTTGATCATCCTGCGAGATGCGGCGCCTGCCGCGCTCCGACCGGTCAGCAAGGTCATAGCGGACTGGGTGCGTGCCGGGAATCCGGCGCCACTCATTTTTTCCGAGACTGAGTGGCGGGATTCCACGGATGTCTTTCCCATTGAAATCGAGGACATGCGCGAAGCCCACCGACTGGTGCACGGCGAGGACCCGTTCACCGGGCTCACAACGACACTGCGGGATTTGCGTCAGGAGCTCGAGCGTGAGTTGCGTGGAAAGCTCCTTCAGCTCCGAGCTGAGTTCGCGGCCGTCGAAGCAGATGCGCAAGCGCTGACGAATCTGATCGGTGCGTCTGCGCTGACGTTCTTGATCTTGTTCCGCGCCCTGTTGCGATTGCGGGGTACGACACCCCCAGCAACGGCGGCTGACGTCATGCACTCGACCGCGGAGCTCACGGGGTTCGATGCCGCCGCGTTTGACTGGGCCCTCGCGAAGCTCACCCGTCGGAAAGCACCGCGGCTCGCTCCGTACGATCCCATTGCGGTGCACTACGTAGCGGCGATCGAAGCGGTCACGCACTATGTCAATGCGGCAGCCGAGATCGATGATGGTTAATCTGAGACACGTATTCTCACCATGACTGTGGAGATTTTCATGCGACGAGCTATGGCACTACTCGCCGTGACAACACTGGCAAGCGGATGTGGATACAATCGTATCCAAACTCTCGATGAACAGGTCAACGGTTACGAGAGCCAAATCGAAGTCCAGCTACAGCGAAGGTACGACCTGATACCCAATCTGGTGGAAACCGTGAAGGGGTTCGCAGCACAGGAGCGTGAGGTGATTGGGCAGGTGACCGAGGCGAGAGCTCGGCTGGGTGGCGCGATTCAGTCGGGTGATGTCGGACAAATGGCCGCGGCGAACGAAGGGCTGACATCGGCCCTGAGCCGGCTCCTCGTGATCGTGGAGAACTATCCTGAGCTGCGATCGAACGAGAACTTCCGCATGCTGCAAGACCAGCTCGAAGGGACCGAAAACCGGATCGCGACGGCCCGTCGGGACTACAACGCGGCCGTCCAGACGTACAACGCCTATATCCGGCGTTTCCCACAGGTCTTGACCGCGAAGGTCGTCGGCGCCGACTCGCGAACGTATTTTGAAGTCGAAAGCGAGGCCGCGCGCCAAGCTCCTACGGTCGACTTCTGAGCAGCGGCGGTCCTCGTGGCCAGGCCGCTTGCTGGCGCATCTCCGTACCGCACATGATATTGGGGAAACTCACCCCAAACACGTGCGATCCCAGCTTGCGCCCGACCGCCATATCACGAGTGGCGGCGCTTCATTGGAGGCTCTCACCCGACGGTATATGATCGCCCTGCTGATCGTCGGGGCTCTAGCCGTTGCCAAACATCTCGCTGAATACGAGCTCCAGCGCGCCGAGGCCGATCAGGCGGCGCTGATCAACAGCGTCGGACGCCAGCGCATGCGCCTCCAGCGATCCATCGTGTTGTTGCAGCAGATGTCTGTGGCTACCACCACCCGCGAGCGCGACTCACTCGCGGTTCTCATCGAGCTGACGCTCGACGATTTGGAAAGCTCGCACCAATTGCTGCTCCACGCTGCTGATGACACGACGGTCACGGTCGCCCCAGACAGCCGCGTCATGGGCATTTACTTTTCCTCCCCCGGACAGCTCGACGAGCGGCTTCACACCTACATCGATTCGTTGCGGGAGTACGTCCAAAGCGACGAACCGGTCTCGGCAAGAGACGAAACATTGCGAGAGCTTGCCGCAGCAGCGGCTCAGATGGCGTCTTTGCAGGACCTTTCCGTGGACACGCTGGTCGCCGAGCACGAATCGAGTCTGGAGCGGGCGCGGATCGTGGGTTTGGCGTTGTTGGTAGCACTGCTTGCCGCACTGGTGTTGGTTGGTGCTTTCATCTTCGAGCCGATGGTCAAGCACATTCGCCGAGAAGCACGGCTTCTGGAAGAAGCCAACGCGCAGCTCAAACGCCTCTCCTTTCTGGACGGCCTCACCTCGATCCCAAACCGCCGCGCGTTCGAGGAACGCTTTCAACTGGAGTGGCGCAGAGCCCAGCGCCATTCGTCGCCAATCGCGATCTTGATGATCGACATCGATCACTTCAAGGAGTACAACGACCATTACGGTCACCAGCGGGGCGACGACTGTCTCACACAGTTGGCGCAGCGGCTCCGCAACTCCGTGAGCCGGCCCGGTGACTTCGTCGCGCGTTACGGCGGCGAGGAGTTCGCCATCATCTTGCCCGACACGGATCTGGCTGGGGCAACCGCCGTAGCCGAGAGCCTCCGGCGTCGAGTTGCGGGGCTACGACTCCCGCACGCTGCGTCTCCGGTACAGAACGTGGTCACGATCAGCGTTGGTGTGGCGTCCGTCATCCCCGATCCTGCGTCGCCGGTGCCGGTTGCGGCGGCCGACCACGCGTTGTATCGGGCGAAGCAGCTCGGGAGGAACCGTGTCGAAGTGGCGGGGGAACTTCCAACAGAAATGGATCGTGCCGTGCAGAACGTGGAGTAGCGGACCGCGTTGCTAGAGCATTCGCTGCCGCAGACTGACCAGCTTCCGGCGTACCGACCCATCCATAATCCGATCCCCCACTCGAACGATGACGCCGCCCAAGATCGAGGGATCCGTGCGGAAGTGCGGGAGGATCTCTTTTCCAATAACCGCGGAAAGACGCTGACGGATCACTTCTTGTAGCTCGTGATCGGGTTCACGTGCCACGGTGACACCTGCGTGCACCCGATTGAACTTCTCATCTACTAGTCCCGAAAACTGCTCGGCAATGGCCGGAAGCAACGCTTGTCGCCCGCGTTTGACCACGGCGCCAAGGAAGCGGACGAACCCTTCCGGCGCTCGGTCCTCGAGCGCCCGTCGGAAGATCTCCTGCTTTGTGGGCTTCGGCACCCGCGGCGAGTCGAGCATCGCACGAATCTGCGGATCCACCAGGATCGCTTGGGCGAGACCGTCCATCAGCGCCTGAAAGTGCTCGGTCTCGCCCGTGCGCTCGCCCAGATCGAACAACGCCTCGGCGTAGTTGCGCGCGATCGTTGACTCTCTCACCCGCCCCTCCCGAGCGAACCGAGGTAGTCCTCCACGATCCGCCGGTCGGCGTCGCTATCGAGCCTCTGCTGGATCAGCTTGGAAGCTGCCGCGAGTGAAAGGTCCACCGCCTCTTTGCGGAGCTCCGCCACAGCACGTTCGCGCTCCGCAGAGATCTCTCGCTTGGCACGCTCGAGGATCTGATCTTGCTCTTCACGCGTCTTGGACAACAGCTGTTCGCGCTCGCGTTGTGCAAGCGTCTTCGCCTCGTTGATGAGCCCCTGGGCCTCATCCTTGGCCTTGGCGAGCAGAGAACGGTGCTCCCCCAAGGCCGCCTTGGCCTCGGCGTTCATCTTGTCCGACTCCTCCAGCTGACGCGCTATGCGCCGCTCCCGCTCTTCGGTGGCGCGAACGATTGGAGGCCACGCGAAGCGCTTGAGCACGAGGAACAGCAAAATGAAGACGACCCACGTCCAAAAGAACAGGCCAAAGTTCACCTCGAACGGCGAGCTGAACCCCTCGGCCGCACCGTGAGCCTCCTCCTGAAACATCAGCAAAGCCGCGTGCATCGTAGACACCGTCACTATTCAATCAGCTTGAAGAGCAGTGCGAACACGAGCGCGATGATCGTCGCGCCTTCCAACAGCACCGCGATCAAGATCGCAATGCCGCGAATGTCCGCACCGGCTTCAGGCTGGCGGGCGATCGCCTCGGCCGCCTGACCGCCAATGCGTCCCAGTCCGATTCCGGCGCCGATGATGGCGAGCCCGATGCCGAGACCAGCACCGAGCAGCGAGTTCATGTTCTTGGCGGCTTCCGCCGTCAACTCAGCGGTAGCCTGTAACGTTGCCAGAACCTGTAACATGAGTTGGGTTCCTCATCGTTATGGGAGATTCCAGTTGCTGCGCGTTCCCCGCATCGGCCTCCGCTTCTCCCGAACGAAAGCCTCCGCGGCGACCCGCCAACGGTCCATTGGACCAGCGAGTTTTCCCAGCCGCCCGGCTGGGTACGAGCGGCAGCCGCATCGGAACGCTGAGACGGCCACCGAACTGCCACTGCGTGCTGCGGAGGACCGCGCCTCCGTCAGCCGATTGACAAGATCAATGCTCGTGCTGCATCAGCCCTATGAAGACCGCCGTGAGCAAGGCGAACACGTACGCTTGCAAAAACGCGACGAAGATCTCGAGCATCATGATGCCGAGGATAAGCCCTGCCGTCAGGAAACCGATGCCCCAATTCCAACCGTCCAGATGACCGAACAGAAAAATCAGCCCCAGCAGCGACAGAATCACGAAGTGCCCGGCTGTCATGTTGCCAAACAATCGTACGGCCAACGCGAACGGCTTGACGAACTTGCCGACGACTTCGATGGGCGCCATGGCAAGCGAAATGGCAGCGGCTCCCGCGCCTGACATGCCGGGCACCCGTGGAAAGATGGTACGCAGGTACCCACCTGGGCCCAGCTTCATCAGACCACTTATCTCGATAACGAAGAACGCTGTGACTGCTAGGGCTCCCGTCACCGCTATGTTGCCGGTGGCCGTGGCACCATGGGGGATCAGCCCCAGCAGATTGGCGTAGAGAATGAAAAAAAAGAGGGTCATGATGTAGGGTGCGAACCGCGCCCCATCGTGACCGATATTCGCAATGGCGATGTCGTTGCGGACAAACAGCACAATGGCTTCCAGAGCGTTCGCCACGCCACTTGGTGCCTTCTCACCCGCACGTTGCTGCTCGAGTCGCCTGCCGGTCCACCACATCGTGAAAAAGACGAGTGCCGCCGTGATGAACAGAAACACCACGTGCTTTGTTGGTGTGAGATTGATCGTCAGTGGCCCGAGGTGGATATCCGGAAGGAACTTGCCCCAGTGCAGCGAGAGATAATGATCGATAGCGGGAATCCCGGTCTCGATCCCGAATGCATAGGCATCGGCGGTATGGTGTAAGACCACGTCACCGATGTTGGGGCCCTCTTCTTGGGCAACTTCCGACAGCGCCCTCATCGTAGATACCGAGTCTCCATCACGAGCAGAGGCAAGAGTACGCCCAGGTAGCCGAATGCCGTGGGCAACGGCGGAAAATCATCGCGCGCAATGGCAGAAGCGAGCGCGAACACGACCACCCCTCCCAAACGCAAGCCCATACCGATTCCCCAGCGCGCCATGAGCTTCCCAAATGGCTGTGCCAGCGCCGGCATGACCACTCGCAACGCGACAGCCTGTATAGCCGTTGCCAGGAGACCAAACGTCACTCCTGGCAGGACCGCTGCTCTGCCCCACGCCAGCCATAGGACGGCGGTCACGAGCACGGTGAGCCCGACGCCCCAAGCAACCATCCGGCTCATCGCTTGGCCGCTCGCCGGCGTCGATCCGCTTCGGTCTCCGCCCGAAGTTTCAGGTAAACCCATACGAAACTCAGGGTTGCACCGACCAGTGTTCCAATAATCGTAAAGAGGGGTGTGACCCCAAGCCACCGATCGAGGAACCAGCCGGCCGCCAGGAAGAGGACGATGCCGCCGGCAAACGTGCAGCCGAGCGCGACATGTGTGTATCCGACCCCGACATCGCGGGCCGGGGTGGGCTCCGGCTCCATAGGCGACCGAAATGTACCCCTTGTGAAAAATTTCGCAAGCAACCCTAACCTGGCGTCCGGCCAGGGGTTGGCGCTAGGAATCGACGCGCTCCCGTCATAGATTCAGCGGAACCAAGAACCGCGCGTGGGCGTCGGGCTCCACCCCAATACCTACGTCTCGTCAGGGTCCGCTCTGACAAGTGGGAGGCTAGCGTGCAGGCAGACCCCGCAAGGGTTGAAGATCGCGATGTCCAGCTATTGAGGCGCCTCGCCGGTGCCAAGGCGCAGCTCCTCGAGCAGATCCGCCACCGTATCGTTGGCCAGAGCGAGGTGCTCGATGGGATCCTCACCGCGATCGTCTCCGGTGGGCACGCGTTGCTCGTCGGCGTGCCGGGCCTGGCGAAAACGCTGATGGTATCGACCGTGGCAGAGGCGCTCCGGCTCAAGTTCGCGCGGATCCAGTTCACGCCCGATCTCATGCCGAGCGACATCACCGGGACCGAGATCATCGAAGAAGATCGCACGACCGGAAAGCGCGCATTTCGGTTCGTCCACGGCCCCGTGTTTGCAAACGTCGTCTTGGCGGATGAGATCAACCGCGCTCCACCCAAGACACAAGCCGCGTTGCTCCAGGCCATGCAGGAGCACGACGTGACCGCTGCCGGACAGACGTTTCACCTGCCGGAGCCGTTCTTCGTCTTGGCCACGCAAAACCCAATCGAGCAAGAGGGAACGTATCCGCTTCCGGAGGCGCAGCTCGACCGTTTCATGTTCGAGCTCCGTGTGCAGTATCCTAGCCGCGACGATGAGGAACGGATTGTCGAAGAGACGACGAGCGACGAGGAGCATCCCGTGCACGCCGTGCTCGAGTCCAAGGAAATCCAACAGATACAACATCTCGTGCGGCGTATTCCGGCACCCCGGCCCATCGTCAGGGCGGCCGTGGCACTCGCTCGAATGACCCGGCCAGCCGAAGCAGAGGCTCCGACATTCATTAAGGAGTACGTCAGCTGGGGAGCGGGACCGCGAGCATCCCAGTACCTGGTGTTGGGAGCCAAGGCGCGAGCGGCGCTCGATGGGCGGCCCATGGCCGACTTGGACGACGTGGCTGACGTCGCGTTGTCGGTGTTGCGGCACCGGGTCGTGGTCAGCTTTGCCGCCGAGGCCGCGGGGCGGACGGCCTCGGACATCTGTCGGCAGCTGATCGAGGAAAAGGTTTGGATGGCGTGATCGCCTCGCCATCGTGAAGCCCATTCTTCTCCGAATTCCGCGTTTCGAACAGCCGGACGATGTTACCTGTGGGCCGACTTGTCTCGCGAAGGTTTATAGCTATTACGGGTACGAGAAGGATCTCGACGATATCATCGCGGAGACGCCACGGAATCCGGACGGTGGCACGTTGGCAGTGAATCTGGGAATCAGCGCGCTCAAAAATGGCTTTCGCCCGGCCATCTATCCCTTTGGCCTGAGAATCTTCGATCCCAGCTGGTGGCATTTGTCTCGTCGCGCGCTGATTCGGAAGCTCGAAGCGCGGTACACGGCTGTGCGGTCGAAGCGGCAGCGGCGGGCGGTCGCCGCATTTATCGGGTACTTGAACCTGGGCGGGCGGCTGACGTTTCGTGAGCCGAGCAAGAAACTGCTCGTGGGAATTTTGAAAGCCGGAGATCCGATCCTCACGGGTTTGAGCGCCAGCTACCTGTACGGGACAAAGCGCGAGCGTGACGACCGGTACGATGACGTCGGAGGTGAACCTGCCGGCCACTTCGTCGTCATCGCAGGCTACTACCCCAAGAGCGATCGCTTCGTGGTGGCAGATCCCTTTACCAAGGTGCCAATGAGTAAGAGCGGCCGATATTCAGTCGGCGCAGAGCGCCTGATTGCGGCTATCCTTCTTGGCGACGTCACCTACGACGCCAACTTGCTGGTCGTGGGAGAGCGGGGCCGCCGATGAGCGAGGAGGGTGCGAGACGCAAACGCCTCCGCTACATGGTGGTCACGGATCTTCCCTTCCCGACCGCCCTCGCGGGGATTCCCTGCCGCACAGCCGATGAGTACTTCGCCGGAGGTGGCGACACGTTGGACGACGGGTTGACCGTGGTCAACCTGTGCCGTTCCTACGACTACCTCTCGAAGGGCTATTACGTCTCGCTGCTCGCCGAGGCCCGACACCAACGGGTTCTGCCGACGCTGGCGGTGATCGAGGCGATTCACGATCCGTTCGTGTATTTCCGTGCCTTGGAAGAAGCGGGAATCGATACCATCGATTATCGCATCGTCCGTGGCGGACGGCGGCTGTTACCGAAGGTAATCCTTCCAGAACGGGATCCGGAGGAGACCCAACAGCGGACGCGGGCTCCCCTCACGCGGGAAATCGAAGGCGACACGGTGCGATACGAGCACGGCGCTCACCAGTACGCCGAGACGACTGCCGTGCTCGGAAAAACGCTCGACGAGCGGTTCCGCCGGCAGTGTGCGGCGGTGTTCAAGGTCTATGCAGTTCCGGTGCTGCGTCTGCGGATGTATCGAGAACCGGAAGACGACACGTGGCAGGTGGGACAGATCTTTCCCACGAGCTTGGGCCAACTCGGTCCGGCGGAGCTGCAGTTATTGGCCACCGAGCTCAGCAAGGAACGCTTGCGTCGAGCGACACGAAGCCCGGTCGTTCGCCGTCCGTATCGGATCGCTTGCCTGTGGGACGAGCGCGATCCCTTTGCACCATCGGACGAAGGCACCTTGGAACGGTTCGAACGGGCCGCGGAGAAGCAGGATACCTTATTTGAGGTCATCGGCAAAGAAGACCTCGTGTCGCTGGCGGAGTACGATGCACTGTTCATTCGCACGGTGACCGGCGTCAATCACTATGCCTTCACATTTGCCCACACCGCCGAAAGCCTTGGTATTCCGGTCATCGACGACACGCAGTCGATTATTCGATGCTCGAACAAGGTCTTTCTCCACGAGCTCTTCGAGAAGAACCGGATTGCGACACCCCGCACCGAGATGATCACCCAGCGAACCACACCGGACGAGCTAAGAGAGATCGGCTTTCCCATGATCATCAAGCTGCCGGATGGGACTTTCTCCCACGCCGTGAAAAAGGTCGCGGATCCCGGTGAGCTCGAAGCGTTGTGTCAAGACATGTTTCGCAAGTCGCCGCTCCTGATCGCGCAGGAGTTTACGCCAACGCGGTTCGATTGGCGTATCGGGGTGCTCGAGGGTCGGCTGCTGTTTGCTGCCAAATACCATATGGTCAAGGACCATTGGCAGATCGTGGGTCGGTGGAAAACAGGGCGGGTCCGTTACGGACGTGTCGAAGCGGTTCCCCTCAGCGAGGTCCCGGAACCCGTGCGTGCACTGGCGATGGAGGCGGCGGTATTGATCGGTAACGGACTCTACGGGGTCGACATCAAAGACGTGGATGGCCGCCCCATGGTCATCGAAGTGAACGACAACCCCAACCTCGTCGAGGGTGACGAAGACGCCATCGAAAAGGATCGGATCTACGACGCGATCATCGCAGCGTTGCTGCGCCGCATTCAAGAAACGGCCGAGTCGAGAGTTTCCTGACCACCCTCGGTCGGCCGTACCGGCTGTTCGAGGTGGTGGGCCTCGAGATGGAGTACGTGGTCATCGACGATGCGCTTCGTCCGCGCCAACTGGTCGAACCGGCGTTTCGAGTTATCCATGGACGTCCCACATCGGAGATCGAATGGGGCGAGGCGGGGTTCTCGAACGAACTCGCCGCACACGTTTTCGAGTTGAAGACCATGCAGCCCGAGCGGAGTCTCCCCCGCGCGGAGCGGCATCTCGTCGCCGGCCTGAAGAAGTTCAGCAGCGTGTTGCGCGACCAGTTCAGCGCGCGCTTGCTACCCACTGCCATGCACCCGTTCATGCATCCCAGCGAAACGCGGCTGTGGCCACGGGCGGGACAACGCATCTATCGCACGTATGCGCGAATCTTCGACATTCACCAGCACGGTTGGCTCAACGTGCAGGCGACGCACGTTAACCTGCCCTTCGGCTCCGAGCGGGAGACGATGGCGTTGCACAACGCGATCGCCTGCCTGATCCCGTACCTCCCAGCCCTCGCGGCCAGCTCGCCGATCTTCGAGGGGAAGCTAGGGCCTGCCGTGGACAACCGGCTGGCATTCTACCGCGTCAATCAGCGACGGTTCCCATCCATCACCGGACAGATCGTGCCGGAGTTCGTGGACTCGTACCGGGAGTACCGCCGGCGCATCTTGAAGCCCATTTATCGGGCGTTGGATCACGTCGTCGACGGTCAGATCATCCAACACGAATGGGTGAACTCGCGCGGAGCGATCATGCGCTTCATGCGAGATGCCATAGAGATCCGCGTGTTGGACACCCAAGAGTGTATCAAAGCGGACGTGGCCATCGCGGCCTTCATTCGTTCGGTGTTACGTCACATGACGAAACAGACGCTCCATGGCGACACGCGGCTTCCGGACCACCGCGTCCTCGTGGCAGATCTCGACGCCGTGATCCGTCACGGCCTCGCCGCGAACGTGATGGCCCCTCATATCCGCGTCCGTCGGCAACGCGCGCGGACCGCACGACACGTGCTGGATCATCTCCTGAGCGTGGCCGCTGACGAGGTGCCGAAGACCGAGCGCCGTTACCTCCCGATCGTCGAAGCCCGGGTGAGCCGTGGAAACTTGTCCGAGCGAATTCGCCGTACCGTGCGGCGCCGTGCCCCTCGACCGGGGCGGCGTCGACGGGAGGTGATTACAGGTATCTACGAGGAGCTGGCGACATGCCTTCAGGACAACGTCACCTGGGACGAATAAGGCTGCTCGCGTCCGACCGAATCGTCGTCACCTGTGAGCACGCGTCCAACGCCATTCCCCGTGGTGTGAGACGCCCGGCCTCCGCGGCCGTGATGCGCTCGCACGCCGCCTGGGATCCCGGCGCGCGCGAGCTGGCGTCGATACTGGCGCACGGACTTGGCGCCGCACACTTCGCAGGCCGGTATTCGCGGCTGCTGGTCGATCTCAACCGCAGTCCGCGTAGCAAACAGCTCATGCCCACTGAGCTCTTTGGCTATGCCGTTCCGGGGAATAAGAACCTCAAGAAAACGCAGCGCGATGAGCGCATTGAAAAGTACTACACGCCCTACCGCGAGGTCGTCGAGCAGGCGATTCGCGACGCGATCGAGGAGGAGGGTAGCTGCCTGCACCTCAGCATTCACACCTTCGTGGCCAAGTATAAGGGCGAAGTGCGCGACTCGGACGTGGGCATTCTGTACGATCCCAAGCGAAGAAAAGAGCGCGTGTTTGCGGAGCGGCTGCGCGACGCGCTGATCGCGGCCAACATCTCCACGAAGATGAATTGGCCGTACACCGGCACAGCGGATGGATTCACCAAATACTTGCGAAAGGAATTCCCAGCCACGAAGTACAGCGGGCTGGAAATCGAGGTCAACCAGCGCACGCTGACGACGAATCGCGCCGTGTGGACCATGGGGCGTATGCTCACCGATGCCGTAGCGGCAGCTATCGAAATCTGACAGTCAGCGCAGAGAGTCCGCCGGCAACGGGTCGTTGAGCGGGGGCAGCGAGTCTCGCGGCAGGCTGTCGAGCGACATGAGCAGTTCTTCCGGAAGGCGGATGGTGTCGAGGTCGATGTTGGGTGGTGGCGACCCGCCGACATGCCGCCAGAGGAACGCCGCCCGCTCCATCCTCCCCACGATCTCCGCTACATACCGGCGGTAACTTGGCGTATCACGCGCTGGATTCCATTGCGACGGACGCGGCAGGCTCGCGGCGAGCATGGCCGCCTCATACTCCGTCAGCTGCACAGCCGACTTGCCGAAGTAGTGCCACGCCGCCGCCTCAGCACCATAAACGCTCGGGCCAAACTCCACCACATTCAGATAGATCTCGAGGATCCTCGACTTGGTCAGGTGTTGTTCGAGCTGGCGAGTGAGTACCGCCTCCTTCAGCTTGCGCAACGGATTCCGCGACGGGGACAGCCAAAGATTCTTCGCGAGCTGCTGGGTGATTGTCGATGCACCGCGAGGCGCGCTCCGCTCGGCAATCGCCTCTTTGATGGCCACGCCGATCTCGGCCGTCGAGAACCCAGCGTGCGAGAAGAACTCCATGTCCTCCGCCGCAACCGCCGCACGTTTGAGGTGAGGTGATATCGCCGCATCGGGGACCCATTGCCATGCGACCTCGGCCGGTTGGCCACGCTCTCGCTGCCGCTCCTTCGCCATTTCGATGAACGCGGTCGTGCGGGGAGGCACCGACGCGAGTTGCTCGACGTCCGGCCACGTAAGGAGGATAAAGGCGAGCAGGAGTGCTACCAACCCAAAGGCGGCAAGGACGGTCCACCGGAGGATACGCCACGACGTCGTGCTCATCCTTCCATGAAAGCACTCGCGGGAGGCTCCGATGTCAACCCAGCGAGCGTCAGCCGATTCGCTCTTCCAGCGGGCGGACGGCGGGAGCCGAAGGGACCAGCAACGCGTCCCGTTCGGCCACGGGTTCCGTGCGAGCAACGAAGACGGCGGCCGTGAGATCGCCGGCGACGTTGAGCGTGGTGCGGCACATGTCCAAGATGCGGTCGACCCCGAGAATGATCGCGATCCCCTCCGGTGGCACGCCCACCGCGGCGAGCACCACCATGATCAGCGGAAGCGAGCCACCCGGAACTCCTGCTGCACCCACCGCGGTCAACACACTGAGCACCACCACGACCACCTGCTGACCGAGCGAGAGATCCACACCAAAGACCTGTGCGAGGAACAGCACCGTCACTCCCTCGTAGAGCGCCGTGCCGTTCATGTTCATCGTCGCCCCGAGAGGGAGCACAAACCCTGCGATCCGAGCCGGGACGCCGAGCTGACGCTCGGCGACCGCGATGTTCGTCGGTAACGTGGCGTTGCTCGAGCTCGTCGAAAACGCGGTCACGAGGCTGGCCCGTGCCCGTTTCCAGAAGCTGATCGGGTTATGGCCACCGAGCAGCCACACCAGCAAAGAGAGAGTCACTAGACCGTGTAGCAGCAGACCTCCCACGACGATTGCCACATAGACGCCAAGCTGCTCGAGGATGTTCCAGCCAAACCGGGAGGTCACCACGAAGATGAGGCCGAACACGCCATAGGGCGCGAGCTTCATCGCAAGGTCGATGATCTTGATCACGACATCGCCCAGCACCTCGATCAGCCGCAGCATCGGGCGTGCACGGTCCTGTGGGATCATCGTGAGCGCGGCGCCAAAGACGACCGAAAAGAAAATGACGCCTAGCATGTCCATCGAGGCGGCCGCCTGGATGGGATTGCGGGGTACGATGTTCACGAATGTGCTGATGCCAAAGCGGGCACCGGTGCCGGACTGGAGCCCCTGAGCATCACCGCGATAGGTGTCAAAGAGCGCCTGACGCGTGGTGGCGTCGATCGCCACGCCAGGGTCCAACGCATTGACCAGCGCGAGCCCGACGACCGTGGAGAGTGCCGTGGACACCAGGAAGTATCCGAGCGTTTTGCCGCCGATTCGTCCGAGCTTGCGGATGTCACCGATGCCGGCCACCCCCAAGGTCACCGACGCGAAGACCAAGGGGATCACCGTCATGAGCAGGAGGCGTAAGAAGATCTGGCCGGCGGGTCCGGCGACGTATTCGTTTACGAGGCGGAGCCCCGTTGTGTCCGCGGCGAACGCCTTGGCAAGGGCACCAGCCGCTGCACCGGTCAGCAGTCCGATGACGATCTTGGTGTGGAGCTTCATCGCGTGTACTGGCGGAAGCGAGTGTTTGGCTCGCTCACTGTTGTCCCGGCTCGTCGGACCGAACTGGGGAGCGCAGCACGCGGAGAAAGAACTTCCCCGTGAAGAACCCAATGACGGCCCAGGTCCCGAGAAGCATGATCCACGCCGACCCCGTCATAGGATTACTCTCGCCTTGAGACGCCACGCTTTCCACACGAGGAAGGCGCATCCCAAGAATACCAGCAACAGCAAACCGCGCGTGGCGTCCTGAACGAAGTCGTTGGTGAAGTTGCCCTGCGCGTCGAACCATGAGTACTCCGGGTCGCCCACGTGCAGCACACGTCCTATCACGCTGTCGGGCGCCAGCGGCCAACCCTCACCCGTGAAGACCGAACGCACTGCTGCTCCCCATCGACCCACTGGCTTGATCAACGCGCCGACAAAGACCACCAGAATGAACACCGGGGTGACGTACTTGATGACCGGTCGGATCAGCGTGGGCACTTGAATGTCGGCACCGCGTGTGATCTCCGCCCATCCCCGCTCCATGCCAAAGATCCAACCAAAGATGATGATCTCACCCAACGCGAACACGACGAGAGAAAAGGTGCCGCTCCAGAAATCGAACTCGTCGAACGACCCACCCGGATAGAGCCAAACACACACAAAGCCCAGCACGAGCGTGGTGGCGCCAAACGTGAACGCGGCGCGGGTCCGCTTGTAGCCGAACTCATCCTGCAAAAACGCGAGAATCGGTTGCCCCATGGCGAGCGACGAGGTAATCCCGGCAAAGAACAGGAGCCCAAACCACAACGCACCCGCGAACGGGGCAAACCACCCCCACTGATTGAACAGCGATGGGAGCGCCAGAAAGCCGAGGGCAAACCCACTGCCGCCGGCGGTGGCCGCCTGCACCGCCTGCAGGCCGAGGTACGCGGTGGCGATCGGAATGAGAATCGAGCCGCCGAGAATGACCTCGACGAATTCGTTCATCCAACCGGCGGACGCCGCGTTGAGCGCGATGTCCTGCTCGCGCTTTATATATGCGGCGTAGCAGTGGATCGACCCCATTCCCACGGAGAGCGTGAAGAAGATTTGCCCAGCGGCCGCGAGCCATGTCGTGGGATCGAGCAAACCGGCCGGTTGCGGTTGCCAGACGAAGTTCAGGCCTTCGAGGGGGCTCTGCACGACACCCGGATCGTGGGTTCCGAGTGTGAGACCGCGGATTGCGAGGATTGCGCCAAACGACAACAGCAGCGGCATGCCGATCTTTGCCGCGATCTCGATGCCCTTTTGCAGCCCGTGTGACAGAATCCAGACGTTGAGACCGAGTGTCAGAAGAAACCAGAACACCGCTTCGCGAGGTACGGCGAGAACGGAGTCCTCTTGCATGCCGAGATACCGCGGGAAGAATTCGCCGGCCGCGACGTCTTTGAATGTCCCGGTTGCCGAATGCCACACGTAGGACAGCGTCCAGGACTCGATATAGCAGTAGTAGGCCGCGACGGTGAGATTGGTAAAGAGCCCGAACACGCCGACGTATTTGAGCCATCGGTACTTGCCCAACCGGTCGAACATGCCCGGCGCCGAATGGTGACCAAACTGGCCGCCGTGACGGCCGATCGCCCACTCCACCCACAGGAGTGGGATACCCATGAGAAGGAAGGAAACGAGGTAGGGAATTAGAAACGAACCGCCGCCGTTCTGGGCTGCCTGTGCGGGGAATCGCAGGAAGTTGCCCAGACCGACGGCGTTTCCCGCCATCGCCAGAACCAAGCCGACCCTGGTGCCCCAGCGCTCGCGGCTGGACATAGACCCGGCCTTCAAACTCCACGGCCCGTGCCGAAGTGACACGGGCCTCTGAAAGAGTGCGCGAAGTCTAAGGGCGGCTTTGCGGAAGTCAATGCCCGGCTCCCCCCCTTTACTTCCACTACGGGCACATTACAATTGGCGTCCGCACGCGAGGCGTGAAGGGGTGCGAGGTGAGGCGCCGGCGGTGGAGCGTGCAACGCTTGGCGTCCAGAGCGGTAAACAACGCCGCTCATCGTGGAATGCTCTGGGTGGATGCGATGCGCGACGTCCCATCGACGCGCGATCGAAGAGAAAAGCGATACAACTACGACCGCTGAGTCAGTGACGTCAGTCTGGCCCGGCGGTCTTTTTGTGAGGTAGATCACAATCAAAGGAGGATAGGTATGAAGACACCACAGAAGCCCGGCCCGCAGCCGGCCAAGCCCGCCCAGCAACAGCCGAAGCCGGGCCAGCAGGTCGGGCACACCCCATCGCAACAGGCGCCCAAGGGCAGCCAGCCTGGCTCGCCGGCGGTTCAGCCGAAGCCGGGTCAGCCGAAGAAATAGGGAGCAGCATCGAAGGACAACGAGGCCCGCTCCGGCTTATCCGGAGCGGGCCTACTTCTTCAGGGCTCCTGCGAACCCTCGAGTACAGACTTCAGCACGCGAAGCTCCTCTTGGAGCGCTCTCACCTGCCCGTCGAACTGACTGGCCGTCATCTCCGGCGGTCGAAACTGGGTGAAGAGCAGCTCCGCGTGCTCCCCGTTTGGAATCACGCGGGAGGCTGCAACGAGCTCGACCCCTGGCGTCGGCGAGAGGTGAAAGTCCACGACGCCACACGAGGGCGAGGTCGTCACCTTCATTTGAAAAGGGCCAGCTGGCGTGTGGACCAGCCACCTGTCGCCGGCCGGTCGAATGTCTCTACAAAAGTGTATGGCCCACCTTGGTAGGTTCTCGGGTCGCGAAACGAAGTCGTACACTGCGCGCCAGTCACGATCAACCGAGATCGTCTGCGTGTCGGACTGCATGACTCCCCTCCTGTAGGTGTTCACCGGGCGATGCGCTCGTGCGGCCGAGGTCGCGCAGCGCCCGCAGGGACGTGCGCAGCTGATCAGACCCGGCCCCCGTGAGCCGCTCCCCCACGTCCTTCTCCATCTCCGCGAGCACCGCTTCGGCGACCTCGCGGAACTTGCGGGACCTGCCTGACAGATAGATCCGATAAACCCGCGCATCGTCCTGATCACGAACGCGGCGGACGAGCCCCTTCTCCCTCATGTCCCGAATCAGCGTCGTCATGGTCTGCTTGCTGAGCCCCGCACGCTCGGCCAGCTCCCCCATCTGGAGCCCCTCCTCTTCGAAGAGCGGGAGCAGAATGGAGCCGTAGCTAGGGCGAATATCCGGGTAGCCCCTTGCCACGAATCCCTCGTAAAGCACTTCATTCCAACGCTGTAGGGCCATTGCCAAGAGGAAGCCAAGGTTGCTCGTGTTTGCTAGACCGCGATTATAGTCTGACATCGTACTAAATATAGTACGATGTCAGACTACTTTCCGCAAGCCGATGTCTCGTTAGTTGGCGATGAGGGGTGGGCTAGTTCCCGGGCTTCCGTCTTCCAACCTTCGGTCCTCCTAGTTGCCGCGCAGCTGGTGTAGGCGCTGCTCCGCGAGCTGGTTGCCAGGCATGATCTCGAGTGCCTGCTCGAAGCTCGCGATCGCGTCGGTCGTATCGCCACGCAGCCGGTGGGCCTCGCCGAGGATGAAGTGGGTGAACCCGGATTCGGGATAGAACTCCAAATTCAGGCTCAACATGGCGACGGCGCCGTCGAGCCGTCGCTGCTGATCGCCGGAACCGTCTGCCCCCCGGACGAGGTCGTTCCCCATGAGCATCAACATTCGCTCGCTGAAGTCATAGGCGAACCCGCCGTAATGCTCCTCCCGTAGCTGGCGGTACTCGGCGATCGCGGAATCGGTGCCGTGCTGGTTCACGGTGGCCAGGAGGATGTCTTGGATCCGCTCTGGCTTCGAGACGCCGCGGTGACAGGTTTCACACCCAACGATGATCGGCGGGTCCGACCTGCCATCCAGGTTGGCAAGGTGGGTCTCGTTGATCGCGCGGACCATCTCGATCATCTCGCGCGCTTTCCGTTTGGTCTCCTTGTCGTCCGAGACAAAATCGAACTCTTCGAGGGGCTGCCCTTCTTCGCCTATGTGACAGAACTGACACCGCACACCAAGACCCCCGGCGAACGTCCGCATGACGCCGATGAGCTCGCGCGGTGTGATATCAGCGGGCAGGACCTTCAGGTTCTTGAGAGAGTCAGGAGGGAATTGTGCGTTGCCGTCTGCAACGCATACGACACAGATGAGAACGACCGCCCAAGTGACGCGGAACGCGGACATCGAGATCCTCCGATTGCGATTGTACACACCAAGGATACGCGGCGGGCGCGGTACCAGGATGGGGTTCGTATCAGCGATGTGTCAGAAAACGGTCAGCGGCGGGACTCGAAGAGATCCGGACGGTGCCGGGCCGAGCAATGCGGGCGCTCGCTCGTCCCCTCCCAGAACGAGAACCTAGCTTGGCGAGCTTTGGTCGCCCGACACGACGTCCTGATCTGCCGAGATCGGCGGCCAGCTCACTGAGATCGAGCAGGGGCCGATCTGGGGAAGAAGCTAAGCGGCGGCCGTCATCCGGCCGATCGGCTAGCCGTTATCAACCCCGTTATCGGGTCCGTTAGCCGGCCTCGAATGGGTTCGTTGGGGTGAGCTCGGGCACCAACGCCCGAAATCGCGGATGGTCGCGGAGGCTATCCCAGGTGGGGCTGATGCGAAGCCGGGGTACGGTGAGCAGCGAGGGCATGGAAAGGGATTCTTCCAGCAGATCCAGGGCGGCATCCGAATGACGCAGCATCACATGGATCACGGCGAAATCCTGGAGTGCCGCCGGGATCATGATGGCATCGCCGACACGCCGGCTGAGCTCGAGCGCCTCCCTCCCTTCCCGCAGGGCATCGGTGTCCATTCCCAACCCCGCGTAGGCGCGCCCGAGACGGCTTTTCAGCGACGTGTGGGCAGATGGGAGCGACGGTGGGGACTCGAGCTTTTCCTCGAGCCCGACTCGCGCGGAGTCGTAATAGACCTGCGCCAGGACCGAGTCTCCCAGGTAGCGATACATGTCCGCGATGTACAGGTACGCGTTGACACTGGCACCACGCCCCACGACGTAGGCCAGGGTATGGCTTCGCGTCATCCCTAGCAGAAGCCCGTCGAGCGCGTCGCGGTAGCGTCGCTGGTAAAACGGCACCATCTGCTCGGTGACGATGTCGCCCACCACCTTCCCAGCGGCACTGTGCACGATCTCGAGCGCCTGGTCCGTATCGCCGAGCCCAAACAGGTATACCTGCGCAAGCGCGTCGTACGCCTCGGCCAATTGCGGGTCGAGCGCGATCGCGCGCCGAAGGTACTGCTCGGCTTCGTCGAAGCGGCGCAGCAAGAGATACGTCTCTCCAAGGAGCGTCAGCACGCGACCAGAGCGTGGATCCAACTCGGCGGCACGGTGAAGACTGGCCAGCGCTTGGTTCCACTGGCCCGCTTGCCGCATGACCGCGCCGATTTGAGCGTGAAGATCGATTCCTGGTCGATAGCTCCGCGCCGTCTCGTAGTGCGCCAACGCACCGTCGAAATCGAGACAACACCTGTACTGGTAGGTTCCGAGTGCTGAGTGCGCTTCAGGCAACGTGGGATCGAGGCTTAACGCTTCTTCCACTGCCGCGCGGGATAGCTGTAATCGTTCCTCGGTCTGGTCAAAGCCTAACCAGTACAGATCGCCGTGCACCTCTGACAACGCGGCGTATACCAGCGCAAACTGGGGATCCGCCAACACGGACTGCTCAAACATTTCGAGGGCCGCCCGCAGGTTGACCTCATTCTGGGGACGTCGATAGTAATCGCGTCCGCGCAGATAGAGCTCAAACGCTTCGGAGATCGCCGTGGGCCGTGGAATCTGTCCGAGCTCTTCCGGGTGCAGTGCCGCGACTTCAAGCAGCTCTCCAACGGCACCGGCGATCTCGGATGTGACATCGAACAGGTTCCCGAGATTTGCGGTGTAGACATCCGCCCAGAGGTGCGTTCCGTCGGAAGCGTTGAGGAGGCGTGGAGTGATCCGCAGCGCGCTCGTGCTGTCGCCAGGATCTTCCCGTTTCACCGATCCCAAAAGAATGAACCGAGCACCGAGCTCTTGGCCGATCAGCGTTGGACTCTTGTCGGTATCCCTATACTGGCCCGTGCTGTTGCTGGAGATGATCGCGATCCCGCTGGCCCCTGCGAGGCGTGCCGTGAGCTCGTCACTTACGCCGGCCACGACGTACTCTGGTGCGCCGAGGTTCTCGAACGGCAGGACAGCGAGCCGCGGATCAGTACCCGCGGGTGAGCGGCTGTCCGTTGAGACGACCCGGACGGCGAACAGGAGGAGGACGACGGCAACCGCGCTCCCCATCCAGACGCTAGCACGCCGGAACCAAGGCTGCGGCGACTGGAGGACGGGTGGTTCACTTGCAAACGGTGGGGCCGAAGGTGTTGTCTGCGGAACGGCCGCCGGCTCGATTCGGACGGCCGCGTTTCTCGAGGGCCGGCGGCGGAGCTCTTCGGCAAGGGTCGTCACCTGCGGATCGGGTTCCGCATCCAGCTCCTCCCGTAAAGCGGTTGTGTGGCGCTCCGCATGCCGGATGGCGCCCGCGCGGTCACCAGCCGCTGCCAAGGCTCGCATACGGTGCACAGCGATGTGGGTACTGTATCGATCGTGCTCCGCTGCCTGGCGCCACCACTCGGCAGCCGCGCGGAAGTCGGAACGAGCCTCCGCATCAATGGCGAGCTGCTCGAGTGCCGCACCGTAGCGACGCTCGAGACGCTCCCGCTCCCGCTCTACCCACCGCTCGAACTCCGACGCGCCACTCAGATAAAAGCCATGTAGGAAGGGACCGGCATAGAGTGAAACCGCTTCCTCGAGATTCCCATGTGCCACGGCGTCATCGAAGGCAACGGCATCGCACCACAGCTCGTTTTGCGCCAACCCTACCGCCCCCTCCTTATCCGAGAGGAACGTGCTCTCCCCCAGCCGCTGTCGCAGACCATGGAGGGCCTGTCGCAGCGCGTTGCGCGCGCGGGACTCGTCGTGATCTGGCCAAAAGAGCCCCAGCAACCGATCGCGTCGCTGGGGACCGCGTGGCGTGCCAACGGCCAGATAGGCAAGCAACGCTACGCGTTTCGGCTGAAGTCGCACTTCATGGGAGACCTCACCGTCAGACCGGCGAACCTCAACCAGGCCAAGTGTCCGAAACCGCAGCATTTGTCGTCGTTAGTGGAGGGTACTCTAGCGATAACCCGCTCAGGACTCGGAGTTCCGAGAGACCGGGGGAAGACGGAAAATGATGGTGTGCGTGTGGAGCACCTCCTCCCTCCTCCCGCTTTGCTCGTTAACTCCTCACTGCCTCCTCCCCATTTGCTGCCAGTTCTGGGTGGAGCCGACGTTGGGATTGAATCCCGCCTGGTTGGACAAGAGGTACTCGCCGTTTGCGGATACCCAGTAGTTGGTATAACCGGATGGGAGCTGAACATCACGGCCCGCATAGGGATCACTGTACGTCTCGACCCCGCGGATGTACTCGCTGTACTGGCGTGACAGGCGATCCTGCGATCGTTGCTGATTCTCCCACGCCTGTTGGTACGCGGCGCTGATTTCGTCACTGGTGCGAGCAAGGTACCGGCTCAGCTCGCCAGCGGATCGAATCGCCTCCATTTGTCCCCGTTGCCACATCTCGAAGACCCGCATGTACTGTGCGAACCACGTGGGGTTCACCCTGATCGAAGAGATGATGCTGTGCAGCAAGGGGGCGTGGGCGTCGATCGTTCCCTTCACCGCACGAAACGAGAACATGCGATCGGTGATCCAGATGACGCCGGTCGGCATCATCGGTGACTGCGCAAAGACCAGCACGGGATAGAAGTCTTCCTCGTACCACTGCCCGCCGTACTCGTACTCCACGCGGACGCGCTCGGCGAGGACGCGCTTGTTGAGGCCCGGCTCGTATACATTCGTGGCCGTTTGTTGGGCGACGTCCGCTAGCTCCTGCCGCGCCACGACGCGGGCGTTGATGCCCCGACGAAACTGGGGCAGGATTATCTGCTGGACATAGGCAGCTGCATCCCAGATTGGGGCGTGCACTATTTGCCCCAGGTATATCGATCCGGGTGGGAATCCAAAGATGCCATTCTGATCCCAGGTGAACGGAATGTTGGGATAGGTCTCGAGCATGGCGGACCCGTTGGGAGCGAACACGCGCATGATGACCGACGCGAGATTCGCCATCTCGATCCGCCACACCACCCCTCCCTGGACCTGCCAATCAGCTGGGACCAGCATCCGGAAGGCTTCGATGTTGTTGACCATGGGATCGTTGACCGACACAGCACGGAGTCTCAGCGTCTGGCCTTGAGCCAGCAGGGGAATTGGCGCGAGCAGAGCACACAGAACGACAAGCGCAACGGGAACCGAACGCCGACGCGACTGCATACCGTACCCTCGTGGTATGATTTGGATGTACAAATTTCGCTCGCAAGGAATTGTGCGGGTAGGGTGGAGACCGAAAGGATCTCCTCGTATACTACCTCCGTCCAAACACCCAAACGCACGCCGAGTGGTTCATGACCCTCTTTCAAGGCACGCTCTACGAGAGTTTTCACGAAGTCGACTGGAGCACCTGGGAGCCGCGTGAACGAGCGACGTTGCTGTTCGTCGTACGCGATGGATCCATTCTCCTGATTCACAAGAAGCGGGGCATCGGTGCCGGCAAGATCAACGGTCCAGGTGGCCGTTTGGACGACGGCGAGTCGGCACTGGAGGGCGCCGTGCGGGAGGTGGAAGAAGAGCTGGGTGTGACACCTACGGGCGTTCGCGAAGCAGGTGTGCTCCGGTTTCAGTTTACCGATGGTCATTCGATTCTCTGCTACGTGTTCACGGCGAGTGATTGCCATGGTGAGCCAACCGCGACCGCCGAGGCAACCCCTATGTGGACACCGCTCGACCAGATTCCGTTCGATCAGATGTGGGAGGACGATCGTCTGTGGATGCCACTGATGCTGGCGGGGAAGCAGTTCGAGGGTGAGTCGCTGTTTCACGGCGAGCGGATGTTAGGCTACGAGATTCGAGAGCGGCGCCGCTAATGATCACCCCCCCAGGTCGCTTCACGCTGCGAAGGTCGGCGAGCCAGGAGCGCCACTGGTTCGTTAGCGCCTAGCGCACTCGCGCGACTGGATACACCGCGCTTCTACAGACGGAGGCGCTCTGGTCAACACCGTTCGGTCGCGTACGTTTCCACGATGCGCTACTCCCTCCCCCAAATCATTGTGCTGCTCACGATCTGCCTGGCCTGTCGTACGCAGCTGGATCCTCAACCACCAATCACGCTGGATCCTGAACCGCCCTTTTCCGTGGTGGAGGCGAGCATCCTCGAGCTTCAGGAAGCGATGGCGCAGGGACGCATCACATCCGAGGGACTGGTCGAGGCATACCTGCGTCGGATTGCCGCGTACGATCAGCACGGCCCGGCGCTCAACACGATGATCCGGCTCAATTCCAATGCAATCGTGGAGGCGCGAGCACTCGACCAGGAGCGCCGCATGCGAGGCCCCCGCGGCCCGCTCCACGGTATTCCGATCGTTCTCAAGGACAACTACGACACCGAGGACATTCCCACCACCGCGGGCTCGATCAGCCTGGCAGGCGCCGTTGCGGGTCGCGACGGCTTCGTCGCGGGCCGGCTGCGCGCGGCCGGAACCGTTCTGCTCGGCAAGACCAACATGAACGAGTTCGCGCTGGGTCTCACGACGTTGAGCTCGATCACGGGCCAAACCCGGAATCCCTACAATCCAACGCGGTATCCTGGTGGGTCGAGCGGCGGTACCGCTGCAGCGGTCGCGGCAAGCATGGTTGCCGTCGGATGGGGAACGGACACGTGTGGCTCGATCCGGGTGCCTGCGGCCTTCAACGGCTTGTTCGGCCTCAGACCTACCAAAGGCTTAACGAGTATCCAAGGCATCATCCCGCTGTGCCACAGCCAGGACGTGTCCGCGCCACTGGCCCGCACGGTGACCGACCTGGCCATCGCGCTCGACGCCACGGTGGGTTTAGACCCAAACGATCCCGCTTCCGCGATGTGGCGCGGCCAACGGGTACCGCAGTTCGTCGCGGCACTCGACTCCACGGCGCTCGAGGGTGCGCGGATCGGCGTGCTGCGTGAGTTCTTCGGGGCGCGCGCTTCCGACGCCGAAGTGTCCGCGATGGTGCAGAAAGCGCTCGGCCGGATGCAGCAAGCGGGAGCCACGGTGGTGGAGATCTCGATTCCCGATGTCGAGAAGCTGGCCCTGAGCGCGAGCGTCATCGCGTACGAGTTTCGCGATGACCTGCGGCACTATCTCACGGGTCACTCGGGAGCGGTCGTCCAAAGCCTTGGGGACATCCTCGAGAGGGGACTCTACCTGGCCGAGTTGGGACCGATCTATGACAGCCTGAACGCCAGCCCGGACACGACCTCTTCCGCCTATCGTCACGCGCTGGCGCAGCGCGCCACGCTTCAACGTCGGCTCCTCGAGATCCTGGCGGAACACGAGTTGCAGGCGTTGGCTTACCCGACGGTTCGGCAGGTAGCCGGCCGCATCGGGACGTCACAGCACGATCCGAATTGTGAAGCGAGCGCGAACTCGGGCTTTCCGGCCATCAGCATTCCGGTAGGGATTTCGGAGAGCGGCGTTCCTGTTGGCATGGAGCTGTTGGGTGGGCCCCTGACCGACGCGCGATTGGTCGCGCTCGCCTACGCCTGGGAACAGCTGGCACAACCTCGGCGCGCACCGCTCTATACCCCCGCGCTTCGCTTGCGGGCGGCGCCGCCACCGGCCAAGATCGAGGTAAGCATCACGGCTGACTCGATGGTCGCTCTCAGCTCTATCGAGTTCGATGCACCGACCGGGACACTGCGCTTCCGGACCACGGTGACCGGCATTCCGCCAGAGGAGCTACTCGCCATTAGCCTCCATCGAGTGCCGGACTCACTCGCGACCGGAGCCGTGGTCGCGGCGCTGACCCCACCGGGTCAGTTGGAACACGAAGGGGAATTACAGCTCTCGATGCCAGACCGCATCGCACTGCACCAGGGTCGCCTCTACCTGACCGTGCTGACCACGCGGTTTCCCCGAGGCACGTTGCGGAAACGCCTCCCGATTCCGGGAGGACCGCCTGTCAAACTGACGCCATCACCAACTCACTAAGGTCCGCACAATGGGAAAACAGTCTCCGTCTCACGATACGATCGTCACCGATGTCGCCATCGTCGGAGCTGGCGTCGCCGGCCTCTACACTGCATGGCGGCTCTTGCAGGACGAGCCGAAACGATCGATCCACATCCTGGAACGGTTACCGCGAACGGGCGGCCGGCTCGAGACCGATCATGTCCTGATCGATGGAGCGCGCGTCAAGACGGAGGAAGGCGGTATGCGTTTCATGGATTCGCAGGTAGAGTTGATGGCGTTGCTCGAGCAGCTTGATCTCAAGAAGGACATCGTTCCCTTCCCCATGGGAGACGACCACAACCTGTACTACCTGCGCGGCACGCGCTTCACGCTGGGGGACGCCAAGAGGGATCCCGCCATCTGGAGCAGGTTGTACTCATTGAACGAAAGTGCCAAAGGCATCCAGCCCGGCAAGGTTCTCCAAGATCTGCTGAACGCGATACTCGAGGAAAACCACATCGATCCGAAGCGTTGGAAGCCCACGCCGGATGAGTGGACGAACTTTCGCATGAAGTACACCTACAAAGGGATTCCCACCTACAAGTGGGGATTCTGGGCCATGCTCACCGACTTTGGCCTGAGTCCCGATTGCATCGAGATGCTGTACCAGTCGAGCGGGTTCATCGCGCCGTACGATCAGGAGGTCAACGCCGGCTGTGCGTTGCAGCTGCTGGTCGACTTCGTCCACCCCAAGTTCCACACCCTGGGCCCTGGCTACCACGCCTTGCCGGACAAGCTCGGCGAGGAAATCACGCAGAAGGGAGCGGTCATTCATCTCGAGCATCAGGTGGTGACCATGGAGGAAAGGGATGGCCGGCTGATGGTCGTGACCCGGGGGCCAGAAGAGAAGGTCACGCGTTTCCTCGCGACCGACGTGATCTTCGCGGTCACCCAGCTCGCGCTCAGGGAGCTGATCCCCTTCGTCCCAATGTTCCGGGACCAGACCTTCATGGCAGACGTCGATTCGTTGACCGACATGGAACTGGGGAAGATCAACCTGTACTACGACCACAACTGGTGGACGCCCAAGACCGGCATCCAGAGCGGCGGATCATACACCGACCTACCCATGGCCCAGTTCTACTGCTTTTCGCATCCCAAGGGGAATGATCCCAATGGGCCCGCTTCCATCACGCTCTACACCGATTACTACCGAACCGAGTACTGGGCCCAACTCCAGGAGCTCGGCGAGCCATACGAAGTGCCCAACGGACCAACTGTGCCCGCGTGGTCCGAGCGCGCCTCCACCTTCGTGGTGGAACAGGCGACGAGGCAGATGAAGGAGATGTTCGGATTAGGCGAGATTCCGGCACCGCTCGTCGCGACGTATCGCCGCTGGGGTGTGCCGTCCGCTGGGGACGGCGATCACCAGTGGCGGATTGGCGTCAACGACGTGGAGGTCAGGTCCCGCATGGCCAACCCGTTCCCCCACGTCTACACGTGTGGTGAGAGTTACTCCGACGATCAGGCGTGGGTGAACGGCGCCTTACGATCGGTCGATCAGATGTTGCCGCTGATCGGCAAGAAACGCCAGGTCAAGTTTTCCCTGCTCGTTTCGGATAAAACGGAGGCATCGCACTCGGATCTTCCTTGACCACGATCACCTGCGGCTTGCCTTCTTGTCCTCCGCGGATCGCCGACTCTAGGGCCTCTTCGAGATCCGACGGTGAACGGACGAGGTACGCGGCGGCGCCGAGACCCTCGGCCACCTTGACGAGGTCGGGATTTCCTAGCTTGTAGTAGTCCTTCCAAGCTGGGTCGGGGAACAGGTAGTTCATTCCCTGCGCCACCATGTTGAGGTCGTCCTCGCTCCACACGAGCCAGATCGCCCCCGCTGAGTACTGCGCCGCGGTCGACACCTCCATGCCGTGCATCATGAAGCTGCCGTCGCCTCCAATGCAGAGACACGTCGCGTCCGGTGCCGCGAGCTTCCCCCCCACCACCGCCGCGGTGCCATAACCCATCGCGCCCACATCGAGAGTTGCATGAACCTGAGTAGGAGGATCGATCTCGAGATAGTGCGCAGTCCAGCCGCAGCTGTTCCCGGCATCCGGGAAGATGTGGCTCCCCGGGGGCAGCATGTCGCTCACGATCGCCATCGCCCGCTCGGGACGGATGGGTGTCGCATCCGACTCCCGCGCTTTGGGGTCTGCATAGGGTGAATAGTTCTCCTTCATCCATTCGAGGTACGCAAGCCGCTCGGCTTTGGCCTCCACGTCCATCGGCAAGTCGAGTGCAAACAGCCCATCGAGAAATGCTCCAATCTCCGCCATCACTCCCATGGTGATCGGCATCGAGCGACCGATGACGCCCGGGCTGGCATCCACCTGAACGAACGCACCGTCCGGCACCATCTTCGGGTCCCAGATGTTGGTCGCGAAATCTCCCATGCTCGAACCCAGCACCAAGAGGAAATCGTAAGGCGCCGCATGCTTGGCGTTTTTGGGAGGAGTGTAATAGAGGCCCGGCCACTGGCATGGGGGATGGCCGCAGCTTCTGAGCGCCAGCAGGTGACTCTCGGGAAAGAGCCCTTTCGCATCCGCTGTGGTGCCCACCGGAACTCCGAGTCGCTCCACGAAGGCGAGAAACTCGGCCAAACGATGGGAGAGCGGCACGCGACTTCCGGTACCGAGCAGAATCATCGGGCGTTTCGCGGCCACCAGCAGCTCGCCCACGCGCTGCACGTCCGCTGGCGCTGCCGAATCGATCGAGGAACGGTAAAGACTCGTCTTCGTGGGAAACCTGACGTCGGTCAGCGTCGCGCCCGTGATGTCGCGCGGCAAACTCAGGTGAACCGCCTGACCGGGGATCCCCTGTGCATCACGCAGCGCCTGGCGGAGCAGCACGTCAAAGTCTGGCGCCGCGTTCACCTCCACGCTGTAGCGCACCGCGCTCTTGTACACCTGCCGGACGTCGAGTGTGAGATCCACTCCCTCCTGCTCCCACCCCAGGCCATCCTTCGCCTGCGGCTGTTCCCCGGTCAGCACCATCATGGAGGAGAAGCTCGCCTCGGCGTTCATCGCCCCGGTCAACGCATTGGTGGCTCCGGGCCCAGAGGTCACGAGCACGACACCCATCCGTCTGCTGACCCGGTGGTATCCATCGGCCATGAACCCAGCGCCGGTTTCGTGCTTGCAAATGACGTAGGTCATCGACTCGCGATCGTTCTTCAGCGCCTCGAGGAGGTCGACGAATGACGCACCTGGAATGCCGAACAGGTGATCGACGCCCTCCAGTTTGAGATACTTGATCAGCAAATCGGGAACGGTGATGCGAGGGATGATCGTGTACGGACTGGTAGTCACTTCTCGTGTCCTGACGTGAGAGGGGTGAGAACTTCGCCCGCGATCAAACGGTCCGCAAGTTCCTCGCGCTTGACACTCCCTCTACCGCGGGACAATCTCGACCGGCTTTGTCGTTCACCGTGACATTTGTTCTATGAGGTAAACCATGCCGCATCGCCCGAGTCCTCGCATGATCTCCCGCCGGAGCGAGATCGCCCGCATTGGCGCACTCTCACCGGAGGCCATCCCTCACGGGCGATTCTCGCCGAAGGACGCCGCTGCGCTACAAAAGGCCATTCTCGGGACCATCGTGTTGCCGTCTTCATCCGATTACGACAAGGCCCGGCAGCTCTCGAACCCGGTCTTCCAGGCCTGGCCCGCACTCATCGTCTACTGCGAGGTCTTTGCCGATGTCTGGCACTGTCTGGCCTTCGCCCACAAGCACGGGTTACACATCGTCTGCCGTTCCGGAGGGCACAGCACGGCGGGGTTCTCCATCGAAACCGAAGCGATGGTGATCGACACGAGCCGTATCCGCTACGTGGCGGTCGACCCGGTGAACGGCTTTGCGCGAGTGGGTGCCGGCACTCCCTTGGGCGTTCTCAACTCGACACTGGACAGCTTCCGGCTCCACACCCCCGGCGGTGGGTGCCCCGATGTCGGGGTGGCGGGGCACATGATGGGTGGCGGGTACGGCTGGACGTCCCGGCAATACGGAATGAATTGCGACAACGTCGTCGAGGTCCTGGTGATGCTGGCAGACGGTCGCTTGGTCCGGGCCAATGCGGAGACCAACCCGGACCTCCTGTGGGCCGTGTGCGGAGGGACCGGTAACAACTTTGGCGTGCTGCTCGAGGTCACCTACCAGCTGCACGAGCTGTGGCAGGTGTGGGGTTTCGGGCTGAGCTGGGACATGAAGCACGCAGCCAAGGTGCTCGAAACCCTGCAGCGGGACTACATGCTCGACGCCGCACCACCAGAGTTGGGCTTCCAGCTCCCCTGGATGACGCACAAGGGGCAGAAACGTCTGCTGATTCGGGGAACGTTCCACGGCTCTCGCGCCGTCGGGCTGAAGCTCGTTGAGCCGCTACTCAAGCTTCCCGGTGCCACGAAGAAGTTGGAGGTGGACCAGACCGGGAACTATTACACCCTGAACGAGCAGCTCCTCAACGAGCCTTACCCCATTCCGGACCTTCCTCCGTCGGCACTCGAGGACAAGATCAGCGGATACCTCGGCGCCAAGCTCGATGAAGCGGCGTGGGCCGAACTGACCGCCACGTTCGAGCGGGACACCACCGGTTGGGCCACCGGCAACTTCGAGGTGTACGGTGGCGCCATCAACGCGCTGCCGATTGAGACCAACGCGTTCATTCACCGGGACGTGTATGCGAACTGGTTCCTGGATGTGTTCTACAACGACCCCGCCACGCACCAGAAGGCGGAGATCTTCATGGCGGAAATGATGAACGCTTGGCATCCCCATTTAAACGGCCACTCTAACCAGGACTATCCGCGCTGGTCACAGACGGATTATCGCTGGGCGTTTTTTGGGGAGGCGTTCAATACGTTGCTCTGGGTCAAGCAGAAGTACGATCCGGACGACTTCTTTTACTTCCCGCAGAGCATCAGCCCGTATCCAACTGGCGAAACGGGGCCGTCCGGTAGTGCATCGCTCTTCACGGACATGGAGATCGTTCCCGAGCCTAGTGCGCAGCAGATTGGCGGGTAGCTGACAAACGGCAGTGTACTAACGCGCTAGCCCGGGCTCCCGGGTCCAGTGTTCGACTACGGTGATGTCGAAGGAGTTCGATGTCGAGAGCGGGCGGATCATCGCGAACCCGCGATCGTCGGGACTGACGTCATACGTTGGATGGAAGACGAAGTTGTAGTAGATGTCCACCGGAAAGAGCGAAGCACGACTGCCAACGACGAGGATCGAGTCCCCTCGGACCTCGGCCGCCATGAGCCTCCCCCCCTGCTTGTAGAACAGCTCGCGACCGCTGCGCGACCATCGGGGCTCGGTCCCGCCACCCGAGGAAACCTGCCACTCACCGCGGCTCGTTTCCGGGAAGGGTCGGACATAGATCTCCCAGACACCTGAGCGGTTCGATACGAACGCCACCCATCTCCCATCGGGTGATATCGTGCCCGAGTGCTCGTTCACGTTGGGTGTCGCGGCAACCGCCACTTTCAGCGAATCACGCAGCCGCTGAGCGAAGATATCCAGATCGTCTACCCGTCCGGTCCGGTAGATCAACCACGCTCCATCGCGAGACCACTCGGCTTGATTGACCGACTCGCCGAGCCCAATGCGGGGTTCGCCTGAACCATCGGCCCGACGCTGGAAGAACACTCGGGTATCACCGCGATCGGTAACGTACCCGACCGTCTGGCCGCCCGGATGCCACACCCCCCGGTAGCTAGGCTCGGCGGGGTCCAGGGTGAGCCGGGTTGCCAGACCGCCGCCGATCGGTTTGATCCACACTGCCGTCTGCTGACCCAGACTGTCGATCACCGTCACGGCCAGCTTCCTGCCATCTGGCGACCAGGCGACCGTCTGAAAATTCTCTTGCCAATCCCGGTCCAGCACTCGGACCGTTCCGGCCCGATCGGTGATGACCAGCTCAGCACGAACCGTCGCGGCGCGCGTGCCGTACATGAGCGTCCCTCGATGCGAGACTGCCAGATCCACCGCATCGAGCTGTATCTCCAGGTTCCTGGTGATGACAACCGGTCGATCCGCCAACTCGCCGCGGCGCGGATCAAACGGCGCCGCCATCAACTCACCGCCCACGGTCACGTAGACTAGGTAACCCTCCGATGTGTACATGCCGACAAGACCACGGACCAGCGGCTGAGCAGTACGCCCAGGCTCGGCCAGCAGTGCGATCTCCCGTTGACCGCCGGCTTCGCTCGACGCGTGGGTGAAAAGCACGCCACCCCCGTCCGGCAGCTGATGCGGCCATCGCGGGTCCGTCACGTCGTCGAGGCCAATCAGGACCGTCGCAGAATCCGCCCCCTCCCGCAGGCGGACCAGACCCTTGGTCTCATCGACATACACGATCCCTTCCCGCCCCCAGCTGGCTCCGGTGCGGCGGACGCCCGAGGGCACCAACACCGTCATCGCACCTCCTTCCAGTGCGACCGCGTGCAGCGACTGCCGTCCGACGTTGAGAAACGCGACTCGCTGGCCGTCCGGGGAGAAGAACGGCGCACCTGCTCCGTCGGTGCCTGGGATCGGTGTCGGTTCGAGCGCATTCCGTTCCTGAACCCAGAGCTGAACTCCTTGCGGGCCAGGCCCCACGAATACCAGTCGGCTGCCGTCCGGCGATAGTGCGATACGGGACGCGTAGCGCCGTTGCAGGGACTGCTGTGGCGGGAGTGCCATCCGGTACCGCAGCACCGTGTGTTCTGGTTCCGCTGGGCGCGTTAGCATCAACCATCCGGCGAGCACCAACAGCACGGCCGCCAGCCCCAGCGCCGGGATCGCCAGCCGCTCCCGCCAGCTGCCACGAGCGCGCAGCGCCGCCACCGCTCGGGATCTCGCGGGGGTGACAAAACCCGGATTGGCGAGCGCATCCGCAAACGCCTTGGCAGAGGGGAATCGATCGGCCGGGAGCTTCTCGAGCGCCATGCCGATGGCGGACTCGATGTTGTCGGGGACGCTTGGCCGCTCGACGCGCAGCGACGGCACCGGTTCGGCGATGATTTTGGCGAGGACCCCCTGACCCGTGGCGGCGGCAAACGGTGGGCTTCCCGACAGCATCTCGTAGAGAACGACGCCCAGAGCGTAGACGTCGGAGCGGGCGTCGAGCTCGCGTTCGCCGAGGGCCTGCTCGGGACTCATGTAGTACGGGGTGCCCACCGACATGCCGGTCCCGGTAATTCGGGTGCCTCCCGCCACACTCACTGCCAGGGCAATTCCGAAATCCGCCACCAGCGGCCGGCCGTCGTGCAGCAAGATGTTCTCGGGCTTGATGTCGCGGTGGATGATGTTGTGGCGGTGCGCGTAGTCCAACGCATCTGCCACATCGGTCGCGATCTTCACCGCCTCCTCGATACCGAGCTGCTTCTCGCGATTCAGCTTGGCACGCAACGTCTCGCCGTCGATAAACGGCATCACGTAATAAAGGAATGAGTCCGCACGGCCCGAATCGAACAGCGGCAGGATATGAGGGTGGTGGAGGTTCGCGGTGGTCGTGATCTCTTGCACGAAGCGCTCAGCCCCCAGCACCTCGGACAGCTCGGGCCTGAGAACCTTGACCGCCACCTTGCGCTTGTGCTTCAAATCCTCGGCGAGATAGACCGTCGCCATGCCGCCGGCGCCGAGCGGGCGTTCGATGCGGTAGCGGTCGGCGAGGGCGGCTACGAGTTGGGGCGGAATCTCACTCATGAGGTGTTGGGACACGACGGTTCGTTGGCTGATTTCGCTTTGTCACCCGTCGACAACGTCGATGGGCGCGAACGTTATCACAATGGCGGGATACGGGATAGGGAGTTTAATCGACCTCGCCAACGTACGGCCGAGATAAGGGGAACGTCCAGGGGAGGTTTTTGACGGCCCAGTCCGTGCCGGTAGGACAGGCTCGGGCTGGTGTCCGGCGGGGACTTAGGTTGGGCAACAACCGGAGCGAGACAACTCCGCTAACACCGTGCGATCCCCTGCCGACTCGGCGCCCCAGGTCCATTCCCGCAGCAACGACCATCCGTCCGACCCAGGTTGGGGCATGGGCAAGTCTTGTCTTCATAATTTTCCAACGCTATGATCTCTGGTGCCCGGCCGGACCGCTAGCCGGGTCGCCGAAGCAAGAGCTGCGTACTCGGTCCCCCGCGATGCCGCCAGCGTCGCGGGGTTTCGTATTGGGGCACTTTTAAGGAGGGTCCTGTGAAAGCGTCGTGGTTGACTCAATGGCCTGGGCTCGGGTGGTTGATGGTCGCGATCGCCCCTGCAACGGTCGCCTGCAATGACGAGGGGACACCAACGGGACCCTCAGAGCCAACGCAACTGGTCTTCATCGTTCAGCCGAGCCAGGCGATCGCCGGCGAGCCGATGGCGTCTGTAGTAGAGGTCGAGCTCCGGAACGCTTCAGGAGCGCGCGCGAGCACCGCGACGAATGCGATCACAGTTGCCCTTGGTGCGAACCCGGGCGGTGCCACACTCAGCGGCACGACCACCGTGAACGCCGAGCAGGGCGTCGCCAGGTTTACGGATCTTCAGATCGACAGGGGCGGCGCAGACTACACCCTGGTTGCTTCCTCAGGAAGCATATCCAGCGCCACCAGCCGAGGGTTCACCGTTGTGGTCCCGCTGACGCTGGCGACGGTGAGCGCTGGCAGCGAACACAGCTGTGGAGCGACCGCCGCCGGCGAAGCATACTGCTGGGGCCGAAACACGTTGGGCCAACTGGGTGACGGCACGACGGACGATCATTCCAACCCAGTGTCGGTCGCTGGCACGTTGACGTTTACCAGTGTGAGCGCAGGCGCCGACCATACGTGTGGACTGACGACCGCCGGGGAGGCCTACTGCTGGGGGGGAAACCTGGCCGGCAAGCTCGGCGACGGTAGCGAGACCGATCGCATCACCCCAGTGCTGGTGGACGGCGCGCTGACGTTTACCAGTGTGAGCGCAGGCTCTACGCATACTTGCGGCGTGACGGACGCCGGGGACGCTTACTGTTGGGGAGCGAACAACGCGGGGCAGCTCGGCGACGGGACAACGGACGCGCGCCTGAGCCCCGTGCTCGTGACCGGCGGGCTCGAATTCATCGCGCTGAGCACAGGGGACAGCCACACATGTGGGCTGACGACGACCGGAGACATTTATTGTTGGGGCGCGAATCAACGAGGCCAACTTGGCGACGGGACAGCGGACGTTGACGCGCATCCGAGCCCCGCACTTGTTTCCGGCGGCTTCAGCTACACCGCCGTGAGCGCGGGGAATTCTTACACCTGTGGTGACGTGGACGGCACTCCTTACTGCTGGGGCAACAACGCCCACGGCCAGCTCGGCGACGGCAGCACGGACATGCGTACCAGCCCGGCGAACGTCGACGTCGGCCTCAATCTGTATTCAGGCAGTGCCGGCGGAAGCCACACGTGTGGAACCTCATGGGACTGGGACCTCAATGGCCGCGCGTACTGCTGGGGAAGGAACTTCGAGGGGCAGCTAGGAGACGGGACAACGACGAACCGCGCGAGCCCAGTGCTCATCAGCGGCGAAATCAGGTTTGAGATCGTGAGCGCCGGGTTCGCCCATACATGTGGCGTGACCCCCGCTGGTGCCACTTACTGCTGGGGCGTAAACGCAGCCGGCCAGCTTGGCGATGGCACGATAACGACCCGCACGAGTCCGGTTAGGGTTCACAGCCCGGACTGGTTCCAGGGGGGTCGTTAGACCGAGTACGATTGGACCGCGTGGCGGCGGGGACGAATGATTCTCACCGTCACGCGGGCAGCCGTCAGCGCAACGATGGTGCGGTACCTCGGCTGCCTACCGCATCATCCGGCGAACGCCGGTCGCTCGGCATCCAGAATCATCGACTCCACCTCACCTCCCATGAGATCCCGCACGCCGTCTGCGAGCGCATGCTCGACCTCTTCCACGACGCCGCGCGGAAGCTCGGCCAAGACCTCTGACACCAGTAGTGCGTCGTTCGTGTCCACGGTGATCAAACCGATCTTCGACTGACGCCACACGAAGTGCCGTGTGAGCACCTTGGACCCGGCCATGTACGCCACCTCGCCAGGAGGGACGGGCGCGGGCTCGTCATCGTCGAGCGCTTGGAACGCATCATCAGCGGTGGTGAGCCGTAGCTCGAAGTTTCCTCTGATGTGACCGAGATCGAACCCACCGGCGGGGACGACGAACTCGAGCGAGATGGCGTTGTAGAGATCGACTAGCGGGTTGATTGCGAACGGCTCGCCGCCCTTCGCAGCCCGGCGCAGCATCGCCTCGATGGAGCTGGGGAACTTCTTTCCCGAGACACCGATCCGCTGCCAGGCTTCGCGCCACGGACGGACGCGAGGATGGGACTGCACGTTGGGGTATCGTCGCGCGTCTTTGCCTGCGGCCTGCCAGGCGCGGCGCCACCGTTCCGCGATGGCGGGGGAGGTCTGCCGATTGTCGAAGCCGCTTGCGTGCACTACTGCGACGCGCATATCCGGAAACCGGTCGAACACTCCAGGCGCAATTGTGAGCATCACCCTAGCGCATCCTTCCACGTGAAGCGCGGCGTCCAGCCAAGGCGTTCCTTGGCCTGGGCGTTGCTCGCTCCGCGGAGCCGCGTGGCGAGGAAATCGCCGTACGGACCTGCAACGACGCGCGCGATGATCCGCGGGACACGCCGCGGTGGATCAGTTTTGAGGCGGCGGGCATATGCCGGAAGCCACTCGTTCATGGGCACGGGCTCATCGTCCACCACATTGAAGATCCCGGGATCACCGCGCTCCATCGCGAGTGCCGTGGCCATCGCCGCATCGTCCACGTGGACGAACGAGAACACTCCCGAGGCAGAGCCGACGAGCGGCACACGGCGCAGGCGTACATCCTCTGCGAACGTGCCGTCCGCCGCGTATGCCGTGCTGGGTCCACAGAAGAATCCGTAACGGAGCACGATACCCGTGCCCGGCGAACCCATCGTGATCTCCTCGCAGCGCGCTGCCGCACGGATCAGGGGCGCGAACGCGCGAGGTGCATCGAGGTACAGAGGCTCGCTTTCGACGGCGAGGCCTGATCTTGGAGCGTACGCGAACGCCATGCTTTGCGACACGAACCTTGACACACCGAGTTGGCAACCTACAGTGACCAGCGCATCGGTTCCCTCGATCCGCAGCCGATTGGTTGGCGCCATGACGCGCCGGATTCGTCTCGGATTGATGCGTGGCGGAATGCTGGTCAGCTGATTGACGATGATGTCCGGCTCGGCGCGATGCATGTGGTCGCGGAGCTGCGCGCGATCGAACACGTCGCACACCGTGGCCGTCACGCCGGAAGATGCGAGGGTTTTTGATCGCTCCGGATCTCGCGTGATGGCGAACACGTGATGTCCGCGTTCGACGAGAAGGGGAACCAGCCGCCTTCCGATCGCGCCGGTTGCACCCGCGAGGAAGACTCTCATTTGGTGCTCACAATATGCCGCTCCGGCAAATAGAGAAGAGTTTCGCCAAGGAACCGCCGCGTTAAGTCGCCGGCGCCGCTCCCCTGAGCACAGACGCAATGACTGTGACCGAGGGCCGGCGTTCCCAGAGCTCTGGTATGAGCCATGAGGCCCAAGTCGCGACGACTTGGATCCAAGTCGAGGCAACTTTGGCCAAAGTCGAGGCAACTTGGCTTTCCAGAGGGTGCCCCGAGGCCTCAGGTGCGACGACTTGGACCCGATTCACCCCGACTAGGGTCTCGGGAGGGGTGTCTGGGGCCCAAGATGCGACGACTTGGGTCCAAGTTGAGCCGACTTGGATCCAATTCGCGGCGACTCAGGCCCAAGTTGACACAACTTGGATCAAAGTCGTGGCATCTGAGATGAGGTGCTGTGCGCCTAACATAAGCTCTAGCAACGACTTGCTGGCCTCTGATACTCATGGAAGGCCGCGTCACTCGAAAACCGGCCCCAATCGCAGCGACCGGCGCAATCGAGCTGACCAACCCAATCCGGCTGCCTCACTTCGGTCACATGAGTGAGGGCGTGACCCGCACGTCCTCAACCGCGGCGCGCGGCGCTGTGCGCTAGCTCCATGGATTCACTTTGACGTCGAGCCGTCCCACAAAGCGGAGTCTTGGGCAGCTCACCACTGCAAAGGCCTTATCATGAGGATTGGACTGACCTGGTGGGAGCGCCCTGGAACTGTGCATGACATCGCACGTAACGGCAGTGCGTCTGCGCGCGCACGACTGCTACTCGTGTACGTCGGCGAGGTCGGCAAGGCCGCCACAGTGCCTCTCCAATGAGCCCACGCTCGCCGTGCATCAGTCTTCGACCCTGAACCGCCGCGGCTTACGTGTCCGCCATTCGAATCCGAAGCGACGCACCATGCAATCGGCGATGAGCGCGGTCGCCTGCTGGGGTGAGTCGGTGAAGACGATGCGGTCGAGGTCCTCGCGCTGGATCGTCCCGTGACGCACCAGCCGCTCCTCCATGAACTGCTTCAGCGGCGCCCAGAACTCGGTGCCCATCATGATCAGCGGGAAGTCGCGGATCTTGCCCGTTTGTATGAGCGTCGCCGTCTCAAACACCTCGTCCAGCGTCCCGAACCCTCCGGGCAGCACGACGAACGCGTACGAGTACTTCACGAGCATTAGCTTCCGGACGAAGAAGTAGCGAAACTCGACCCACGTATCGAGATATGGGTTGGGGTGCTGCTCACGCGGTAATTTGATGTTGCACCCGACCGATCGGCCCCCCGCTTCCTGTGCGCCCCGATTCGCCGCCTCCATGATGCCCGGGCCGCCGCCCGTCATGACGGTCAGACCGAGCCGCGCAACCTGACGGCCGACCTCCCGCGCCAGCTCGTAGTAGGGGGTTCCGCCATCCAGGCGGGCCGAACCGAACACAGTGACCACCGGGCCCACGAAGTGGAGGCGTCGGAAGCCGTAGATACACTCGCGGAAAATCCGCAGCGCGCGAAACAGCTCGAACCGGCGCGTTCTCGGTCCCGCGAGAAACCGCTCTTCCTCGCCACTCCGTGTGCGCTTTCCCCACGGTGCGGAATCGGCCATGGGGGTTGGGCTGAGTTCTAGCGACACGCGACACTCCCGTTGGGGTCGAGAAAGAGCATTGCACTGGCAAAGGGCTATTGGGCGATTCCGTCGTCAAACGAGCCTCGCCATATCACCCACTCGCTAACGCCACAAAGTTTCGCTTGCGCGGTCAATCGCAGGTCAGCCCGGTCCGTTGCAGTATGACACTCCAGGCGACGCCTACCGCGCTTTCGTCATCGTCAATGGCTGTGAACAGACCCATCGAATAGTCGAGCGACGATTGTTGGGTCGATCCGATGCCATCGGTGTTGTTCACCCCCTCAATCTGCAGCGTTCCAAGGTGTGCTTTGGACCGGCGATCGAAGACCTCAAAATCGTTCAATGGATCTCTCTGATCGGAGACGACGATGAAACCTTTCCCATTGTCCATCGCGGCATTCGGTGGGCAAGTGTACACGAGTATCCCTTCAGAATCGGAGTCGAAGACTCCGTCGCCCCCGAAAGTCGACAGGAAATTACCAGTGGGATCATACACGTCGACTCCGCTCCCGCCGTTTTCATCTGGGATGTACAAGACCTGGTTGAGGGCGTCCCCCTCCAATTCCTCAAGCCCGTGTTGCGGGATGAATTGGCCCAGCTCCGCTCCGGTCACGGCATCGTGAACGTACACGACGTCGTCGTAGGAGACATACAGATTCCGTTGCCCGGTGGGGAGCTCGAGGAGGCCGACGTTCGGTTCCTCGTTGCCTAAAGTGCCTGCAGTCGTGATCTCCCGCTGAAAGCTGAGACTCGGTAAGGCGAACACGCATACCGACGGTTCGAATCGAATGGTAGCGTAGAGGATGTCCCGGTCTTGGTCGACCAGGATCCCGTTCGTGCCGTTGCTGATGCATGGGTGTGTGAGCGACGGCAGCGAGTCCGCAGAGGATCGAAAGGGGTACGCCCATACCTCGATGAGCTCGGCGTCTTTCGATGAGACGAACATGAGCCCATCCTGCGGAGTCGGTGCTTCCCAGAACGCGATGCCGTCCACGTTGCTTCCCGATCCGTTTAGATCGAACCCGATCTCCGAGGTGCCGATGAAAGCCATCTCGAAACGGTTCCGTACCAGGTCCACCACCTGGTCCCCCTTACCGCAGGAGATACACGCGAGGAGCGCGAGACCCATGAGTAGTGATGTCCGTCGTCGATCATGCATCGTGCCTTGCTCTCTCTGGGCGAGAACTCTGGCGAATGAGTCGAGCGCTCGCGGACGTTAACGCCCCCCGGCGTCACTGACCTTGCGCGTTCCCGGCAGGTCGAGTGCGTGATTTCGCTCCAAGAAGTCGAACGGCCAGAGCTCGAAGTTGGTCCAGCTCGTCGGGAGTATTCGGCCAGTCCTCCGCGCGCACCACGTGATGCATGCCGAGCGTGTACCACACCACGATGTCTGTATTTTCAATGGCGCGATTCCCGCTGGTCCACCCGGGTAGGCCGGTGCCTCCCTGGCACTGGTACGGGTTTTCAGCACACTGACCTTCTCTGAGAAGTTGCAATCCGATTCGGAGAGTGGCTAGGAGCCGACTGGCACGTTATTCGACGTTTTGGGAACCCCCCCAAAGGGCCAACAGTAAGAGGGATAACCACTAAACTCGGAGTGCCCGCCATGCCGCGTATCTTGTGGGTTTCAGCTCTGCTCGTCGCCGTTCCCCTCGCATTCGCGATGCGGAGAGGTCCAGATGCCGCGCAAAACAGCGCGACCGACCCCGACACGGCTGCGGTCCGCGCCGCCGTCATGGAGTTCATCCGCGCCATCGATCACCTGGATCTCGATGCCCTCGGCGAGAGCTTCAGCGAAGAGGCGACCGCATTCTACCCGTTTGGGCTCACACCCCATCGCCTGAACGGCCGAGCGGAGATCGTGGCCGCGCAGGACCGGGGCTTTACCTGGGCACGGCAGCAGTTCGCGGCGGCGGGACAGTCCGAGCCGTATCGCCTGCGCCTCAATCCGACGGACATGCAGATCCGCATGCTCGGCTCAGATGCAGCCGTGGTGACGTGGCACTCGCACCGACCCACACACGCCGGTCGCCGCACCTCGGTGCTCGAGCGGGTGGACGGCCGGTGGCGCACCGTCAGTCATCACGCGTCCAACATGGCCCGGGATTGACCGGCGGTGGGCGGTCAAGACGGCAGCGCGGATCCGCCGTGCGAGCAACGGCCAATGAAACAGGGCTGACAGGCAAAGAGACATGAAGGCACAACAGCGCGAAGAACT
>JBFGJG010000016.1:0-78447 GCA_041577295.1 Gemmatimonadales bacterium
CTCTTCTCCCTCGTGATCGGCGGCTACGGACTCTATGGCGTGATCCTCGACGTCACCTTGCAAGTCACGCGTGACGAGCTGTACGAGCAGCGCTCGGTCTCCATGGACTACACCGAGTTTCCGGCCTACTTCGCCAATCGCATCAAGACCGATTCCACCGTTGCCCTGATGCTCGCGCGACCGTCCATCGATCCCGAGCCGGACGAGTTTCTTCGCGAGATGGTGGTCGCGACGTGGCACCGAACGGCTGAGGGCGAGACGGGATCCTTCGCGCTCACGGACGAGGAGCATGTGTTCCGGGACAAGTTCTTCTTCGAACTCTCGCGGCGGTTCGACTGGGCGAAGTCCCTGCGGTGGCGACTCCAGAAACGGGTTGAGCTCGGCACTGGCGAAAAGCGAGTGGTCTCCCGCAACAACGCGATGCGGCCCCCGCTCGCGCCACTCGAGTTTTTGGATTATCGCTCGCGCCGCAAGACCGACATCATCCAGGAGTACTACGTTCCTATCGAGAACTTCGTCCCTTTCATGGACAGATTTCGCGATATCCTCCTCGCGAGCCAGATGAACGTGCTGAGCTCGACCGTACGCTACGTGAGGGCGAACTCCACACCCACGCTCGCGTACGCTCCGGAGCGCGACGTGTTCGCGATCATACAAATGAGCAATGTCGGCCTCTCGAACGAAGATCAAACGCATGCCGCCGCGGTGACCCAACAGCTCGTCGACGCAGCGCTCGAGTTTGGTGGCACATACTACCTGACGTATCAGCTCTACCCCACTCCCGAGCAGCTCCACCGCGCCTATCCCGGCGCGGTCATGGCATTCGAGCTCAAGCGCTTCTACGACCCAAACGAGATTTTCACCAGCAAGTTCTATGAGCGATATGGCCACACCTACCCAGAGTGACGCCTCCCCGCACCGCCGTCCCATTGCACGCTACCTCTTGGGCGGCGTTGCTGGTGTACTCCTCCTTGGCACGATTTACCTGTTCGGATGCGAGCCACCGTACCGCGGTGAGCTCGTCTCCCAACCCTCGCAACCACTCGTGTTCGCCCATCGTGGCTTCGGTGATCACGGTCCCGACAACAGCCTCTACGCGGTAGCGCGCGCGCTCGAGGCCGGGATGGACGGTGTCGATGTAGATGGTCAGTTCACGCGCGATGGTGAGTTGGTCATCTTCCACGACCTGAGCGTGGACCGCCTCACCTCGGACACGGGTCGGGTGGCGAACAAAACGCTCGACGAGATGTTGGCGCTCGACCTGGGCCCCAAGTTCGACTCGACCATTCACGGGGCGTACGTCAGGACGTTCGAAGATTTCGTGCGCACGGTCAAAGGCCGCGGCATTCTGATGGTCGAGCTCAAAGTGCCGAGCATGGCGTCAACCGGTATCGAGGAACGGGCGGTCGAGATCATCCAGCGACACGGCGCGCACGAGGACGTGGTGCTCAGCTCGTTCAACCCCATCGTCCTCTGGCGATTGAAGCGGCTCGATCCACAGGTGCGAACCGCGCTGATCTTCATGGACACGAACTGGAATCCGGAGCTGATTGCCGAGATCAAAGAAGGGGACTTGGTTAACCTCCCGTGGTTCTTGCGACAGGAGTTCATTCGCCGCGCGTTCCGCAAGCTCGTGCGCCCCGACATGCTCAGCATCAATCACGAGGTGGATGACGCGGTCATTGACCGACTGATTGCCAAGGGCTGGCCATCCTTCATCTGGACGACGAACGACGAAGAGGATATCCGGTTCGCGCTGTCCAAGGAGCCGTTTGGGATCATCTCCGATCGACCACTCGTGACCAGAGAGATCCGAGATCGTGGTCATTGAGGTCTTTGGCCTCACGATCCACGACCCGGATGTCGTCTTCACCGATCTCGGCCTCGCCGTTCTCGGGAGCTACCTAGGGTGGCGACTGTGGAGCGCTACGGATCGCCCGCACCTGCTCACGGCTGGCGCGGTGCTCATGTTTGGATTGGCCAGCGCTGCCCTATGGGGAGCGATCTTTCACGCGTTCTTTCCGAATCAGACGGCGACGCCCGCCGGATTCATAGTCTGGTTGCCCGTAGCGTTTTCGATTCTCGTGGTCGCGGCAACGCTCCTGGACCTGGCACTCAAGGCGCTCACCCTCGTTCCCTCGTTCCCGCGCCGGGTGCTGGTTGGCATCTACGCGGTCGCTTTCGCGGGCGTGATCTTGCTGGTGGATGAGTCGTTTGCGACCATCGTTCGTTTCTACGTACCAGCACTGGTGTTGTTCTTGGTCGCGGCAGCGCGGTTGGCCCTCAAGACGCGGACGGCCGCATGGACGTTGATCGTAGGCGGATTCACGATGTCGGCGTTGGCGGCGGTGCTACAGCAGGTCCGCGTGGCGCTCCACCCCGTTTACTTCGACCACAACGCGGTCTACCACGTGCTCCAGGGCGGCGCCCTCGTGTTGATCTACTTCGGTTTCCGGAGGGGGCCAGAGTTATTACTACGCGGTCATGCACCCGGAACGGATCCAGCGACTCGCCCGGAGTGAGCGGGTCGCACGCCACACCGGCTTCTGGTGGGGACTCGCCGAAGGACTAGCGTTCTTCATCGTACCCGACGTCTATATTAGCTTCGCCGTGCTGTTCTCGGCGCGGGCGGGCGCTATGGCGTGGTTGTTTTCGATCGTCGGGTCGGTCGTCGCAATCCCCATCATCTACATCCTCGTGACGATCTCGAGCATCGACTACGTGACGTTCCTCGAGACGATTCCGGGGATCTCGCGCGCATTGCTCGAGCGAGTAGAGGAAGGACTGTTGTCCGACGGCCTGCAGTATACCCCGCTTCTCGCGTTGGGAGGGGTACCACTCAAGGTCTATGGCGCCCTTGCGTTCTCAATCGGCCTGTCGCTCGGCCAGGTGCTCGTGTGGACGGTTTTTGCCCGCTTCGTTCGAATCGCGCCCACCTACATCGTCGTCGCCGGGATCCGCAAACTTCTTCACCGTCACATCGACGGGCACTCTATCGTGTGGACCGGCGCGCTGATTCTCTTCTGGGTCGTGTTTTACGTATTCTACCTCTGGCGGATGGGTCAGCTCTAACCCGCGACGACCGCCGAGGAATAGCACGACTCCCCTCATGAATCAGTGACTCGGTGAGAGCACTAGGCGACCGGTCACGCCTTTGTGCTCCAGTCGCTCATGGGCGCGCCAGGCGTCTCGCAGCGGCAACACCTCCGACACCGTCGGACGCAACGCTCGAGTCTTGATCAGATGGAAAGCCTCTCGCAGTTCCAGCTGCGTGGTGGCGTACGCGCCGAGGATTTCCAACTCCTTCACGATCAGCAGGCCAGGGTTCACGTCCACGGAAACGGTCTGAAGGTTGCCCACCACCACCAGGCGTCCGCCCGGGGCAAGCGAGCGAAGGCTCTGCTCGAAGGCCATGCTCCCCACGATTTCCAACGCGACGTCGACACCCTGGCCACCGGTCAGCTTGCGCGCCTGGCGGGCGAAGTCGAGATCGGGTGACACGATCACCTCGTGCGCACCGACTTCGTACAGCGCTTCGGCTTTCGCCTCGCTCGATGTCACCGCAATGACATGGGCCCCGTCGTGACGGGCCAGCTGCACCGCTTGCATCCCCACTCCACCGCTGGCACCTGTGACGAGCACTGTCTCACCGCGCTCGACCTTCGCGCGTGTGCGCACCACATGCACGGCGGTGCCGGTCGTGCAGCAGGCCGTCGCCGCCGCTGGCCAATCGACACCGTCCGGGACCAGCCCGAGGCCGGCAACCGGAGCCGTCATGAACGTGGCGTAGCCACCGGGAATCTCTTCCCCGAAGAAGCGGGTGTCGTGTTTACAGAGGCTCTTGCGACCGGAGCGGCAATGCCGGCATTCGCCGCAGTGGAGCCGTTGGAGGGTCGCGGCACGGTCACCGACGGACCAGCCAAGGACATCGGGTCCGACGCCAATGACCTCACCTGCCGCTTCGTGACCGAGAATCGCCGGCACCGTGGTCCGCGGGAGATTGCCACGCCGATTGATCACATCATGATAGCAGACGCCACACGCTTCGACCCGTAACAACACTTCTCCAGGGCCGGGGGATGGATCCGGAACCTGCTCTGTTTTGAGATTCTCCGGCGAGCCGAACTCGCGTAGCACGACGGCTTCCATAATCGCTCCTTAGTTACGCGGCACCGACGAGCCGTTCACACAGCCGGTGCCGGTCGATGGATCGGATCGCTTCGAGGTGCGTGGGGGTGGGTGGATCAATCACGGGCAACGGATCCGGCACGGTATACCCGAATCCGGTACGCTCCGAAATCGCTTCCAGATTCGCATGGGCATGCCGAGCCACTAGCTGCGGGCCCGCAGCCCCGAGCTCGAACGTGCCGAGATCAGTCAGCAACCTGGTGCGTCGGCCTGGATCGGTGGTCGACGCAATCTGTACTTTGGGCACGAGATTGCGTCGACTCTGGCGGCTGACCAAAAGCAACGGTCGTCGCACCCACCGCCTCAGCGTCGCGGCGCCCGCAACGCCAGGGAACTTGTACCGGGGATGCTCAATGCTCCCTGCCGCGGTCAAGTTGGTATCGCCCATCCCGTCCACCTCGGCCGCGCCGAAGAACATCACGTCCACTCGACCGCGACGCGCGTGGTCGAAGAGATCGGGGATCGTCACCACGCCCCGGCTCCCATCGAGATAGGCTAGGTCTTCGGAGCACCGTTTGAGCTCCGTGATCTGCGGATCCAGTGAGCCCACACACGCGAGGTACGTGAGGTTCGGCGCATGGGTCCGGCGGGCCACTTCGATTGCCAAGATGGGCAGTGGAGACACCACGCCGGTAGCAACTACATCACCGTCACAGATCTCGCGTGCCATTGCTGCCACCAGCGCCTCTGCGGCTGTGCCGGCATCATTGCCGTTCGACCCGTGCATCATGCGGCCCACCGTGCAATCTCGGCCTGCCTACACGACCCGCGAACAATCTCATCGAGATACCCTGCTTCATCCCCCTCCCCCGCACGGCGGACGTAACGATCGAGATGATCTTCATCGGCAGGATAGAGGCCCACGCAACCCGTCGGATACGCCCCAAAGCGCTCCTCGACAACCAGCTCGACCACGAAGCCGGGGATGGTTGCGCTCGGGATCCGATCGACTCGCTCTTCTACCGTGGCGATGACGCGGCGCGCGGCACCGGCGATCAGCACATCCGTGGTCGGATCTTCAATCCAGAGGTTGCCCCGGGCGTCAGCCGCGCGGGCGTGCACTAGGGCAACGTCCGGGTGGAAGGCCTGTTCGACAGCAACCTGCTCGCCGTTGAAAGGGTCGGTCACGACGGCCGGCGGTGATCGTTGTGCGAGCGCGGACGCGTCGACGTCTGGCACCGGGAGGAACGGCAGCCCCATCGCCGCCGCGCGTAAACGCTGGACGACTCGGTAGCCGTCGTGCTCCTGCCAGTCGATGGAGCCGGCCTCGATCGCTCGCTTGAGACAGGGCATTGGGCGGACACCGCCATCGAGGCTAATGGCGGTGAACAAAAAGTCGACTCGCTGCACCGCACCCGCCGCCACGAGAATCTCCGCGGGCAGCGGGTTGGGAAGCGACACCACTCGAAGGCCGCGACGACCCTGGCGCACCAGCTCGAACACCAAGGCCATTGGCGCACGGCCCAACATGAACCCGCCCGGTGCGATACTGGCGCCATCGGGTATGGTCGCCACGGCCTCCTGAAGGGTCACCCAGGTTGACCGCTTCATGTGGCGACTCGCTGTGAGAGCAGTGGGCGGAACTTGTAGCCGTACACGAGAAACCCATGCGTGCCGTGCTCTCGAATCCGACGCGTCACCATCTCAACCGGCATGCCGATCTCGACGTCGTCCGGATCGACGTCGGTGAGCTGGGCGGCAACGACCACACCCTCCTCGAGCCGAATCAGGGCCATGAGGTGTGGAGGCTCGAAACCATCCGGCGTCTGGGCGACCTCGGAGTAGCTGTGCACGGTACCGTAACCGGAGAGAGCTTTGCACTTGAGTTGGGTTCCGCGACAGGCGCGACACGCCATGCGTGACGGGAACTGGATGGCGCCGCAGGAGAGGCACACCTGTCCCTCCAACCGGTAGTAGGCGGCGCGCAACCGATGAAACCGTGGCAGATCCATGGGGATTACGCGGCGAGAATGTGGGTGACGGCAACCGAACCATGTCCGCCGATCGATTGGGTCATGGCACGGCGAGCTTCGCGCAGTTGATTGGCGCCAGCTCGACCCCGAAGCTGAAGTGCGGCCTCGACAATCTGGTACGTCCCACTGGCGCCCACGGGATGACCGCGGGCTTTCAAGCCTCCGCACGTCGAGATCGGGATACACGCACCCGGCTCCAGACACCCATCGCGCGCCAGACGGAGGGCTTCTCCACGCGGAGCGTACCCGCACGCTTCGAGTGATAGGGCCGTGATGATGGTGAATGCGTCGTGTGCCTCAAAAAGATTCATGTCATCCGGCTTCATGCGCGCGGCCTCGAAGCAACGGGACGATGACACCGCTGCTGAGCGCAGAGTCAGGATGTCGTCGCGCGCTGCCAGCGCGATCGTATCGGTCGCCGCGGCAGAGGCGGCAACCCGGACGGGTTCGTGATGCTTGGCGATGAACTCTTTCGAGCACAGCACTACAGCGGCGGCTCCGTCGCAAATCGGCGCGGCGTCGAGCACGCAGATCGGCGATGCGACCATTGGCGAGCGCCCGAAATCTTCGGCGCTGACAGGCTCGCGGAACATGGCATGCTCGTTCGCCGCGGCATTGCGGTGGGCGATCAGCGCAAACGGCGCGAATTCCTCACGTCCCGAACCCGTCTCGTGCATGTAGCGTCTCATAAGCAATGCCGAGAGCGCAGTGAAGCTGAAACCGTGACTCGCCTCGTAGTCTTGATCCGCCGCCGTCGCAAGCCCTGCCGACACGGCGCCGCCCACCGCGTCAGTCATTTTCTCGACGCCGACGGCCACGGCGACCTCGTAGGCCCCTGCGCCGACCGCCAACGCGGCGGCACGCACCGCCGCACCACCCGACGCACAAGCGGCTTCGACCTTCCACGCCTCCGCGGGCAGCAGGTCCGCAGCGTCGGCCAGAAGTGTCGCCAGGTTTTCCTGACCGTTGACACAACCGCTCAGCATGTTGCCTACGTAGAGAGCGTCGACGCGCTCGAGCTGCGCGTCGTCCAACGCAGCGCGAACCGCGGCCGCGCCCAGTTCACGCAAACCGAGGTTCCAATGCTCACCAACCGGCGTTTGCCCCACTCCGATGATGAAAACGTCTCTCATGATCGGCGGATCTTCCCTCTGAGCTTCAGGTAGTGCCCGTAGTCCGTGATCCCACGTCTGCGGTCCAGATACTGCTTGACCGTGGGACCATCGCGACGCTGGCAAATGCATTCGTTGACCGTGAACGCAAAGGCGTCGCTGCCTGCACCCGACCCGTACGAGCAGAAGAAGATCCGATCGCCCGGCTGAGCGACATCCAGGATGGCAGCAAGACCAACCAGCGACGATCCCGCGTAGGCGTTTCCCATGCGTGGCGCCAGCAACCCATCACGAATCTGTTCTCGGGAGAAGCCAAGCTCGGACGCCACGCGGTGCACGAACTTCGGGACGGGTTGGTGGAACACAGCGTACCGAAAGTCGCCAGTCGACGCGCCGAGCTCGGCGAGTAGGCCACGTGATGCGGACAGGGTATGGTGAAAGTAGGAAGGCTCACCCGTGAACCGGCCGCCGTGCTCGGGATACGCAGCGCCTTCGCGCCGGAAAAAATCCGGCGTGTCGGTGACGTGCGAAAGCGAGCCTTCCACCACCGCCATCGCACGATCGGCTGGCGCGAAGACAAACGCCGCGCCACCGCACCCCGCGGTGTATTCGAGGGCATCTCCCGGCTTGGACTGCGCGGTGTCCATACCGATCGCTAGCGCCCCATCCACCATCCCGGAGCCGACGAACGCCACGGCTGCCTGCATAGCCTCACTCCCCGCCTTGCAAGCAAACTCCATGTCCGCAGCAACGACGGTGGGAGTAAGGCCGAGGGCTTCGGCGACGATGGTCGCCGACGGTTTCACCGCGTACGGCTTCGACTCCGTACCCACCCACACCGCACCGATTGCGCCGCCTTCGATTCCAGAACGCGCAACCGCCGTCCGGCCGGCTTCGATCGCCATGGTCACCACGTCTTCATCCGGACCGGGGACGGATTTCTCAGCCACCGCAGCACCCCCGGCGCCACGCGGGCGCCAGGCCGCCGAGATGGCCGCGGTCGCAACACGGAAGCGCGGTACATACGCTCCGTAACCCGCGATACCCACCGCTTGCCTCGCCCTCATCTAGGCCTCCTCGAGTCCGCGAAAGAACAGGTCCTGCATGTCACGCGCGAGCTGTTCTTCTGGTACCTCGCCATCGGCGCGAAACCATTTGTAGATCCAGTTCACCATCCCGAGAAACGAGAACGCCGCCACTTTCGGATGCACTCGGCGGATCCGACCAGCGCGGATCGCCTCGGTGAATGACGACTCGAGAAACCGGATGTAGCGTTTCTTGCGCGCGTTGATCTGGACCTGCGCGTCGCCACTGAGTGCCCCCTGCTCGTGGAGGATGATGCTGATGGACTTGTCTCGACCACCGGTGACCAGCAGCACGTGCTTTTCCATACACACCTTCAGCCGCTCGACCGGGTCAGCGATCGGCATCACTTGTGAGAGAACCTGCGCTTCGAAGATGTCCATTCCGTAATTCATGATCTCGAGTAAGAGGTGCTCTTTGCTCCGGATGTGGTGGTACAGGCCCGCCTTGGTCAGGCCGCACGCGTCGGCGATCTGCTGAATCGATGTCGCCTCGTACCCGTGCTGGCAGATCAGCTGCGCCGCCGTTTCCAGTATCTGCTCGTGGCGGGTCTTGGCGCTCTGCGCCCCGCGGTCCTCACCACGCGGGGCCTGGCTTTTCGCGTGCTTCTTCTTGGTTTTACGTGGTCCCATGTCCAGAGCGACCGACCGTTCGGTATACCTACCGGTCGGTCGGTAGCATTTACCCCAGCGAGCCAGGGCTGTCAACCCCCCTCCTTCCGCGCCGCTCGCCACCCCCTGGGCCCCCCATCTCCCAACCGGGCCGCGGGTGCTAACTTAGTGGCATGGTCCCGCTGCTCTTTGCCGCGTATATCGAATCCCGGTCCCCCGGCATCTCACCGCTGCGGCCGCCGGTGCCCATCGTGCAGCTCCACCGAACGGACGCTCGTGCCGTCACGGAGCGCCTAGCCGAGTCCATTGACCTTTCGGGAGTGTTGGTGAGATCGAGCGACCGAATCGACACGCCGACGGCGACTCAATCCGTTGAGAATTACACGACGCCGGTAGAGACCACGGCCGCCGGTGCATGGCCCTGCCACGGGACAGCGTTCTTTGTCGGTTAGGGCGGGATTGGCGCCTCTCCTCGGAAGAAGCATCCCCGCGTGAAAACCCTACCGACTCAACAAGAACTGGAACGCGCGCTGACCGCAGCCGGCGCGGCGCATCATGAGTACGAGCAGAACTCGCTTGGTGGAAAACGAGACGAGCAGTGGCCCGGGTGGTATGCGGCGTACGTGCTTGGGCGGTTAGGCGACTTCGCGGCTCCGACGCCGCTCAGTCGCTGGCTCGAAGCGGCGCCGGGTGGTGACAACTGGACCGCGTCCGCCGCGGCTCATGTGTTACGGCAGCTGGATCGCTGAGCGTGATCTCAACCGCGGGAAGACAGTCTCAGGCTCACACCATCATCGGTGGGCGCGAATGTCGCGGCTGATAGACGCCGAGCTTTCCACCACCCGGGAGCGTGACCTGCGTCAGCAACCCCCAGCCACGGTCCTGCACTGGGGTGCACGAGATGCGGCGCTTTGTCATTGCTGCGGTGAACTCCTCAGCATCATCACAGATCAGATAGAACTCGTGTACGTCGTTCTGATCTGAAGGGTGCACGGCCACCTCCGCCGGTGGCAGCCCGAAGATCAGCCATCCGTCGCCCACGTCGACGTTCGTCAAGTTGAGCACATCGCGAAAAAAGGCGCGGTCGGCGTCAGGATCCGTACTGTAGATGATGGCGTGAGCACCGCTTATCATGATCCCCCTGCCCTTTCGTTGGCGGAGGTCGGTTGGGTATCCGTGCTGCGTCCAGAAACGCCTCCGGTAGGCTCTTGAGTCTCGGTCTGGCTCGCCCCCACCTTCCTCGTGCAGCGTTACGTCGCACAACGCCCGGGCGTCAAACAGTCACTTATGCTGACCAACGAGAACCGCTTCCCGGTACTCTACCCAAATAGGCGCAACATTGGTGAAGCCCGCCTCGGAGAGAATCACCAAGTCTTCCAGCAAGGGCAGCGGCTTGTCCTGCTCGGCCTCTTCCATCCGCCGCAGTTCTCGCGTCGTGGCCGCGAGATCGGTGAACTTGGGATGCCCCGTCCCCGCGCGGTCGAGAATACCCTGATTGCGGAGATGCTGATACCGGCTCTCGAGGGCGGCCGTGGCGCCAATGATGACGTCGGCGTTGACCAGCCAACCACCTGGCACCAACCATCGCCAACACGCTCGAATCACGTCGAGCTTTGCGGACTTCTCCAGGTGGTGGAGTGCATAACTCGACATCACGAGATCAAAGGGCCGCTCGTCAGCCAGGGTTTGGTCGAGCGTCCGAAAATCACCCTGCCGCAGGTCCACCCTATCGATCGATGCCCGCAGCCGGTGCGCGGCGGCCTCCAACATGGAGGCCGAGCCATCGATGGCGAGCAAACTCGCATGTGGAAATCGGGTGAGCGACCGCTCGGCGAAATAGCCCGTCCCAACACCGAGCTCGAGAACCCTTCCACTGAACGATTGATCAAATGGCAGGAACTCGAGCGCGATCCTGGTCATCGGATCGCGGTTGGGATGCATGATGTCCATCTCGCGGTCGTACGCCGCAACGCGCTCCTTAACGTCGTACGCCGCGATGCTGCGCGAGGAGGCAGACAAGACAGACTCCCGCCGAGAAAAAGAGAATCTACTTCATAGACGGGGGGGAAGGGATAGGAGTGATAGAGAGGACTTCCTAGTTTGCGGGTACCATGCGGTGAACGCTGCCGTCATCGAGCAGAAGATACAGCTCACCGCTGGCATCCTCTCCGAATGAAACGACCCCTGCGCCGAGGGCGCTGAACCACTCGGTTTCGTCGAGCACCTGCCCACCCACGTAGCGAAAGCTTCGAACCCACTGCCGGCACCAATCGGCGTAGAAGTAGTGCCCCTGGAGGGACGGCATCGCACTTCCACGGTAGGCGTAGCCACCCGTGACCGATCCCGAGCAGAATCCCGATTCGTGCGCGTACTCGACAGCGGGCAGTGTGAGGCCCGTAGGATCACACGGGTTGGGGCTGAAGCATTGCGATCCTTCGAGGATCTTCCATCCGTAGTTCACGGGGGCATCGGTCGCGGGCATCGCGTTCACCTCTTCCACCGAGTTCTGTCCCACATCCGCGATGAAGATCAGATCCTCGATCGGATCGAACGCCAACCGCCACGGATTCCGCAGCCCAAATGCCCATACCTCATCACGGCCCGCAGGATCACCCACGAATGGATTATCCGCTGGAATGCCATAGGGTGAGCCACCGTCCACGTCGATTCTCAGTAGCGAGCCCAACAGCGTGCCGGGATTCTGTCCGTGATTCTCGGCATCAGCCGGGGTGCCACCATCGCCCATCCCGATGTACAACATGCCGTCCGGACCGAACAGCAGATGACCGCCATTGTGCTCGTCATCCGGCTGATCGATCGCGAGGATCGTAAACGCCGAGCCCGCGTCTGCTACGTTGGGATCACCCGATACGGTATACCGGACAATTTGCGTGGCATTGTTGAGATCGGTGTAGTTGACGTAGAAGAATCCGTTGGTCGCGTAGTCCGGGTGAAACGCCATCGAGAGCAGACCTTGCTCGAAGCCCCCGGACACGAGCCCCGAGATGTCCAAGAACGGTGTGCCCACCAGCTGACCGCCTTCAAAGATCAAAATCTGTCCTGCTTTTTCGACGATGAACAGACGATCGTTGTCGCCGGGGGGTGCCGTGAGGTGGATCGGGAGGCTCAACCCAGTGACCACCGGAGCGAGCGCCAGCCCACTCCCTGCCGACGCGGTCACGTCCACCGCGGCCTCACCGCTCACCCCCTCGCTCATGGCCGTAATGGTGGCCCCGCCGACGGATTCACCGGTGACCACACCAGTGCCGCTCACTGACGCTGCGTTGCTGTTGTCGCTCGACCAGCTGACACTGCGTCCGGTGAGCACGTTGCCCTGGGCGTCCCGCAACTGCGCCGACAGCTGAACGGTGCCACCCACCTCGACCGTCGCAGATGACGGCGTCACGGTGACAGAGGCCACGGGTGCCGGATCACCACCCCCATTTCCTCCCCCGTTCCCGGGACCCATCCCTTCGGCACACCCACCGAGGATGCCAGCCGCGGCTCCGACGACCACGAGACAGATGTGGATCTTCATGAACGAGCGCGTGATTTGATTGTCATGGATGCCGTATCGTGGGCTCCTTGCAAGCCGCGTTCCGTGATGGAAGTCACTTTGTCCTCGAAGGAATAAAGAGGATAAAGAGGATGTGATGGATTCCACGGTAATGACAGCCCATCTCTGATAGTCTCGAAGTTCCGTTGATCGAGACAGCTTTAGGGAGGCGATCTCATGCGTGTACCAGTCAGGCCATTCCTCGCCGTCGGTCTTGCCGTTGCGGTGTCCGCCTGCAGTGACAACCCCCTCGGTGTGAACTCAGGCGACGTCCTCTCCGCCCAGGAAATCCAATCGCTCTTCGACGCCATGTCTGCCGGCTTTTCCAACGCGGGGGTGAGTCCGGGAGCGCCAGCGTTGGCGTCGGGCGCTGCGGCAGTCCCCATCGATCAGAACTTTACCTTCTCCGCCGCGTGTCCGGCCGGAGGCTCGTTGAGCATCAGCGGGTCCGCCAACGGCAACATCGACGAGCAGACACTCCTCGGTGACCTTCGGATGGAGTTTCGCTACAGGATGACCGAGTGTGCCGTCACCCATGAGCAAGTCACCTTCACAGTGAGCCACGCACCTGAGATCAGGTTCGACAGCAACTGGCAGTTCGGCGAAGAAGCGCTGAGCGTGAGTGGTAGCGAGAGGGGCGGGTTCAGCTTCACGGCGAGCGATGGACGCACCGGGAGTTGTGCCATCGACCTGGAGTTCTCCGTAACGGCTAACCGAACTACGCAGACCTCCAGCGCAACGGTGAGTGGAGAAGTGTGCGGCATTTCAGCGGACGGTCTCAATCCGCTCGATGTGTCCTGATGCTAGTTGGCAGATGAACTTTTGATTGCGCTGATGTGATCGCGCAGATGATCGTAGGAGGGGCGGTCGAACACTCGAGCTCGGCCGCTCTTTCTTATCCGGGATTGACGGCAGCGGCTGGATGGGCGGGCGATCTCTCCTGCCCCCCCTCCCTTGACTGGCGCTACCGGCCCTCCCGTCCGACGAACCGGATTACCCCGTGATCGCCGATGCCCACCGGAGCAGCGTGGCCAGCCACCCCGGTCGCCTCCACGAGCTCGAATTGGCGCGAAAGGACTTCTTGCATCGGCTCACCGACCGGTGCATGACTGAACGTGATGGTCCAGACACCGGGGTCCACGAACATCCCCTCCACGGCCAAGGTCACCGTCACGAATGTCACGCTGAATGTCGATCGCTGGGGAAAGGTCGTTGTGAGAGCTGGCTGGTTCGAGGGATCGCGCACATCGAAGCGCAGCGAATCGGCGTTGAGGTTGTGTGTTTCCACCCAGAAGAGCATCAGCGGTTCGTCGGTCCTGATCATGTCGTTGTCCACTGGGCGTTCGAGTAGAAATTCGAGACTGGGCAAAATCGTGGTCGTGATGCCCACATCGAGCACATGAAACTCATCCTGATACGGCAGCGGATCGGCCCAGAGCTGCTCCGTGGCGCTGCAGGGACCCTCGTATGGATCGATCGGGATCCCCAGATCATCTCGGACCTCGAAGTGCAGGTGTGGCCAGTTGGAGTTACCCGAGCTGCCCACGAGCCCAAGCGGATCGCCGGGTCGCACTTCGTCGCCCAGATCGACCATCAATGAGTTTTCACGGAGATGCGCATAGATGTGGCTGAACCTGGACTCGTCGTGCAAGATCTCGAGGTGATTCCCAAACCCGCCGGGCGAGGGCCGGACCGCGTTGCGATCGAACAGCCCATCGACCGCCGCCACAACACGCCCGGGCGCCACCGCCTCGACGACGACACCGGAGTCTTGGACCAAGAAGTTCCGCAGCAAGATGTCGACGCCGCGGTGTCCCTCAAAGGCCTTGATACCGCAGTTGTAGTCGGCAAAGCCGTGCGCGTAGTAAGCTCCGTAGAAGATGTTCTCGTTGGGTGTTCCAGCGAGGGGTACGGAACGCACGAGCGTTATCGAGGTCTGTTCACGAGGAGCAAACGGCCCCTCGGTGCTCAGGCAACCAAGGGTTCCCACCGCCAGCGCGAGAACAAGGCACGGCGGGCGCCGATGGTCACGACACATCAGGTCGCTGAGCCTTCCAACGGCGATGGCCGTCAATTTCCGAACTTCACACGCCACCACTCGCGGGCGCACTCCCGCAGCGAGAGCTGCTCGATCTGCGCCTCGGCGAGGCCCTCCACGATACCGCCGGCTGCGTTCTCTAAAACCGCCCCCAGTCCATCCACGATCCGTTCGGCGTCTTCACCGTACTCGCTGGCTTTATCCCTGCCGCTGGCCGTCAGCTCGCCGGCCCGATCCTTCGCTCGGTTGACGTATTCCTTTTTGAGCATCGTGCACGGGTTCAACGTCTTGTACGAGACGACGGGCACCGCAGCGACTACCACCACGAGAATCAAAATCAGCATCGCAAATTTTTTCATGGGTCAAAACGTAGCCCGGGGCTGTGGCAGTGGCAACGAGTTCAGGGCGCGTCCGGCCGAACAGGCGGGAGTGGCGGCAAAGGATCCGAGACCCATTCCCACCGTAGCATGCATCGCAGTCCTCCTTGCTGCGTGCGTTGCGGAATCGCCGACTATGAACACACCGCAGATAAACATGCTCGTCCGAGCGGGCGACATCGCCGAATGCGAGAACACGAGGGACGAGGCAACGGCCGCCGTGCTCGACACACTCCCAGGAACGGTGTTTACCGCAGGCGATAACGCGTACGATGACGGGACTGCCGAAGAGTTCTCCAACTGCTACGCACCATCGTGGGGCCGGCACCTCGGACGTACGCGTCCGACACCGGGCAATCACGATTACCGTACCGACGATGGGGCACCGTACTACGCCTACTTCGGTGCCGCCGCAGGTGAAGCCGGTAAGGGCTTCTACGCATACGATCTGGGTGACTGGCATGTGATCGGCCTCAACAGCAACATCGACGTCGGGGCGGACTCGGAGCAGCTCGCGTGGCTTCGCGCCGACCTCGATAGCCATACGACTCGCTGCGCAGTGGCATACTGGCACCATCCGAGGTTCAGCTCGGGGCACCACGGAAACGACGCAGACCTCGACGCCGTGTGGCAGGTCCTTTATGCAGCCGGTGTCGACGTGGTCGTGAACGGGCACGATCACAACTATGAACGATTCGCGCCACAGACGCCGGCGGCTGAGCCCGACGCGTTGGGGATTCGGCAGTTCGTAGCGGGGACAGGGGGCCGCGGCCTGAGAGCCATTGACACCGTCGTTGCGAACAGCGAAGTGCGAAATACCGACACGTGGGGAGTCCTCGTGCTCAGGCTGCTGGCCGATGCGTACGAGTGGGAGTTCGTTCCAGCCGCCGGTGGCATGTTTCGCGACGTGGGGAGGGACGAGTGTCACTGAGGGGTGGGAATCTGTCTCAACTGCCTCTGCTGCGTGGTGACGAGGCAGGGGTGGCAGAAGAGCGCCATCCTCCCGCCCTTCCTGCCCAGGCCCAGATCTTGCCCTCGTACATGCGCTGACTATGCGAACCGCAACATCCGCCGCCGCCCCGCCGGGGCTGGCCCCCCCAGCACCCCCATCGCTGGTGCTTTCTCTCGGCGCCAGGGTGGCCTACGTGCTGGTGGTCTTCCTGGCGACCCTCAAGGCCCTCGAATTCGACCCGAACCTCGGAGATGCGGCGCTTCGGCTCGAGGACGCGTTCAACCCGGTCACCTCCGCCCGTGATCTAGTTGACGCGGTCCGAAACGTGGCCCTGTTCGCAGGATGGGGTGCCGTGTGGGTCATCAGCGGCCGACCCACCGTGCGTCTGTTCACGACCCTCATCGGCGCAGCCGTAACGGGCCTGGCGCTCAGTGCGGGTGTCGAAACGCTCCAACTCTTCTCCGAGATGCGGCGTGCCAGCGTGCTCGACCTGATCACCAACACCACCGGTGCGGTGGCCGGCGCGATCGTCATGACCGCCATGGTCGCCATGGCCTGGGGGCTCAGAGGGTGGAAGTCGTACGTGGGGATCCCAGCCGTGGTGCTGGCGGGTGGGTATTTGGGGGCAGTCTTCTTCGAATCCGTGGTCCCACTGGACCGTGCGGTTCCGCTGCTCGGTGTCTACGGTGGGCCCTTCAGCCGATTCGGCGCGGCCCTGAGCCAAATCAAGTTAGGGATGTCCACGTTTCCGATGACAGATGTGTTTCTGTTTCTTCCGCTTGGCGTCCTCGGCGTGGCGGCGCTCACAGAGCTACGCGAGTTCCAGCAGAAGTACGGTCGTGCCGCAGTGGTCACCTGTCTCTTTGGGCTCGTCCTATCCGCCACGGCTGAGGTCGGACGGGGGGCGTTGGGACTACCCATCGAGCTGGGCGTAATTCTCGTGCACACAGGGGCGATCGGACTGGGAGCTGTGGTCAGCGCAAAGCTCCTCCCCGCCTTCACCCGCACCTTCCGGGGACGCAAGCGGGCGAAAGTCGTCTTTGTCGGCTATGCCGTGGTGCTGATGCTGTGGGCGTGGCGCCCTTACTGGCCCGAGTGGGACCTAGCAGACATCCTCGAGCAATTCTCAGTCGAACGATTCATTCCCCTCGCAGCAGCCCGTTGGCGAATGGATCTCTTCAGCGTGTCGGATGTCGCGGGGCAGTTCTTCCGCTACTTGCCGCTCGGTGCGATGCTCGCGGTGTGGCCACTGCGGATCGAGGGCCCGCTCGGTGCTTGCCTCCCGGGACTCTACCTCGCGCTGGCGCTCGAGTTTGGCCAAGCGTTCGTGGCAGGCCGCTACTTCGACGTCGGAACGGATCTCGCGGTGCAATGCGCTGGTGTCGTCATCGGGTGGATGGTCATTCGCCAGGCAGGATTCCGACCGCACGGTGAGATGATGCCCCCACGACCCACACAACGTCCACTGCGCTGAGTCCCACGACGATCCTACGGCACGATCACATCCTCCGGCACCGGATCCGCAAACACGGCCTCCACCAGCTTCGCACGCCGCTCGAGCACCGCGCGCTGGTTGATGTACCCCTTGTCGGTGATCTCGCCCGCATCGATAGAGGGTGGTTCGGTGAGAACAAGGAGACGAGCAATTCTGGTGGACGTACCCGATCGCTCCTCGTTGTGACGTCGCATCCGGTCCCGGAGATAACGACGCGCGTCAATACACGAAGCCAATTCTGCGGTCCCGTTATGCCGCGTGCCGTGCGAGCATATTTGCTGGCATCCCGGAACACTGAGCCAAACCAATAGGCCTATCGCATCACGATCCTGGCCGCACAGCACCGCATCTTGGAGCACCGGCGCTGCAGCTGCGATGATCTTGACGCGCAGCTCGCCAACGTGAACCCACGTCCCGGAGCTTAGTTTGAAATCTTCGGCGACTCGACCATCGAAGACCAGCCCCTTTTTTGGATCATTCGGATCCGCCAAGCGCCCTGCATCGCCAATCTTATAAAAACCCTCTTCGTCAAAGGCTGCCGCGGTGAGTTGCGCCTCGCCGAGGTAGCCGGGTGTGACATGTGGTCCGCGAACGCGCAGCTCCAGCTTTGTGCCTGACGGTACCAACTTGAGCTCGACGCCGGGAGCTGGCAGACCGATCACACCGGCCCGATCAACAGAAAAGTGTACGGTGGTGGACATTGGCGCAGTCTCGGTCGAGCCCCAGGCCGACGCAAGCATGATGGGTCTGCCAACCGTCGCATTCGAGAGCGTTTCGAGTCGCTGCCACAGATCCTGTGATAGAGCGGACCCGGCATAGAAGATCATTTGGAGGCGTTCGAAGAATCGCCCTCGCAGCCGATCGTTTTGCTCGAGATGCGGGAGCAGCATCGAGAATCCAACGGGCACGTTGAAGTAGATCGTTGGTGCGATCTCCTCGAGATTGCGTACGGTGGTCTCGATTCCATCGGCGGTGGGTTTCCCCGCGTCGAGGTACAGCGTTCCGCCCTGCTTAAGCACGAGGTTGAAGTTGTGGTTGCCCCCAAAAGTGTGATTCCACGGAAGCCAGTCGACGAGCACCGGTGGCGTTTGCTTCACGAACGGCCAGCACTGCTCTACCATTTGTTGATTGGCACACAGCATACCGTGCGTATTGATCACCGCTTTGGGGATTCCCGTAGACCCGGACGTGAACAGGTACTTCGCCACGCTATCGGGCGTGAGCTGTTTGGTTCGGGACGAGAGGGCGGCGCCTGGCGGCGTCGCGAGCAGTTGGTCCAGCGAAATCACCGAACGGTGTTCGGTCTCTGAGCTGACGACATCCACCCGCTCGAGCGGTAGTGCGTCCAATACCCTTGCAAAAGGTGCAACGGGTTGCACGAAGATCAGGCCGGGACGGATGCAATCGAAGATGCGTTTCACCTTCGTGTGGTCGCTCGTCAGGAGCGAGTATGCGGGGGAGACCGGTGCAATCGGCACGCCCGCGATGAAACACGCCAACATCATCAACGCGTGGTCTACCGAGTTTCCCGAAAGCACCATCACCGGTCGATCCCCTCCGAGCCCCAGCTCGACCAGCGCCTGGCCAATCGCTTGGGCCGCCCTCTGCGCGTCTGCGTAATTCACCAGGCGCCAGCGCTCGCCAGCTCGCTCGCCAAGGAACGGTTGATTCGGCCGCTCATGTGCCCACCGACGTAGCAACTCTCCGAGGTGACGTTCATACGGATCCAGAGTGTGCGGCGAACGCAGGACGAAGGAGCCGTCGGGTCGATTCTCGCGCACGACCTCCGCGGGCGCCAGCGCTATCTCGGTCGCTGACACCTGGGAGCGATCAGACACGTATGAACGGAGGGACCGGTCGCGCGTGGCGTCGGCGCTCTTGCGTTGGTCGCGAACCCATATTCCTATCTAGTTGCATGTAGCCAAGATGCACGCCAAGCGCGGGGGAAGCCATGGAGTGGGACGCTATCGGAACTTTTGCGATGTTTCTCGCTGCGGGTGCCGCCAGCATCGCCTGGACCGTCTACGCCGGGTATCGGGTCAAGATCAATTCGGAGCTCGAGCGCGAGCGTCTCAGGGCCACGTCAACGGATGCCGCGGAAGACCTCCGGCGAGAGCTTCACGACGTGATCGCTCAGCAGCAGGCGCAGCTCGACGAGCTCAACGAGCGGATCGACTTCACGGAACGGATGCTCGCCAGCGGTCGCGGAGTTGAAGAGCGAATTCCGCCTAAGTCCCAAGGAAACTAGACCGCGACCACCCATGCTCGAGTCCCTTCGACAAGACATAGGTTACGGGCTACGGACTCAGCGACGGTCGACGGGCAGCCCTCGCGAGCGCGCTCCCGGCGCACTGCGCGAGTCGAGTGGATGCGCAGACCGTGTTGAGGTATGAGTAGAACGGTGGGTAATCGGGTTCGGGGGGGGTGGGCGGGAGAAACAGCGGAGGAGACAGAGAACCTCTATCCCCTCGATCCCCCGTTGTTCCTTCTAGTCTAGTAGAGTCTATGCACCATCATTCGGTGAATACGCCACTTGCCATCGGCGGCACGCTGCCAAAACGCCATGTAGCGGCCTGGGTAGCTAGTGATCGGTTCACCCGGCCGGCCGCCTTGCTCGACGTAGGTCCCCCACTCATAGACTGAATCGCCGTGCACGGTAAGCTCGGTGATCTCGCCGGTGATCGCGGTGAGCATGAACTCGTCGAACATGCCGGTGGCAAATCGCTCGATGGCCTCGCGACCGCGAAACTCCTCCATACCCGGCTCGAGCAACACGGCATTTTCCGTGAACATCGATGCCAGAGCCTGGGGATCACCCCGCATCAAGATGTCGCGGTATTCCCCCCAACGCTGCGTGATAGCGTCTGCCACGGCGGACGCGTAGGACGTGCTCGCTTTGTTCATTTCTCCTCACCCGCAAGCGGGGAACCAAAGCGTCGCAGCGCTCAGCCACGGTCAACATCCCACGCAGCCTGTCTGTCCTACCGCGTCTGAGCGTAGGCCTGCACGTACGCTTTGGCCACCGCAAGCTCCGGTCGATCGCCGTTGCCATCCTCCATGAGGGCCAGGAAGCGCCGATAGCCATCGGCCGCTTCCTCATGGTCCCCTGCCAGCTGCGCGGCCCACGCGGCACCAAAGACACTGCGTGCACGGTTGGGCTGCTGCTCCAGCACTACCTGGTAGGCCACGCGGGCATCGTCGTACCGCCCCACCTCCACGAGGAGATCACCGAGGAGCTCTCGCGCCGAAGCGATGGGACCGGGAACCTCTGGATCGGTCTCGACCCCATCCTCTCGATCCGCAGCTTCCGCCGCGAGGAGCAAGGCATTGGTGGTGTCTCCCTCCGCGAGCGCCACCCAGGCGGAGACGGCCAAGCGGCGCGCTTGCGTGATGCGACGCCAATCTCCGTTCTCCGGGAGGGAACGTTCGACCGCGAGGAGCTGCTCGAATTCGGTTCGTGTGACCTCGACGTCACCGGTCCGCGCGGCACCGAGGGCTCGGGCAAAGTGCGTCATCGCCTCTGCCGGACCGGTTGCATCGGAAGTTGGGGGCGGTAAGACCGCCGCGAGGGCCCAATCCCGTCGTTCGAGGGCATACCGCACGGGGATTGCCGCGAGGGCATACCGGTCGATCCCCGTGAGCACGGACTGGGCGTCCGATGTCGACTGACTCGAAGTCAGCGATTTCTTGGCAATGGACCGTGCTTCTTCGTCATCCCCATACTGGAGATAGGCATAGACGAGGAAGTCCTTGGCATGTACGGAGTCCTTCGAATGCACCGCCACGTCGAGTGCCGCAAGGTTGGCTTGCACCACCTCGTTCCACTTGCCGACCCGACGGTAAAGATGCGAAGGAAGATGCTGTGCGGTGAACGCGCCCGATGCGATGGTCGCGAACTGGCGCGCTGCTTCCACGCCGAGTGATGCGAGCTCCGGATGATCGTAAACCCGCGTGAGGTAGTGCACGATCCCCGGATGCTCAGGATGTTCCGCATGAAGGCTTTGCAACGCTGTTCCAATGACTCGCCGTCGCTCCAGCGTCGAGTCGCCGAACGACGCGTTCGCAGATGCGGCCTGCAGCCACAGCACCTGAGCCTCGAGATCGCCGGGATACCGCTGCGCCAAGTCCCGCATCTTGACCTCGTACGTCAAGGCACGGGTTTGGTGGTCCAGCTTGTCAAAGTCCCGGAAGAATGCGATGAGGGCATCGAGGTAATCACGTTCGCGAGACGTGCCAGAGCTGCGGTTGATCTCCTCCGCTAGCAAACTCCACCCAGCTTGCAGGCTCGAGTCCGACGAGACTCCGACATACGGATCGGCACGCAGCACCATGGCGCGACCCCAGGCAGCGATCAGGCACGTGGAATCACGATCCGCGACCTGCACGAACGCGCTGTCGGCAACGGCGAACTGAAACGTGTGGAGTGCCGCGACACCCTGCTCCAACAGGGGTTGGGCGTCCGGCGCGCATGAGGTCGAAAAGACGACTCGAGGGGCGAAATGCGAACTCTGAAGACTGCTTTCTTCGCTCTGCGCTGCGAGCGAGCCGATCATCAGCGGAATGGCGAGAGCAAGCGAAACCGCTGAACGCGTGACAGGCGACACCATGGTCTCCTCCGAGAGCAAGGGACGAGCTAGTCGGGCTGGGTGGGGCGCGGAGATGACACGGGCGCAAATCGTCACGATTTCAGTAACTAACGGGCAACCGGCCGGTTCGGCGGTGACCGGGATCACATAGGATGGAAGCATGAAAGGAACGAAGTTGAGGAGATTGAAGGGTGTAGGACGCTCAGACGTCGCGCAACGGCGTCCGATCGCCATCGGACCTCCAGCTTTCCGGCCTTCCGTCCATTCGCCCTACCGTCCGATGATCAGCGGAAGCGCTTGGCGCGCACTCAAGAAGAGAACCACAGCTAAGGCAACCGGTATCACCGTCCGCAGGAGCCAGAGCCAGCCATCGATGAGGCGGGAGTTGGGGAGTCCTTGCGCGAGCTCCTGACGAGCACCCGCAGACCAGATCCACCCGGTGAGCACCGCGATTAGCAGCCCACCCAGGATCAACAGGACCTCTCCGACCACCTTGTCGACCAGCGCGAGCCAGTTGGAGTTGAGGGCGCCGGGGATACCACCGAGCGCGATGGCGAAGCCAGCCACGAGGGTGGTCCGGCGCCTGGGCCATTGCCAGGCATCGATGATGCCCGCCACTACCACCTCCAGCATGATGGTGGCCGACGTGAGGGCGGCGATGAACAGCGCGAAGAAGAACACGACAGCCACCACCGTACCGCCAGTTTCCAGCGCGTTGAAGGCAGCAGGAAGCGTGATGAACAACGCCCCAATCGGGCTGGCGCCCACCTGGCTCTCGACACCCAGATGGTAGATGAGCGGGAACGTCACCAGTCCACCGATGATCGCAACGGCGGTGTCCGCCAAGGCAACCCCGGTGGCCTGACCGGCGAGATTCGTCTGGCGCTGTTCCATGTACGAGGCGAGGGTGATGAGCCCACCCATGCCGAGCGAGAGTGAGAAGAACGCCTGGCCGGCGGCGGCCGCGATGACGTCCGGATGCAGCATCTCGCGGAAGTCGGGTTTGAGATAGTACGCGTATCCCGCAGAAGCGCCCGAGAGGGTGGCCGCCCACCCGGCAAGCGCAATCAACAAGATCAGCAACGTTGGCATGAGGATCCGTGCTGCCCGCTCGATTCCACCCCGAATTCCTGCGAACACGACGGCCATGGTGCATGCCATGCTGAAGAAGTGGAACGGCAAGGCGGCCGGTCCGGTGCTAATCTCGCCGAAGTAGGCCGCGGTATCGTTGGGAATCGCTCCGCGAAGCGAATCGAGGAACAGACGCGCCGTCCACCCCATGATGATGGAATACGCGGATAGCACGAAGAATCCGATCCCTACGAACATCCAACCGACGCCACTCCAGCGCCGTCCCCCGAGTGCGGCCAGGGCCCGCGTCGGACTGAGACGTGTGTGACGTCCGATGCTCAGTTCGGCTGTCAGCAGCGGGATGCCCACCAAGAGCACGAACGTCACATATAACAGCACAAACGCCGCGCCACCTCCGCGCGACGCGGTGTACGAGAAGCGCCAGAGGTTTCCGAGCCCTACCGCGGTGCCGACGGCAGCGAGAAAGAACCCGGTGGTGCTACGCCACGACTCTCGTGGCAGTCGTCACCCAGCCTTGATTTTTTTGGTGAGAGCCGGCTCGAGACCCATGAGCCGGGCGTAGAGTGCCAGCTGACCGCGGTGATACATCTCCTGTGCGATGCCGTGATGCAACCACTGAATCTTCGTCCCCTGCTTTCCGTCAAAACGCTCCATGAACTGATACAGCGCCAACTCACCGGTGCGACGGAATGCGCGCGCTGCATCGAGGATCTGAGACCTCAACAGCGTCACCAGTTCCTCTTTTGTATTCGCATCGTACGCCGCTGTGGAATACATCTTGACGAGCCTCGGAAAGGAAACCCGCCGCAGGTCGGTGTCCGAACGTGCCAACTCACCCGTCATCATCATGGACACTTCGAGGATGTGCTGTACCAGTTCCCGAACCGTCCGACTTTCGGGTGTGGGACGGAAGTCGAACTTGTCCGCTGGAATGTTCTCGACCTCAGCTATGATTCCATCGCGGGCATCCCGCCACGCCTCGAGGGTCTCTTCTAGGTAGGACGGACTCGCTGCCATACGGGCTCCTACGCTTTCTTTCGTTTCTTGATTGTCCCCGCCACCCCCGCGGCGCTGCCGGCGAGTACCGTCGGGAATACCACTGCCAGCAGCAGCACACCCCAGCCGGGGAGCGAGACAGTGGCCCCGAGCGTGTTGGCAACTCCTAAGACCGGACCTTGAACCGCTGCCCATCCCAGCAACACGACCCAACTCAAGCCGGCAGCGGCCGCAATGGTGGTGACTGGCCAAGTCTCCCGAGCAGCGACCACACCCCACAGCGCCCCGACGAGGGGGACGGCCCACCAACCCAGACCGACCGTCGCGGCCCCAACGGCAATCGCGAGAACGCCAACCCGGACGAGGCCCTTCACGGTTGGTCTTCCTCGGCAACGAGGATCAATACGCCGGCGGTGCGCTGGTCCTCGAGCTCACCTGGCTGTCGGGGCAAGAGGACAGGTTCGAGTTGCCCTGAGACCCAATGCTCGATCCGATCCCGGTAACGGCTACTCACGGGATTCCCAGACTGCCCACCTGGATAGATCGTCCAGGCACGCACTTCCGGCCGTAGCTCGACCACCATGCGCCAACTGGCACCGAAGCGACCGGAGCCCGAGGAGGGGTTCAGCGTCCCGGGGCCTCCCTGAATCGGCATGTTCAACGCGGAGAGCGCAGGTATGCGCAGCAGGTGATAGATGTTCACATGGCGGATGCGATCCCATCTCCAGCCGCCGTCTTCTGGTGCACCGTGCTCGTCCTTGGCGCGCCGTAGCGCCGCCTTGAGGCTGGCGTTGAGCATCCCATCCCGATCCTCGCGCACGCCGGGCGTCCGGCGATCGTCCCACCAGCGGCTGGTGGAGTCGTTTAATAACGTGGCGAGCACTGCCGAGCTGGGAGTGCGGATTCGATTCCGCGCAACGACGGAATCTGATTCCGACGGCAACGCCAACTCGTCCCACACCCGATCGACCAACTCCTCCATGGCCATCTCGAACAGCACAGCTCGTTCGTTCTCCATGGTGTATCGCCGGTCCCATTGTGCCAGCAGCTGCGCAGCCTCGCGCAACTCGTCGTCCCCCTGTACTTGCGAGAGGGAGTGCTCGGCAGCCTGGAGAAACGCCGGTACGAATCGGTCGGCGCGAGCGCTGCCGGGATCGAGCTGAAACCGTTGCATGTCATCAGGCGTCACCGACGAATCGGCTCGCAACAACTGGTTGATACGCAACGCCCGCCAAGGCGATGGCCAGTTTGCGCCGTAATACGTCGTATCGACCGCAGGGTCTACCGGCTCCTGATTCGCCGACGCGAGGAACCCCTGCGGCGGGTCGATCGCTGTGGGAAGGCGATCGGTGGCTAAATAACCAAGCCACTCGTTCGCGGAGCGACTGCCGTCGAAGATACGATCACCTCGACCGTCGTTGGGCCGGACGGGGAAGCGACCTGTCGGGCGGATCGCGATCGAACCGGTCCAGTCCGCCACCAGCATGTTCTGTGGGGGCGCGACGTAGGACTCCATGGCCATAAGCCACTCGGCGACGCTCGACGCGCGCGCCGCCTCAGCGAACGCCTGGATCTCACCGGCGTCTTCCAGGACGGTCCACCTCAGGGAGTGAGCTTGCCCGTTTTCACGGAGCAGAGGACCGCGATGGGTGAAGTAGATGGTATCCGTGGCGAGCAGCTCACCGTTGGTGTCTCTGAACTCTTCAATCCGGCGCGTCAACGGCTGCCAGACACCGTCTACGGTGTACGAGGTCGGCTTGTCGGGATCGTCCAGCGTTTCGGCATAGAGGTCAACGACGTCCGCCTCGGTGTTCGTGAAGCTCCACGCGACGCGTCGATTGAAACCGATCACCACCCCAGGGATGCCCGGGATAGTGACGCCATACACATCGATCTCGCCGGGCACGACCATATGAATCTCGTACCAGATCGACGGGAGGGTGAGTTCCAAGTGCGGATCGCCCGCCAAGATCGCGAATCCCGCCTCCGTGCGTGCGGCACTGACAGCCCAGTTGTTGCTGCCGATAATCGGGTCGTCATGTTCCGTGGCGGGTTCATCCCACCGTGGCCAACCCTCTGGAACATCCCTTGCGCCCGCACCAACCACCGTGTTCCCACCAGAAGCTGCCACGGTCGCGGGACGCACGAGTTCAGGTGCGGTAGGTGCACCGACGGTTGGCGGAGGTGGCACGATCGGCTCGGATATGGGACTGTGCAATCCAAAGAGCTCTTCGAGGCCGTCGGCACCGATCATCGCCTCGATGCGGTCTCGTCGGCGCTCGCCGAGGAAGAGGGTCAGGGTATATCCCATACGCTTGATGAGGTACAGCGCGTGCTGCGGCTCCCAATGCATCGGTTGTACCCCGAGCAACCGGTATTCAAATGGTGGGTTCTGTCTCGCCTCGCCGTCGATCCACGCGTTGACGCCATCGGCAAAGGCCCCGAGGGAACGAGCCGTCCGAGCGTTGGGGTCGAGTTCGCCCCACTGTCGCTCGGCAGACCACGCCAACCCGTAACGGCGTTGCTCGCGATCGAACTCGAGCGTCCGCGGCCCCAGGAGTTCGGACAACGTTCCGGCGGTTACGCGGGTTTGGAGCTCGAGCTGGAACAACCGGTCGCGTGCTACGACGTACCCCAGCGCGCGAGTAGCATCGTCCACCGAGCTGGCAAAGATGTGTGGGACACCACGATCGTCGTACGCCACCCGCACCTGACCGGTGAGACCGGGAATTCTCGCGGTGGATTCGCGGGGCAACTCCGCCTGGATGGCGACCCCCCAAATCCCATCCGTTGGATGCAGCAGCCCGCCCAACGCCGGAACGGACCCCACAGACCACTGCCCGACGTACAGGGTCCCGACGAGGATGAGGGCGGAGAGGGTGAAGCGAAGCTGACGCATTTTCGTTGACGGGTCCAGGCATCACGGGTTGGTGACGTGTTCGGATGAGGAATCAACGATAACACCGAGTGGCGGGCGAAGTCACCTCCGTATGCGGGTCCTCTTGAACCCTCATGTCCTCGGCAACTACTATCACCGCGGCGGGTGGATTCCGGGATTCTCATCGAACGACGGAGTGATACTATGGCTGGTCGCAGCAAGGGCGCGGGCGCATCGGCGGACGCGTACGAGAAGCTGGGCGCGTTTTACCTCGGAAAGGTCTACGAGCCCGACGGAGATGCCGTGACCGACGAGCTCCTCCTGTACGACTCAAAGGATCTCACGACGCACGGCGTTTGTGTGGGGATGACGGGCAGTGGAAAGACGGGGTTGTGCGTCTCCTTGCTCGAGGAAGCCGCAATCGACGGCGTGCCCGCTATCGCGATCGACCCCAAGGGAGACCTCGGCAATCTGTTGTTGACCTTCCCCAAGCTGCGGTCCTCCGACTTCCTTCCCTGGATCGATTCCGGCGAAGCGGCGCGAAAGGGAGCGACACCTGAGGAGTACGCTTCGAAGACGGCGGACCTGTGGCGGAATGGTCTGGGCGACTGGGGTCAGAGCGGTGCGCGGATCGAGCGGCTCAAGGCCGCGGCGGACTTCGCCATCTACACACCCGGCAGCAGCGCGGGGCTCCGACTCAACCTGCTGCGCTCCTTCGCGGCACCTCCACCCCAGCTGGTCGAGGACGCCGATGCGTTTCGCGAGCGGCTGACCACCGCCGTTTCCGGACTGCTCGCCCTGCTTGGAGTCGACGCGGATCCGCTGCAAAGTCGTGAGCACATACTGGTATCGAATCTGTTCGATCACGCGTGGCGGGACGGACAAGATCTCGATCTCGCATCGCTGATTCAGTCGGTACAATCACCGCCGTTCGAGAAGATCGGCGTAATGGACCTCGAATCGTTCTTCCCGGCGAAGGATCGCACGGCCCTCGCCATGACCCTCAACAACCTGCTCGCGTCGCCCGGATTCGCCGCGTGGATGGAAGGAGAACCGCTCGAGATCCCACGTCTGCTGTGGACCGACGACGGACGGCCTCGCGTATCCATCCTCTCGATCGCTCACCTCTCTGAAGCCGAGCGTATGTTCTTCGTCACACTCTTGCTCAATGAAGTGCTCGGCTGGATGCGTACGCAGTCCGGGACTTCGAGCCTGCGGGCGCTGCTCTACATGGATGAGGTGTTCGGTTTCTTCCCACCAGTAGCCAATCCGCCGTCGAAGACACCCATGTTGACATTGCTCAAGCAAGCCAGAGCCTACGGCCTCGGCGTGTTGCTTGCCACGCAGAACCCGGTGGACCTCGACTACAAGGGCCTCTCCAATGCTGGAACATGGTTCCTCGGGCGACTCCAAACCGAACGCGACAAACGGCGAGTGATCGAAGGACTGGAGGGCGCATCCGCCGCCGCCGGTGCGACGTTCGATCGGCAACGGATCGAACGCATTCTCGCAGGGCTCAAGTCACGCGTGTTTCTGATGAACAACGTCCACGAAGACGCGCCCGTGCTCTTCCACACCCGGTGGGCAATGTCCTACCTGCGAGGGCCCCTCACACGCACGCAGATCCAGGACTTGATGGAGCATCGCAGACCTACGGCCGCAGTGAGTGAGGAGCCCGACAGAGGCGAGGCGAAGAAAAAGGCCCGCCGACCAGCGGCGCGCGCGGCGAAGTCATCGTCCACCCGTCCAGTCGTGCCGCCAGACGTCCCGCAATTCTTCACGACGGACCCCGAGAAACCTTCAGGGGAATCGACGGTCTATCGACCTGCACTGCTCGGTACCGCGGATCTCCACTTCGCAAATGCCCGCGCGGGCGTCGATCTCTGGGAGAAGGTGTCCTATCTCACCCCGCTCGGCGGCCGAGGCACGGCAAACGTCTGGGAGAAGGCCGAGCACTTGCCGGATGGGGAGCCCGACCTGGACGCGGAGCCCGAAGAGGGAGCGGAATTCGCATCCCTCCCGACCGCCGCGGGCCGCGCAAAGAGCTATACCTCGTGGGAAAAGGCATTCAAGACATTCCTATATCAGACGCACACGATGACCCTGTGGCGGTGCCCCTCGCTCAAGCTCACCTCGGAGGCGAACGAACGTGAGGCGGAGTTTCGGGTGCGGGTGCGTGAGGCTGCGCGCGAGCGCCGCGATCGGGCCGTCGAGAAGCTGCGCAAGCGCTATGCGCCCAAGCTCGCACGTCTGCAAGACCAGATCACTCGAGCGCAAGAGCGGGTGTCGCGTGAAGAGTCGCAGTACGGTCAGCAAAAGATGCAGACGGCCATCTCGATGGGTGCCACCGTGCTCGGCGCGCTCTTCGGAAGAAAACTCGGCAGCGTTGGAAACGTCGGGCGCGCGACCACCACCATGCGAGGTGTCGGTCGAACAGCACGAGAACGCGAAGACATTGCCCGCGCCGGGAAACGCGTGAAGGAGCTGCAGGGGAAGTTGGTGGATCTGGAAGCGGAGTTCGAAGACGAAACCGCAGCGCTACGTGACGAATCTGACCCGGAGATGGTGGAGATCGAGGAGCTCCCGGTCCGGCCTCGCAAATCGGACATCACGATCGGCCGCGTCGCGCTCGTATGGGAAGGAACTGCAGGCCCTACCTAACCCTCCAACCCGGTGAGCAGTGAGCAGTTTGATTGTACTGCTCACTGCTCACTGCCTTAGTGCGTGATGACCGAGTCCATGGACTTGGCGTGGGTGATCCACTTGTCGACCACCTTCTCGGACGGCGTCTGCCTAGTGAGCCGCTTCGTTGCGTTCACTTCCTTCATCTTGGTGGCGAGGTTGGTGGCGTTGCGCATGGCCAGCTCTTTCACGGTGTCGACACCGGACGCCTCGAGCAGATCCGCGTACTCGGAGCCAATGCCCGACACCCGCATGAGGTCGGCGCGGTTGGTCCATTCGAGGAGCTGGTGCTCCGATACGCCAGTCTTTGTCGACACGCTCCGCCGCCCTTCTGGCGTACAACAGAGCTTGAGGAGGTCGTCGGTCGTCTTCACACCGGCAGCCGTCAGCTTCTCAGCGTACGCCGGTCCAATACCCTCGATCTGCTCGATCTTGTAACCCATGGAACAACAGTCCTTTATAATGGAGTCCGGAAAATTGCCTGGTTAAGAATAATTGGTCGGTCGGGCGGGACAAAATGGCTTGAAGTGAATGGGAAAGCAGGTGTGGAGACAGCCGGCAGGAGGTCAGCGACCAATGAGCAGTGAGCGATATTCCGAGCGACCGCCCTTTCGTAAGCCCCACTACCTTACTCCCCACCTCCCGCTGACCACACGCACGCCCCCAGCGTCACCCGGAACCGTCCAGGCGAAAAGCACCTCCTCGCTGGCGGTGACCATCCGAGGAAAGCCGCTCGCGCGGTCATCTTCGGTCCGACCCACGACCCACGATGCCCCTTGCGTTCCGTCCCGATGCACGGTCCGGGCGCGGACTTCAGCACCAGTCGCCGTCGATTCGAGCCAGCTGACGAGGGCCGCTCGACCGGACTGATCAAACACAATGTCCGCACGCCCCCGAGGCATCCCGTCATCGACACGAATGGGAGCACCGAACGACTCGCCAGCATCCGTGGAGAAGGCGACCTGCACCCGGGCCGTGTCACGGGCGGCCGTGAACCAAGCGACGGCCACAGTGTCATGTACCGACGCGAGGCGGGGACCGTTCACCGGACATCCTGGGTAGTGCCAGCCGTCAGCGGCGACAATCGTCGGAGCGGACCATCGCTCGCCGTCATACCGCGCGACGGCGATGTCCCGGATCTCACCTTCGGCGCGGTCACGGTATGCCGCCAGCAAGCCTCGTGATGTTCGGACCAGCGATGTGGTGCAGCACTCACACGTGCGATCGTCCACGAGGACATCCTCACCCAACCCGTTTTCGTTGTCGAGCGTCGTTGCACGGATCGTCATGGCCCCGGCCATGGGGCCGTGGTCGGATCCGTCCGTGCCCTGCATTTCTCGTCCATCTAACCAGATCAATGCGGTCCCTTCGCCCCACGGCACCATGGAAACGAACCCGTGTTCGGTTGGTGAGCGGTCGGTGTGTGGAACCAGCGGATCGCTCCAGGTCCTCCCTTTGTCGCGTGATAGCACCAGCTTCACGTGATAGGCGTAGGTGCTCGCGGCGACCTTCTCGAGCCAATGCACCACCCAGGTGCCATCGGTGAGTTCAGTGACAGAAGGAAAGTCCGCCCAATTGACGAAGAACGACGAGCCACGCGCCACAACCATCGGTGTTCCCCATGCCCCGTCGTCGGTACGTTCCGCGACCTTCAAGAGGTGCTCATCGCCGGACGCTTCGAACCACGTCATGAGGACACGACCATCCGCGGTGGCGAAGAGATTGGGTTCGCCGCTCCCAGGTGGCCCGGTGAATTCGGTGGTCACCCGCGGAGCTGAACAGGCTAATAACATGAGACTGAAGACAGAAACAAAAAAATGGCCGGGCATCATGCGTGCTCGCGTAGCAATCGTCGAAGGGATAGCGATCCCACAAATTGGGCGCAAGACACAGATGAGGTAAGGGGATAGAAAAAAATAGAGATAATTAGGGGAAGACGGGTGTGCGCCACCGGTGTAGCTTGTGAGTTTCCATCAGGCATGCAGACGAGGAGGCATCATGGCTCGTACGGTCTTGTTCGTAGTTTTGCTCACGCTCGGCGGGAGCGTGGCGTCGATTGGCTTCGCGCAGACAGGTAGCCCTACTGGCGGCGAGGTACCCACCGCCGCGTCGAGCGACGTCGCTTCCGTCGACGGTATCATCGCTGCCCTGTATGACGTGATTTCCGGACCGGCGGGTCAGAAACGTGACTGGAACCGCTTTCGCTCGCTTCACCTGCCCGAAGCCAGGCTCATACCCACCGGGTTTCCCCAGGGGAGCACGCGGGCCCGCGCGCGCATCATGACGGTGGAGGACTACGTCAACAACAGCGGGCCATTTCTGGAGGAGCGAGGGTTCTTCGAGATCGAGGTGGGTCGGGTCACCGAGCGATTCGAGAACATCGCGCACGTGTTCTCGACCTACGAGTCACGCTGGAACCCGGACGACACGGAACCATTCCAGCGTGGAATCAACAGCATCCAGTTGATGTGGGATGGCGAGCGGTGGTGGATCGCGAACATCCTGTGGCGCGGAGTCGAACCGACGTTCCAAATCCCAGCCAAGTACCTACGGAACTGAGAAGGGAAAGGGAAAAAGGGAACGGAGACAACTCGGCATCGGAGCCCGTTCCCATTTTCCTTTCTTCTCAGCGAAACCCGAACTCTACGCCAAACCTGACCACCATTGCTTGGAGCGGGACGTCCTGGCGGCGTACCTCACGGTCGAACCGTTGAAACTCGAACTCCCCCAGCGCTTTCACTCGGCCGTCCGGCGTACCAACTGAGGTGCCGAGACCCAACTCCACGGCGAGGCCGGCAGTCCCGCCGCCGCTGAATTGCGAGGCGATCAGATACGCGCCGCGTCCCCAAACAGTCGCGATGCTGGACAGTGGGTATTCCGACAAAATGCCGACGCGGAAGATCCCGATCTCCTGCGTGGCGAACTCCGGATCGATGAACCGCCGACCGGCACCGACCTCGACAGCAACGGAACGCGCAACTACAAAGTGCGCGCGACCATCCACCTGCAGAATCGCGAAACCCGTCCCATCGCTACGATCGGAATCGAGATCGGCCCAATATCCTCGCGCTTCAAAGCCAAACCGGCCCACCCGGAGCCCAAGCAAGCCTCCGACACCCAGGCCGTTGGCTTTGAGTGCTGACGTGACCTCGCTATGGGTGACGGCTACACCGTGAACGCCGACGCGAATTGCCTGCCCCATCATCTGGGACGGGCTCGAGATGAGCAGCAACCAGACGAAACCAACGACGGGGCGCACGATCAATTGGCGGAGATTGGGAGGATGGCCAGCGTCACCTGACGCCGTCGTTGGTCATTCTCGACAGCAATCTGCGCGTTGCGTTGCGCAATCTGCTCCCGGAGCAACTGGTTGTAGAGAATGTTGCCCTGGTTCGGACGAGGATCCGGTTTTTTGAGACTCATGACGAAACCTGTGAGCAGAGAACCCACGCCAACGCCCAAGATGGCTGGTCGCACGCCCCCACCGAGGTCGGTGTCCTCCAGAGCCAGGGTCGCTGCACTCGACAAGCCTGCATACAGGACGGCAATCCCGAGGGGGCGCCAGTCCCGTGGTGGTGTTTCCATCTCGGGAAGTACGGTGTAGCCGGGCAGGCTGGTGAGATGTGGCATCGTATCGACGGCTGAGTGGGTGACGCGAAGACGAGTAGTCGCGGAGAACTCGTTACGTCCCTCGTTCGCGGTCGCAATCACCTGATACTCGCCGGGCGGCACGGGGCTTCCCGTGGGCAGAAGCCCATCCCACCGGGCGGTGGTCGAGCCACTCGCGAGCAGCGAATCTACGACGAGCTCGACGCCTTGTCCCACCACACGGGTAACCGCGCGGCCGGCGCGTGACAGCTCAAAGTGAATCGGAACGCTTCCCTCTCCAGCGACAAACGACGCGCTATCCACCACGAGGCGTCGCACCACCAGCACTTGACCAAGTGCAGACGCGTACAGCGATGTGATCCTGGGCGACACACGCTCGACGTCGGGCTCGCGATCCGGGTCGAGAAAGATCAACTCCTTGAACGCATCGACGGCTTGACGCGCCGAATCAAGCACACCGTAGGAGTAGGCGAGCACCTCGTAGGCGAGAATCTGGTCGGCTGCGTTGAGCCGCTCCTGCTGAAGCGCGTTTCGCGCAGCGGTGATGGCACGGCTAAAGTCGAGAGCGTCGTACGCCGCCTTGGCGCGAACGACGGCGGGGTGTTGTTGCGCAGCAATCGGCGCCGGTGCTAGAAAGAGCGCCGTGAGAAGAAAGACACCGTGCCTTCGTGTCACGGCTGTTCTTTCATCAACGGCTTGAGGATCCTGACAGGTCGTGAGGGATCACCGGCTTCAACGGTGATCGTATCGGTAATCGTGACAAATCCTTCCCGCCGAATCTCGATGACATGCCGGCCCACCGGAAGTTCAACGCCAACCAAGGGGGCTTCTCCGTGGTCGCGGCCATTGATGAATACGGTCGCGTAGCTGACCACACCGCCATCGGTGACCCCGATGTTCAAATAGCCCACCCGCGGTAGTGGGGGAGGCTGCTGCACCGGTTCGCGCCGCGGCGGATCCCGGCGAGTCGGTGTGGCGACTAGCTCCTGCGTTGGCGCGGGCGTTGTATCCACCGGCGGATTTGCTTGGGGCTGGCTATCAACGTTCGCGACGATAGTCGAATCCACAGCGCCGTCACTCACCGAAGACTGCGTATCAGGAGTGGCCAGCAGCGCCGTCTGTGTCGTTCCGTCATCCAGTGCCTCGCGCAGCGGAAGGGAGAAACCATCCCGACCCAAAAGCCAGGTGCCACCCGCGACACCACCCGCGGCCACCACCAGCACCCCCGCCATGACGACAACCGCGCGTTTGCCACCGCGCTGACGCTGCTTTCGTTCTTGCGGAGAGGTGATCTCGGTCGCGGCGTCGAGCGACGTTCGCGATAACGCACCGCCTGAAACTGAATAGCTGCGTACCGGATGCTCGGGCCACACTGCCGTAGCGAACTCCTCCATTGTGGGGAACCGATCGTCCGCATCTTTCTCGATCGACCGATGGATCGCCGCACGCAGAAACTCCGACGCATCCGGTCGGAACAAGTTGAGCGGTGGCGGCATCTCGAAGATGTGCTTGTAAATAACGGTGTGGACCGAATCATCCATGAAGGGCAATCGGCCGGCCAGCATGCGGTACCCCACGATGCCCAAAGAGTACTGGTCGCTCCGTCCATCGACCGGCATCCCCTTCGCCTGCTCAGGACTCATGTAGTGCGGCGTACCGATCACCTGTCCCGTGGTCGTGAACTGGTGCGCCGACTCGAGGGCCTTGGAGATCCCGAAGTCCGTCACCATGGCGCGGCCCTGGTCGTCGATCATGATGTTTGCGGGCTTGACGTCGCGATGAACGACGCCGCGAGAGTGGGCGTGGCCGAGCGCACACGAGGCCTCCCACAGAATCCGCTGCGCAACATCGACCGGGAGCGGACCGCTCTGGAGCAGTTGGTCGAGTGTACGGCCCGTCACGTACTTCATAGCGAAGTAGTTCAGGCTTTCGCTCGTTTCGACCGCGTAGATCGGGATGATGTGTGGATGGTCCAGCTTGGCGGCGGTGCGCGCTTCGTGCTCGAACCGTTGGTAGAACTTCTTGTCACCGGACAGGTCGGGTGGCAGCACTTTGATCGCGACGGGCCGATCGAGCGAGAGATCCGTGGCGAGGAAGACGGCTCCCATGCCGCCCCGGCCCAGCAGCTTCTCGATTTCGTACCGCCCGCGGACGGCCTCCTGCAAGCGACCCTGCAGATCCTGCGTCGTCCCTAAGCTGATCCGCGGGCTCGATTCGGGATCGTGGGTATCCGCACCGCACGCAGGACAAAACCGGCTTCCATCCGGCATCGCGGCCGAGCAGTGAATGCAGGTCACGGACGCCACGTTCGAATCGTCTCCAGTACCCCGTTGGCCGCTGGCGGCGGCGTCTGGCGTCCCAACTCACGCTTGCTGCGTAGGAGTTCGAGCTCGCGAGCAAGGACGTCGGCCGTCGGTGCGGAGGTGACCCCACTGGACGTCGTCAACGACGACGTGAGCTGATACGCGGCCGGCACGCCGGCGAAATCGAAGACGACGAGGAAGTAGTTGCCAGCCTGCACGAACTGCGTGAGGGCCTCGGCATCTCCCGCGTTCGTCGCCGCTCGCAAGAGCACGAGCGAATCGGGACGGAAATCGCCGAGCAGATACAAGTCCACATCCGCGTTCGCCGTGCCATCCGTGACGGCCGTAACACTCAGCGCCTGGCCGCCTGCCGGGACTGTGAATCGGAACCAGTCGATGTCGTGGGGATTGTCGATGGTGAGGGTCAGACCACCCTGTGGAAGCGGCCCCGCGACATCGCAGTAGTCATTCTCCTCCTCGCTGTCACGCGGGAGTCCCGTCAAAGAAAAATAAGCGGGAAAGATCAAAACTTCGTAAGAGGCCGGCTCACCCTGGGCCACGAACGGGACGAAAACGTGGTAGGTCCCCGCGGGAAGGTCGGCGAGCGCCACAACCGAAAACGGAAACGGTACCTCCGCGAATGGCTCCGGCTCACCAAACCGCGTGGGCAGGAGTCGATCGCAGTAGTACGAACTGCGCCCGATCGCCCACGCCGAGCTACCGAGATCGAACGTCCGGGCGTCGATGTCCCAGAAGATCGAGTCGGTCACCAGTGGAATGAAGGTCTCGGCGCCGACCATCTGGGAGGCAACGACGATCGTGCGATCGCGTTCGCCCGTGTTCTCAAACGTGTACCAGTCGACAGCTTCTTCTGTCTCCTGGCGGAATCGAGGTTCAAATGCGAGCGCCGGGTTCCGAAACCCGATGGGGATCGGACCGAGCGCTGCCGGCAACGTGTCGTTGAACTCGTAGAGATCGCGTTGAATTATCCTCAGCGTATCCGGGGCAAGGATGCCGCCGTTGAAGCCGATGATGAACAGCTGCGAAGACAGTTGCGCCGGTGGTGGCACCCACACGAAGAGCCGCCCCAGCCGATTGCGCTCGGTGGGATCGTCCGGGACGTACTCGCGAATTTCCGCCTGGATACCGCCAACGGTCACGGCGAAGAGCGATTCGGGCGCGAGACCGACGCCAAAGATCTCGATGACATCGCCAAACCAAGCGTTGCCCGGCTGTCGAGCAGCATTCTCGTTCCGAATGCTGTCAACCTCGAGCAACCCACGGACCCGTACCGATCGCTGCGCACGGCCTGCTCCCTCATAGCCCAGCGCCACCGCCGTGACGGTGGCGGTCCCAACACCCACTGCCAGCAGCTTGCCCCCCTCTGTGACGCTCACGACGCCGACGTCGTCAGACGTGTATCGGATCACCGCGTTCGAGATAGGTTTGCCACCGGCATCTTCCAGCCGGGCTCTGAGTTGCAGGCTGTCCTTGATGAACAGATTCGCCGGAAGCTCCATCTCGACCTGGAGTTGGCCGGATCGGTCGGTCGGGACGAGACATGCCTGGAGCCCCACCACCACCCACAGCACGGGCGCGCGATACGACAATTTGTGGCCGAAAAGCTGCAAACTCACCTCACAACACGAGGTTAGCCTGGCGAACATCGCTGTTTGCGTGTCGCACTGTCAAGCCAAATGGGTCACAATTCTAAGATTTTGTCCCACAGAAAGTTAACCGCGACACGCTCACGACCCAGTGGGTCTTGAGCTACCCCTCTACGGGGACGCCCGTTCCTTGGAAATATCGGCGGGATCGGCCGGCTGAGTCGGAATCGGTGCGATGGCAACAAGAGTAGCGACGGCAGTGGCAGACGTGTTCCTCCTTCCGTCTTTCCGTCCCCCGTCGTATCTCCGTCTCATGTCCACCTTTGCGTGGCAACCCTCCGAGCAGCGGATTGCACACGCCAATGTGACCCGCTTCATGCGCGCTCACGGCATCACGGATCTCTCAACGTTATATCGGAGATCCGTGGAAGAACCTGAGTGGTTTTGGGATGCGGTGGTGCGTGATCTCGGCATCGAGTTCGCCGAGCCCTATCACACCGTGCGGGACACGAGCAAGGGCATCCCGTGGACTGAGTGGTTTCTCGGCGGACGGCTGAACGTCACGGTCAACTGTCTGCATCGTCACCTCGCCGACCGTGGTGACGAGGAGTGTCTGATCGCGGAGCGGGAAGATGGAGCGGTGATGCGCTACACGTTCCGCGAGCTGGCGGAGCAAGTGAACCGGTGCGCTGCGGGCTTGCGCGCCGCCGGAGTTCGCCCGGGCGATCGCGTGGCCGCGTACATGCCAATGGTCGCTGAGGTGGTAGTGCAAATGCTCGCCACGTTCCACGTCGGTGCGATCTTCATTCCCATCTTCAGCGGCTACGCACCGGCCGCGGTGTCCGAGCGGCTGCGCGGCGCAGAGGTTCGTCTCGTTTTCACGGCCGATCGCTCAGTCCGCCGCGACAAGAGCATCTCCATCAAAGAAAACGCAGATGCCGCCCTTGCGGACGCGCCGTCCGTCAGCCGCGTCGTGGTCGTCAAAGGATACCAGGACGACGTTCCATGGGATCCCGGGCGCGACGTGTGGTGGGAGGACTTCCTTCGCTCCGGCAAATCGACGGCGAGCGAGATGGTGCCGTCGATGCACCCCGCTCTCATTCTGTTCACGTCCGGGACAACGGGCCGCCCCAAAGGAACCGTGCACAGCCATGCCGGTGCGCTAGTGCAGATCGCGAAGGAGGTGGGCTACGCCTTCGACATGAAGCCAGCGGACCGGTTCTGGTGGCTCACGGACATCGGATGGATGATGGGCCCCTGGATGATCATTGGCGGGCTGTTCCACGGCGCCACTATCGTGCTCTACGACGGTGCCTTCGACTACCCCACACCGGGCCGACTGTGGGAAATGATTGCGCGGCATGATGTGACGGTCTTTGGAATCTCCCCAACCGCCATCCGGCTCGCGATGCGCGCAGGGCATCGACACGTCGCGAAGCACGATCTCTCGAGCCTGCGAGTTCTGGGATCGACCGGAGAGCCGTGGGACGAAAAGTCCTGGTGGTGGTTCTTCGAGCATGTGGGTGGGAAGCGATGTCCGATCATCAACATCTCGGGTGGCACCGATATCATCGGCTGCTTTCTCTCACCGCTACCCATCGACCGCCTCAAGCCCTGTAGTCTCGTCCGCCCTGGGCTGGGCATGGCGGTGGACGTATGGAACGAACGCGGCGAGCCGGTACGCGAGGAGGTTGGCTATCTGGTGGCGACCAAACCGGCACCCTCAATGACGCGTGGCCTGTGGAACGATCCGCAGCGATACATTGAGTCCTACTGGTCGAAGTGGGAGAACGTCTGGAACCACGGTGACTGGGCGTATGTCGATGCCGACGGCCAATGGTTTCTCCACGGCCGCGCTGACGATACGCTCAAGGTGGCAGGGAGACGGATCGGCCCCTCCGAAGTGGAGGGCGCATTGATCAAGACCGGGAAGGTGAGCGAGGCTGCAGCGATCGGCTTGCCACATGACATCAAAGGAGAGGGAATCGTCTGCTTCGTGGTGCTTCGCCCCGGCGTCAAAGCGAGCGAAGCTCTACGTGAAGAGCTGTCCGGGGCCGTCGTCGATCAGCTGGGAAAGATCGACCGCCCGGAGGGCATACGCTTCGTCACGGATCTCCCCAAGACGCGAAGTGCAAAGATCGTGAGACGACTCGTCCGCGCGGTGTGCCTCGGCGAAACGGATCTGGGCGATCTCTCCTCGGTCCAGAACCCCGAGGCGATCGACGCGATTCGAAATGCGGGATAGGCGCGAACGGCGGGAGAGACGTCATTGGCGGGATTGGAACACTCCCCATCCCAACGCACGGCAGCTCATGTCTTCAAGACGCCCAACGCCTCCTTCGCTCCACACATACCCTCGATGATCTGCTCATCCGGTGTCGCGAACGAGAGTCGCAGGTAGCCGTCCTGCATGAATCCCGTCCCGGAGGCCGTGACCACCCCAGCTTGCCGAATCAGATACTCGGCCACATCGTCCGATGTGCGCAGCACCATCCCGTCTGGCGTCTTCTTACCAAAAGTGCCCCGTATATCCCAGAACGAGTAGAACGCCGCAGGACTCGGCCATATTCGCACGTGGGGCATGTCTTTCGCCTCGCGGAGCAAGAGATCGCGTTTCGCCTGGAGATCCTGCTTCAGTTCCGGATCATAGGATGCGGCGATCGCGGCCATCGCCGAGTACTGTGTTGGCACCGCTGGACCAGATGTGTAGTGACTCTGCAGATTGATCATGGCACGGGTCAGGTCGGTGGGCCCGACCGACCATCCGATCCGGATTCCCCCGGTGCGCCGAAAGTTCTTCGAGAGTCCGTCCACCTGGATGAGCCACGGCTTGGTCTCGGCATCAATGCGTGGCTCTGGGTAGCTCTCACCGTCAAAGGTGAGACGCCAATACAGGCGATCGAGCACGAAGTAGGTCCGGTGCTCGACACACACCTGCAGAAGGCCGTCCAACTCCTCGGCCGAGTAGAGTTGTGCGGTGGGATTGACCGGGCTGTTGAGGAGAAAGAGCTTCGCGTGCGGTCGGGCCGCCAAATTCCGGCGCAGGTCGTCGGGAGTCACTTTCAGGTAGTTGGCCTCTCCGGCGGCGGGGAGGACCATGATCGGGCTTGCGTACGCCGCGACGGCGAGCGGCTGGTAGCTCACCCAGGGTGCCGCGTCGAACAGGACCGTGTCCGCCGGATTGCAGATGGCCAAAAAGATGTTGAACAGGCTTTGCTTCGCCCCACTGGTGATGACCACGTTTTCAATCCCGTAGTGGTGGCCTACGCCCAGCCATTCGAGTACAGCTTCTCGAACTGCTGGAACCCCAGCGGGATCAGCGTACATCGTGTGCCCCTCCCGATACGCACGCTCCCCGGCTTCCCGTATGTGCGCAGCGAGGTCCCCCTTAGTTTCGCCTAAGCCGAAGTCATAAACGGGGAGGCCCTGAGCGGATCGCTCACCGGACAACCGCTTCAGCTCCAGCGTGAGGGAGGGACGAAACTTCGCGAGCTTGGCAGAGATACGTTCGACGTCGAGCATGGGGATCTCGATCTTTGACTGGTGGGATCTAAGGTAGGGCACTTTCCGTGAAGCAGAAGAGGCAAAAGAGGATCCCTTCTCTCCCTCGCCGTCTGCTACCTCTTCTGCCTCTCCTGCTTCTCCCTATTTTTCTTTTCGTTGAAGTCCCCAACCAGAGGCCCCCCATGGAATGGCTGACCAATCCTGAGATCTGGATCGCGCTCGTGACCCTCACGGCTCTCGAAGTCGTGTTGGGGATCGATAACCTGGTGTTCATCTCGATCCTGGCCGGCAAACTGCCGGAGCATCAACAGCGACGCGCGCGCCAGGCGGGGCTGATCGCGGCCATGGGGATGCGAGTTCTCTTACTGATGTCGCTCGCGTGGTTGGTGCGACTAACCAGCCCCTTGTTCGCCGTGTTTAGCTACGAAGTCTCCGGCCGTGACCTGATCCTCATCATCGGTGGGCTTTTCCTCATCGCCAAGGGGACACACGAGATCCACGACAAACTCGAAGGAGAGGAGGGTCACGCGAGCGCGAAGGTCAAGGCGTCGTTCGCATCCGTCATCTTCCAGATCATGCTGCTGGACATGGTTTTCTCGCTGGATTCGGTGATCACGGCCGTCGGGATGGTCGACGAGATCTGGGTGATGGTAGCCGCGGTACTGATTGCGGTCGGGATCATGATGGTTTCGGTAGAACCGCTGAGCGCGTTCGTGCAACGGCATCCGACGGTCAAGATGCTCGCGCTGAGTTTCCTGCTGCTCGTTGGCTTTACGCTCGTTGTCGAAGGGCTCCACGCCCACATTCCGAAGGGATACATCTACTTTGCCATGGGGTTCTCGGTGTTTGTGGAGTTCCTGAACATCAGGGTGAGGGCGAAACGCCGGGAGGCCCCGCCTGTGGAGCTGCGTACGCGGTATACGACAGAGCACCAAGTGCCATCGGGTGCATAAGCGGATCGAACAGGCAGAGGGGATAGGGGTGCGGTATGGGGATGACCGGGATAGAGCGTTCGGGAGGAACGAGGGATGGGGCTGACTGGATGGCCAATCCCGTCCATCCCGCCTATCCCGCCAATGCGACCGTCCGCGTATCTTTATCCCCCGCAAGCATCAACCGATCTGACCCGAGACCCCTCCGAGGAGCCGGTGGCCAAGAATAACCTCTCCGTTACTGACAACCGCACTGGGAAGACCTACGAGATCGCCATCACCGATGGAACGATCCGCGCCCTCGACCTGCGAGACATCAAGGTGAACGACGACGACTTCGGGCTGATGACCTACGACCCGGGATTCACCAATACAGCATCGTGTCGCAGCGCCATCACCTTCATCGACGGGGACAAGGGCATTCTCCGGTACCGCGGTTACCCCATTGAACAGCTTGCCGAGCAGAGCACCTTTCTCGAGACGGCCTATCTGTTGCTGTACGGTGAGCTACCCACAAAAGACGAGTTGTCGCATTGGCTCTTCGACATCACGCACCACACGTTCGTTCACGAGAACATCAAGAAATTCATGGACGGGCTGCGATACGACGCGCACCCCATGGGTGCCTTCATCAGCACTGTTGCGGCACTCTCGACGTTCTATGCCGAGGCGAAGAAGATCCACAACTCAGACATCATCAATCATCAGATCCGACGGCTCATCGCCAAGACGCCGACGATTGCGGCGTTTGCGTATCGGCACATGGTGGGGTTGCCCTACGCCTACCCCGACAACAGTCTCTCCTACGCCGGCAATTTCCTGAACATGATGTTCAGGACTACCGAGCTTAAGTACGAGCCGAACCCCACCCTCGAGAAAGCTTTGGACGTGCTTTTCATCTTGCATGCCGATCACGAGCAGAACTGCTCGGCAAACGCCATGCGCAGCGTTGGATCGAGCGAATCCGACCCCTACAGCTCTATGGCCGCCGCGGCCGCGGCGCTGTACGGACCGCTTCACGGTGGGGCAAACGAGATGGTACTCCGCATGCTTCGAGAGATCGGTAGTAAGAAGCACATCCCCGCCTACATCAAGCGTGTGAAGAGCAAAGAGGTTCGCCTGATGGGGTTTGGCCACCGGGTGTACAAGAACTACGACCCCCGGGCCAAGATTATCAAACGAATCGCCCACGAAGTCTTCGAAGTGACGGGCCGTAACCCACTGATCGACATCGCGGTCGAGCTGGAGAAGATCGCGCTCGAGGATGAGTTCTTCATATCCCGCAAGCTCTATCCCAATGTCGATTTCTACTCGGGAATCATCTACGAGGCGATGCGGTTTCCGGTGGAGATGTTCCCTGTCCTGTTTGCGATCGGGCGTGCTCCGGGATGGCTGGCGCAGTGGAAGGAAATGCTATCCGACAAAGATCAACGCATCGCTCGCCCAAGGCAGATCTACGTTGGACAGGATCAGCGTGATTACCTACCGATCGGAAAACGGGGATAGTCGCAGAGAAGAGTCCTCTCGGTAGGCCGACCACCAGCTCGAGACGGTTTAGGGGAAGCGGATGCCCGGGATTCCTCGGGTGACTTGCCGCAATTCATCCTCGAGTCGCTGCCGGGTTTCTTCGACCTCGACCAGCCTCGTCGCCACCACGGATTGCACTTGCTCTCGGATCGCGTCCACACGGCCGCGCGCTTCGGCGAGGCGCGGCTCGACGAGTCGATTGACCTCGGCGCGAACGAGCTGCTCGGCACGCTCGATCTCCCGGCCAACTTCCTGACGGAGACTCTGCACAACCGCCTGGCCGAGGTTGCTACTCACTGACAGCGACGGCCGGTCGAGCGATCCCCTCAGCCGCATGTCCACCTCCACCCGCCCGACACCCGAAAGCGTTCTCCACAAGAGGTCCTTGGCCCACGCCGTGGTTCCGATCTGGCGGATGCTCTGTACGCCCGCCGGCGGCGGATCGGTCCGTTCCCAAGAGACACTGGTCGAGACCCAACGCAGGTGTGCATCGAGCTGGTCACCCGTGCGCTGCAAGGAGAATTGGGTCGTGCCTTGCCCGAGACCGACGCGTCCTCCGATGGCATCGAGTGCGACGGTAGGCAGCGTTATGCCGCTGACGTGCAGCGCCACCGAATCCCGTATTGGACGTTGGGCATGCTCGAGGGTTGCCGCCAAACGCAGATCTCTCGGTCCCTGAGCCGCCCGAGTGCGGCCGGCTTGAATGCGAATAGGCTCGCCGTACAACGTTGGGGCGGACGACAGACCTCGGATCAGCGCGGCGTACTGTCCGGCAGCGGCTCCCGCACCGCCAATCTCCAGATCGGTCTCGCCGTACTGCAGGAGAAACCGAGGGTAGTTCGCTCGTCCCGGATAGCTGACCGTCGTCCCCGAGGCACGGGTCCGTTTGGGGCCGGAGTACCGTTTGGGATCGAGCCCCGGCGGCACGTAGCGCTCCGCGGTCTTCACCCAGTACAGTACCGGCTTGAGCCACGTGACCGCAGTCTCGCCAAAGAGCGCGGGTGAAACACTCGGAGCTTCGAGGGATGGCAGGTTGAGCAGACTCCTGGCGTACATCAGATCGGCGTCCCGCATCTCCGGAAACCGCTCGATGTTGGCCTGGAGCGCACCGACCCCATACCGCACCGTGCTATCGAGTGTAGTGAGGCGCCCGCGGATCTCAGCCAACGAGGCGATGGTCGACCGCCCCGAATTCACCAGCTGGGTCATCCCCGGGATGCCGAGGCGCACCGGATCGGCGTTCCGCACACGTTCAATCAACGCGCGTGCCGAATCGATCTGCGGCCGTGGATCGAGCGCGCGTACACGACCTTCCCACGCACCCCGCATGGAATCTGCGAGCGCCGCCGTGGCTCGGGCGTGAGCAAGCGTGCGCAGGCTTTCGGGGCGGATCGCATTCACATTCACCACCCCGCCCAAACCTTCGAGACTAAAGGACGGAATCCGGAGTTGCTCAGCCCACGCATTCACCTCCCGCCAGGCCCGACCGCTCTCCGGACTGCGGTTGGGCAGCGCTCCCGAGGTCTCGCGCGGTGTGCCAAAGCGAACCCCCCGCACGGCCAACGTCTCCACGACGACCTTCTTCTCGAGAAGCGGTACCATCATCACGTTGGCGACAATCTCGCGCGCCTCGATCAGATTGGTCATCGGCGCATCCGGGTTGGTCACCTGGAGCCCACGCAGAACCACGACGCCATCACGCAGACGCACATCCGCGTACGCAACATCGACCTTGGCGCCGACGATCGACGCGCCCGTTTCCTCCACACCGTGCTTGACGATGCGATCGAGCAGTAGGATGTACCCGGTGATGAGCACCACGACGAAGAAGATCAGGACGCCTATGGCACGCCAGCGGAAGATGGTCATAGTAGAGAAGGCACAAGAGGCAGGAGACGCAGCATGCGCTTACGAGGGGCGAAAGAGCCGATAGAAGTTATACAGCTTCGAGGCGCGGATGGCTTTGAAGAGCTTGGCGTCTTTGTATCGTGCATAGATGGTGGCGCGGTAGCGGCCCACGCCCCACCGAGCGAGCAGGAAGATCGGCACCGCCAACACCGCCCACCCCACGAGGCTGCCGAGCACGACGCTGTTCGTGAGATTCGTCAGTGCCAGGACGGGCGTGTTGTAAATCGTCGCCCAGAAACCACTCAGCGCGGGCACGTCCAACAGCAGGGAACGACCCACGGCGTCGAACACGGGATCCAAGACGAATCCCAAGGGAATGCACCCAAACCATCCGAGGACGGCACCTGGGACCGAGACATTGACAATCAGAATGAGCGACAGCATGAGCGCGTTGTGCAGGTTGACGAACGGCGTCAGCCCCACAATGCTGCCGAGCGCGATCCCGGCGGCGACTTGCCCCGGCGTTCCTTCCGAGTTGAGCGCGCGCACGAGGCTTTGGACGAGCTTGATGAGCCAGTACATGGAGGGAATTTAGCCAGGAGGAGAAGGCAGGAGGGCGGCAACGGACATGAGGCAGGAGGGGCAGGAGAGGCAGCAAATTCGTGAATACACGAACTTGCGGCGACGCATAAACGCCGGAATCTTCGCCCTGCTGCGTGGAGACATCGGTAAGCGGCGCTAAGTGAACCACGGGAACAGCTGCCTCTCCTGCCCCTCCTGCCTCTCCTGCTAGATTGACGCATGCCAAACCAATCCCTCGACCCGATTCTTCGCCCACAGTCGATCGCCCTCATCGGTGCGTCACGACAGCCCAACACCATCGGGTGGCACATCCTCGACAACCTACTCAAGCATGGGTTCCAGGGACCGATCTACCCCGTGAACCCGCACGCGACCGCGATTCATTCGGTCCCCGCGTACAAGGCGATCGGCAGCGTGCCCGGTCCGGTAGACCTCGCGGTGATTGCGGTTCCCAAGGAGCATGTGGTGAACGTCGTGCGGGAGTGCGTCGACGCGAAGGTAAAAGGCCTCGTAGTGATATCGGCGGGCTTCAAGGAGGTCGGAGGAGCGGGCATTGAACGAGAGCGTGAGCTGCGTGACGTCGTCGCATCGTCCGGAATCCGCATGGTGGGGCCCAACTGCCTCGGCGTCATCAACACCGAGCCGGGCGTTCGGATGAACGCCACCTTTGCGCCGAACATGCCACCCCCGGGTCCGGTGGGATTCATCAGCCAGTCCGGCGCGATGGGGCTCAGCGTGCTCGACTACGCACAGAGTCTGGGGATCGGGATTTCGATGTTTGTGTCGTCGGGCAACAAGGCCGATGTGAGTGGCAACGATTTGCTCGAGTACTGGAGTGACGATCCCGGTACCCAGGTTATCCTCATGTATATCGAGAGCTTCGGCAATCCCGAAAAGTTCGTGGAGCTGGGGCGCCGGATCACGCGCGACAAGCCAATCTGCATCGTGAAGTCCGGTCGCACCGGCGCGGGCGAGCGTGCGGCGGCCTCGCACACCGGTGCGCTGGCGGGTACCGAGCTCGCCACCGACGCGCTCATCGCGCAAGCCGGTGCGATCCGAGCCCAAACGGTTGAGGAGCTGTTCGACCTTGCCATGGCCTTCGCCAATCAGCCACTTCCCGCCGGGAACCGGGTGGCGATCGTCACGAACGCGGGCGGGCCTGGGATCATCCTCGCCGACGCATGCGAGGTGCACGGCTTAGAGGTACCGCACTTAGGCAGTGAGACCGTCGAGTTGCTGCGCTCCAAGTTGCCCGAGGAGGCTAGCGTCAAGAATCCGGTGGACCTGATTGCGAGCGCCACGCCCAAGAGCTACGAGTTTGCCCTGCAGTCGGTGTTCGACGATCCGCACGTCGACGCCGCCATTGCGGCCTTCGTGCCGCCACTGGGAATCCAGGCCAAGGACGTGGCCGAGGCGATCGTACGGGTCAATAGACAACACCCCGAGAAACCACTGCTCGCCGTGCTCATGGGGAAAGAAGGGGTGCCGGCCGGGATGGCTGAGCTCCATGAAGCCCGGGTGCCCGCGTACATCTTTCCGGAGTCCGCCGCGCGCGCACTGGGCGCGTTGTGGCGCCAGCGACGGCGAATCAACCGTCCGAGCGGCGAAGTGCTCGAATTCGATACGGACGATGCCACTGTAAAAAGCGTGATCGATGGAACGCTGGCAGAGAAGCGACACAAACTTTCCGAACCCGATGCCATGCGTTTGCTCGAGGCGTACGGCATTGAAGTACTCCCGTGGGAGTACGTAACCAAGGACAGTCCGACGAGCCTGGCGGCCGCAGCGGGAGAAGCCGCTACCCGCATCGGCTTTCCGGTAGCGATCAAGATCGTGAGCCCAGATATCATCCACAAAACCGACGTGGGGGGCGTACAGCTCGGTCTCAAGTCCAAGACCGAGGTTGAACGGGCGGTCCGGTCGATGGTCAAACGCGTCACCGAAGCATGGGGCGGTGGGCAATCCAAGGACGGCGCGACTGCACGTGCGAGCCAGGGATCCGGGAACGCCGGGGCACCCACCGGTCATGGAGCGGCTGCCACCGCGACGGCGACAGTTGCTGAGCCACGTATCGGCGGTGTGTTGGTACAGCAGATGGCTGGGGACGGGATTGAGACGATCGTCGGGCTGACGCGCGTGTCCGGAGTCGGTCCGCTCGTCATGTTTGGGCTCGGTGGCATTTACGTAGAGGTGATGCGGGATGTCGTGCTGCGGCTGAGTCCCGTTCGTGATAGTGACGCGAGACAGATGGTGGCCAGCGTGAGACTCCACAAGCTGCTCGAAGGCGTGCGTGGGCAGAAGCCGCGTGACGTCGCAGCGTTGGCCGAAGCGATCATGCGACTCTCCCAGCTGGCGCAGCGCCACCCCCGCATTAGCGAGATGGATATCAATCCGCTACTGGCCCTCGAACGCGGCAGCGTGGCGATCGATGCGAGAGTGCAACTGAGGGAGTAGGGAGTGGAACAGCCGCGAAGCCAAGGAGAAGGTTTTATGAGTAGAGAGCGACGTAGGAACATCGGTCCGATTCCCGTGTTGCCTCTCCTTTTCACGGTCATAATCGTCACCGATGCCGTCGCCCAACAGCCCGCCGAAGCGGTTCGGCTCGAGGCGACTCCCACGCGGTTGGTCGCTACCGCGGGGGACTCGGTGCGCCTCACCGTCTCCGCATACGACGCCAGCGGCAATCAGATCCAGGTTCCGGTGCGAATCGCCGCACCGCGACGCGCAGTGAACGTGGTGCCTTGGTACCGGAGCGGTTACGTGCGGGCGCTCACGGCCGGTGAACATGAGATCATTGCCGTCGTCGTGAATCGAGACCCACGAGCCGAACCGATTTCCCTCACTGTGCCCATCACTGTTAGGTGGCCTCCGGTCACGCAGATCGTCATCGAGCACGATGCGGCTCGATTGTATCACGGTACGACCCTGCGCCACGAGGCAAGGGCCTTGCACGCCGACGGATCGGAGCGACCCGATCCGGCCATCACATGGCGCAGCATCGATCCGTCCGTGGCCACGGTAGACCGCTTTGGTCATGTGACCGCGGTCGGTGAGGGCACCGTAACCATCGAAGCCAGCTTCGAGGGCGCGCGTGGCAGCGCCCGGCATCAAGTCACGCCTCTTCCCGCCGCGACGCTCGACCTCACCGGCGGCGCTGATGAAGTTCGCACTGGTGACGTCCAGCAGTTCACGGTCGTCGCCCGCAACGCGGCAGGCCGTCCGATTCCCGATGTGCCGATCGTCTGGACGCACGCGTTTACCCCGGCAGAGGGTATCATCGCACCCGCGGCACCCGGCCAAATAGAAGGCGGTCGCTTCGTCGCGGATGTGCCCGGTGTGTACACCGTCATGGCGTCAGCCGGGCCGCTGAGCGCCCGCAAAGCGTTCCGTGTTACGAAGCGGGATGTCGTACGGCGGGTGAACGTGCTGGGCCAAGGTCAGATCAAGGATCACTACACGAGCGATTTCTGGGTGTTCGAGGGGGTCAACGGTCGGGATTACGCGCTCACGGGCTCCCGTCAGGCACAGAGTCACGCGTTCGTGTGGGACGTCACCGACCCAACAAACATCTTCAAGACCGACTCCATTCAGGTCGACGCCCGCTCGGTAAACGACGTCAAGGTCTCGCCCAACGCTCGCTATGGCGTGATCAGCCGAGAGGGAGCCTCGAACCGTCGTAACGGTGTGGTGATTCTCGACCTCGCCGATCCCGCACACCCAAAGATTGCGGCGACGTTCGACGAGGGTCTCACAGGTGGCGTCCACAACGTGTTTGCGACGAACGACTATCTGTTTGCGCTCTCTGGCGGCGACAAGTACCTGATCATCGATGTGCGCGACATCTACAACCCGAGGTACGTCAGCGAATACGACCACCCCAACAGCCGAATCCACGACGTATGGGTGGACGACGGCATCGCCTACTCGGCGGAGTGGCAAACCGGAGTCGTCGTGGTGGACGTCGGAAACGGACGGTGGGGCGGGTCGATCGAACACCCGAAGCTCGTGACCGTGGTGCCCATTCCCACCGGAAGGACGCACGCGATCTTCCCGTATCGGCAGGAGTCGACGGGCAAGTTCTATCTCTTCGTTGGCGACGAGATCATTGGACGGCGCGGGCTCGCCTGGGAGGGCACCGGGCCCGACATCCGGATGCCGTACGACCCCGCGACCGGACGGGGAGGATATCCTCGTGCGACCGCGGGCTACATCCAGATCGTCGACTTCACCGATCCTGAAGACGCCAAGATGGTGGCCCGCTACGAAGTGAGTGAGTACGGGACGCACAACATGTGGGTGGAGGAGGACATCCTCTACCAGGCGTATTACGAGGGCGGTGTGCGCATGGTGGATGTGTCGGGGGAGCTCATGGGAAATCTCTACACACAGAACCGAGAGATTGCCGTGTTCAAGGCTCATGATCCCATCGGTTGGATCCCCAACGCGCCCGCTGCCTGGTCGGTGATGCCGTTCAAGGGAAACATCTTCTTCTCGGACAACACCAGCGGCCTCTGGTCGATCCGGCTGATGCCAAGTGAGGAGCTGACACCGTGAAATGCTGGAACGCCGAAAAGACGGAAGGATAGAACGTCGGGAGGATAAACTTTCCGGCCCTGCGACCTCCCATCCCCTCTATTGTCCCAGCACTCCGAGCGGACTCACCGGACAAAGCATCGGTGACTCATCAATGATGTGGCGTAGCGGACGCACGTGTCCGCTGCCGACGATCGCGAGGACTCGCCGATCGCCCGGGTGCACGGCCCGCCATATGAGGTGGGCCATCCGAAAGTTGCGGTCATACCAACTGGCCAGCATCATGGGGCCCCCGAAATTATCGCGGGTGCCACGGCTCAGGTTGGGAAACATGAGATCGTGGTTGCCTCGCAACTTGCTATCACCATTCAACCACATGAGATACTCGATGATCGTGGACCGCCGTAGTCGGTCGGTCTCCTCCCGTTCGATCGCCTTCGGATCGCGCGTCTGATAGGAGATTTTGTTCTCGGGTTCGAACCCCCGCTCCCACAACGCCGCAGCCGAATCATTACCGAGCCTCATCGGGTAGTCGATGCCGTACACCGTCCCGTGGTTCAGCAGCAAAGCGAGCCGCATGCCCACCTGCTGTGTCTCGTCTCGCGCGGTCATCGGCGCTCCTGTCTCGAGCCTTCGCAACGCCGAATCGAGTTTTGCCTGACCGCGGTACGAATGCTCGACCGCGATGCGATCCGGGCGCCATGAGGCCAGGCGCCGGGCCAGCTCCTCGAGCTCGCGCTGGCGTTTTGGCGCGCGTACGTCGTCCGCCTCGACGTTTACCTCGTCGAGACCGGGGTTGGCCATGTGGAACGTGCCGAGCAACATGACCTGGACCTGGTCCGGGCGACACGTGGGCCACCCAGAAAGTGGGGCGTGTGAAGCATCGGCCGTCCCCTGCGCTGCGACCGGAATTGCTCCACTCATTAAGAGAAGGGCAAGCATGAGGCGAGACATCAGCATGAGTGAATCCTCCAGCCGTTAGGACACGCCTTTACAGGGCGACACAAAGTGCGCCGGCAGGCAACGCGATCGCTCTGCTCCCACATGTTTAGAAGAGTGAACAGAAGGTATGGTTTACTCGCCGCCGCCCCGACTCACCGCGCGTCCTCCATCTTCCAGAACGCGATCCCACCGGCTTGCTGACCAACGTCCACTGAGGCGACGAGCTTGCGAGACGCGACCTCGTAGATATCGACCTTGCCCGGCTGAGCGCCCACATTCTCCGCGCTGACAAATGCGTAGCGGTTGTCAGGAGAGACTACGACGCCGTGAGTGATCGTGCCGCTGGTTGGGACGATCCCGAGGCTCTTCCATGACCGGAGATCGAAGAACTGCACAGCGTTCCCCTGCTTCAGCGTGGCAATCAGGGTCTTACCATTTGGACTCACTGCCAGGTTGTACGGCCCCCTGCCGGTCTCGATGGTCCGTACTACCGTGAGATCCTCGGACGCCACCTCGAGAATCCGATCGCCGCGATTGCACGCGACATAGATACGGTCGCCCGCCGGAACCGGTGCCGCCCACGTCGGTGCGCATGCCGGTGACGATTGCGAGTTGGGCAGGGATGCTGCACTGACGGCCGTGGCTACGTCGAGGCGTCGCGTCACCTGGAACGTTCTCGTGTCGAGCTCGACCACGAGATCATCGACTACACATCCGGAGTACGCCTGCAACCCGTTGGAATGGATGCGCATTCCGTGCGGCTGTGTGCAGGTCACCGTTTGGGTCACTTCGACGAGATCGGGTGTGTACACTACAGACACCGTGGACGGCTCACGCTCGCCGTGGAGGTTGAAGTTTGCCACGAAGGCATAGAGACCGTCTGGTGTCACATCGAGTGTGGATGGAAATCTCCCAAGGTAGATGGGGGTTCCCACGACGGTGTCGGGACCGGCCTCGATCTTCCAGAGCTTTCCGTCTGGAATCCCGTGTCCGGTGGTCAAGAAGAGATACTTTCCATCGGGCGATACTCTGAGCCCGTGGGGACCTTCGGTCTCGGCAAACAGCTCACCCACGACGGTCGTGTGCTCGAGCACAGCCCCATCCGGTCCAAACCGGATGCGGTGCAACAGATCCGCCGATTCCGCAGCGACGTACACCCAATAGTTCGAGGCCGGCCGTTGTGCCTCGCCGGACCGCGCGCTACTGAGCAGGATCAGAACGAAGACGCCAAGTCTTGCAAGCATGCTCTTTAGGTCTCTTCCGGACTGCCAACCATGTAACAGTAGTCACCCGGCTGGACAACGTTCCTGGTGAGGTGCGAGAGAATCATGATGCCGCGGGGGACAGGGTTGTCGATCTCCTGCAGGATCTCGAACGTGTGAGCACTCCGCACGCGACCGAGCAACACACCTTCGTCGATAGACGCTCCCAACGGCGGGGCCACACTCTCGAGAACCCCCCCGTATCTCGGGCGGATCGTCGTGATCTCATTGACGATCACCTGGTCTGGCAACGGGGCTCGCGGACCATCGAGCATCTCCAGCACCCGCATCAGATTGACGATCCCCTCTACCCCTCGAGTCACGTACGGTCGCTGATCGACTGAGCCACCCCCCAGCTCCACTGTTACGGAGGGAACACCGCGTTGTTCCGTGACCGAAACCGAGGTCCCCTCGAACGTCGTGCCGGTCTTTCCAGCGTTGGCGCGATACAGCACTCGCGATCCGAACTCGCGTGAAAGATGCTCTGCGTTTCGGATGTACACATAGTCCACGGTTGGCCGGTCTCCTCCCGAATGAAGATCGATGAATACATCGATCTTCGTTAGGAACCCTCGCGTGATCACTGCAGCCAACTGCTCCGTGAACCACCCACCCTCGTTGCCGGGAAACACGCGATTCAAATTCTGATCGTCGAGCGGTGTGTGACGCCGATTCGCCTCGAACGCCAGTGGATTGGCAACGGGTAACAACAGCAGTCGGCCTCGAAATCGACCGTTGGCAAACCGTCGTGCGGTTTCGAGCGTGATCTCCGTACCGGTCGGCTCGTTGCCGTGAATCGCCGCACAGATCCCAAGGGTCGGCCCATCGCCCTCACGCCCAACCACCTCGTGGAGATAGATCGCCAGCTCGGCGCCATTCGCTAGCGTGGCCACGGGCACACGCGTCACCGGATTCACTCCTTACTCCTCGTTGTCGTTTTGGCGGAATGAAGGGGATGATTCCCCCTTCCTATCCCCTGGCACTGCTCACTGCTTACTGTTTACTGCTCACCGCCCCTCTCGGATCCAGCCAATCCCGCAGTCCATCTCCAAACAGGTTGAACCCCAGCACGGTGACCATGATAAACAAGCCCGGGATGGTGGAGAGCCAGGCGTGCGCTCGCAAAAAGCGCATCCCGTAGGCGAGTGTCCAGCCCCACGTCGGCGTGGGCGGCTGCACACCGAATCCCAGAAAGCTCAGACCGGACTCTGCGACAACCGCTGTGCCAACGCCAAGGGTCGCCAACACCAGCACCGGTCCGATGGTGCTGGGTAGCACTTGCCGTACGAGAATGCGGCCGTGCGATGCGCCGACCGCCCGGGAGGCAACAACGTACTCGCGTTCTGATTCGACCAGGGCAATGGAACGCACGACGCGCGCAAACTGAGTCCACAGCACGGCGGCAACGGCCACCCCGACGTTGAGCGCCCCAGGCCCGAGGGCAGCCACGAGCGCAAGCGCCAAGACAATCGGTGGGAATCCGAGGAACAGGTCGACGATGCGCATGAGCGTGTTGTCGAGCCAGCCCCGGTAGTAGCCAGCGAGTAGACCAACGACTGTCCCCACGAGCGCGGCGGCTGCGACCGATAGGAATCCGATGGCGACCGATATCCTGGCACCGAACGCCATCCGTGCCCAGAGATCGCGGCCAAAGTTATCCGTCCCGAGCCAGTGGGCGGCGGTTGGTCCCGACAATCGATTGGCCATGTCCATCTGCTCGGGATCGTATACGGCAATCCAGGGAGCCAATACGGCCAATAACACCATGGCAGCAACGAGCAATCCACCAATCACGAGGGATGGATGGCGCGTCATACCTCGAGCCTCATCCGCGGGTCGAGCGCGGCGGTCACGAGATCGACGGCGAGATTGACCAACGCGAACATCAGTGCAAACACCAACACGATGCCTTGGACCAACGGAAAGTCCCGTTGTGAGATGGCGGTGACCACCAGCTGCCCCAGCCCCGGCCACCCAAAGATGCTCTCCGTGAGCACCGCGCCACCGAGCAATGCACCAAACCGGAGCCCGATTACGTTGACCACCGGTAGGAGCGCGTTGCGTAATGCATGCGTCACGATCACCCGGCGGTTCGCTACCCCTTTCCCCCTCGCCGCACGCACGTACTCCACCTGAAGCACGTCGAGCATCGACGTGCGCACGAGCCGGCTCATGACCGCCGCGCTGTTGAGGGCGAGCGCGAAAGCGGGTAGTGCCAAATGGCGCAACGATTCGCCCAGTACTCCTGGTCGCCCCCCAAGGGCGGCAAACAGCGCGTGGTGGAGCGATTCGCCGCGACCGACCGCCGGAAGCCAGTTGAGTTCCACTGCAAACCAGAACATCAGGAGTATGCCGAGCCAAAACACGGGCATCGAGACCCCGAGCTGGGCGAACACCATGCTCCCGACGTCGATCGGAGAGCCACGACGCAGCGCGGCCAGCACGCCCAACGGGAGGCCCACCAACACCGCGATCAGCAAAGCCGCCACGGCCACCTCGACCGTGGCGGGAAGCCGACTGGCGATGGCAGCCATGACAGACTCGCCGCGAAAGATCGAGTCTCCCAGATCGCCACGTGCCACGTTCGCGATGTAACGACCAAGCTGGACAGGCCACGGCTTGTCGAGGTCCAACGACTTGCGCAATTGAGCAACGGCCTCTGGCGTCGCATCCTGACCCAGAAAAACCACCGCCGGGTCCCCAGGAACGAGGCGCATCAACGCAAACACCACCACCACGACCCCAAGCAGGAGGGGAACTAGCAGAAGGAGACGCTTGAGGGTGTAACGGAGCATTGCGGGGCCGAGGGGTGCCTGGTGCGAGCCGGCTGACCTTACCGTGCGAGCGTCGATTGCGCCAGGCTGCGGAGCATGCCGCGTGGATCCGGGGTGAACCCGCGAACATGCGGGCTCCAGAACGCCTGGTACCCCTGGTACGATAGGATGTAGTAGGGAACATCTTCCGCAATGATGTGGGCGACTGATCGATAGATGGCGGTGCGATCGCTCTTGCGCTCCGCGCTCCGACCTTCTTCGAGCAGCCGGTCGACGCGTGGATTGGTGTAGCGGCCCCAATTGAGCCCACCGCTCGAGTGCAGCTGCTCGAACGTCACCCGGTCCGGATCAATGATCTGTGTCCAGCCCAGGAGAATGATCTCGAAATCTCCCGCGTCCCGTCGTGCCGAAAATGACGCCCAGTCGGAAACCTCGAGCGTCGTGCGTATCCCGGCGTTCCGGAGCGTGTTCTGCATGAACTCTACGGTCTGCACGCGATTGAGGTCCTCACTGTGCGTTCCGAGCCGAATCACCAAATCCCGGCCATTCTTTTCCCGCACGCCATCACCGTCCGCGTCATTCCAACCCATCGAGGAGAGCAACGCCGCAGCCCCGGTCGGGTCGTATTGCGGCTGCCCGATCGCGGGAGAGTGTGCCCACGAGCTCGTGGGGAACAACGAGGACGCCGGCTCGTCCATGCGCTCGTAGATCTGCTCGATGATGGTGGCTTGATCCACCAGCATCGCCAGCGCCCGACGCATCCGTACATCCGCAAGCAGCGGCGTGGCCGTATTGAAATTGAGATAGGTGACCGCAATTCCAGGCATCACCTCGTGCTGGAAACGGCCTCGTCCGATCAACCGCTGCACATCCTGAGGGGCAAGCGGCGACTGGATGATGTCCAGGTCCCCCGCTTCGAACGCCTGCGCTCGCGCAGTGTTGTCCGGTACGACGATCACGTCCACGCGCGACACCGTTGGTGCTCCGTCCCAATAGTCCGCATTAGCGTCGAGCACGATTCGGTGACCCTTGCTCCAGCGGGCCAGCCGATACGGCCCACTTCCCACCGGCTGGTTTCCCAAGTCATGGTCCTCGTCCGTCAGGTGGTGCGGCACGATCCCCATGTCCAGGTACGCAAGAAAAGGGGCGTACGGCTCGTGCAGGGTGAACTGGACAGTATGCCGGTCGAGTGCGGCAACATCTGCGATCGGTGTGTACAGCCGGCGTTGTGGAGCGTTGAGGCTGGGATCCAGTAGGGTCTGGAACGTGGAGACGACGTCCGCGGCAGTGACCGGGGTGCCGTCGTGGAACCGTGCCGTCTCGCGAAGGTAAAACACCCACGTCGTCGGAGTGGGATGTTCCCATCTACGAGCCAGATTTGGAGTTGGCTCGAAGGTCGAATCGACAAGGACCAAGCCGTCGTATAGCAGATTGATCACGCGGTACCCCGTGGTATTGCGTGTCAGACGCGGATCGAGGCTTTCGGCATCGACGTCCGTGCCAACGCGTACCACGTCGACTGACCTACCGCGCTCGCCACAGCCGATGGCGAGCAGGCCGAAGATGAGAGTCGCACATCGAAGCGCGGTCATGCAGCTTGTGGGCCTGGCTTCAGGAAAGTCGAAAGATGATGGGACACTCGGAGCGCGGCCAGCCAGCAGCCAGATGTGTGCAGGGAGAGTACCTTTACCGTCGCCGTTTCCACGTCGTCGTAAACCTTCAACGCGAGGCTCGCTGTCATGCGTGCTACCCTATTCATCGCTGTCGTTATGCTGATTGTCGCACCGCTCAGCAACGCGGCCGCGCAGTCTTCAGATGCCATCCGCGAGGGGCAGATGCGGATGTTAGAGCTCCAACGAACGTTGTTGCTCTCCATGGCCGATTCGATGCCCGAACGGCTCTATCGGGACGCAGCGACGCCGGGTCAACGAGATTTTGCCCGGCAAGTGCATCACGCAGCAGGGGGCGCGGTTGGCATCGCCTCCCGGTTCGCTGGTGGGAGCGCACGGCCTGAGCTGCCCGATACCGCCACCGCACTGAACAGCCGCGCGGGCCTCAAGAGCTTCGTCAATGCCGCGTTTGACCATTGCGTGACGCTGCTCGAGAGCGAGACCGACGCACAGCGGGCAGAAAAGGTGCAGTTTTTTGGAAAGGAGATCCCACGCTGGCAGGTGTGGGACGAGATTCACCAGCACACCATTTGGACTGCCGGCCAGGTGGTCGCGAACTTCCGCAAGCACGGGATGGCGCCGCCTCCGTTCGCCTTCTTCTGAGTCAGCACCAATTCGGCCACGCCGCCCCTGCTCCGCGGCGTGGCCTTCATTCCCTTGGGCTACGCGTCACCGTTGAGGAAGCTACGGATCTGGTGCCAAAAGGCGGCTGGGTTGGAGTCGATTGGGAAGTGATCGCTGTTAGGAATCTCCGCTACGCTTACGTGGCCGGCCTCGAGCCGCGGCAGGTACGAGGGCCGGGGCGTTGCTGCACCGTAGATAAAGAGGCGGTCTTGCGGCAGGGTGACGAAATAGTCCACCAACGGCGCGTTGTCAGACCATTCGACTATCGACCGACAATAGTCCACGAACGCTCGGGGCCACACGGTCTTCGGAAGCCGTTGTGCGTACGTGTCAAAGCCCACGCGACCTGAGTCGCGCAGTTCCTGCTGGACCGTGCGAACTACCTCGGAGGCGGATAGGTTCGCGGCGTGTGCCACCGCGGCGCGCGACACCACGCCACAGTCCTCCGGTGCCACATTACCCTCGATACTGATCAACCGACTCACCAGCTCTGGATAACGCCGGGCAAGCAACAGAGCGACGAGGCCACCAAAGCTGTGGCCGATAAGCGTTACCGCGGTGAGCTTCTCTGCCGTCAGGAATTTGTGCGTGATGGCGACCAGGTCCTCGATCGTGAGGCGTGCGCCTTCCGGATACGGTGTGTCACCACATCCGGGGAAGTCGAAGGCGTAAAGCGAAAATCCGTCCAGCTCCGCCCAGGCTGCTGCAAAGTCCTGTTTCGTGGAGCCGAGGCCGTGCAAATACACCACCGAGGGTCCGGTCCCGGGTCGCGCGTTGTACGCCAGCGGGAGCTCCGTGGCCCGGTGCGTCAGCGACAGCCGTCGGGGTCGTTGCGACAAATCGACACTGGTCATCAATACAGGCGCGCTTCAATCAACGGTGGAAAGTCGAGTCCCTTTCCCAACAGGCCACGAATGGTGACGATCTGCTCGATGTGCCGTTCTCCGTGATCGGCGTACAACTCCAGCAGGTTACGGAGCGTCACGGGTCCAAACTCAGGGTGCTGCGCCGCCCGCTGGATCCACTCAGCGTCGCGCGTCTGCTTGAAGATTGGCATCGTCGTCTCGCGCAGCAGGGTGAAAAGCTCAACCCGACGCTCGAATGCCTCCCGGTCCGTTGTCTGATAACGCAGCGCGCTTGCCCACAGGTCTTGATCGTACACCGGAAGCGTGGACCCGGACTGACCGTATGCCAACCGCACCCGAAGCGCCCCCATCACTTCGGCATCCGACAAATGGACGACGATCTGGAGAATGGACCACTTGTTTCCCGGCCGAGGCTGCGCATGAAGATCCTCATCGGTCAATCCTTCGAGCACCGCGCGTAAGCGGTCTGGGCCCTCCTCATAGGTAGCGACCAGCATCTCCGTGGAGAAGGACCGATACGTGTCCGGAAACGCTGCCACCTGTCCTGGCATACACACCTCAAGGAAGAAGGAGTTCCGCCTCAAAGACGATCACCGCCCGTCCAGCAACGCGCACTGCCACGGGGCGCCCGTCCATGACGTCCACTGCGACGTCCACCACCCCGGGTCTCCCTATCGCTTCCCCCTGTGCGGCGCGGAAGGTAACGGTGGGGCAGGAAACCGGAAGGAGTTGGTGCCGCACCAGGTACGCACCGAGCGGCCCATTCCCATTGCCGGTCACCGGGTCCTCCGGAATACCAATGTGCGGCGCAAACATGCGGGCGTGCGTGGTGATGTCCGGATCGCTCGAGTCGAGCGTGAACACGAAAAACCCGCGGTTGGGAACGCTGGCACTCGCCCGCTCGAGCGCCGAGGGAGCCGGCCGAAGTGCGTTCAGAATCTCGCGTGTCCTGACACCAATCATGATCTTCGAGTGACCGGTGCTCACCAGCTGAACGGGGCATCGGGGATCGACGTCCGCCTCGACGATCCCCAATGCGCAGAGGACGGAGGCGCGTTCCAGTGTGTCGAGTGGGGGCGAAAGCGTCGGTGGGCCCTGCGTCATGACCACCCGGTAGTCGCCGTTATCGCGCACGATGTCCACCGGGAGTGTACCAATCCCGATTCGCTGCCGTACGCGGGTCGACTCGAGTCTGAGGGTCACGGCGCGGAGATAGTGCGCGGCAACGGTGGCATGGCCGCACGACGGGACCTCAGTGGTGGGTGTGAAGAAGCGGATACGGACATCGTGGTCAGGCCCGTCGGGGGGAAGCACGAACGCCGTTTCGGAGTTGCTTAGCTCACGAGCGATGAGCTGCATCTCTCGATCGCTCAACCCCGACGCCTCGAGCACCACACCAGCAGGGTTGCCTTCGAGCGGTTGCGCAGTGAACGCGTCCACCTGATGCACCACGACCGTCCGCGGCATCAAGGCTTGCTCACGCGATACCGGTCGTTGCGGAGACCCCTCGACGGTGTGCCGCCCGCACAAGATCAAGCACGAGCGGATCCGGCACGGGCGCAGACCGAAGAGCTTAGCTCGCGCACCGCATCGGTGAGCGTGCGCTCGGTAATCAGATGGGGCTCAAACGTCCCATTGAAATCTCCTATGAGACCTATCCGCATCCGCACCTCGGGTCACGGGTCTTGCCGTCGTTTCTGCCTGACATTACCCTTGGGATAAGTAGAAAGCAAATGCATAGTTTGCTGATGTCATATAAATAACATTCATATTTAATGACCCTCGAGATTCGTCATCTCCAGCTGCTCGACGCTATCGGTGCCGAGGGAACAGTGAGCAAGGCAGCGAAGCGTCTCAATCTGACGCAACCGGCCGCAAGTCATGCGTTACGCAGCCTGGAGCGGCGGCTCGGTGTGGAGTTGTTTCGCCGTGAGCGGCGTCGAATGGTTCCCACCGTTGAGGGGGAGCGCCTGTTGCGCTCCGCCCAGGTTGTGCTCACGGAGATCAGGCGTGCGGAGCATGACGTGTCACAGCTCAAAACCGGGTATCAAGGAGTACTGCGCATCACGACGCAGTGTTACACCTGTTATCACTGGCTTCCGGGTATCCTGCGCAGCTTCAATCAGACGTTTCCCAAGATCGACATCCAGATCGTCCCCGAGGGCACGAACAAGCCGTTTGAGAGCCTCCGCAATCGCACGGTCGACCTCGCGATCGTGCATCACGAGCCGGAGGGATCGGACGTCGCGTTGCGCAAGTTGTTTCGGGACGAGCTGGTGGCAGTCGTCCCGCCAGGGCATCGGTTTGCGAGCCGACGCTCGGTCACTGCCGCGGACTTCGCTGACGAGCAGGTGATCCTCCATTCGGCACCGTATCGGAGCACGTTTTACGAAGAGATGCTCAAGCCGGCCGGTGTGGAGCCGCCGCGGATTCTGGCGTTGCAGCTGAGTGAGGCGGTGTTGGAGTCAGTGAAGGCGGGACTCGGTGTGAGCATCATGGCGCGGTGGACTGTGGAGCCGGAGGTGAAGCGTGGCGCGTTACGTGCGATCCGACTCACGCCCAAGGGTCTTTGGCGCGTCTGGTATGCAGCAGTGCTCGCATACCGTGCCGAGTCCCCAGCCCTGGTGTCGCTGATCGATTTGCTCAAGAAAAACGCTCTCTCGGCCGTCGAGTCATGCGCCGCCTCGGCGTGATCGCGTCGGACACACTTCGACTGCGCGAGACCACGCCCGACGATCTCGAATTCGTCCTCGCCGCCGAGTCGGATGACGATACCCGCCCGTTCATTCTCCTGTGGTCTCGGCGACAGCATCTGGATGCACTCACTGATCCGGACGTCGGTCACCTGGTCTGCGAGACTGAGGCTGATCGTCGTCCCGTAGGCTTCGTCATGCTTGCCGGTCTCACGAACCCGCATGGGAGCATCGAGTTTCGCCGCATCGTTATCACGGAGAAAGGCAAGGGGCATGGTCGCGAGGCGGTGGAGCTGGTCAAGCAGTTTGTGTTCGAGCGCACCGGCGCGCATCGCCTCTGGCTCGATGTAAAAGTCGGAAATGACCGTGCGAAGAAGCTCTACGAAGGCGCCGGCTTTGTCGTGGAGGGCACGCTCCGTGAATGTCTCAAGGCAGAAAAAGGGTATGAGTCTTTGACGGTGATGGGGATGTTGCGGGGAGAGTGGGAGACGGGGTGAGCCTCTCTCCCCTCTACTCCAGCGGAACAAACACCCCGTCATCGATCACTCCATCCACCACCCGATACACCACGATCCCTGACCGCATGATCAAGGGCGGCGTGCCCACCGGACCCACCACCGCAGGGGCTTGATAGAAACGCGTCTCGTGCCCCTCCATCTCGTAACGGATCTGCTCTCGCATATGCACGTGACCGCCAAGCGCCAGCGGGAACGGATGCCGGCCGAGTTCGGAGATCACAGCACGTGCATTCCGGACAACGTGACGAAAGTAGGAAACGCCGCCGATGCGAATGACCGTCGGTGCCGCGGATTCGTCGGTGTAACCACGTAGCTGCTCGCCGGTGCTCAAAAAGGGAATGTGGTTGAACGACACGACCGGCACCGTGTCGGGAACGTACGAGAGGTCGCGAACGAGCCATGCGAGTTGCAGGCTGTCGACGTGTCCGTGGTACCAGAGATCGTCAACGTCTATCGTGTTCAGCCCAACGAAGTGCACCCCGCCATACGTAAACGAGTAATAGTCCGGACCCAGATAGTGCCGGTACATCTTCTTGCCGTAGAGCGGGTGCTCCTGACTGACGAGTGAGAGGTGGCGCTCGACGCCAAAGATCTCGTGGTTACCGGGCACCGTGAACACCGGCACGGCAAAGCGTCCGAGCTCGGCGACGAGCATCTCGTAATAGCTGGTCGCCACCGAGTCGGAGACGCGCAGCGCATCACGTACCAGATCGCCTGTGACGAGAACGAACGCCGGTTGTAACGAGTCCACCAACTGACGCAACCGCTCCAAGCGCGGAAGACTGGTGTCGCTCAGGTGTGTGTCGGACGCATGAACGAAGGTGAACGAGCGCGCACGCGGGTGTCGTCGCATGGCGAACGTAAGGTCAGCGGTATTTGAGAGGCGTCGCCAGAACGTCCCAACAGCCTGCAACGTGTCCGGCGTCGAGACAAACACGATACCATACGGCGGGTCAGTCGGCAGTGCGAACTGCCCACGGTCATCCGTGAACACGACGTTCGCCTGATCCGACACGGCGATACCCGAAAGACCTCGTTCACCAGCCTCGCGGCTGCCGTTACCATTGGCGTCGAGGAAAACGACGCCTACCACCCCTTGGCCGCTCGTGACCGACCCGTTCGTGACCGAGCGATGCACCGACTGTGCGGTGGCAACCTCCGATCCAACCAACATCAAAAACGCGAGTGACACGAAGGTTACGAGTCTTGGCACCATCTACCTCCATCTTTCAATCCACTCTATCCGCTCCCTTCTATCCCCTCCATCCTCAGCCCAGACTTGCCTGATCACTTATCCGTAAGCGACCTTCTGTCGGCTTCACAACGTCATCTTCATGATCTCTGATCTCGCCGCACTCCACCCGGTGCTACAAGCGCTGCTCGCCACGCTATTCACGTGGGGCGTTACTGCGCTCGGGGCGGGCACCGTGTTTTTTACACGCCGACTCAACGTCCGCATGCTCTCTGCGATGAACGGATTTGCCGCCGGTGTGATGTTAGCGGCAAGCTACTGGTCGCTCCTCGCACCTGCTATTGAGATGGCCGCGGCATCTGGAGTACCGGCGTGGTTTCCAGCGGCGGCCGGGCTGCTGTTGGGAGCAGGATTCCTTGCGCTCACGGATCGTCTCCTCCCGCACCTTCACCCTGATCTCCCGAGGGAGCGGGCGGAAGGACCACCCACGACGTGGCACCGCAGCACCCTCCTCGTGTTGGCCATCACTCTGCACAACATCCCCGAGGGCTTGGCAATAGGGGTCGCGTTCGGCGCCGTGGCGGCCGATCTCCCGGCTGCAACGTTGGCCGGGGCCGTGGCCCTCGCCATTGGCATTGGACTCCAGAACTTCCCTGAGGGAGCGGCGATATCCCTGCCGCTGCGGGCGGACGGGCTCTCACAAGGCAGAAGCTTCTGGTGGGGACAGCTTTCGGCTGCTGTGGAGCCCGTCGCGGCGTGCGTGGGCGCCGCCGCCGTGTTAACCTTCACCCCCCTGCTCCCCTACGCGCTCGCCTTTGCCGCCGGTGCGATGGTGTTCGTGGTCGTCGAGGAGCTGATTCCTGCATCACAACGAGACGGAAACACCGACCTCGCAACTGCCAGCACCGTGCTGGGATTCGCCGTGATGATGGTGCTGGATGTGGCACTCGGATGAAGTCCTTGCTCACCGGCGATGGTCGTTGCATTCTTGGGCTTGCGATCAGCGTGCTAGGTATGGTGAAGAGTGGTAAGGAGTGAGGAGGAGGGTAGGAAGTTCTGGCGGGACTTCTCGATCTTCCCTTCTCATTCCTTACCGCAGTCCGCAAGTGAAGAGGCAGGGGAACGTATGCTTTTACCTCTTCTGCTTCTGCCTCTCCTGCCCCAACTACCGAACGTCTTGCGTGACCCTTGTAAGGCCATCCCTCGCCGCCTCGACCGAGGGTGCCAAGGCTGGATCGGCATCCGCCCACGAAGAGAGTACACGCTCGTAGTGACTCCTGGCGGCTTCCAACTGCCCCCCTCGCTCGGCAATCTGCCCCATCCGCAAATGGGCCGGCGCTTGATAGATCCGGTCGTAGACACTGTTGTTGTCAAACGAGCGGTACCACCGCATGGCCTCCGCGTTCTGCCCAGCCTCTTCGAGCGCCGACGCCAACAAAAAGCGGTGGTAGGTTTGACCATAGAAGGGCGATGAGACCGCCAACGAATGCCACACGTTCATGCGAAGCGCCCGCAGCGCGCGTAACGCCTCGGCGTGATCGCCCCGGCGCCAGGCTAGCGTCGCTTCAATCCCCTGCCCAAGGTCCCATGCCAACGAACCCGACTCGACGGGAAGCGGTAGCCTTGCCAGATCCTGACGCGCGCGAACCGCTTGTACCTCGTCGCCAAGTGCCGCACTGAGCAGGCCAACGAGATACGTCCGGAGATGTGGATGAACTCCATTGTGCACGGAGAGCCAGACTCCCGGAGTTTCACTACTCGCAATGTCGGCTACCTCGAGCCGCTGCAGCCGGTCGCGATAGTCCCGTAGCGTCGCCGGTTCAGTTTCGCGTATCCAGGTTACCGCGAGCAGCGCGCGATGCTCGAGCGCTGCGACCGAATCCAACTCGGCCGTGTTCGTTAGCTCAGCCATCGCTGTACTCCACTTCCCCGCCGCCAGCGCGTAGTAGGCCAGGATGCTATGACCCGCGGCACGATATCGTGCCGATCGGGTTGGCTCCACGGGAATTCGAGCGACGGTCGCTGCCGCATCGATATCCGGTAGGAAAGCACCGGCACTCCACGTAACCTCGCTGAGCACGTCATCGGTGGCCCGTCGCAACATGTTCAATACCCGGTCACGCTCCGCTGCATCGCCGGTGGTGAAGGCGCGGAGCGTATGCATCTCCAGGTTGCGATCGCCCTCCGGTGCGAGCGCGATCACTCTCGCCGCCATGGAGTCGAGCCCCGCATAGTCCCCCCCCGCGACCTCGATGCGGGCCAGGTGCACGAAAGCCGGCGAGTGATCCGGTTCGAGCTGCAGCACGCGGCCCCACGCCTCCCGTGAGTCACCGAGCGGCCTTCCCCGCTGTGGGCCGAAGTGAAAAAGTACCTCGCTCAACTGAGACCATGCCTCGACGTCGTCCGGGTACCGCCCAACGATCGCTCGGTACAGACCTTCCGACCGCTCCGCCTCACCACGACGCGCGGCGCGCAGCGCTTCGAGGAGTAGCCGATCTCGCTCCGAAAGCCGGTCGGCAAATCGCACAGCCTGCTCTGCCGCACGGTGTGCCAGTTCCACATGCAGCAACCAATCGGCGGACACGCTGAGCTGATACCAGGCCAGCGCAAATGTGGAGTCAGTGTCTACTGCTTCTTGGAACGCCGCGGCCGCCTGCGGAAACTGCGCCGCCCGGAGCGCTCGGACCCCGTTGAGATATGCCTTGAGCGCAGGCAACGAGTTGGTCGTCACGGCGGCGATGCGTGTGAGCCGTGCGTCGCCAGCGTCGCTCTGACCGAGCAGCAGCTGCTGAGCAAGGTCGTCCACCAGTGTCAGCACGTCAGGGGGCGCACCCTCGGCGCTGGCGCGCGCGAGCGCGTCGCGACGGTCGACGCTGTAGAGCGCCGCATCCAGTCGTATCCTGCCGCCCACCTCGAGAATGCTGCCGAGCACGTAGAGACCAGCGTCCAACCGCCCCGCGACTCGGCTGACCGTTTGCGGGTCGAGCGTGGTCAACCCATCACGTCTGACTGTGCCCAGCAGCACTCGAGGGTCCACACTTCGCCAGTTTCCGGCACCGTCGAGCTTGGTGCTTAACAGATCGACCATCCCCTCTCCCAGGTATGAGAGTTCACCACTCCCGCGGACGGAAAACGGAAACACCGCGACGCGCGCTGCGGAGGGACCGGCTGAAGATCCCACGCTCCCCGATGACAGAGTGACCACCGCCACCACGGCTGCGACGAGTGCCGCCCCCACCACACCACCCAGCGCGACCCGTCGAAAACGTGGACTCTCTGCGCCTGCGAGCAGCGCGTCGCGAAACGCGGTGGCGTTCTTCCAACGATCACCCGGATCCCACGCCAACGCCCGTTTCAACACGCGACTGCAATGAGCGGGCACGCCGGTCCAATCAGCCTTCTCGACGTCCATCGACGGTTGCCACTGCCGACCCGTGAGACATTCGTACAGGACGATACCGGTTGCATAGATATCGGATTCTGCCGTGACGTCTCTTCCGGCGGCCTGCTCGGGGGGCATGTACCCGGGCGTTCCCAGGAGCGCCCCTGTTCGCGTCAGCGTCGCGTCTCCACCCGCCGCACTGACAGCCCGTGCGATACCGAAGTCAGCCACGACGGCGTGGCCACCCGATGCGGATAGCAGGATGTTCGAGGGTTTGATGTCCCGGTGGACGACCCCGCGGCGATGCGCGTACTCGAGTGCGCTCAGGATATCCGTTGCGATCTGCACTGCTTCACGAACCGGCAAGGAACCGCCACGCTGCATCCGGTCTGACAGGGTATCGCCCTCGATGAAGGGCATCACGTAATACAACAAGCCTTCTGCCGAGCCGGAATCGTACAATGGAAGGATGTGGGGATGCTGAAGGCTGGCCGCGATCCCGATCTCGCGAAGAAACCGCTCGCCACCGAGGAACGGCGCCAATTCTGGCCGCAACACTTTGATGGCGACGTTGCGGTTGTGTTTGAGATCCTGCGCCAGGAAGACCAGGGCCATCCCACCGGTCGCGACCTCGCGTTCCACGACGTATCGCCCCGCGAGCGCTCGACGGAGAATCGCCAACACACGGTCCGATCGGGCAAGATCTGCGGTCGCAACCGGACCACCCCGGTGGTGAGCATCCAGCAGCAACCCCACTTCGCGTCGGAGTGCCTCGTCATCGCCGCAGAGGCGCGCAAGATGGGCGGGCCGCTCGGCCTCCGGATGGTCGAGGACCGCGTTGAAAACCTCTTGAATTCGAGCCCAGCGATCAGGGCTGATACTCGGATCTGACACTCGATCGAGCTCCCACTTGGCGGCAGCGGAGCAACCGACGTTCGAGCCACCGAACAAAGACCGCCCGGCCGGCCGGACCGGGCGTACGCTACCTGAAAAATGCCCTCACCGGCTCTCTAGAGCCAGCCACGCAGCGTTTTCGAGTTGGAACTTGCGCGCTTGCGTGTCCTGGCAAGCGTGGTGATTGTCCAGCCTCGGACGGCTCGGCATGCCTGTAGAGCAGCACCCACGGAGGACCATGAGTATATCGGGAGCCCAAACCAAGGACGCGCCTCGCTTTGACGACCACGCCCGGTCTTACGACGGGCTCCTGGTCTTGTCGTTCGGGGGCCCCGAGGGACCGGACGATGTCATGCCGTTTCTCGAGAATGTGACGCGGGGGCGTAATGTTCCCCGCGATCGTCTCCTCGAGGTCGCGCATCACTATGAGGCGCTCGGAGGGGTGAGCCCCATCAACGAGCAGAACCGCGCACTCATCCGAGCGCTCACGACTGAGCTCGAGACCCACCGAATCGATCTGCCTATCTACTTCGGCAATCGCAATTGGCACCCGCTAGTCGAGGACACCGTGCGGGACATGCGAGGCGATGGCGTCCAGCGGGCACTCACATTTGTCACGTCGGGCTTCAGCTGCTACTCGGGGTGTCGCCAGTATCGAGAAGACATCATCCGTGCGGCTGAGGCCGTTGGCGATGGCGCACCGAGCTTCGACAAGCTACGAGTCTTCTACAACCATCCCGGTTTCATCGAGCCCAACGGGAAACACTTGCGAGCCGCAATTGCCAAGCTGCCCGCAGCCAAACGTTCGGGAGTACATGTCGCGTTCACCGCGCACAGCATCCCGCTCGCTATGGCCAGGCAAAGTACGTATGTAGCTCAACTCGAGGAGTCTGCTCGCCTGGTCGCTGAAGACGCTGGTGTCGAGCACTTCGCCATGGTTTATCAAAGCCGCAGCGGGCCGCCACACATTCCGTGGCTCGAACCCGACATCCTGGATCATCTCCGCGAGCTTCACCGCACCGGTGTCGAAGCGGTCATCGTCCACCCGATCGGGTTTCTGTCAGATCATGTGGAGGTAATTTGGGACCTCGATACGGAGGCCGCTGCGGTGGCCCGTGAGATGGGAATGACGATGGTACGCGCGGCGACCGTGGGCACCGCGCCGGGATTCGTCTCGATGATCCGCGAGCTCATCGAGGAACGCATGTCTGCCAGTCCCGAGCGGCGCGCGCTGGGGAAATGGGGGCCCAGTCACGACATCTGTCCCGTGGGGTGCTGCTTGGCGCGTTGAGACCACCACGACCCGATTAGGGTCGCGGCGTGTACTCGTGCACGAGATCGACCACGGCGCGCACCCGATCGACGGGGGTCCCGGGAAGGATGCCGTGCCCGAGGTTGAAGATGTGGCCTGGCCGGCTAGCAGCTTGCTCCATCACGTCGTGCACCCGTCGCGTCAGCTCCCCCTCCTGCGCGAATAACACAACCGGATCGAGATTCCCTTGAATCCCGCGATCAAAACCGATCCGCTGCCACGCCTCCCCAAGGGGGAGTCGCCAATCGACCCCGACGACGTCCCCACCAGCCTCCCGAATATCCTCGAGCATGTGCGACGTATTCACACCAAAGTGGATGACTGGTACCTCATACGACGCGAGCCGTTCGATGATGCGGCGGGTGTACGGCGCCGCCGCCGCACGATAGTCGCTGGCGGAAAGCGCACCAACCCACGAATCGAACAGCTGGACCGCTTGCGCTCCCGCTTCGATCTGCGCCGCGAGGTAATCCCCCAACACACTCGTAAAGTGCTCCATCAGGCGGTGCCACACGTTGGGTGCACCGTACATCAATGTCTTCGTTTCAACGAAGTTTCGTGACGATCCACCCTCGATGGCGTAGCTCGCGACCGTGAAGGGCGCACCCGCAAAGCCGATCAGGGGGATGCGATCGTTCAGCTCCCGTCGGACCAGCCGGATCGTCTCCAACACGTGGCCCAGTGTCTCTTGCACGTCCACAGTGCGGAGTCGCTCCACATCCTGAACGGACCGTATCGGATTCGCGATGACGGGACCCTCACCGGGCGCAAACGACAGGTCGAGTCCCATCGGAACGAGTGGCAGCAGAATGTCTGCAAAGAGGATTGCAGCGTCGACTTCGAACGCGCGGATCGGTTGTAGGGTCACCTCACAGGCGAGCGCCGGAGCGGCACAGATCTCGAGCAGAGTATGGCGCTCGCGGATACGACGGTACTCCGGCATGTATCGGCCCGCTTGGCGCATGAACCAGACCGGCGTGTGATCGACGGTCTCGCGTCGTGCCGCCCGCAAGAACGTGTGCGAGCGGGCGGTCACAGCCACGTGGCCAACGCCTCGACTCCCGGCTGATGAATGGCAGCGTGGAGCGGATAGTCTCGCTCGGTGAAGATTCGGGCCTCCGTGCTGCGGAGCTCGGTTACGAGGTTCAGGAAGCGCATGAGGTCGTATGTCTCGTAGACCACCACGAACTCTTGATCTTGCAGCCCGTACGAGTAGAGCAGCAACTGCGCGATGTCCGGGTACTGCTTACCGATCTTGATGTGTCCCAACATCATCCGCTGGCGCTCTTCTCGCTCTTTGAGATACCAGTCCGTTGTCTTCACAAACGGATACATCACGAGATATGGACGGCGGTCCTGCGCAAAGGGATCGAGCTCCTGAGTGGAGCGCGTCTTGGTGTATTGCGACGGCTTGGTAAACCCCCACAGAGTCTCGCGCAGGTCGATATAGCGCCGCACCGGCGCCGTCACGCTGGAGAAGGCCGTGAAGAAGCGGCCGGGAATCGCGGTGTCGTCACCTTTTCTGGCACACCACACGACGAGATCGCTGCCGGCCTCGAGGCCGTAGGACTGATAGAGGTGAACGGCATCGGATGCACCACACAACCCATCAATCCACCCCCGATGGATACGCTGCCGGTCCTCCGGTGACTCAGCCCAGTACGCAGCAGTGAACTTGATCAGGGTAAAGTGATTGAATGTTTGCGGGGTGGCTTCTGGCATTTATTCCTCGCAATCAGATCGAAGGCGCCGTGCGCCCGATAGCAGAATCAATGTGACGAATCGGGACGACGGCAGCGTCATCGGGGGCGGTCTCGGGCAAGCCCCAATGACGCAAGGCTCTGGACTAACGCATCGATGGTGTACTCATTCGGCTGCACGTCGACACGGATGCCGAGCGCCCGCGCGGCGTCCGCGGTGACCGGTCCAATACACGCCACAGTCGCTGATGACAGCAGGTCGTACGCTTCATCACCCAGTTGCGCGACGAGATTCCGAACGGTCGAGGGGCTGGTAAACGTGGCGATGTCAAAGCCGTTACGCAGGGCCGCAAGCTCATCGGGACGCGGCCGATCCGGAATGGTGTGGTAGACGATTAAATCGTCCACCACCGCTCCCACCGCACGCAGACTTTCGGCCGTGGCATCGCGCCCAATATCCGCGCGTGGCAGCAAGACGCGGTGACCGTGAACGTCTCCCAGCACCTCGGCAAGACGATCCCCCCTGAACTCCTCAGGGACAGCGTCCACCCGCACACCGCGCTGCTCGAGCGCGCGCGCGGTGCTCGCGCCAACCGCGGCAACGCGAACACCTTCCGGCCACTGCTCGCCACGGAGTGAATGCAAACGATCGACAAAGAAGCGAACACCGTTCGCGCTGGTGAAGACCACCCAGACGTATCGGTTCAACGCCCCGATTGCATCGTCCACCGGCGTCATGTCATCGGCCGGCCGCACCGCGATCGTTGGAAAGAGGATCGGCTCGGCACCGCGGGCGCGTAGCGCGTCACAGAATCCGGCGGCCTGTTCCCTCGCCCGGGTAACGAGGACACGCTTGCCAACGAGCCCGTTCATTCGACGAGTGCCGCCGCCCCGCGGTCCAGAGCTTCTCGAGCCAGCCGGGTCCCCAAGCCAGCGGCGTCACTCGCAGGTCCACTCCCGTCAACCCGGATAGCGCGGCTCCCGTCGAGCGCTCCTACGAACCCCTTCAGCACGAGGGTGCCCGTCTCGGGCCCGGGCGTTGCGTGCGCCGCCACGGGCGCGGAACATCCACCACCGAGTGCCGCGAGGAAACTGCGCTCAGCCGTCGTTGCGGCTCGAACCGCTGACTCGTCGATCGCGGCCAGAAACGTCAGCACGGCGGTATCGTCGGCGCGACACTGCACTGCCAATGCACCCTGACCAGGCGCTGGAGTCATGCGATCAATGGACAGGTACTCACTCACCGCTTTCTGGAGGTCCAACCGCTCCACACCGGCGGCGGCGATCACGACAGCGTCATAGTCACCGTTCAGGACCTTACGCACTCGCGTATCCACATTGCCACGGACTGGGACGATGTCCACATCAGGGCGTGCAGCTTTCAACTGTGCGATGCGGCGGTTGCTCGACGTACCAACACGCGCACCGCTGTGGATTGTATCGATCGTCACCGACGCGCGCGCAATCAGCACGTCTCGCGGATCTGCTCGGCAACAGATGGCACCCAGAACGAGACCCCCCGGCGGCTCGATGGGGAGATCCTTGAGCGAGTGCACTGCTATGTCGATGGTCCCAGCGAGCAACGCCGACTCCAGCGCCTCGGTGAACAAACCCTTCCCGCCGATCTCGGGCAGCGGCGTGACACGATCTCTGTCACCGGCCGTGCTGATGACCACTTCCGTACAGTCGATCTGAGGATGCAGTTGTTGGAGCTTCTCGGCGATGTGATGGCTTTGCCAGCGCGCGAGTCGTGAGGCGCGCGTGCCGAAGCGCAGCTGGTGTTTGGTACCGATCACTCTACGGCGTCTCGTTGATCTCCTCGCCGTCCCCAGACAGACCGTACAGCTGCCTGGTGACCAGGCGAAAGAGGGCTGCCCGCTCGGGATCGGATTCTTCTCGCAGGCGTCGAGAGGGCTGGTGGAGCATCCGCTTGACGAGAGCGCGTGATAATCGCTGCAGTTGCTCGACAACTTCCGGTGACACGGCGCCGAGTTGGTCGAGTGCGCGTTCCACCTCCTGCCGACGGATCTGCTCTCCCCGTCCCCACATGGCCGAGAGTAGCGGACGAAGCTCTGCTTCCTGTGTCCACTCCTCGAACCTCGCCAGCTCCTCTTCGATGATCCGCTCGACCCGCGGAATTTCCTTGCGCCGCTTGGCGAGATTGCCGTTGAGCCGCGCTCTGAGGTGATCGATGTCAATCACTCGGACTCCCTCGACGGTGGAAACCGTTTCCTCGACATCACGCGGCACCGCAATGTCGAGAAAGAGCATTGGCCGGCGATCGCTCCTCCGCTCGAGGGCACTCTGCACGAGCTCCAACGTGATCACGGAATGGGGTGCGCCGGTCGAACAGAAGATCACGTCCGCATAGGCCACGGCGGTGGCCAACTCATGCCAGGCAAGCGGTGTCGCGCCACACTCCCGCGCGAGCTCCTCCGCGTTTTGTCGCGTCCGGCTGACCACGGATAACCCACGAACGCCCTTGGCCCTGAGTGTGCGTCCCGCAACGCGTCCCATCTTGCCGGTGCCAACGATGAGCACGTGCTTTCCAGACAAACCGCCGATCACCTCGCGCGCTACGCGAATGGCTTCGGAGGCCACGCTCACCGGTGTCCGCGAAATGCCGGTCTCCGCTCGCGCGCGACGACCGGCACGGACGGCCGTGCTGAACAATTCGTGTAACACCGGTCCGGCGGCCCCGCCCTCTATTGCCGAGCGATGCGCTTGCTGCACCTGTCCGAGAATCTCCGATTCTCCTATCACCATCGAATCCAAACCCGTAGCAACACGACAGAGGTGCCGAACCGCGTCGGTGCCTTCGTACCGATACAAGTACGTTCTGATGCTCTCGAGCGGTACACGGCGATCGCGGGCCAACATCTTCTCGAATGCACCGTTCACTGACGAGCGTCGGTCGATGCGCAGGGCACCGCCGCCGTAGAGTTCCGTACGATTACAGGTGGAGAGCACGCCGAGTTCGGCGAACCCGGTGTCGCCCTGGATGCCGGCGAGATCGAGGCGGGAGTAGAGCTCGTGCTGCTCCTCAGCCGTAAACGCGAGACGCTCTCGAACGGAGAGCGGCGCTGACTGATGGTTGAGCCCCAAACAGACAATTGGCATGGCGTTCCTGAGTTTGCGAGGAACTCCCCCCGCAAACCTAAGCTATCGCATTCGTAGAGTAGGATATCCGTGTCTGGGCGACCATTCGGATGCCTACGGAGACCGTGCCCCGTAACAATACGGGGGAGCCACGCCCTGCCCAAGTCCTGGCTACCAGTAGAACTCCCAGTGGCTCTTGGCCGGGTCGCCAACCTCCCGGTACCGGGGCTATTTTCGCGCACCGCGCAGCGAATGACAAGGTGGACACGACGGAACGATTTCCGTGGAGTGACCATGGCTGATCGCACATCGAAACGGACCAGCGTCTGGTGGCGGGGAATCGCCGTCGGTCTCGTCGCCGCCATGCTGGTGTTCGTAATGGTGGTGGGTCTCGTATTCCGGTCGGGCTATGGCGTCGTGTTGGATACGGTCGCCGCCATGCTGTTCGGCGTGCTCGGGCTGATCGTCTTCGCGCTCGTCACCATCGCGCTCGTGTGGGTGCTCCGACGCGTCCCCACACCGGCCTTGGTCGCCGGGGGAGCAGTCCTCGGCACGGTTTTCGGAGTACGGCTGCTCGACGAGGCGATCGCCGGTCGAGCGCTCTGGCCGGAGGAAATCTACTACTCGTCGTTGCTGGCCTTCCTCGCGCTGCACGGCCTCTCGGGAGGCGCAGTCGCCACGCTCATGGAACGCGTGGCGCAACCGCAGCCGCGGACCCAGAAACTCGCGTGGCTCGTCGTGGTTGTGGTGGTCACGATCGATGTCGCCGCCGTAGTCTGGTTCCTGCGCGAAGGTCGAGTCCCCGACGAAGTCATGGCGACCTCGCTCGATGCCGGCGACGTCCCGCGTCTCTCAGCACCCGATCCCGCACGTCGCGGCCCATACGACGTGCGCTCGTTGACGTACGGCACCCCACCCAATCGCAGACGCCCCGCGCTCGGAGCCAATGCCGATTTGCAGACGGAGCCCGTTGACGCGTCACCGCTCCTTCGGGAGTGGAGAGGCTTCCGTCAGCGCATGCGGGAACGGTACTGGGGATTTGGTATCGACCAGTACCCAATCAATGGAACCGTGTGGTACCCAGACGGCGTTGGGCCGTTTCCGCTCGTGCTCGTCGTCCACGGGAACCATGCCATGGAGGAGTATTCCGATCCTGGGTACGGCTACCTCGGGGATTTGTTGGCCAGCCGGGGGTATATCGTGGCCTCCGTCGACGAAAACCTCACGAATGCGACTTGGTCGGGAGACTTCGGTGGCCGTGAGATGCCGATTCGAGCGTGGGTGCTCCTCAGGCATCTCCGTCAGTGGCGGGAGTGGAACGCGGACGGGGACACACCCTTTCGTGGCAATGTGGACATGGGCAACATCGCGTTGATCGGGCACTCACGTGGTGGCGAGGCCGTCGCCATGGCGAGTGTATTCAACCATCTGCCGTTCTTCCCGGACAACGCCATGGTGCCGCTGGACACGGGGTTTGCCATTCAAGCGGTCGTCGGTATCGCACCGACCGATTATCGCTACAGCCGCCGGCTCACACTCGAGAACGTGAGCTACATGACGCTGCACGGGGCGTATGACACGGATGTGTCCAGTTTCTTTGGCATGCGGCAGTATGATCGCGTTCGCTTTACCGATGACGCGTATCGAATCAAGTTCGCATTCTACATCCACCGGGCGAACCACGGACAGTTCAACACCGTGTGGGGAAGAGAAGATCTGTCTCCTCCGAGGAGTTGGTTGCTCAACACCGCGCCGTTGCTGCCGGCCGAGGATCAGCGGCGAATTGCCAGTACCTATATATCGGCGTTCCTCGAGTTCACCCTGCGGGACAACGTCGACTACCTGCCGATGTTTCGCGATCCGCGCGTCGCTGCGCACTGGTTACCGGAGACGGGCTACGTGCACCGGTTCGAGGACTCGGCGTTACGGGTTATCGCGAACTTCGAGGAAGATCTCGACGTCACGACTACCACGCTCCCAGCCGGGCGGGTGCACACGGCGAAACTCGCTGTGTGGCGCGAGCAACCGCTTGCCTTTCGATCGGACGAGGCCAACCAAATCAATAGTGGGGTGCACCTCGGATGGACGCGGGCGGACGCGGACACATCCGTTTACGCCCTCGGACTATCGCCGCAGACTCGGCTCTCCGTCGCCAGCGACGCACTGCTCTCGTTTGCGCTAGCCGTGACGGACGAGGACGTGCTAAACGGCGGTGAAAGCGTGACTGAGAACGATAGGCCAGAGGAGCGCGTTGAGCCTGTAACCGTCGTGGTCGAAGTGCGGGATCAGTCGGGTACAGCCGCCAGCGTCGATGTGCGTGAGGTGGGACCTGTAGCACCCCCGTTTCATACCCCCTTGCTGCTGAAGACTCAAGGGCTGTCCGACGAAGCGTATGACGACACGTGGGAGCCGGTTCTCAAGACCTACGAGATCCCATTCGGCGAGTTCATCGAGGTGAACCCACGGTTGCAGCTTGCGTCGCTGACCGAAATCCGGTTTCTCTTCCCGCGGGAACGAGATGCGGTTGTGATCCTCGACGATGTAGGGGTGCGAGCAGGAAGGCCGTTACGCGAGTAAGTCGTGGCTTAGGAGCGGCTCCGCAGTGCCTCCACACCCTCCAGCGTTTCTTCCACGAGTGCGCGCAGGCGCGCGAACCCAGGCGTCCTGGCCGATATCGTCCAATCCGAGAACCCCCCGACGACACCCTGGCAGAGGTGCGCCGTACGGCGGAGCCGGAATTTGACGACCACCTCCGGGACATCTGCCGCTTGGGCAGCGTTCAGAATCGCTTGGACCCGGTTACGCGCCTTGTCCAGCGTGCCCTTGAACTCCTCGAGATCAGAAGGGACCACATTGGGACCCGTGAGGTGCGGCTCGATGGCGTCGAGTGACCGGCGCAGCAGCTCGACGGCGGTGCGCAGCTCGTTCACGCGTACCCCGGTGACTCGGCGTCAGCCTGGTCGCACGCCTTCTTGAGCTCGAGCAACGTGGCCCGCAACAGCTCGAGTCCTGGGGTACCCGGTGGCAAGGCATCGGCATACAGCTCGGCTAACACGTCCTCACACGCTTCGGCGGCCCGGCGCACACGCACCTCACCCATGTAGCGATTGAGGTCTCCCGCCTGGTGAGTGGTGAGGTAGGCCCACACCTTGGTACGCAAGCCGTCCACCGTATCTCCGAGGGCTTTGATGGTTTCCCGCGGGACTCCGGCATCTACGGTGCGATCGACCTGATCCAGCGCACTTCGCAGCTCCCTGATTTCGGCTTCGAGCTTCAGTTCGTCCATTTGGCACCCAGGCTGGTGGTGGCAGAACGCCGGTTCAAAATGGACGATCGCTCGAAAAATGCAAACCGACCACCGCCATCCCCTGCCCCGTCGCCGCTTCGCACTATAGATGAATGGTCGCCACGCCTACTCCCCCACTCCCTGTGGAGTCCGGAGCGCTCAATGATATCTTTGATCATTCGATCACCTCCTTCACGGCCGGCGGGTCACCGCCGCCGGTTCTTTCGCCGAGGTACGCATGTCTCGTCACGATCCGCGGGGCTACCGCTTACCCATCAAGATCGACTCCACATCAAACGGCGAGTACGAACCGATCCCCATCAGCGAGCGAAACGTGGAGGGAAACCGAAGGGCGCGGGAACTCGCGACCGAGCGAGCAAAGAAGCTGGGGATTACACGCCGCGACTTTCTCGTGTCCAGCGCCGGCGCCGCCAGTACCCTGCTCGCGTTTAACGAGGTCAACGCCACCGCAGGCAAGGTGGGGTCCTTTTACGACGTCCCGGAAGACGCGGCTCTTGATTCGCAGCTCGCCGATACGGTCCTCCAGAGCACCGAGTTCATCTTCGATGTCCACGGACACTTCGCCAACCCGGAGGGCGAGTGGCTCAAGAAGGTCCCGCCGGGCCGCCGGCCGGTGCTCAACCCGACACCAGATATCGCCGCCGAACGCTTCATTCAGGACGTTTTTATGGATAGTGACACCGATATGATGGTGCTCACCTTCATCCCATCGATGGCTGACGCCGAGCCGCTGACCATCGAGGAGGCAGCCGCCACACAGGCAATCATCGACAATCTCGAGGGGACCAAGCGGTTGCTGTTGCACGGCCGTGTGAACCCCAATCAACCTGGCGATATCGACCGGATGGACGAGCTCGCCGAGCGCTGGGGCGTCGTTGGCTGGAAGACTTACACGCAGTGGGGGCCCGCGGAGAGCGCGTACTACTCCATTCAGACAGGGCTCGGCTACGAGCTCACAGACGAGCGCTACGGGATCCCCTTCATCGAGAGGGCACGTTCACTTGGCGTCAAGGTGATTTGTATCCACAAGGGAATCCCGTTCGGGCGAGACGAGAGCTACAAATACGCGCGATGTGACGACGTGGGGCGGATCGCAAAGATGTACCCCGACGTGCACTTCCTCATCTACCACGCGGGCTTTGATCCCGGGATCCCGGAACGCGCTTTCGAGCCGGGAGCAGGACGGGACGGCATCGACTCGCTGGTGCAATCGCTCATCGACAACGACATCGGACCCAACAGCAACGTCTACGCGGACCTCGGGACGACGTGGAACGTGATGCGCCGTGATCCCGACACGGCGGCTCACGGGATGGGCAAGCTGCTCAAGTATGTCGGCGAGAACAACGTCATTTGGGGAACCGACTCGATCTGGACCGGGTCGCCGCAGGATCAGATCCAGGCGTTTCGTTCGTTTCAGATCTCAGCCGAGTTTCAAGAGCAGTACGGTTACCCTGCAATCACTCCGCAGCTACGTGCGAAGGTGTTTGGACTCAATGCGGCGAAGCCCTACTCCATCACCGCCGAGGAGATCCGGCTCCGGACGCCAAACGACAAGATCGGCCAACGGCGCAGCGAGTACCGCCAACGGCCGGATCCGCACTTCAAAACGTACGGCCCGAAGACGCGGCGCGAATTCCTCAATCTGCTCGCTTGGAAAGGCGGGCACGCAGGGTGAGCTGCAGTAAGGAGTGAGGAGCCCACATTCCTACCTCTCCACTTCACGGGGAGTGGGCTGCGGGGTGCGGCTCATCCATAGCCCATCCCCGGATAGAGAGCGTTGATGGCAAACAGGAAGATCGGACTGAACACGCGATCGAAAATCTGCCACGCGATGATGATCCCGATCCACGACAACGCGGGCTGTCCCCAGAGAAACTGCTGGTAACGTTCCGTGGCGGCGTCACTCAGGAGCAACGGCACGGCCGCACTGCCGTCGAGTGGCGGGAACGGCAAGATATTGAGCGCGAACAGGACGATGTTGAGGGAAAAGAAGACGCTGAGTAAAAAAGCCACGCCCTGCCACCACCCTGCGTCCACCGCCGCCGTGACACGTGAAAACCCCACCGACTCCGGAGCGTACAACACACCAAACGCGAGCCCCGCACGAATCGCGACAGCTGCCAACACGATTATGGCCAGATTGGC
>JBFGJG010000017.1:0-78161 GCA_041577295.1 Gemmatimonadales bacterium
CCGGAAGATCTCCAGACGATCGAGGTCGATATTCGTCATGAAGATCTCATTGAGATTCTCGTTGTAGATCGCATCGGCGATCTTGCCACCGCGTGGCAGTGCCCGTGTAATCCCGTTCACGACCAGAACAGTGTCGAGTGCGAACTGGGCGGCGGCTGCCGGAGCGCCCGCGGGTGCGCTCGAGGACGCAGAGGTACCCCGGTTCCCCGCGCCGTCGACCGCGAAACCCGTAATGACTACGGACTGCGGCAGGGTCGCGAAATTGAAGCCGAGGGCAAACGTCCGCGTGATATCCGTCAGATTGCCATTGAACGACGCGGAATCACCGCCAATAATCGTCCCGCTGCCGAGCACCGTAGCGGTCCAACCGATGCGTGAGATGCCGCTGGGGTCGGTCGCGTTCACGGTGACGGAATCATCCACCTCGACCCGAGGATCAACGGTCACGCGCACCGCTGGACCGGTATTGTCGTTGGCCGCCGACTGGATCGTGATGGTGACGGGGGTGCTGGTGGCACGCCGGCCCTCACCGTCCTCGCCGAATCCGGTGATCGTGAAATTCCCGGAGGTCAGGCCGGCGGGAACGGTAAGCGTGTCCTCGAAGACCAGCGTATCCGGGAGCGGCGCCGTCGCAACGGTCGAGTCACCTGTGGTGAACGCGCCCGATACCGTGTAACCGGCCTTTGCCACACCCTCCGCCTGGGTTGCGACCGCTCTCACTACCAGCTGCTTGCCGGCGGAGGTCACGGCACCATTGGTGGGGCTCGTCAGCCGAACGATCAGGGCCTGGTCATTGAGCAGGAAGATCGAGTCGACCGCCTCCCCAGCGTTATCGTTGCCGTCCAGCACCGTGGCGGTGATGACAATAATCCCGCCTGCCGTGGTATTCGAGGGAAGGACGACTTGCAACGGGATCGCAACACTGGTGACGGCGGTACGGAACGTCGAATCGATGCGTGCGGTGAGACCGCCGGTTAGTTGGACGGAGAGATTCTTGAGTCCCAGGTTGTCCACCGCGTTCACGGTGAAGCCGATCCCCTGGGCGACCGTCGCGGTATCACTATCGGTTTGAATGGCGACAATGGGCGGTGTCTGGTCACCGGCGATTGCACCGCCGATCCGCTGCTCGTTGCATGCCATGAATGCAACGAACGCGACGCAAGCGAGCGCCGCGCTAAAGCGGCGAATCTCACGTGGAAGCATATTGTTCGATCCGTCCTTCCCGCCTGTTTACAAGCCCGCGCGAGGGTTGTCGATGATGCGCGGCGTGACCAGCACGAGCAGATCCCGCCGAGTTTCCTGCCGTCTCGAGAAGCCGAACAAGCCCCCGATGATCGGCAGATCAACAAGGAACGGAATCCCGCTTCGCGATACCGTGACTTCCGTCACAGTCAGCCCGCCGATGACGGCTGTTTCACCGTCGTTGACGAGCACCTGGTTTTGCGCTTCCTGCGTTTGGAAAGTGAACCCGAGGTCCGCGGGTGCGGTCACGACTGACGAATTCTCCGCCCGAATTTGCAGCAAGATTTGGCGGTTGTTGGTCACGTGAGGAGTGACCTCCAAACGGATACCGGTGGGAACGATCTGCGTCGTCGCGCGCGGCACGTTCTGTCCGCCGGCCTGCGGCGAGCTGACGTCGATCACGCGGATGGGCGTACGTTCACCATCGAGGATGAATGCACGTGTATTGTCCGCGGTCGTTATGAGGGGTTGCGCCTCGAGATCCGCGAGCTCGACGCGCTGCAACGCCTCGACGAACGTCGTGAGGTTGAAGTTACCAATGGCCGTCGAGTAGATCAGCTCGAGCGCGGGGTTGATGATCGTGGCATCCGCATTGGCGATCGCCGCGAGCGCGTTTCCGCCCAGGTCAACGATGTTCGTCTCCCGGTCGAAGAACTCTGTAGCGATCAATGCATCTGGCACGCCATCCCCGTCGGTGTCGATCGGTTCCGCCGAGGCCGGATCCGGTCGCTGGACGAGCTGGTTGAAGAATTGATCGGGACTCCCGAGATCGTAACGGACACCGAGCTCCTCAATGTCCGTACGGTCGACGAGAATGAGCTTGGCCTGGATCGAGACCTGCGGCGTGGCGATATCGAGCTGTGCCACGAACATGGAGTCCGATACCAGGCGGCTCTCGACATCGGTAATGATGATGCTGTTGGTGCTGGTATCTGCTTTCACGCGGCCACGCGAGGATACGACGAACTCGAGCGATTGCGCGAGCGCGGCCGCGTTCTGGTAGTTCACGGGAATGATCTTGGTACGCAGGGGCTCCAACGTATCGCGTGCAGCGAGAACTTCACGGGAGTCGACGCTGATGATGTTGTTCTGCTCGACGGCCGTCAGCCCCTGGGACTCGAGAATGGCACGGAACGCCACGTCCCACGGCTGGTTCTTGACCTCTGCCGTGACGTAACCCCGAACGTCCTTGCCCAACAGGATGGTCTTGCCGCTGATCTCGGCGAAGCTCGACATCACGTCGGCGATAGCCGCAGAATCGAACGAGGCAGTCACGGTCGGCTGTTGCTGCACCAGGGGTTGGAACGACGCGCGCGTCGGCGCGGGACCCGTAGCCGGTGGCGGGGCCGCAGGGGGAACCAGATCGGCCGGGGAGGTCGACGACCACGCGGTGAAGTCCCGATCGGCACCGAAGGTGATGCGGATCGCCTCATCGGCGTACTCGAGTTCGTAGTCCCGCAATGTCTCCAACTCGATCACGATGCGCACGACATCGTCGCGGAACTGCGAGTAGCGGATGTTTTGGATCCCTCCCCGGTTGACGCCGTCGTAGGAGTCCCGCGGCACGCGCAACCGCGCACCGACTACGTCGATCACGAGACGGGGCGGATTGCGCAGCGTGAAGTCTTGCACGCTGACGCTGCCCGACACGTCGACGACGACGTGGGCTCGTCCGACGCCGGGGAGTATGCTCACGGCAGTTACCTCGCCAGGCGCCTCGGTTAGGGCGCGCGGTGCGGCGAGGGCGAGTCCCGCGAGCGCGATCGTGAGGTACCGCTTCATGGTTGACCCTCCTGCCTACGCCGCTGCGTGAGCACCACCTGGCGCTCCTGGCCAAACTCGTCCACGACGACGACGACTTCCCGCGGGCGGATCTCGACGACGCGCAGCCGACCCAACTCGTCTCCGACCCGCACCGTGTACCTCCGGTTGACCGTCGTGTCGCGGAGCACCGCGACGCTATTGCTCGGGAATTGTGCGTTGTATGTGATGGTGGTTACCCGGAGATCTTGCAGCAGGGGCCGCACGTCTCCGGAGCGAAGCAATGACATGAACGGATCGCGGCCGGAGCCACGATACGCGAACACCTCTCGCACCAGCTGCTCCTGCCGCGGCTGCTGCGCGGCCGGATCCTGCACCAGCGGTGTCTCGAGGGCGATCCCTGTGTCGGCGAGCGCCGTCTCACCCCCCATGGCCGGTTGAGCCGGCGTGCCGGGGGCAGGCGTATCCTCGGCTGCGCCGCACGCGCCCGCCGCCAACACCACGAGAAGCGTCGCGAACGAGGCTCTACAGCCCGGCAAGGGAATCTCCGCGTGCTTGGGGCTTTACGAATGTGCGCAGTTGGAACTGCGCTTCGAGCAGAGCACCCGAAGTATCAGCGTAAGCTTGCTGCGCTGTCTGGCTCGCCGGATTTACCGATATGTTGTACGGCACCATGATGCGCTGCAATGAGGCAATGTCGGCGAGAAACTCTCCGATCTGATCGTAGTGTCCGTACACCGCGAACCGGTAGCGCCGAATCTCGAACGGAACGGTGGGTTCAGGCGGCTGCGGCTGAATCTGCCCTATCTCCACTCCGCGCCGGCGCGCCCGCGAGGCAACGTCATCGATCAGGCTAGGAACCTCTGCGCCGGACGGCACGAGCTCTCTCATGAGCGACAAACCAGCCTCGTAATCGGTAACCCTTCGCCGCAGATCTTCCACGGTTCCGCGTGCGAGGTCTTGACGCGCCGAATCCACCATGGCCCGAAGGGAATCCACCTGTCGCTGGAGTTCCTGCGCCTCCTGGAGTTTGGGTTCGCGCCAATAGAACCAGAACGCCGCGGCCCCACCCAAGGCGAGGATGATTGCAAGCGCGAGTAGCTGCTGTCGTTCCCGTTGCGAGAGTGCCATCGAGTTCCTCGAATGCTACCGCACTGATTCCCCAACGGGGACCGTGCGGATATACGCCGAATCTGCTGACCGGAATTGGGCGCGAATGGTAAATGCCGTGATCGGTTTTGCGTCTTCAACCACCGTCTGGGTGGCACCGGGAATCACGTTGGTAATCCACGGGGAATCCCCCAACTGACGTAGGAACCGCGTGTACGCGCCGATGTCTGGGGTGCGCCCCTCGATCTCGAACTGCACCGGAGGTTCGGCCGCCAAGGTGTCGCCCTGTACGGGTGGCGGTGCCGGCGTGAACTCGAGCCCCACCAGCCAGGTGAAGTCAGGTAACGCTTTGGTGACCTCCTCCATGATGTGCGGCCACACATAGCGGTCTGCATCGATCCGGCGGATGGACTGCAGCTCGGCCAACAGCGAGTCACGCAGCCGTTCTGCACGTCGCTTCTGCGCCATGAGCGCACGGAACCGCCGTGCCTCCGTCTCCACCGTGTTGAACTCAGTCTGGAGATTCGACAGACGCGCGTTTTGCGTCACGAAGACGAAGCCGACCGCCGCAAGCACCAACACCCAGGCGCCAATTGCCCCGACCATGAGCGGATCGCGGACACCCTTCAGAACATCGCCAAACTCCGGAAGGCTGACGCCGGCTCCGCGCTTTTTCCGTTGTGTCGGAAGAAGATTGATCTCGATCATTGGGCGCGGTTGCTCCTCAGGACCGGCGCAACGCGAGGCCGGTGGCCAACATCAGGAGCGGGGCCACCTCATCCACGTTGATGGTATCGAACACACCCTCGCCCACGGCGAGGCGCTGAATCGGGCTAGCAATCTCGACCGGGAGCCGCATGCGCTGACTGAGCACTTCGGTAAGCCCCGGAACGCGAGCACCACCCCCCGAGCAGTAGACGCGCTGAATGCTGCCGGCGTCGCGGCTGGCGGACTGGAGAAACGCTCCCGCGCGCTCGAGGCCGACAGCGATCTCCTCACCGCGTGCTTGAATGTACGGGTCGAGCTCGGGCGTCCTTTCAAACCCCTGGAGCATTCCGTCGGCGTCCTCAGCTGACAGGCCGCGCTCGCGTTGGAGGTCCTCGCGGAACTTGCGCGTTCCCACACTCAAGTCCCGGGTGAGCAGCGGAACACCATCCTGAAGGATATTCACGTTGGTGAGCTCGTGACCGATGTTGAGCAACGCCACGACGCCACGCATGGCTTCCGGATAATTCACCTCGAACGCGTTGTGCAGTGCAAAGGCGTCGACGTCCACGATCTCTGGCTCGAGACCCGCTTGCGAGAGCAGCTGTACTTTATCCTCGACGAGCTCGCGCTTGGCCGCCACGAGCAAAACTTCCATCTGGAGCCCTTCGTCCTCTGGATCTAGGATCTGGAAATCGAGCTCCACCGCCTCGATGTCGAACGGGACGTGCTGCTGCGCTTCCCACCGCACGACTTCGTAGGCGTCGCTTTCCTTCATGCGGTCGACCTGGATCTTCTTGATAATCACATCGCGTCCGCCCACGGCGACCACCACACGCTTTTTCTTGATGCCAGCCGTCTTGAACAAGCCTTGGATCGTATCGGATACGATGCCGGGATCCATGATCTCGCCTTCCACGATGGCATCGGCGAGCACCGGCGTCACGGCGACACGGCTGAGCATGGGTTCGAATCGGGAATGATCGACTGCGACGAGCTTTATGAGGCCGCTTCCGACGTCGAGTGCGACAGTCGTCTTGGACTTCCCGAACCCGAAAAGTGCCATATCTACCTACGGATTAACGAGATAAGTGGGGTGAACGGCTTCCTACAGTACCGCTCACCCCATTTTTTGTCAAGCTTCTAAGGTACTTTAAGCCTAGCTTGGCAACCCTAGATCAAACTGTGACTTACGTCACTTCACGGGGTTCAATACAGGTTGATCCAGCTCCGTTCGCTCATGAGGAAACCCGGCGCCGTGTTGATTAGGGCCTTGGCAACGGCGCAACTAGAGTAATTCACGACCGCGTTGCCCAGAACGGTGTTTTGCTCGAGGTCGACGTTCGCCGCAATGACTCCGCCGTTGAAGTGACCACCCGTACCCGTCGTCTTGAGCGTGCCCCTGACGACCACTGGGCCATAAAACCGGAAGTTTCCTTGGACCGACAAATTGCCATTGACAAGTAGCACACCCTGACCCTGCACGCCGTTGACCGTTAGATCACCGTTCGAGTAGATGATCGGAAAGTAGTTCGCGCACGGCGCGCTCGGATTCTCCGGATCGCCCCAATTGTTCGGATCAGAGGTGTCGCACGAACTGCCGATCAGCGACGGTTGGATCTTTCGGTTCCCGCCGTAGATCAACTTGTTCGCCATCGTGGCTAGCTCGTCAAATTCGTAGTCCCCAAAGGTCGTCATCGTCGAGTCGTTGATCGTTGGATCTTCTTGGATCTTTGGATCACCGTCGACGCACGATAACCCACCACACCCGGAGGTCGTGATGTCGTCTGCGTCCGGTATGGAAATACCCGGCTTGGCCGGCTCAGAGGGGTCACAACTCCACCCAGAGGGCGGCACATCGTTTCCGTTGATATACGCAGAACCACCGATCTTGAGCTTGCCCTGCGTTTGCAACGCCGCGTCGATCTCGATCTCGAGCGGCCGCACGCGCACCATCAGCCCAGTGTGGTGACGTGACACACTATCGGGACTGAACCCTTCCGTTCGTACGAGATACAGGAGGTCGTTCAGTCTCATGACGGTCCCGCGATACCAACCCGCGCCGCCGCTGAGCGTTCCGTTGAAGGCAACGCTGTCGCCAACGGACAGCTGGCTGTGCGCACCGGGACCCCAATTTGCCACCTGCAACTGCGCTCCCTCTTGGGCGGCTGAGAATGCTTGCTGATGTTTGACGGTATTGAAACCGACTTTTTGCTCTTGCATGCCGACGAAGAACGCTCCACCCACCAGTCCCCCGATAACCACGAGCGCAAATACCGCTACCGCTAGGGCGACACCTTTTTCATTGCGTAACCTGGCTTTCATTTCCACCTCAAACCTTTTTCTCGCTGTCCTAGCGGGTATTGTTCCTGAGCGCCACGTGCGTCGTCAGCGTATCCACTACGTAGCGGATGTCGCCAAACGTGCTCTTCACGGGCTCGTTCGTCCTTCCAATCACCTGGATCCCGACCCTGGCTACGGCACTGCGATTCGTGGTTGCGACGCCATTCGCGTCGAAATACGTGAACCGAAGCCCGCCATTCGCGATGGGGCCAAGGACCGGTTGAACGTCCCCCCACCCACCGGACTTGCCAAAAACACGGGAACCCATCCAGAAAGCGCCAGCGAGATCGGGATACGTGAACAACTGGACGACCTCGAAGCTCCGGAGTGGGGCCCCCTCCTCGACGCCGGCGAGCGAACCAACCGGATACACGTTATCCAGAGTGACGGTCAGACTCGGAGCGCTCATCGGACAGGCGGTCCCGGTCGCGACAGTTCCCGAAACATTGGCGTGTACCCAATAATCATCGAATCGCGTGGATGGATCGTTTTCCGCGAAGATCAAGATGGAATCGCGATTCGAATCTATTCCACGCAGTCCGTAACTCGGGTTGCGCCACAAGACAACGGTTCCGGTGGCGCCTGCGCTGATGGGAGGTTGGCAGACAAAGAACAGGTTGCGCATCGCCTTGTAAGTAACGAGCGTGTCTCCCAGTGTCACGATGTCGCTGTCCACGGTGTCCGCCGCGTTCAACTCCAGCAGCTCGGAGGGCACCATTGCCACCGCGGCGCGGACGTTCCCCTGCAAATCGACGCGTTCCGTTTGGACTCGGTAGACCCGTTGATTGCTCAACAGCACCTGGTAGACCGACCCGGCCACCAACCCTGTCAATACCAGCCCGATCAACAACTCAATCAAGGTGAACCCACTCGCCGCCCTACCCTTCCGTGCGGAATGGGCGGGGTTGGCAGGATGGCTGATCAGTTCTGGTGCTCGCCTCCGCATATGCTTCCGTTCCCTCTTCCCCGTGCTCAACACGGGATCGTCGTCGCAAAAGTGTCCGCCCGCATACCACGGGGGGTTGGAGACTGCACGATCATCGACACGCGCCGCGCCCGCCCACTCGCCACATCCTGCACCGTCCACGTCGCAACAAAACGCCCCTCGTATGCGCTGCCACTCGTCAACGTCGTGCAGTCACCACTGCGCAACATCTCGAACCGCTGCCCCGCCATGGCACTGGCCTCGCTGAAGCGATGCCCTTGTCCGATCATGCGCGTCGTCACCGCCGCTGTCGCCGCCAACCCCAGCACACCAATCGACAAGACGAGCACGGCTATGAGCACCTCGACCACCGTAAAGCCTCGCCTGTTCTTCATCGCAACACCCTCCCAGCCGCGGAAACCACGATGGTGTCCGAATAGCTTCCCTTGCTCACCACGATGGTCGTATTGCCGGATTGCATTCCAAGGCCACGTGGGTCGAAGATCAATGAATCCTGCGTCGCCCAGACGCTCGCGCCGTACCGCCGGCCCAGACTTTCCGGAACTCCGACAGTGTCAACCGCACCGGTAACGGGGTGCCGTGAACGAATCACTAGGTTGCCGCCGCTCAGCATCAATACCGTGGGACTGCCCCGCTGCACTGCTGCGGCCTTCGCTTTCGCCACCAGACCGGCGACCGCGCTGTGAGCCGAGCGCATGCTCTGCTTTGTCATGCTCTGGCCGATGCGGGGGACCGACAGGCCAACGAGCGCCCCAATGATCACCAAGGCGATGACGAGTTCCGAAATCGTGAGACCCCTGCGATTCAATCGACTGCCTTCCGATTACCGATCCGTACGGACCCGCCGCCCAGTGCGGCGGGACCGCCTGCAGATCACAACAAGAACGATACCATACTACTAAGTGATTACATTACAATACTTTACGAGTTTGGGGGCTCGCGGCGTTGGCGCAAGGTCCTGCACGAAGCGCAGCAATTTGCATTTGAGCCCGGCATTCCTTAATCACATATCGGCCAGCGCCTCCTGAACCTTATCGAAAGCCACCCGGAGGGTCCGTGACGGGTGTAACAGTGAGCCCCAATCGCCGCACAGCACGACTGGGGCTCGAGGACCGGGCGTTGTTTGTCTCAGCCCGGGCCGATGTTGCGGCTAGTCTAAAAGACTACGCCACCGTCATCAGAACCCTCCTTCCGGCCCAGCGGGCAACCGCGCTCGTTTGAGCTCTCGAACACGCTCTTAAGCCCGTTGTAATCTTTCTTCTTGCCGGGATACACATCGTTGAAGGCGGCTATAACACCGTCCACGGAATGGTCGTAGCCGACGTCCGGCGAAGCCGCGTTCAACAGCGCCGCGACCGTATGGCGGCCCAGGGCGTTGAGCCCACCGCCTCCCTGACCGAGGACATCGAGCAGGGTCTTGCCGGGGAACGCATTCTCGAAGACCGCGCTGAACTGCGTGTGGGGCGTATACGGCGCGGTCCACCAGCCAAAGTGGTGCGACTGTTTCCAGAATCCGGGTGTGCACCCATCCGCACCTGGCGGTGGGGGTGGCGGAGGCGGCGGTGGTGGCGGCGGCGGCGAATTATGGAACACCACGACCGTACCTTTTTGAGCCCACGCCTGACCGGACACGGTGTTGGTTCCCGCAATGGTCTCCCACGGTCCTGCTACGGGCTGCAGCGTACCGCTCACGACGAGCAGCTCCGCAACCTGCTTTTCTATGTAGTCTGGGGTTCCAGAGGTCTCGGTGACCGTCACGGTGGCCGGCGTTGCGAACGCTCGAGCGTTCAGCAGAATGCGGGCGCACTCGCTGTCGGTGAGCGTGACCGTGCCCGCGTACTCACCGTTGATGGTCACGTCGAAGGTCCCCTCCCCACCAAACTTGATGAGCTTGAAGAGTCCGACTTCGACCCCCGGACTCGTACACGCCTCGACCGTCGGGATGTCGCTCACCAGAAACATCGGCGAGGAAACCTCCAGCGGTGTGCTACTCTCAGTACAGCCAGCCATTAGGGCGATTCCAGTGGCCAGCCACCCCCAGCCGTATAACCGGCCGGACCCCCGCGTACGCATATTTGCTCCTCCGAGTGTGGTCCCTATCCGCGCGTCATTGCGCAACGCGCCCCGGGGGCCACCAACCGGAGGCCCCCTAGGACGCGCAGATTGAGCGAGTCGCAGGAAGTGTTCCCAGGGTATCAGACCGAGTTGCTGTGGTGGAAGCGGAGGTGCGGGTTGATATTACCGCCGTTCGTCTCGCCAGTCGGGCTACCGTCTGGGCGCGGGCGTTGTGGCGGACGCACCACACCGGTTTTCGCAGGGGGGTAGCGGCGGGATCAATTCAGTAAGGCCGGAAGACGCCTCGTTCCGAAAGTATGGACGCGAGCCCACTGTCCACCCGCACCAGGTACCCTATGGTGCCCCTGACCGGTGCCCGCTCCGTTTCCGCTTCAGAGACCACGGTGTAGAACCGATCGCCGAGTCGAACCACAAAGCCGCGGTACTGGGTCTGACCACCCCAGCCAATTCCGTCGAACGAGGCACTGTCCCCCGGGGCCAACACCCCCCACGTGGAGTCCCACGCGACGACTCGCGCCAGGGCTGCATCCACCGCGACCCCGCTGGCCTGCAGATGGGCAAGAGTATTCCACCCCGCTCGCTGTTCGTACATCCCCAGCAGGAACGCGCCCGCCACGAGGATCTCAATCACGACCAGCGCCAGTAGTGTAACCGGGAGCGCGAATCCGGAAGCGCGTTTCGCGGGTGCTGGACTCACCACCTGGAGTTCCCCCGCAACGCGACGGCCGTCCGAACGGTATCCCTGAGGTAGCCCAGGCCACCCGTCCATGTCCTGACCATCCGGGCACTCCGTCCCACCACACTCACGCTGACACGCGCAGCGGCCTGCGTGTCCAGCGCAGCGGCACCGTCACGATCCAGATATCGAAAGGTGACCCCGGCGCGATGCACGGGTCCAACCAGAGGTTGGATCCGAGTCCACCCTGTGCTCTTGTTGTGTTGCCGGAGGCCGAGCCACCAATCTCCACGAGCATCCGGATACGACGTGATCTGCACGGCTTCCACGCCTCGAACCGGGGCACCAGGGCGCACGTCAGCGAGGCCAAGGGCCGGCCGAATGCCGTCGATCAACAGCTCCCAGCTCGGGGCGCTGCCAGGACACGCATTCCCGGCTGTTGGCGAGCCACGCAGGCTGGCGTGCAGCCAGTAGTCGTCGCCGATGGTACCTCCCGCCTCCGCATACACCATGAGAGAGTCACGATTCGGATCCAGCTGACGCATTCCGTACGAAGGGCGCTGCCAGACTTGGAGGACCCCCGTGCCGTTTGCACTCACCGGCCGTTGACAAATGAAGTAAAGCCTGCGCATGGCCTTGTACGCGATGATCGTGTCCTCTAGCGACAGGAGGTCACTACCAAGCGTATCTGTCGCGTTCAACTCGAGCAGCTCAAGCGGAATCATCGACGCCACCGCGCGCACATTGGCGCGCAATTCCACCCGCTCCCACTGCAGCCGGTGAACACGCTGAGCGCCCAGCAAGACCCGGTAGACGGCACTCAGGACCAATCCGGCGAGCACCACCGCGATCAACAGCTCGACGATTGTGAGGCCGAGCGCGGCTGGCTGGCTGGGAACGTGGGGATGGGCTGGACTGATGGGATCACCACCGTCCCGACGAGGAAAGCGCCTTGACTTCCCTGCCGCCGGACTCAGCATATGATCGTCGTCAGGAAGGTGTCAGCACGAGTGCCTCGCGCCGTTGGGGACTGGACGGCGACGATCATACGCCGGGCTCGTCCAGCAGCCAGGTCAGCCGTGGTCCACGTCACTACGAAGGATCCGTGGGCAGTGGTTCCCGAAGTCATGCTTGCGCACCCCCGCGCACGTAGCATCTCCAATCGTTCACTGGCCAACCTGCTCACGCTGCTGTAACGACCTCCCTGCCCGATCATCCGCGTCGTCACAGCCGCTGTTCCCACCAAACCCAATAAGCCGATGGAAAGGAGCAGCATGGCAATGAGCACTTCGAGCACCGTGAGCCCTGCGGTCGTTCGCATGGCATCAAGGTGAGGCCATCGCTGATTGGGGGAGGTATCAAAACGGCCCGCGACGGGGCCGTTTCTACGCGCGTTAGTTTAGATCCAGCGCCTTCAACTTGTAGAAGAGATTGCGCACGCTGATGCCGAGTAGGCGCGCGGCCTGTTGCCGGTTTCCGTCTGTTCGCGCCAAGGCCGCGCCAATCGCCTCGCGCTCAGCGTTAGCCACAACTTCCTTGAGCGTCGGTAACGTGTCTGACGGTAGCGCGGGCGAGGCACCGTTGCTGCCTGGGTTGAGCAACAAATCCTCTAGCCGGATCACCCCATCTCGTGACAACACCGCAGCTCTTTCCAACGCGTTCTCAAGCTCACGAATGTTGCCGCGCCATGGATGTGAGCGCATCGCATTGAGAACCTCGGGGCTTACGGTGACCTGCTGCCCCGCCCGCTCAGCGGCCCTGCGCACGAGGGTGGTGACCAAGCCATCCAAGTCCTCGAGCCGTTCGCGGAGGGGAGGGATGTGGATGCGTACGACGTTGAGTCGGTAGTAAAGATCCTCGCGGAAGCTCCCGCTCTTGACTTCCTGCTCCATGTTGCGCGCGGTCGCTGCTAACACACGCACGTCCACCTCGCGGGTGGTGGTCTCACCAACCCGACGGATTTCACCTTCCTGCAGAACGCGCAAGAGTTTGGCTTGCAGGCCGAGTGGCAAGTCACCAATCTCGTCGAGCAGCAGGGTGCCACCGCTCGCCTCCTCGAAGAGACCAGGCCGATCATGCGACGCTCCGGTAAAGGCGCCCTTCCGGTGGCCAAACAGTTCTGACTCGAGAAGATTATCGGGAATTGCCGCGCAGTTTACGGCGATGAACGGTTTGTCTTTCCTGGGACTCATGCGATGGATCGCCCGCGCCACAACCTCTTTGCCCGTTCCGCTTTCTCCCGTGATCAACACGGTCGTCGCATGGTGAGCAACGCGCGTGGCCAGATCCATTACCTGTCGCATCGCCCGCGATTCGGCAACCACGTCCGTCTCCTGCCGGCGCGCCAGCTCAGCTTCGAGGCTCGCGACGCGATCACGCAACTGCTCCCGCTCAGCAGCCTTGCGCAACGTCAGCACCACTTCATCCGAGCGGAAGGGCTTTGGCAGGTAATCGTAAGCCCCCTCCTTCATCGCCTCGATGGCCGCATCCTCGCCACCGTATGCGCTCATCATGATGACGAGTGCCTCGCCACCTTCTTTGCGATAGCGCTTGAGGAACTCCACGCCATCCATGTGCGGCATTTTGACATCGCACAGCACTACGTCAAACATCTCGCTCAGCGCGCGCCGGAGGCCGGTCTTAGGAGCACCCTCCGCAGTAACGTCGTACCCCTCGGCGGCTAGCAGAAGCGAAAGCGAGCGTCTCAGCCCGTCATCGTCGTCGACTACGAGAAGCCTCACCCTGCAACCGCCTTTCTGCTTGGGGTGCTGGGCGCGGGAGCCGCAACCACGGGAATCTCCACGTGGCCTATTGCCGTCGCCGAATCTGCCGGAAGCTCCTCAGCACTGACTGATCGCACTCCTTCTCCGACGACGGAGACATGCTTTGGTAGAAACACCTTGAACGCCGCACCACCCTCCCGTGCGTCGTCGACCCAGACGACTCCGCCCATTTCGTCTACTGTGCGCCCCACGATCGCTAAGCCCAGTCCGGTACCGCAGCCCGGTGGCTTGGTCGTGAAAAACGGGTCGAACACTTTCTCACGGTCCTCGACTGGCACGCCGGGACCCGAGTCAGCGACCCACAAAACGACGCCGGGGGTACTCTCGGCCAGCTCCGGCCGCCAGGGACGCCTCCCCGATATCCGGTAGCCCGGCGGGGGCGCCAGCGCGTCGTCGCGCCGACGATCGGTCACCATGTCCGCGTGATACTCCATCTCTTGCGCACCGATTGAGACGGTGCCACCGGGCGCAGCATCGGCCGCGTTGAGGAGTAGGTTCACGATGACCTGTTCGAGTGAGTGTGCGTCTCCCTTTACCGAAACCGCCTTATCCGGAAGCGCCCGATGAAGCGTCAAGCCCTTCAGGACACCTTGGTGGGTCAATAGCTCAACGACGCCGTGCAGCACTGCGGAGACGTCCACGTGGTCGGCCTGATCACGGTGGCGGCGCCCGGCATAGTCGAGCAGTCCTCGGACGATGCGATCGATACGGCCGGCTTCGAGCTCCATGGATCGTACGAGGTCCGAATCGCCGCCCCGCTTTTTCAAGACTTCGAGGTAAGTCCCGATGGCGGAAAGTGGGTTACCAACCTCGTGCGCCACACCAGCCGCCAACCGACCGACGCTGGCAAGCTTCTCAGCCCGAACCAGCTGCCGCTGCGCGTCCAGCAGACGTTCAGTCATGTGATTGAAGCGCTCCGCCAAATGCGCGAACTCCCGAGTTTCCGCTACAGGTGCGCGGTGCACCAGATTGCCACTCGCGACTTCATCTGCCCCTCTGGTCAGCGCGCCCAGCGGGGTTAAAACCAGGCGCTCAACCAGATACCGGCCGAAGAGGAACAAGACGGTGACATCGGCAACGATGAGCACGACCAGCGCGATGACCGCAAAGTCCGGTCGGAAGAGTTGGGCCAACAACGTGGCCAGGACCGCGATGGACAGCGCTGCGGTGGCGAGAAGCGCGAGACCAAAAAGTAGCTCGCGCTTGAGCCCGGGCCGCGGCGCGGCGCGACGAGCTGGAGCGACCGACGGCATCAGATCGCTAGCCGAAATAGAAGCGGGCGACGGAATGTTCCTATCGCCCGGTCGAGGCCCGCGTAGGGCGGCGGGGGCCGGACCGCCATTATTGGCAGGCTGGTTCGCCCTCATTCTTTGATGGTGGGATGGGGGTCGCCCCCGATCCGTAGAAGATGGCGCACGTCTGACTCGTGCCGGCGTGCTTCGCGCTGGCCGACCAGCCGTTCGCCACCACGTTTGAGATGTTGACCGTCACCCCGGACGACGCCTGGAACCGCGTTCCCAGATCCGACGTGTAGGTCTGGAAATCGGCCAAGTAGCCTTCCTCAGCAGTAACCAGATTGCGGAGATCGGCCTTCATCGACGTGAGGTACGCTTTCTCTTTCGTGTTGGTGAACTTCGGAATCGCGATCGCTGCAAGAATGCCGATGATGACCACGACAATCAGCAACTCTATGAGCGTAAAACCCCTTGGGTGAGAACCCATTGTGCCTCTCCGCCAGAGATTGCTCGACTAGCATCAAACCTCGAACAGCACTCGGGGCGGTGAAGCCTGGCTCCACCGCCCCGTTGCATGTGAGCCTGCTCGAAGTCGATGCTAGATCGCTACTACTTGCAGCGTGGCTCGCCTTCCGGAGCAGCGGCGTCCACCGGATTCGTGTGCCCCACACCGAGCGCGATACCGCACTTGATGGCGGTGCCGGTGTGCGTGCCCGTGGCGGACCAGCCCTTACCATCCGGGCCTGCGATCGTCACCGTCACGCCAGGCGATGCGCTGTACTGGGTGGTGGCAAATGTGCCGGTGTACGTCGTGTAGTCGGCGAAGTACGCCTCTTCCGCGTTTACCAGATTGCGGAGATCGGACTTCATCGACGCGACATACGCCTTTTCTTTCGTGTTGGCGAACTTGGGAATCGCGATGGCGGCCAAGATGCCGATAATCACCACCACGATCAGCAGTTCGATAAGTGTGAAACCCTTGCGATTCAGCATCGACTCCTCCCAAAGCAGAATGTTGTTCTCTCGACGAGGTTAACAGCCTCTCGGCGCCCGAGGTGGCAAGCCCCGTGCCCATGCCCAGCGAAGCACTCTATGCCATTGTAGGACATTGAGTTAACAGACTCGGTAGGGGGCGCGCTCACCACGGCCAGTGGCCAATCGGCCCTTCAAAATGCAAAGTCCCCCGCTTGACGCAACGGTCGCCGGAGCCTGAACACAATCACACTGTTTTGATACTGTCGTTTAAACGAACTCGTAATCCCTTGAAAATCCGACAGTTGCGACGATCGGATCTATACACCCTCCTCGCAGTCCAACCCCCGCTCCGCGGCCAAGGTCCGTAGTCGCATAATGAGCTCTGGACGGAACGCCTTCAGAGGCAAGAGCGTCGCATTGACCTCCCAGCAAAACGCCTCGCTCAGGTCACTGACCGCCCCCGCCGCTGCCACTGCCGAATCGAGGCCCGGTCCGACGGTGCTGAGCCTGAGTCCCAACCATTGTAACCGAAGCCGCGCAAACTGCTGCTGCCACTCGGGCGCCTGGGCCTGCGTCAGCAGCAATGCGTAGTCCTCGGCCACTCCCCTGTTCCCCGGTTCGACCGTCAGCGAGTGCCGCAACACGGCGATCGCTGAGTCGCGCTTCCCCAGGGCAAGATAAGAGTCCACGAGAAACCGGGTGAGCTCGGGATGTCCCGGCGAGCGTGCGTAGGCCCGCACAGACTCTCCGAGTGCGAGACTCCGCGCACCTCGCGCGAGGGCAATTGGGACCAAGAGCCTCGTGGTGAATGGATCCTCAAACAGCTCCGTCGCGGTGAGCAACTCTCGTAGGGCCCGAACGGAGTCCCCGCTGACCGCATAGACTTCGCTCAGCCAAACATGGGCCCGGTAGTTCTCCGGATGGCGCAGCAACTCCCGAGTAACGGTGGTGGCCGTGTCCCGCCATACCGGCGTCCTGGTCAGCGTGCGCACTGTGAAGACCACGAGGATCAACGCGACCGCCCCGCCGAGCATTCGTCGCTCCCTGGCACCGAAGTGCAAGGCGGGCTTACTCACCACCCATCCGAGGACCGCTGCAGGCGCGATGGCGGCAAGATAGAGTGTGCGTTCGGCCATGACGATCCCAGCCGGGAAAAACAGATTGGACGTCGGAAGGAAGGACCCCGCCGCCACGAGAATTCCAAATGCAACCGCCGGCGCTTTGCGGGAGACCGCAAAGGCCAACGCGAGCAGGGCACCCGACGTCACCGCCGCGATGGACGCGACGAGCCCCCATTCCGTCCGCTGCGGAATGACGAGGGGACTGTAGTCTGCGGCAAGCTGCATTGGCCATACCAGCAGCCTGACGAGGTCGAGTTGGGCCGGCACGGCAGTGGCGATCCGTTCCCACGGGGAGAGCCACCGAATCCCCGCCGCAACCGTGGCCTCAGCGTATTCCGCGGCAATCGCCCGCCACAGAAACAGCCATCCGACTGTCAACGCGGTGACGGATAGATAAAGGCCGAGCGTGCTCCGCCTACTGCGCTCTGGATCCAACCACTGATCGACAATGAGAACGCCGATCGTAACCACCGCGTGTTCCTTGCTGAACAGCGCCGTCGCCGTCGCCGCGAGAACCGCGATGAGCCACCGGTTGGCGTGACGTTCATCGGCGCGACGAAATCGCCGGGCAGCCAACACGGCCAGCAGCATGCCGCTCGCCGCCATTACCTCGGTCCGCCCAATGACGTTCGCAACCGCCTCGACGTGAACCGGATGCACGGCAAACAGCAACCCGCCGGTGAGTGCCCCAACTAGCGTGAGCCACCGAAGCAGGACGAGTACGACGAGCGCGGTGGCGAACCCATGCAAGAGCGCGTTGGTTGCGTGAAACCACCACGGCGCACCGCCCGAGATCGTCCAGTCGATGGCGTAAGAGAGCACGGCCATCGGCCGATAGAGTCCCGCCCGCGCTCCCTCGACGGTGGGCCAGTACGGCTCGAAAAATTGCGACAACGCCGTTGGAACATCGTGTGCAGCGGCATTGTCTCGCACGAGGAACGGGTCATCGATGGCCCACCGGTTTCCCAGCGCGTTGACGTACACCAGAGACGCGACAAGCGCAGCCAACCACGCCGCCCGAGCAGGTGTCAGCCTTGGCATTGCAATCGATAAAGCCCCGGACCACCGACGAATTGAAACACGGTCTGGAGCGTCGTATCCGAACGGGTCACGAGTCGGTCGACGAGCGCTTGCTCGGGCACGTCTGGGCCGGTCACCACAAGGTGCGTGGTCTGCAAGTCACAGAGGTAAGCCGCGGCAGCGACCCGATCTCCCCCTCCTTCCATCCCCTTGGGAAATGGCACGGCTCGACGGCCAGTGTAGAGCCACACGAGCGCGGGTCGATTCGTTGCGATGACCGCATCGGGAGGTGTCTCGACCGTGATGGCAGGAGCGAGGATCGTGTACGGGGCGCTGGCTCGGATGGCGGGAGCGGCGAACTGCCGTCCGGACAACGCAGCGATTTCCCACCAGCCGTAGGACACCAGGCATATCGAGACCGCAACCGCCACCGACAACTTGAGCACGGGACCCTTCCTCCACCCGGCCGAGAGCCCCGCCGCTAGGAGCGTCAGGAACCAGGGCATTCCAATCCACACAGCCTGCGCGGGCGCGAAGGGCCAAAAGCTCGTCCACACTAGGAACGCTAGGAACGACGAGGTCATTCCCGGCGCCCTGGAGGCAAGTCGCCACGCGCCCCACAGTGCGAGTGCGAAGATGACTACGGCAGCGGCGTGCCAGAGAGGCGTGGGCACTGAAGGGATGAGCGCGCCGACCAGTGGAGTGGCTGCCCCGACCGGTGCTCGCGGAACGAACGCGTCGAGACTCAGCCCACGAAGCCTCGCGATCACCGAACCGCTTGGATCCGCATGCCACGACCACAGAAACCACGGTGTAGTGGTCGCAAACCAGCCTAATAAAGCGATGGCCGCGTGCCGAACACTGCCTCGATACGTGAGCGCTACGGCGACGCCTACGATCACGGCGACACCGGCACCGCTCGCCAACGTCGCGAGCCCACTCAGCACACCAGCAGCCACCGCTGTGCGGGGCGAGACCATCTTGCCGTCGGCGACGAAGACCGCGCCCACCCAACACAGCAACAGGACTGGCCCGGGAGAGCGAATGCCAGCGAGTACGAGCAGGGGCAAGGCGAGAAAGCCGAGGGGAAGGGCGATGTACTGCACCAACGGCGACAGGTTACGCCTGCGAGCGTAGAGCGCCGTGAGCCATGCGGCGCTCGCGAGGGCTGCAGCGTCGAACAACTGAAACAGCGTCACATTGTCCGGGAACGTTGGCCAGAGACGCCAGAGAAAACCGAGGATTGCGGGATAGAGGACGGGATAGTGTACACCGGCGGGGGCCCCCGGAAGATGTAGATGCCGGTACCCCTCGCCAAGCCCCAACGCGCTACCCAGAGCGACGTAGATTCCGTCTTGGCCAAACGCGCCAACCATGATCCGGTCTAATTGCGCCCACAACGCCAACGCAAAGACACCCACGGCGAGCAACTGAGGCCAGTGTGAGCTCGGAGGTTGCTGCTCAGGTGCCGTCATGGATATCGGTCGGGCTTGTCAGGGGCGTCAGGATCGGAGGTGCGTCGGGGTCCCCCGGCGGTGGGCTGTAACGCCATACCTCCCAGTTCTGATACCTGGCTAACAGGTCGTCGAGCCTATCACCAGGCTCTCGTGCGAACACGATCCCGCGGTCGAGGCCCACCGGGTTACGCCACGCGAGGCTACCGTAGAGAGCGAACCCGCGGAGATCCCGCTGCATCTCGCGCTCACATTCCGCCGTCAGGGACACTGGCGAACGCAGCCGGAGGGTTGGGTCCGGCCACCCCTGCACCCGCTTGACGGGGCCTGTGGCCGAGTCCATCAGCCTCGCGAGACGCATCTCGGCATATGCTTCTTCTCCCTCCCGCCGGATCTGCGCGGCAAAGCTGTGGAGTTCACACGCGTCGAGTTGCCGGTACGCCCGCTCAGCGAGCCCGGGTCGAACACCGAGTACCCAAAGGTTCACAACGATGCGGGCACCCCAACTTTCGGGAACCAACACGAGGGCCTCTTCAACGCCGCGTTTCGCCAGGGTTCGCTCGGGGTGCTGCTTGAGGACCGGAAGAAAACCGACACGGTATGCGCGCAGCCGGGCTGGAAACAGACTGACTGTGCCCCATACGACGACGATTAGTGCACCCACACTTAGAGCGGCTTCCCACCGAACGTGAGGGGTCGATCGTCTCCGTAGTTGGCGGCATCCCCACACGAACGCTCGAGCGGTGCCGACGATGAGGAAGGGTGCGATGGTGTAGTAGAAGCGGGGCCCAGGGTAGAAACCGGAATGCCAGTAAAAAAAGTACAGCGCAGGTATGGCGAGGATCCCGGTTGCAACCAGCAAGTCAGCCATTCGTCGATGCTTGGCGAACAACGCCCATATTGCAATTGGGAGCAACGCGGGAATGGGCCACTCGAATAGATAGATGTGTAACCGCCGTACCGCTGCCGCGAGGTGCCCCAGTGCGACGAGTGGGGTGAAATCGAGCCCCCAAACGTCGGTGTGGAAGCCCATGCGTTGCTCCTGACCGTACAGTGCGAGATAGCCCAACTCCAGCGGATGTCCGAACACGCGCCAATTGAACAGCGCGAAGAGCATCACGACCACGAGACCGCCGAGTCCGACCCATCCTCCCGCGCGCCAGCGGCGTCGCACAAGAATCCAGACACCAATCGGGAGAGCCGCGGCGACAGCGTCGAGCGGCCGGGTGGCGCCGACGGCACCGAGTAACGAGCCCGCGAGCAGGAAGTGATGCCAGCGGGGTCGGCGGAGCGCCAGCGCGAGAGTCCACGCACCGAGCGCAAACACGACGGCCGCGGCGTGATTCATGTAGGTAGCCGACATTGTGAGCGTCCACGCCGAGGTGGCCCACAACACCGCGGCGAGCAAGGCCGTGCGTCGACCGTAGAGTCCGCGTGCGAGCAGGTAGACCAGCACGAGAGAGACGCCGCCGAGAATCGGGTTGATGAGCCACTCCAACCCAATGCCCATTCCAACGGCGAGGAGAAGCGAATGGGCCGGTGGAAACTGGGAGACCCATCCCGCCGGTGCAATCCATGTGTGCAGGAACAGAAACGCTTCGGGCGGATCGGGTGGTGGTGCGGCCAGCCGACCGGCGAGGAACACGCGGGCCTGAAATAGCTGCGCCATTTCGTCGACGGAATGCGGGTTTGCCGCAAACGCCCACCAGGCGATGAATGCCGCGACCGCCACAAAGGTCATGGCGAGACCACAAGCGATCAGCGCACCGTTGGCATAGACCCACTTGGGGCCGCGTAAACGGATCCGCGAAGCCAGGCGCCCCCCTATCACGGCACCCGCGATGACAACCAGCGTCCCCAGCAGCCAAGCGCGCACGTGGATGGCGAAGTCCGGGCCGAGATCTGAACTACCAGTCCAGGCAGCGATCGGAAGCGCGGCGAGAACAACGGCCCCCGCCCCGATCACCCCCCAGAGGATGCGAATCACCGACTGTTGGGCTTTGGCGGAAGGAGGTTGAAGCGGAGAATGTGCCAGAGGGCGGCGACGCCGTCGCGCCAATCGATTTTCTTTCCTTCAGCGTAGGTTCGGCCGCTGTAGCTGATTGGCAGCTCCCAGATGCGTGCGTGCGCTCGAGCGAGCCGCGCCGTGAGCTCGACCTCGATCCCAAACCGGTCGGAGACGAGTGGAATGGACTTCAGTAGGTCCGCCCTCACCATCTTATAACACGTTTCCATATCCGTGAGGTTGAGATCGGTGAGCATGTTCGAGAGCAACGTGAGGAGCTTGTTTCCAACGGCGTGCCAGAAGAAGAGTACGCGCCGCGGCCCGCTTTGGAACCTCGATCCGAACACGGCGTCGGCTTTGCCAACTCGGATCGGGTCGATGAGTGATGGGAGGTCAGCTGGATCGTATTCGAGATCGGCGTCCTGAATCACGACCACGTGTCCCGTGGCGGCTTTGATGCCGGCGCGCACCGCGGCCCCTTTTCCCCGATTCCTTCGAAAGTGGATGACCCGATCGATCTGACCACATTCGTGTAGCTTGTCCAGCACCTTGCCGGTCCCATCGGATGAGCCGTCATTCACCGCTACGACCTCGACGCGCAGTGGGATCTGTTTGATGCGCTCAACGGAGGCCGCTACGGTGGCCTCTTCGTTGTACACTGGCATCACCGCCGAGAGAACGATCTCATCCCAGCTAGTGGGGATGCTCACCGTTTCCTCCCGCCGATCGCAATGAGGGATTGCCCGACTCGAAACGGCAAGTGACGCTCGAGTCGAAACAACGGGACGAGCTTGTCGTACAGCGCGAGCGGACCGGAGGGAATCATGCGGCGTCGAAGCACTCGGCCGGTGAGCCACCACCCCGGAATGCCAGCCAGGTTGAACCACTCCATGTGCCGGACCTCGAGCCCCGCCTCTTGGTACCGTTGCCGTAGTACCTTGGGTGTGTAACGACGGTAGTGTCCCAGCATGCGGTCGAGCGATCCATAAATCGCTGGGAGCGCCGGAACGAGGAGCACCAAGTGACCCGCTTCCTGCAACATGTCACGCATCGCTACGAGCGATGCCACGTCATCGCGAATGTGCTCCAGAACATTGAGGCAAATGATCGTATCGAAACGCTCATCAGTTAACGACGGCGGAACGTCCGGCAGGGCAAGCTCTGACACCGTCAGACCGGGACGATCGAACCGTCGTTTGAGTGCCTCGCGGTAGGCGGCGTCGGTATCGGTGAGGACCACCCGCTCTCGCCCAATGAAGAACTGCGACATGTTGCCGATGCCCGATCCGATCTCGAGGATTCGGTTGCCGATCCACGGCGCCAGGCGATCGTACATCCAGCGGTTGTACGCCGGTGCGCCCGCCATGCGCTCGAGCGTTGCAGCACCAACTTCGTCGACGGCAGCGAACGCCGTCGCTGCCGGACCTGGATGCTGATGGGCCATCACGCGAGCGGCCTCACCCACCCGTACGGACCCCGTTGGCCGCCGCCGTCTCCATGTCGTGTACCCACGTGAGATAGGCATCTAGCAATCGCACGCGGAAGGTCGTACGTACGGCCTCGTTCTCCGCGAGGATGGCATCGTAGAGCCGTTTCGCATCCTCGTAATCGCCCATCCGCAGTTTGGCGACCACTCCCCCCTCGAGCAGATCCTTGGCGGAAACCCAACCATCGCCATCCAGCACAGTGGGTAGTAGCGAGTCGGCGAGTGGCGCCGCGCGCTCGAAGTCCCAGGCGGCGAGCGCATGATAGTATGCAACCGCCTGGCGAACTGGAGTGGGAGCCCGATGGCGCGCGAGATAACGTTCGGTTTCGGCGTGCAGCTGCGTGTCGAGCACACCAGCCGTCCCGCGGTTGCGATCGCGCTCGACCGCCAGCCAACTGCCGAGCCACACCTTCCAGTCCTGAGGTCGGGCATCCGCGCGCAGCATACCCTGCCACTGTAGCTGGCGGAACTGCGCGACGTCGAGGCCACCGGGTCGCGTCAACGAATCGAGCGACTCGGCCGCTGTCGGTGGTTGGCGGAGTGCCGCGCCGAGCGCCAAGGCCTGGACCCGCGGAACCGCCGGAATCGGCACCGCCATATCGTCAGCACCCCCGGGGCGCACGCGGCGCCCAAAAAACGGCGCCGTGGGATCGAATCGCTCGGTCATGAGGCTGCGAACTCCGTCCGCGAAGCCATTCAGATATCGCGCCCGCTCAGCTCCGAGGTCGAGCACGGGATAGTAGTCCGAGTTGGCTTGACCCCAACCCTCGAGCAGCGGCGCCAACGCAGCACGGTGGGATACGCGGGCGGCCTCGAGAGCATGGGGTGTGAGGTTCGTAAGACGGCAAAAGTCCTCGACGACGCCCGGGTATTGGACGATCGACCAGTCTGCGATCGGTGGCTGGGGACCGTTGCTCGCGATGACGAGCATATCCCAACCCGCTGTCATGAACACTTCGAACCATCGGAAGTTCTGATAAACGGCCGCGAGCACGGAAAGCGCCAAGCCGTCCTGCAGCTCGTAGAGGTGTAACCACTGCGCAAAGACCCCGCGTTCACTGAGAGACCGCGCCACGTGTCCGTAGAACTCGGTGGTGAAGAGGCTCGCGACTCCGCTTACCCATGGGTTCGATGGCTCGGAAAGGATGAGATCGTAGCCACCGCGCGCGGTAGCCATGTAGCTTCGCGCATCGGCAATCACCATCCTTGACCGGGGATCATCGAACACGCGCCCATTCGCCGGATAAAACGCGCGAGATCCTTCCACCATCGACGGTTCGATCTCGATCGTCGTCACCGTCTCCGTGTGGGGATTCCCCAGTAGCGTGTGCGACGACATTCCCGTCCCGTGGCCAATCACGGCCACTTGGCGCGCACGTGGTGCATGGGCAAGGGCAATCAGCGGCGCGAGCGTTTGAGTGGTGGCATCGCCAGCGAGCGGATGACGCCGGGTCGTCGCCGTACACGGTTCGAGCCACCAGAGGGGCAAGGACCCGTCGGGCTTCCCATTGGTGCTGATGATGTACATCGGCTGCGCAGTCGCCGCGGTAACTGAGACCGTGGCCGTCCGACCGTCGTGATAGTACACGACTTCTGATTCGAACGGTTTCCCACCGTGGCGAAATACGCCACTCGTGAGCATAAGCCGGTCGAACTGGAGGCCGGCCGCGACACCGACACACGCCACCACCGTCGCCGCTGCCGCACCGGCCGGAAGCCAACGCATGACCGGCCGTTTGCGTGCGGCCACGAGGAGGATTGCGACTCCGAGCGACATGTCGAGCGCGGCCGCGCCGATGAGCACCGCCCGCACACCGATCATCGGCATGAGCATCACCCCGGCGAGCGCCACCCCTACGATCGATCCAAACGTATTGATCCCGTAGACCTGACCGATGGCCTTCTCACCCACCCCGCCTACGACGAGTGTTCGGGTGATGAGGGGAAGCGTGATCCCAGCGCAGAACGTCGATGGGAGCATCACTACGAGGCAGATGATGTAACGCGAGAGTGTGAAGCCCAGGTAGCCGCCGTCCGACTTTGCGAAGGCCCCCATGAGACTCGCCATCCAGCCAAACGAGGCGATGTAGAGCGGCAACGTGGCCAAGGCGGCAAGGCCCATGACCCACTGCACAACACCGAGGGCACGCAGGGGGTCTGCCCAGCCATCGGCGCGTGATCGTACCCAGAATGACCCGAGCGCCAACCCGAGTATGAACGCCGACAGCATCAGCTCAAACGAGTGCGTTGCGCTCCCGAGCACGAGCGCCAGCATACGGAGCCACGCGATCTCGTACATGAACGACGCGACCGCCGTACCAAAGCTGACGATCAACAGAAGCCGCAGGAGCTGCGGCGTGGAGAGGTCTCCAAAGCGGGTGTGGGGCGTCTGCTCGGTGACGGGTGCGGGTTGCGGGGCTTCGGGTGAGCCACCTCGAGCAACCACATACGCCACCAGGCCCACCAACAGATTGAGAATGGCGGCCATCAGCAGTGTGCCGGGAAGACCCGCCGCCGCCAGCAAGTAGAAGCCGGCAACCAGTACACCGCCGGCCGCACCGAGGCTGTTGGCGAAGTAGAGCACGGCAAGCGTTCGGCCGGGCATCCGGGGGAAGTGCCTCAACACACCCGCGCCCATGAGTGGGAACGTCGTGCCAAGGAGGATCGACTGCGGGGCAATCAGTGCGCCGGCCAGCACCCATTTGGTGATCGGCAACCACACGGTACCTGCGGTGGCGGGAAAGATCGTAGCGTACGCGAACCCGGTGACCGCGCCATACACGTCGTGGAACACGATCCCGATTGCGCCGACGATAATCTCGACAACGGCATACCACTTGAGCGGATTGCGCAGGCCGGTCGTGCGGGATCCCACGAGCAACGCCCCGAGCGCCATCCCCCCCAAGAAGATGCTGATGACGAGAATCTGCGCGTATGCGCTGTGGCCGACGAAGAGACCTAGGTATCGCGCCCAGATCGATTCATAGATCAGGCCCGCCGCACCAGAGAGGACAAAGATCGTGTAGAGGACTATTCGCATCCGAACATCCCGTGTTGGCTCAGTAACGCTGGCGTGGTTTCAGGACTGCGAAGCGTGAATAACCAACCCGGAACGTCAACTGGGCTGGGCATCGTAGCGCGCCAGTTTTCGATACAGCGTGGAGGGGTCGATTCCCAACACCTCCGCCGCTCGGCTCTTGTTGCCGCCCTCGGACTGGAGCACCCAGCTGATATACGCACGCTCGATGATCTCGAGCGTGGGGTTTTCCGGTAGCCGGTCCGTCACCAACGGTTCCGCCCGCCGGTGCGTGACCCGCTCGGGAAGCGCCGTTGCGTCGACGTCCTGGCCTTGGCTCAAGATGATTGCGTGTTCGAGCGCGTTCTCCAGCTCGCGCACGTTCCCGGGCCAGTCGTATTCCATCAGCGATTCGAGCGCCGTGCCATTCAGCTGTTTGAAAGGCTCCGCGCGCTGCTGGGCGATGCGCTGGAGGAACGCATCAGCGAGAAGCGGGATGTCCTCCCGTCGATTCCGCAACGGCGGCAGGTGCAGGGTGATCACGTTGAGCCGGTAGTAAAGATCCGTCCGAAACCCACCGCGCCGAATCTCCTCATCCAAGTCCCGATTCGTCGCGGCGATCACTCGGACATCGACGGGAATGGGTTCCGTCCCACCGACAGGAAGCGCCTCGCGTTCTTGCAACACACGCAGCAGCTTCACCTGCGTGGATGGCTGCATCTCGGCGATCTCATCTAGGAAGAACGACCCACCCCGAGCCGCTGCGAACATGCCCTGTTTGTCACGAACCGCACCGGTGAACGACCCTTTCACGTGACCAAAGAGCTCGGACTCCAGCAGACTCTCCGGCAACGCGCCGCAGTTGATTGAAAAGAAGGGACCTTCACTTCGCTCAGAGAGCTCGTGGATGTAACGTGCCAGTACTTCTTTTCCGGTTCCACTTTCGCCGAGGATGAGCACCGTCGACTCGGTTGGAGCCACCTGCTCTGCGAGCTTCAGCACCTCGAGAAAGGTCCGGGCCTTACCGATGGGCTTGATGCTCTTTGATCGCTCGCGCCTGCGGATCTCCCGCTTGAGGTGCTTGTTCTCCGAGCGGAGCGCTCGGAACTCGTAGGCGCGACGACAGATGGCGATGAGGTCGTCGTTGGCGAACGGTTTTTGAATGTAGTAGTAGGCTCCTTGATTGACGGCCTGGATCGCGTCCTGGAGAGACGTATGCGCGGTCATGAGGATGACCGGCATTTCGGGATCCTGGTCGCGCGCGGCCTTCAGAATATCGATCCCCGACGCGTAGGGCATTTTCACGTCGGTGAGGACGATATCCGGGTTCGCTGATTTGAGCGCTTCGAGTCCGGCTCTCCCACCCTGTGCAGTGTCGACGCTGAAACCCGAATTCTTCAGCAGGATCGTGAGGGTCTCGAGAATGCCTGACTCGTCGTCGATGACGAGTATACTCGGCTGGTACTGACTCACGCGGCTACCTCCGTTGTTGCCTTTGCGGGCAAGAGCACGACAAAGGTCGTCCCCTGCTCCGGGGTCGAGTCGACCCACACGTATCCTCTATGTGCCTGGACGGCGCGTTGCACAATCGCCAACCCGAGCCCCGAACCACCCACGCGCCCCGTTACGAACGGATCGAACAGCCGCTGGCGGATCTCCTGTGGGATTCCAGGTCCGTCATCGACCACGCGCAGATACACCGCCTCGTCGAGCGCCACCCCCAGCGGCAGATCGTCTCGACGAGCTGGCCGCACTTCGATGGTGATCCGCGCTTTTCCTTTGCAAGCCTGCACTGCGTTGAGCACCAGGTTTACCACGATGCGGTGCAGCAGATCCTCGTCGCCTTCCAATCCCGCAGCGGCAATCTCGAGCTGAATGTCCGTTTCGGCAGAGCAGTCGGGGTGGTTGCGAACCACGTCCACCGCTGTGCGGGTGATCGCACCCAAGTCCACCGGGTGCGATTCCGTTACCTGGACTCGGGAGAAATCGAGAAACTCGCTGAGCAGGCGGGATAATCGATCGCTCTCCCGGACCACCAGCTGGGCGAGGGCGCGCTCGTCTGGACTCGTCTGCGCGGAGCGAGAAAGCTGCTCGACGGAGGACCGGATCGAAGCCAGCGGGTTTTTGATTTCATGCGCCAGGGATGCTGACAGCTCAGCCACTGCTTCGAGCCGTTCGGTTCGCAGGTGGAGCTCGTCGAGTCGCTTTTGCTGGGAGATGTCCGTGAAAATGGCGGTGACCGACGGGGCGTGCCCGGCTCCAACATCCAGCGCCATCGTGGTAAAACCGATCGGTCGCCGCCGATCCAAGAGATGCACACTCCCCTCCGATCGAAACACGCGATAGCCCGTGCGCTGCGTCGTCTCCATGGCCCGTTTGAGCTCCGGCGCACGGTCCTCCAGCAGATCGATGAATGCCGTTCCCTCCGTGACGTAGTCCGGCAGGCCCAACAGTTCGCGGGCTGCGGGGTTGGCGTACGCGAGGTTGCCATTGGCGTCCACCGTGAGGATCCCGCTGCGAATGTTTTGGAGAATGTCGCTGGCTTCGAGCTTTAGGCGTTGCACCTCCTCCTGAAGCTCAGCGTGCCTTGCTCCGACCACCTGCACACGACTCACGATCAACGCGATCACGACGAACACGGCCAGCAGCACCGCGATCTGGATCCACACACCTAGTGACAGTTGAACCGGGTACCACCACACGATATCCGCGAGATACAGCAAACTCGCCAGGCTCGTGACGAGCAGGCTTGGCGCGAGCGGCATGAGGACGGCATAGACCGCAACCACGGGTACGTAGAGCGCGGGGAACTGGCTGGCGGGTCCTTGCATGACGTGCACAACTGTCGTGACCAGACCCAGGTCGAACATCGCTTGCGCGTACAGGAATGGGAGTGACGCGGTGCGCTGCCGAATATGAGTGTGCCAGATTGAGATCCCGCTGAAGATGACACTCGCAAGCGCGGCGGTGGCCAGCGTGAGGATGGTAGCCGGAGGCACCGTCTGGAACGACCAGCCGGCCGCAACGAACACGACGAGCGCAACGGCGATCCGACCGACGTAGATCCAACGCAACAAGCCGGTCGCTGACGGAACGCCGGCTAAGAACGGGCGCCGGCGTCCGCGTTGACTACCTCCAAGTCCAGGCATGGCTGCGTAGTATCTGGGGCCATCTGGCAAAATGCAAGACTCCGGATTTGCGTTGATCCGGAGCGCCTTCGGGAGGGTTGAGCTTCGGGGACTGTCTGATTCCGCAGCCTCAGTCTCGAACGATCGCGTAGAGAAACTCGTCAAGGACGTGTTGCTCCTTGACGGCCGCCTTCCGGCAGCGGCCTTCGAGGCGGAATCCGGCCTTGTCGAGGACACGTTGCGAGGACGTGTTTCCCTCGAAGACTCGGGCGGCGATTCTGCAGAGGTCGAAAGTCGCAAATGCGTACTCCGTAAATGCTTGCACAGCCTCCGTCATGATACCGCGACCCCAGAACGGTTCGCCGAGCCAGTACCCCAACTCGGCCGTACGACGGTAGACGTCCTGTCCCAGACGAAGTCCGATGCCACCCACCGCGTCGTTTTGGACCTCGATGGCGAGCTGCGTGGGTGGCGACGTCGATGTCGCGGTCTGAATCCACCGGTCGGCGTGAGCGGCGGAGTACGGATGAGGAAACGTGTCCCGGAGCGTCCGCCAGACGTTGTAGTTGTTGGCGTAGCGAACCAAAGACGTCGCGTCCTCTGGGCGCCAGTTGCGGATCGTGCATCGCGACAGGACCAGATGCACGGTTACCGCGCCGACTGTGGATCAAGGCCTGTAATTGTTCTTCCTATAGCAGGCATCGCGTTGTGCTTTGGGTCACAATGCCGATCCTCGGGTAGGGACACACGCTGGTGGCAGCGCCATCGCTGCGCGGTCATCAGGTGATCACGCAAGGCAAAGCGCGAGCTGGTGGACCGTTCATGGTATCGTGGACCGGGTTCGATCTCTGCCGTGATCTGGACGGTGCAGCTACGGGCCGTCAATCGGCGGAAGAGTGGTCACGATAGATGTTTGACCATCACGACGGCGGACGCTGGGCAGATCTCCCGAAACTCGACGGACGTCTTGACGAGTTCTGGGACATCATCCCGCCCAATACGCACGAATCCAAACCGTGGAAACCACTGCTCCGCGGTGGTTGTGAGGAGGAAGATGTCGCGTACCAGATCCGCAGCAGCCTTTTCGAGCAATCGCTCAACCAGCAGGTGTCCCACGCCCAACCCGCGGAGGTCGTCCGTGACCGCGGCCGATCGGAGCAATGCGTCGGAGCCGTAGCGCTCGAGCCCAACGGACCCGACGAGCCGCGAATCGTGAAACGCCACAAGGAAGTTCTCCAACACCTCGACCACTCCCTTGGTGGAGAGTCCGGCGTCGGTCAACAGTTGCCGGAGCGGTGCGACGTCGGCGGGCGTCGCCCCTCGCACAACCACTTCACGCGGATCAGCATGCATATAGCTGGGTGCCCTCCTCGATTCTCTTTGCGCCTGGCCGGCCACCCCTCTCACCGCAAGGTGACAGAGCCCGGCCCGCTTGAGAAGGGTCGTCCACGACGAGCCCTCAATGCACGACGGCCCCACCGTGAGGAGGGGCCGTCGAAGCTGTCCCTGGACAAAGGCGAGGTTGCGCTTTCCTAGCCTACCCTTGCACGGCGTTAATCATGTCGAAGATCGGTAGATACATCGCCACGATCATACCACCCACAACGACGCCCAGAACGACGATCATGACCGGTTCCATTAGGGAGAGCAGCGCGCTCACGGCCGCATCGACTTCGTCGTCGTAGAAGTCGGCGATCTTCGAGAGCATTTCGTCCAGGCCGCCAGTGGCCTCACCGACCGCGATCATCGAGGTCACCATGGGTGGGAAGACGCCCGACGATTCCAGCGGTCCGGAAATCGTCTCACCACCGGCGATCGAACCGCGTGACTCCATGACGGCATCGTGGACGACGCGATTCCCCGCGGTGCGTGCGGTGATCTCCAAGCCATCGAGAATTGCGACACCCGACGAGAGCAGGGTACCCAGCGTCCGAGTGAAACGTGAGATCGCAGACTTGCGCAGGAGGTCTCCGAGCACCGGGACGCGCAGGAGGAACTTGTCGATATTGAGCCGGCCATTTTCGGTGTTGTAGTACGACCGGATGGCAAACCCAAGCGCCACGGCCCCGGCGATCATCGCCCACCACCACCCCTGTAACAGCTCACTCAGACCGATCACGACCCGAGTAGGAAGGGGGAGCTCGAGGTTCACCGAGGCAAACATCTGTTGGAACGTCGGAATGACGAAGACTAGCAGCACCACGATGGCGACGACCGCGACCGTGAGGATGACGGCGGGATAGATCATCGCGCCCTTCACCTTCCGAATGATCGCGTCGTTCTTTTCCAAAAAGGTGGCCAAGCGCAGCAGAATCGTGTCCAGAATACCCCCTGCCTCACCCGCGGCTACCATGTTGACGTAGAGCTGGGTGAACGCGTTTCGGTGCTTATCGAGCGCGTCGGCAAGGGTGTTACCGCTCTCGACATCGTACACGACCTGACGCGTGACCTCGGCGAGCGCTTTGTTTTCGGTCTGCTGGGCCAGAATGTCGAGAGACTGTACCAACGGCAGCCCCGAATTGATCATCGTGGCGAATTGCCGCGTGAAGATCACGACATCCCGGGTGGGAATGCGACGCGCGCGCTTCTTTCGGGACTGCTCCCGCACCCGCACGATCCGCATGTTGTTCCGCCGGAGATGCTGGCGTACGTCTTCGAGGCTTGGAAGATCGAGGGTACCGCTCTGTGTGTCCCCCGACAGCGTACGCGCCGTGTATTCAAAAACTGGCATGGCTCAACTCCGAGTGGTTTTACCCGCGCCCGGCGTATACGCGACCAGAGGAGGATTCCTCCCCACCGGGCTCTCCAATCATACGTAGCAACTCGTTCTGATCCTGCGCCACCCGCATACACTCTTCGAGGGTGACTTCCCGTTGCATGTACAGCCGGTACAGGTCATCCGCCAGCGTCTGCATCCCGTGCTTCTTCCCAGCCTGCAGGGTCGAGTAGATCTGGTGGACCTTATCATCGCGAATCAGCGCTCGGATGGCCGGCGTTGCGACCATGACCTCGGCCGCCATGACCCGCCCTTTGCCAGCTGAGCGTTGTAGTAGCGACTGGGTAATGACCCCTTCCAACACAAACGCGAGCTGGGCACGGACCTGAGATTGCTGATGCGCCGGAAAGACGTCGATGATTCGGTTGATAGTCTCGGCGGCCGAGTTGGTATGCAGGGTGGCCAGCGCTAGATGGCCCGTCTCCGCAATGGTCAAAGCCGCCTGAATCGTTTCCAGATCCCGCATTTCGCCAATGAGAACCACGTCGGGGTCTTGACGCAGTGCGTACTTGAGCGCGCTCGAGAACGTCTTCGTATCGGTTCCCACCTCACGCTGGTTGATGATGCAGCGCTGATGTCGATGAATGAACTCAATGGGATCCTCTACCGTGATGATATGGCCCTGCCGGGTCTTGTTGATCTTGTCGATCATCGCGGCAAGCGTGGTAGACTTACCGGACCCAGTCGGTCCCGTTACGAGCACGAGCCCCCGCGGACGGTCGGCGAGCTTCTTCAGCACGGCCGGGAGCCCCAACTCTTCGAACGTCTTCACGGTAAACGGGATCTGCCGAATCACCATCGATACGCAGCCGCGCTGCTTGAAGCAGTTGCCACGAAAGCGGGACAGATTCTGGATTCCGAACGAGAAGTCCAGCTCATCCTCCGTTTCGAACCGCTTTTTCTGGTTCTCGGTCAAGACCGAGTACGCCAGCTGCAGCGTGTCTTTTGGTGTCAGCTGCCGTTCGACACGCGAACTGGTGATCTCACCGTCAATCCGGATTTTCGGACACTCACCGGCGGTGATGTGCAGGTCCGAAGCCTCCCGCTCGATAACTTCCTCGAGCAGCGACCGGAGATTGATTGGAACGGCACTGCCTTCGCCGTGAGCTGCCCCACTCGCATCCATAGTTTTTGCCTGCCGTAGTTAGGAGACCCTGCGATTGATCACCCGGCCGTCTCCTTGACGACCTCTTCCAAAGTCGTGACGCCTTTCTTGATCTTCATGATCCCATCCACCCTGAGCGTCAGCATCCCTTCTTCCACGGCCTGCTCGCTCAGATCCGCCGACGATGCACCCCTGAGGATCATGCGTCTGATCTCTGGCGACAGGGGCATGATTTCGTAGAGCCCTTGGCGTCCTTTGTAGCCGGTGCCTCCACAAATATCGCACCCGCTGCCCCTATAAAATGTGATGCCCTTGGCATCTTCCTGCGTCAGACCGAGCGCAGCGAGCTCGTCATCCGAGTATCGGTACTCGTCTTTACAATCTGCACAGATCCTGCGCACGAGCCGCTGTGCGACGATGAGGTTCACCGCGCTCGCCACGTTGAACGGCTCGATACCCATGTCGATCATTCGCGTAATTGTGGATGCCGCGTCGTTCGTGTGCAGGGTCGACAGCACCAAGTGACCTGTGAGCGCGGCCTTGATCGCGATGCTGCCCGTCTCCAGGTCTCGAATCTCACCCACCATGATGATGTTGGGATCCTGGCGGAGAAACGCTTTCAGCGCCGCGGCGAACGTCATGCCGATCTCAGACCGAACCTGCACCTGATTGATCCCGTGGAGGTTGTACTCCACCGGATCCTCCGCCGTCATGATGTTGACCTCTTCGGTGTTGATGCGAGACAGGGCAGAGTACAACGTCGTCGTCTTGCCTGACCCGGTCGGCCCCGTAACCAGCACCATCCCGTAGGGGTTCAGAATGGCGCGCAGCAGATCCTTCTCCGCCTTCGGCTCGAACCCAAACTTTTGGAGATCGAGGGTGAGGTTGCCTTTGTCGAGGATCCGTAACACGATCTTTTCGCCGAAGATCACAGGGAGGGTCGACACCCGGAAATCGATGACGCGTCGCCCCATCTTGAGTTTGATGCGTCCGTCCTGCGGCACTCGCCGCTCTGCAATGTTGAGCGACGACATGATCTTCACCCGACTGGTGAGCGCCGCCCGCAGCTTCACCGGCGGCTTCATGATCTCCTGCAGCGCTCCGTCCACGCGGTAACGAACCCGGAGTTCCTTTTCAAACGGCTCAATGTGAATGTCGCTGGCCCCCCGTTTGACCGCATCGGTGAGGATGCCGTTGATGAGCTTAACCACGGGGGCGTCGTCCGCCGACTGCAGGCCGACGACCTCGTCCTCGTCCTTCTCCTCGAGGATTTCGAGGTCCTCTTCCTCTTCAATGTCTTTGAGCAGCGTTTGGAGCTGCGCATCAGTCTGTTCGTAATACCGCTCGATCGCGTTGCGCAGCGTATACTCGCCCGCAATGACGGGAAAGATGTCGTACCGGGTGATGAACTTGAGGTCGTCCACCACGGTGACATTGGTGGGATCCGCCATGGCCACGGTCAGCGTCCGCCCTTCCCGCTTGAGCGGCAGGACCGTGTGTTTTACGGCGACGTCCGGAGGTATGAGCTTGGCGATCTTCGGGTCGACTTCAAATCGCGCGAGGTCAACGGCTGGCATCCGGTACTGGCGCGCCAGCATCTTGGTAATCTCGGTCTCTTGGACAAGACCGAGCTTGACCAGCACGTAACCCAGACGCTGGCCCGTACTTCGTTGCTCTTGCAGTGCGTGCTCGAGCTGCTCCTTCGTGATAAGCCCATCACGAACGAGCAGCTCGCCCAAGCGTTCCGCGCTTGCCGCGGCTGTGGCCATCGAGTTGTGTCCCCTACCCGTGGAAATCGCCCAACTTATTGAATGTCAACGTTATAAGCGCATAAAGTACTGGAGCCCGTTGGGGTGTCAAGGTAAGATCACACGCCCGCGAAGCCGCGCGATCGTACCTGGACCGATCCCTCGAACCCTGGTGAGATCTTCCAACCGTTGGTAGGGCCCCCGGCGCCGTCGGTCCTCTAGGATGGATTGGGCGCGCGTTGGACCGATCCCGGGAAGCTGGGCCAGCTCATCAGCGCTCGCTGTGTTCAAACGCACAACCCTCGCGCCACCCAGTTGCGGTACGACGGATGCCTTACCCGTGAAAGATGCGTGGGGCTGCAACGCAGCGACCGTCGTCGGGCCGACGCCCGGCACGCTGTCCAGTGCCGACAGGGAGCCGAATGGTCCGTAGCGGTCCCGGTACGCCACGATCCGAGCGGCAAGCGCGGGTCCGATGCGCGGTAGCCGTACGAGCTCGTCCGCCGGCGCTCGATCGAGATCGACCGTTTCCCCCGGCGCCAGCGGGCGGGCGAAACGTTCCGCCCGCGACGCCACCGAGTCGCGACCCGGCCGCTCCTGCCACGATTGCTCGTATGCCACCTCCCCCGCCGGTACGTCCCCGCCACCGACGAAACGGACAACCAGCCCAACCGCAGCCAGGACCAGCAGACCCACCGCTGCGCGGCGTTCTTCAGATGCGCGCACGTCCGACGATGTCGTGAGAACTTGGGCGAGCGAGAGGACGATTAACGCACCCGGGGTCCGTCTTACGCGGACCGTGGTTGGACAGGATCCACAAACCTACCGCAGGAGCGCGATGGCAACGTCGCCAACCGCCTGTAGGCTCTCTGCACTGACCTTGTCCAGCGTATCCTCGGTGGTGTGCCAGTACTTGTAGTCGAGGTCGATCACGTCGATGGCACGGATGCCCACCTCGAGCAACGGGATGTGATCGTCGGTCACCGTGTACACTTCTTCATCACGGAACACGTTGCCCCGTCCGATCTCTCGCGCCGTACGCCATACCCGATCCACCACCTCCGGGGCTCCGCTCACCGAGTTTCCCTCTTTGAAGATCTCGAGGTCACGGTCACCAATCATGTCCCAGACGACGGCGAAGAGCGGTTTCCGAGCATCGCCAACTTGCGACGCATAGTAGCGGGATCCGAGGAGCACGTCCCGTCCAACACCGAAGTCACCGTAGTCCTCACCGTCGAACAACACGATGTCGACGCCCAGGGTGGACGGCCGCCGTTGTAATACATCGGCAACGCCTAGCAGGAGCGCCACGCCGGAGGCCCCGTCATTCGCTCCTGGTACGGGCCGCTGCTGCTCTCCGAGGTTCGCGCTGCGGTCCGCCTTTGGCCGGGTATCCCAGTGGGCGGCGTAGAGTACACGGTCGGTGAGATCGGGTCGAAACCGCGCGATGATATTCCGAAGTTCCAGGGTGTCACCATCGACGGTGACGTGCAGGAAGGTCTGTTCCTCCACGGTGTCGGCTCGGGCGCGGAACTCGGCGACAAGCCAATCCCCAGTGGCGCGGTGCGCTTCCGTTCCCGGAACCCGTGGTCCAAACGCCAGCTGGCGCTCGACGTAACCGAGGGTGACGACGCCGTCGAACTCCCGTGCAGTCGTCCCGGCACCACATCCGACGGCGATCAACACCAACGTTACGAACGCTCTGGTCATCGAAGCTGGCCCGCGAATAGGTTGATATCAGCGAAAATCGTGAACACCACTTGAGACAGTTTGCTGGATAAATGTCGCTGGTCCGTCAGCACATAACTGAACGTAGCCCCCCCTCGCAACGTGGGGGTGAATCCCGTATCGACCCGCACGTCGAACTGCTGGCGTCGACTGTCGGAGACGGTATTACACTCGGTCGCGTCCGCGCGTTGTAGGCACACGGCGAGGCGCGACGCATTGAACGACACGGTAGTCTGGATGGGGGCCCGGAGCTCCACGATGCGGCGCGGAACGCGAAACGCGAAGCTCGCGCTTCCTCCCCAGGTCACCCGGTCGCTCTCGGTCACGTTACCCGAGGTCACCGACTCGCCATTCGTCACCGAGTATTGCGCGGCCGTGCTGATTCCACCCACCCAGCTCACCGTCACCGAAGGCGCCCAGAAGCGCGAGTTGCTTTCCGTTACCACATCGGGAGCCGCATCGCTTACCCCGAAGCGCGGTTGACGTGATGACGCGCGTACCAGCCGATATTGGCCCTGTGCCGAGATACCGTTGATCACCGCGCGCAGTGCCCACCGTGGAGTATATACCCACGATACGGCGAGCGAAGGCCACTCCCGGCTCCGCTGGACCACCTGTGTCTGCGCCTCGCGTCGCCGAGACCAGATGGTATTCCGTGTATTGCGAAACGTGACCCGGGCCTGCGCTCCAAGAGGAAGTCGAGTCCCGCCGGTGGCGGCCACAGAGCGCAGTTCGGCTGTCCCGGTCGCGGGGACGCCCGCCCGTTCGCGAAAGTCGTCGAGCCCCCCCAACCCGAGGTGAAAGCCAACGTTGGGGTCGAATGGGGCGCGATCGAAGCTCGCCCGGTGTTCCAGCGTCTGGGCCAGATCGGCAGGCAAGAGCCCCCGCATGAGGCGGCTGACGACACTGGACTCACCCGTCACGCTCCGGGCGAGCTGGGCGAGATCGACGTTGGCTCCCCATTCGCGCCGACGCGAGTTCGCGAGCGTCGTCGGTACGAGGAACGTCCCGTTCGTATCGGCGTTGGCGCGTACGGCCTGCCGGCTGTTGGGATCGCGGATCAGCGAGAATGTGCTGGACCAAGCAAACCGCGGCCTGAGCCAGCGACTCACCACCGGTGCAACGCTGAAAAACGTCGCGAGGTACCGCGACCGTTCGAAACCGACGTTCGTGCCGAGCAGCTGTCGGCGCTCGAAATCCAGGAGCCTCCCAACCGTTGTGGAGTCGCCGTAATCCTGGAGATCGCGCTCACTCAGATAGCTGACGCGGAGTGAGAGCGTTGAAAAAGGTCGGAACTGGATACTCGCTTCATTACGCCACAGGTGCACGACGCTGCGGAGTGGACGGAGTGCGGAGTCCTGCGGCAACTCGACGGGCACTCGGAAGGCAAATCGATCGGAGACGTTATCGGTGAGGGTCGATGTGAACCGGAGCTGGAAGGGATTCAATCGGAGCCGTGATGTGCGAAGCGCCTTTCCAAACTCGCTGTTACGCACGAACCCTGGCAGCCGGTCCACGACCCACAAGAGAAACCCGGGTGCCCCCGCGATCGTGCGCGCGCCGGGCAGGTTGTTGTATTCCAAGTGAACCTGCTGGCTGGTGGTGTTCGCGCGACTCAACGACGTTACGTCGCGCGCGGAAACGCGACGCATTCGAATGGCCAGGGGGTCGAGCACGGCCCGTGGCACGACTCCCTCGCCTCGTCGTACCCGACGCAGTGAGAAATCGATCGACGTAAACGAGCTTCCCGGCGGACGCAAGCCGGGCAACACATCCGCGAGCAAATCGCTCCGGCTGATGAAGAGGGGGTCGTTGCTGGTCGTCTGGTATTGGATCTGGAGTGGTGCGCTCAACCCCCAGCTGGCTGGGAGGAGCTTCTCGACTCGAAACAGCGAACCGAGGCGTGTGGCGACCTCGGAGATATAGGTGGGGTCTTGGCCGAGCTCGCGAAAACGATCATCGCGATGCGTGAACCCAAAGGTGAACTCCGCAACGTCCGCGGCGGCGAGCCGTGCATCGATGGCAGCGGCGACGCCAACATCATCCACGACGTCACTCAAACGGATGTCGTCTACCCACAGCTCCACCGGGTCTGAAGCCGTGGTCTGGGCGACGCGCAGCATCCCGACCGCTACCTCAGAGACTCGGGCCAAATTGGGCGGTGCCACACCCGGGTCACGTACGTGCACGACATACGGCCCGTCACATGCCACGAACGCGTTCGGATCGCCACCGCATGGTTCCGCTCCCGATGGGGGATCGCCACGAAGCCACGCCGCCTCGGTCTGTGCCCTGAGGTCGAGCCACCGCTTGAGATCGACTACCACCTCCGGTTCCCAGTCGACGCTGCTGACCGGAATCCGATAGAGGTAGAAGTTGTCCTCGTCCCGGCCCACCTTGATGAAAAACTCGAAGTCGCGCTCGTCCCACCCCGGGCCCCGACCCCGCGCCCACACGCGAAGCTTGGCATACTCGAGAAGGTTGCGGTCCGCCTCGTCTGCAAATCGGCGGAGCGCCTCCGCACGCTCGCCCACGCGGAGATCCTGGGCGAGCAGACGAAGCGAGCGCTCGTTGATCTGTCGCGGGCCGAACTCGAACTCGGCACCAATGCGTTCTGCCTGGGTGAGAACACCTGGCGGTGACGTGTATCCGAGATCGGCGTTCTCAGTACTCACGGTCGATACAATGACCTCGCCGTGCGGTTCGCCACGGCTGCCACTCAGCCCGGCGATGGGCGTCGCCGCTCGCTTGATCCACGGTGAGCCCACGAGCCGCATCCGACCGAGAGCCACGAAGTACTCTTCCTCCATGGGGCCTTCGTCGGGGGAAACCAGCGTGAGGCGCAGCGCTTGAATCTGCCGGATGTTGGGGTTTCCCACCTGTACCGTGTCTTCGCGGAACGGGATTCGGTACAGCCGCCACGTCAGCGTGCGGCCCTGATCGTCGACGTGACTCACGCCTCGCCGCACGAAGTACCGCTCGTCACCGATGGGAAATACGTAGCGGAGCACATCCTCCGCGACGGTTCCAACCGTGACGTCGAGGCGGTTGTCACCGTCGAGATCCTCAGTATCCAACCGGCGGTTGCGACGGGTGCATGGCGCGCGGAGATCACCTCGCGGAAAGATGGGAAGCCCCACAGAGCCGCCCAAATCGCATAACGGGAGCGATCGCACCACGCCCCCGGTGGTCTCGTTGTTGATCAATCCGACCAAATCGCCGCGAATACCGACGTCATCGACAACGGCGTTGAACACATTCGTCAGAGAGTCCTTCTCGGTGTCGAGCCGGTCAACCCCGACGAACTGGAGGCCGGAAAACAGCGTATCGCCCTCCACGACACGGAACGAGGCTGGCGCTGCATCGACTGCATCCTCGAACACGGTCCCCATATCGATCACCAGGACGGCGCTGCGCGCACGCGCGGTTCGCGCGCCATCCTCGAGCACCCAAAACTCTAAAAACTCGGTCCGCGATAGATCGAGCCCGACACCCGAGCCACCTCCGAGCGGCCTCGTAATGCTGCGCCATCGCGGTCCGGGGGTGTGCGGCAGGAACCATCGTGGCCGACCCGTACGAGGATCGGGCGCGCCGCCAACGGTGTCGGGCTTTACGGAGAGCCACAACACCGGTTCGATCGAGAAACCCGCCCCCGAGAGGACAATGGTCGTATCGATGTCCTGAGGGCCGAACTCCAAGATGCCCGTGGCGGTTTGCACGCCGTTTTGCCAGACCATCCGCGTGGCGTCCTCGGGCTGGAACATCCCACCCATTCCCAGGTGGCTCGCGGGAACGCCCAGCCCCGACCCCGGAGCGCTTCCTAGCTGAAACTCCCGCTCGAGGAGCACGATCGGAAACGAGGCCTCGCGCTCGAACTCCTCGATGAAGGCGAGTCCAGCCTGGTTGGGATTCGGCTGCGAAAAGGCAAGCTCCGCATTGATTTCGAGCCGCGAAGGAACGTCACTGCTCACGAACGGCAGCGCATTGACCAGCCGGGTCACGGCCTCGGGCTGAAACGTGAGCTCGGCGTTCACGCCGCCCACCAGTTGCGATTGCGGTTCGAACCCCACCTGCGGCCTAGTGAATACGGATCGTTCGCGCTGCAGGATGCCTACCGCATGGATTTGGCCGATCGCGCCGAGGTCGTACGTCGCCGCGACCCCGAGGATGCTCTTTGGGGCGACGTCGAAGAACTGATTCTCCTCGAAATGCGCTTCGATCTGGGTTGGACCAAAGAAGAGGGAGTCCGGATTGAGAAAGCGCACCAGGCCAAGCTGGTAATCGATAGCGTAATCCAGACCCCGAACCAGCTGCCGGCTCCCGAGGAAGAGCCGCTCACTCCCCTCCCGCACTTGCAGCGCTCCGAGACTGACGGACGAACGGTCACCGGCACCGGCCGCTTCGTAGTAAACCTGGAGCGCGAACCGTGGCGGAGGTCCTTGGGAGAGCAGGAGGTAGGTCGGCGTGCGATACAATGAGTCGTTCCGCTCACCCGGCAATAAGCGGGTACTGTCGGCAAACGGCTGAAGGTGTGGGAACACCACGAAGAGGTCTCGCACGGGGCGACCGCCTTCCGGATCGCGCAGCCGGGGGAACACCCGATTGAACTCGTCGATCGTGAAAGGGTCGGTCAGCGTGGCGAGCCCGAGCAACGAGAGGTACGTGCCCGAACCGCTGAGCGGCTGCTCCGAATCATTGACCCGTAACGACAGACCGATGGTGCTGCGAACAACCTCCCCGCCCCCAAGTCGGTACACGTTACGCAGCTCGTACGGAAACGTCGGGACTTCGGGTCCCCGGCGTGGTTCGTGAATCAGTTCAAGCGTGTCCCCCCTGCCGTTGACGGCGGGGAACGTGCCAACCGTGTCTCCCACCGCCGTGATGTAGGACACCGCCAAAAAGTCCTCCTGATCCAACCGTGAGGCCATCGCGAACCAGACACCTGACGGATCGAGGTAGTAGTCCTGGCCTTCAACGAGTAGCTCCCACGGGAAGGGCCCTACCCGTTGCGGACTGTCTGGTCTCACCGCGACCGCGTCGATGCCACCGAGGTTGCGATTGACTTCGGCCCGGCTGTCCTGGGCGCGTAGTCGATAGATCCGGACCTGTTCCACCTGCAGGTCGAGCGGCAGCTGCAAACGATCGATGTTGAGGATGTCGATGGCTGGAAAGCCCGGGAGGCTTGCGGGGTTGACGACGAAAAAGAACCGCCCGGACACAAAATCGAGATCGCGTGCCTCGAGATCGATCGGCTGACTGGTCGTCTCACCGATCGTAAAGATCCGCGACCGTAGGGAGGAACCTTTCTGCTGTGCAAAAATAGAACGGAGCTCGAGCGGTCCTACTTGCGCCTCGGCTTGGATGCCAAAGGAGTTCGCTGGTATCGACCCCGTGATGAACCGCGACGGCGGCGGGCGGAAAGTGACATCCCCGACCTCGATGCGGCGGAGGACTTCGTCATCGAGCCCTTCGTACCAGACGTTGATATTGTTATTGGCGTTGAACTCCCGCTCGCTGTCGAAATCCACGTCGACGTGGATGCGATCGCTCACCACGCCGCCTGAACGTACGCGGAACTGTTGATCGAACGAGGGCGTGGGGAAGCCCGCCTGGCAGCCGGTGGCAGGGTTGTTGATGTCCACGCTGCTGCAACGATCTGCTCGCAGCTGGTCGAGGTTCATTTCGAGATGTGCGCTGAGGTCGAGCCCCAGATCCGCCAGCTGCGCGAGTCCCTCGAGGCCTTCCGCCGGGGGCGGCGGCTCCTCCGCAATGACCGCGACGGTGTCGGGCACCTCAACCTCGATCGGTGCCAGGGCTGCGAGCAGCCGGGCCCGGGTCCGTTCGTGTCGGGCGCGCTCCATGCTGGTCCGCACCTCGTCGGCCCATCGGCGGGCAACGAGCGCGGCCGGGGTCCACAACCCGAGGCGGCCACCCGGGTCCGCCGCCGGAAAGCGAACCGCCACGACGGTGTCCGCGGCGAGACGTATACTTATCCTGGGTGCCGTGGCGTCTTGCTGGGCTCGCAGCGCGGCAGCAGGCAACGTGGCCACGAGCGCGATCAGCAGCGGTAGACGCGACACCAGAGATGGGGGTGCGGGGTACGCGTCATAGGCGGCGAGCGCAGGCAATGTAATGGACGATGCAACTCCTTACAACCGGTTAAGTTACGCGTAGTATGAAGCTGCTCAGTCGATATCTTCTTAAACAGCATGCCATGCCGTTTGTGTTCGCGTTGTCGGCACTGACAGCCATCATGCTGCTAAACCAGATCGCCAAGCGGCTCGAGGATCTGCTGGGCAAAGGTCTGCCGTGGACCGTGATCGTCGAGTTCTTCGCGCTCACCATCCCGTTCATCATCGCGATGACGATCTCCATGGCGGTGCTCGTTGCCGTGCTCTACACGATGAGTCGTCTGACCGGCGACCGCGAGATCACGGCACTCCGAGCCGGTGGCATCTCGCTGGGGCAGATCCTCCGGCCGCTTGTGGCCGGAGCCGTGTTGGTGACCATTGTGGCATTCCTCTTTGGCGATCAGATCCTTCCTCGGACGAATCACCGGCTTCGCACTCTGATGACGGATATCTATCGAACGAAGCCGACCTTCTCTCTCAAAGAACACGTGATCAACGAGGTGCAGAAGGGGCGTCTCGCGTTGCGCGCCGCCCGAATCGATCAGGCGACCTACGGTATGCGGGACGTCACGCTCTACGACCTGAGCAGACAAGATCAACGGCGAATCATCTATGCCGATAGCGGGAGAATCGCGTTCGCACCCAATCAAGAGGATTTGCACCTGACCCTGTACGACGGGACGATTCATGAGTTTGACCGCACGGATCTCAGGATGTTCCAGCAGATCAACTTCCAACAGGATCAAGTGCTGGTCCGTGGCGTTGGTTCGGAATTCATTCGCCGGGAGGACGACGACTACCGCGGCGACCGCGAGATGGGCATCTGCGAATTGGAGGACGTGGTACGGGACGCCCGGCGCGACGAGTGGCTCGCCGCCGCTAGGGCAGAGGCTGTGCGGCTCAACGGATTACGTGCCCTCGTCAGTCTCCCTCCCGTCGCGCCCGACACGGCGGCACCACCGCTCACGCAGCCGTTCTACTGCCGCACCATCGCGGCGCTCGGCTGGGCGAAGACACGCCTCGCTAACCTCGTGCGCGAGGACGGGCAGGCGCATGCTCGTGAGGTAGATCAAACTATTTCCGAAGATGAGGAAGACGATCTGCTCGAAGAGCAGGATGCGGGGGCCGTGGCCGAGTTCCAGCCCACGACAAACGTGGCTGCAACACTCCGTCCTTACCTGCGGCATATGAACTCGGAAACGCGGACCCGTGATTTGCGTGCGCAACGGGATCGGGTGCGTTCGGCTCGCATCCGCGGCGCCGTTTACAAGGTGGAGGTGCACAAGAAATACGCGATCCCGGCGGCGTGCTTGGTGTTCGTGCTCGTTGGCGTACCTATTGCGCTCCGATTCCCCAACGGCGGAGTGGGTCTGGTGACCGGTGCCAGCATGGCGATCTTCGGGCTGTACTACATCGGCCTGATCGCCGGCGAATCACTCGCGAACCGGTTGATCGTCCCCTCGTTTTGGGCCATGTGGGCGCCCAATGTCGTTTTTGGCGTTGTCGGCGCGATAGCACTGTGGCAAGTGCGGGGGCAGGGCACGGCACGACGACGCCGGGACGGCAAATGATTTTCCGTATCCTCGACCGATATCTCCTCAGGGAATGGGTCAAGATCTTTGTCGTGACCGCCATCGGATTCCCGGTGATGGTGATCGTGATCGAGATCGTAGACAACCTCAGCGACTACCTGGCTCGTGGGCTCTCGCCGGGAACAATCGCGCAGGCCTACATCTTTAGTCTCCCCGACAAGATCTTTCTCATACTTCCCGCGGCAGTCTTGTTTGCAACGGTGTTCGCACTCGGCGCGATGAGCCGCCACTCAGAATTGGCGGCGGCGAAGGCTTCGGGGCGCTCGCTCTACCGCATGTTCCTCCCGATCTTATTTGCGTCGACGGTCGCGGCAGGATCGGGATTCGTCATCGGAGAGGTCGCACCACCCGCGACCAGGAAACACCTCGAGCTATTGGGCGAGCTGGAAACGCGTTCGACGGGCAGCAAGTACAACTTCGTCTACCGTGCCGAGCAGGGTTGGACGTACGCAATCCGTGTACTGGAGGCGAGCCGCAACCGCATGCGTGATATCATTCTCGAGCGTGAGGGAACCGGCCCGGAGTATCCAACGCTCGCAATTCAGGCCGCCAACGCGGTGTATGACACCGCTACGACTGGTTGGACATTGAGTCGTGGACGGTTTCGCATCATTCCCGGAAGCCAAGGTGAGTTGTCGATGGCGTTCGACTCGATGCGAATGCGCAGCCTCGTCGAATCACCGGATGGACTGCTCATCGAGCCCAAGAAGCCACAGGAGATGCGTTACGCCGAGTTGGGAGCGTACATCGATGCACTCGTCCGGTCGGGTGGCGATGGGAGGCAGCTGTCGGTCGAGCGCGCCTTGAAGATCGCAGTGCCGTTCACGTGCATCATTATCGCCATCTTTGCCGCCCCCTTGGTTGTGAGCGCACCGCGCGCTACGGGTGCGTTTGGCATTGCCGTGAGCCTTGGGACGACGGTGGTGTTCCTGCTGCTCGTGCAGCTCTCGCGCGCGATTGGGTCGGGGGGCGGTATCTCGCCCGAGCTGGCAGCATGGCTGCCAAACGCGTTGTTCGGCGTCGTCGGTGTTGTCTTGATGATCAGAGCGCCGACCTAGCGACAGTCAGCAGCGAGCAGGGAGTGAGCAATCCAAGCCAGTCCCTTTCGCTACGTTCGCTTCACCTGCACGGCTCACTAGTTACTGCTCCCCGTCCCCATGTTGCATGCGTGCAACTGTTGACACGGGTCTGCCGTTTCTCTTCATTGGCTGCCAGCCGGCGCCCTAGCCCTCGGAGCCGTTCAAAAACTCTCAACCGGAGGGACGACCATGCGACTTACCGCAATCGTCCTCCTGCTCCTGCTGGCAACGGGATGCTCCGAGGACGTCGTTCAGAACCCGCCGCTCAACGCCAATGTCGCGCAGTCACACGTCGATGCGCACCTCTGGCTCACGCTCCTGCACAACAACGACGGTGAATCCGACCTCATCGATCTTGGCAGCGGCTTGGAGGACTTTGGCGGGGTGGCGCGGTTTGCCACCGTCGTCAACAAGCTTCGCTGGCTCGCCACACATCCGCATCCGAGGAAAGTGGCAGCGTATGCCGGGGTGGCGAGTGAGACCGAGGGCATGGGCGTATCGTTCACCCTGCCCGACCTGCCGTCCCTGCACACCGACCTGGATGAGGGAATGTGGGAAACCGCCGCCAGCGGTTATCACTCAGGTCACGGTATCCCCGGTGCTCGAGTCGCGATCGTAGTTTCGTCTGGAGACAATTTCCTCGCTGGTCCAGAATTCAACGCGAGCCTGCAGAAAGGAATTCCCTTCTTCGACGCTATCGCGATGGACATCATCGGGTATGACGCGATCGACCTGGGGAATCACGAGTTCGACTTCGGTCCCGATGTGTTGGCCGACTTCATCGAGGGCTTTCGACGGCCTGTCAAATTCCTGAGCGCGAATCTCGACTTCTCAGCCGAGCCGCGGCTCCAGGGATTCGTCGAAGATGGCCGCATTGCGAAGAGCACGATCGTCGAGCGTAAGGGACATCGCATCGGCATCATCGGTGCGACGACGCCCAACCTGCGATTCATCTCGAGCCCGCGGAACGTCGTCGTGATGGAGGACGTTGCGGGCGCGGTGCAAGCCCAGGTGGACGCGCTCACCGCGAAGGGCGTGAACAAGATCGTGCTCATCAGTCACCTGCAGGACGTCGATGCCGATCTGGAGCTCGCCGGCATGCTCAGCGGCGTAGATGTGATGGTGGCAGGGGGTGGAGACGAGGTGCTGGCGAATGCGGGCGATCTGTTGATTCCGGGAGACGAGGCCGAACGCCCGTATCCCGTGATCGCAATCGGGGCTGACGGCGCGGAGATCCCCGTTGTAACCACCGCCGGCAGTTACGGATACGTTGGCCGTCTCGCCGTTGGTTTCGACAAGAAGGGCAACGTGGTTGCGATCGACGAGACGAGTGGTCCAGTGCGAGTGGCGGGCGGAGACAACCCCGATGCGGTGCGGCCGGACCCGCGTATCGAGGAGAAGGTGACAGCTCCGGTCCGGACCGCAGTCGAAGCGCTCGCCTCGAACGTGCTCGCCACGTCCGAAGTGGCCTTGGACGGTGTTCGTGGCAACGTGCGATCGAGAGAGACCAACGAGGGGAACCTCATTGCCGACGCGCTGCGGTGGCAAGCGACCGAGCTGGCGTCGACCTTTGGCGTCCCGGCACCGGATGTGGCACTCCAGAACGGCGGCGGCATCCGCAATGACAACGTGATTCCTGCCGGCTCCATCACCGAGCTCAACACGTTCGAGATGGTTCCGTTTTCGAACTTCGTGTCCGTGATCCCTGACATCTCACGCGCGCAGTTCAAGGAGATTCTCGAGAATGCCGTGTCACGGACGCAGCCCGGTGACGTGCCGGGCGGAAGCGGGCGCTTCGCGCAGATCTCCGGGTTCACGTTCGAGTGGGATCCCACGGGCACAGCGCAGTCGCTGAACGACGACGGCACTGTCGCCACCGCCGGAACCCGTGTCCAGAACGTGGTGTTCGACGACGGGACTGCCATCGTGACCGACGGGTCCGTCGTGGATGGTCCGGCGGTCGTGATCGCTACGATCGACTTTTTGGCCCGTGGCGGTGACGAATACCCGTTCCGGGGTGCGGCCTTCACCACGGTCGGGGTGACCTATCAGCAGGCGCTGGCCAACTACCTCGTCGACGCGCTCGGTGGGGTCATCAGCGCGGCCGATTATCCCGAGGGTGGAGAGGGACGGATCGTCTCCCAGTAACCATACGCGGCCGCTCCAGGATGCGAACCGGGGGCTCGATTGAGCCCCCGGTTTCCTTTTTGCCTGTTGGGCACGACGCCACCGTGTGCGCCGCTGAGGACTAGAAGAAGTATCGGAACGCCAGCTGCATCTGGAACTGCAGCACCAAGTTGGCTCCGAGAAGGTCTTCTTGCCCGAAACTGCTGTTCACCCGGTACAGAATCTGCCCGGTCCCCGGATCGAAACTTCGAGGGTCGAGCAATTCCCGGTTCGAGCCAAACACGCCGGTCACACGTCCAAGCCCACAGACGCCGCTGGTCGGGTCGAAGTCTTCGGCGCTCTCGTTGCAGAAGAGCCGTCCAATGCCGTTCAAAACATTGAAGAAGTCGAGTTGAACTTCCGCGCGCTGGCGTCCCACCGTCCTGAACCCCTTGGTAAACCGAATATCCAATTGGTGGGTCCACGGAAACGTGCAGGTGTTTCGCTCGATGATTCCACCAACGAAATCGCCGACACAGGAGTTCTCGTTCAGAAGCGAGGCGTAGAGCGCTCGCTCTTCGTCCGCTGCCGCCCCAGTGGATGCCAACGGCAAGTTTTCGGGACGGAAGACGAACACCCGGTCGTTGCCCGTAATCCCATCGCCGTTCAGATCGTCGTCCCCAACCACGGTCCATGGGCGACCGCTCTGGCTCTTCCAAAAGGCCGAGAGCTTGATGTCAAACGGTAGTCGCATGAATCCCGAAACGACGATGGTGTGATCGCGAGAGAAATCGCTCTTACCCCAAGCACGGCCCCTCGCGCCAAATCCACCGATTTCGTTGGGACCAAACCGACCTGTCGTCGGATCTGCATAGCCGCCCGATGCCGTGCAGCACGAGTACGGAGAGTTGTCGTACGCCCTCGTGAAGGTGTACGAGCCCCTGACGGAGATGTTGTCGCTGAAGTTGTGTACTCCCTCGATGGTCGTAATGAAGGAACGTGCTCGGCCGTCCTTGAAGTTCACGAGGACGTCGCCGAACTCCAGGTTGCGGCGGCTGCCGGTGCTGTTGGCCCCAGTTGGATCGAAAGCCGCTGCGGGTGTGAACACTCGACGTCCCCCCTCTCCCGCGAGCGTGAGCTGCACGTCTCGCAGGTTGAGGTTTCGGACCGTGTAGAGGTTGGTGGTCTGCGAGAAGAGCAAGTCGATCGAGACCTGTGAGGCGTTCCCGATCAACGTCTCGAAGCCAACGTTTGCCTTGAAACTCTCGGGGAACTCGAAGTTGTCCGCCCAGAGCGTGTAGGTCGGAACGCCGCCGGCACCAACGTCGGCACACGACGTGGGATTGTCGAACCCGTTGATCCGCCACCCACCATATCCTGCGGGCGATGGCGGCGCGTCGGGATCGCCGTCCACAATTGAGCCATCGCAGATGACCTCGAGCACTGGGCGCTCTGTTTGCAGCACATTTCCGCCCACTACGTACGGCACGCGGCTGTAGAAGTAGCCTGCACCCGCTCGGACCACTGACCTCCCATCGCCGTTCAAGTCATACGCCAACGCGAGCCGACCGGATACGTTGTCCCCATCGGTCGGGGCGAAGCCAGTCTCGAAACCAAATGCCCGCTCGACATCCACCACTGGGGTGGGACTGTTCCGGAACGACTGCTGGTCGTAGCGCAGGCCAATGGTGGCCGTCAACTTGGGCGTTACTTGCCACGTGTCTTGCAGGTACGCCGACCACTCGACCACGTCAAAGTCCGAAGTGGGTATCCCACCGCCTTCCTGAATGGGCCGGAAGTAGGACGATGGACGTAAGGCCTCGAAATCGTTCAGGTTGGCAAAAACGAACTCACCAGCGCCCTGGAACCGGGAGCCAAAGTTCATGAAGCGATTGAAGATGTTCGTGAACAGCAGGTTTCCGCCGACCTTAATGGTGTGATCGCCGAAAATTCGGGTGAAGTTGTCGATGATCTGGATTTTTCGCTCGTCGAGCCGGTTGTTGAACGATGCGAAGCTACCGCCGTATCGGATTTGCTGGCCGCTCGAAAGATTCACCGTAATCGTCGGGCGGAGGTCCTTCCCCTGACGGGGCCGCGTCTCGTCGGAGAACTGGAAGCGGAACACGTTGAACGTCTTCGGGTTGAGCACCGACTGCAGCTCCGCCACAAACGAGTGTGACCGATCCTCGAGTAACTCGGCCCGTGACAGCCCGTACGCGAAATCGAAAACGCCGTTCCACTCGTTGTCGTTGTCAAAATTTGAGAAATTGTGGCGGAACGATAGCCGGTGCTTGTCGCTCAGGGTCCAGTCGATACGACCAAAGAGCGTGATGGCGTCGTTCGACGTCTGGAAGGTTCGGTAACCACTCTCGACGTCCTGGACACCGTACTGGCTCTCCATAATGGAGTAGAAGCGTCCAATATCGTCGAAGACCGCGGGATCCTCCTGCGACCCGCCAGGAGCAAACCGAGAACGCGTGAGAGGTAGCTGGGGCTCACGCCGCCTCTGGCCATCCACCGAGACGAGAAAGAACGCCTTGTCCCGCACGATGGGGCCACTGAACCGTCCGGAGAACTGCAGCACTTCGTAATCGGTGGTGATCTCCGGGTTGGTCGCGGCGTCGATAAACGGGTTGGCCGTCAGCGCGTCGTTGCGGAAGTTCCCGTAAACGGTGCCCTCGAACTCGTTGGTCCCTCCCCGAGTAACGACGTTGACGATGCCACCCGAGAAGTTGCCGTATTCCACGTCGAAGCCGTTGGTGATGATCTGGAACTCTTGCAACGACTCAAGCGAGAAGACGAAGGGGATGCGCGAACCGCCTCGGTTTTCCCCGAAGAACGAGTTGTTGGCATCGACCCCGTCGATCTGAACACTGGTCTGGGAAGCCCGCTGGCCACCAATGGCGAACTGGCCGCCTGTGGTTTCCCCTGGATCGGGGGCGACCAATCCCGACAGGTTGATAAAGTCGACGAAGTCCCGCCCGAGAGACGGGAGCTCCTCGATTTCTTGCCGACCCACATACTGCGTCACGCCGCCATCGGCGATGTCGATCGGTGGCCGCTCACCGGTAACCTGGATGGCCTCGAGCTGAACAGCCACCTGCCGTAGGGACATGTTCACCGGCGTTGCTGTGCCGATCACGACGCTCACTCCCGTCGTGGTTGCACTCTCGAAGCCCAGCATCCGAGTCATGACCGTGTAGGTCCCCGGAGGAAGGAGCCGAATGACAAAAAGGCCATCACCCGTTGTTTCGGCCGACCGTTCGAGACCGGTGCCGACGTTACGAGCGGTCACCAAGACACCGGCAACCGCTTGCCCCGCTTCGCTCTGGATCCGACCGCGGATTTGGCCTGTCGTCGACACTTGTGCCACGAGGGATGGTGTCACGAAGGTCGCAAGGAGCAGAGTGACCCCAAAAGCGACCAGGCAATGACAAAGCTTGCTCATAATCGACCTGCTTCGGTTTCCCGTTTCAGTCCGCGACTCGAGATTCGCGAGGTTTCGTAGCTTGGAGCGCGTCAGTTGCACGGCACCTCCTCCACGTCCGCCAAGGAGCGAGGGAAAATCTGGCCCGCACCGTTGAAGTTGGCACCGAAGCCATTCATGTTGTAGCAGTTGCCCACTGTGAAGAGGGTGTTGAGCTGGTTGCGGTCGGCGACGCCATCGTCTACTCGAACGATCGCCCCCCCACTGCCGTCATCGATCGGCGCATTCTGTGAGTTCCCGAGGGATCCAAACGCACCTGTGAGCTGAGCCCGCTCAACCCGAACGAAGGCACCTTGAACGGGATCGGTGAAGCTCGCTCCGGAAGCCGCGAGTGCTCCTGTGGTGACGACGAGGGGTTGGGGATCGTCGAAGTCGGGGACCAACTCGCGAAGGATGGCGCTCGTGAGCTCGAAATCGTTGCTGAAGGCACCGGAAGTGGCGCCGACCTCGATCTGGTCACCCACCGCTATGCCGAGCCCGTCCAGGCTCGAAGAGATGATCCTTGTACCGGCGGTGGCATCCTGTATGTAGCTCCAGTCATTTTCGATCTGGTTGGGCGATGACGTGACGACGCCTCGTACGACCACGAACGCGCCGAGGGCGAGATCCTTGGCCTCGGCGATTGTGATGAGGCATCCGGGGCGCCCTTGCACATTGGTGAATCGCGTTTCGTTCATAAAGACCGAGACGCGCAACGGGTTTTGGCAGATGTTGACGTCTGCAGGAACGGTGAGCGTGTCAACGAACATGTCATGGGTACCGAGTGGCACGCTTTGCACGAGGAACCGACCGTTGGCGTCCGACTGCGTCGCTCCATTTGGGAATGTCTCTGCCGTTCCGCGATTCCGTATGGCGATGCCGACACCGCTAATCACGAAGTCACCATCGGAAGGATCGAAGACCCCGTCCTCGCTCTCGTCGAAGAACACCAAACCTTCGATGGAGCCGGTTCCCGTGATAGCGAGTGGCGGCGCCGGGTTACCGCAGGCAACAAGTGCGGCGGCGGCAACAAGCGCGATCCGGGCGATGCCGGGACGCCGCGGTAAATGGTCGTTTCGCACCACAGCTCGTTCCTCTCCGTGACTGTTGGTCATGGCGCTCATGGAATCTCCAACCTGTCGGCAGCATCCCGCAGCTCGATGCGCGGCTGCGGAGTGTTACGGTCATCAGTACCGAGAACTCCCACCACGCGTACCGTCACGCCGGTGGTCCAGTCCGTTGACGCCACCCCGTTGCGGCTATCCACGAAGACGGTGAAGGTCTCGGCGGCGTCATCGGTCATGAAGACCATGTGATTGTCGAAAGTGAAGACCTGCAGACTGTCGACCGTCCCGGTGATCTTCACGAGTTGGCCCTGGAACTGGCTCCCGTTGATCTCCGCCGCCGTCACCGTACGCGGGTCGGGAACGGCTTCCTGACCGAGTATCGAGACAGTGATCACCGGTGATGCCTGTGTCTCGCCGCGGAAGACGCTCACCTCACCGCGCACGCGAATCCGGTCACCGCGTTGCAACGTGGGCTGGACGTCCGAATCGAAGGTGGAGATCCCGCCCGTCGCATCTTGGAAGAAATAGACCCTGCTGTCCCACTGTTGCTGCCAGGTGACCACGCCCTCGATGAAGACGGTGTCGCCCACCAGGCCTCGAGCCGTAGCAATGCTAATGGCCGCGTCACCGGTGAGGACCATGTCGGCGGCGTCCCGTATCTCGACACGGTACTGCAAAGTGTTTCGGTCGTCCGATCCGAGCACGCCGGTGACTTGGACCATCTGCCCAACGGTCCAGGCGGCGGAGCCCACGCCGTTTCGGCTGTCGCCGTAGACCGTGAAGGTCGTGGCCGCCCCGTCCGTGAGGAATACGGTCTGGTTATCGAAGCCATCGACCTGGAGGCTGTCCACGGTACCCGCTATCGCGACGAGCTCACCCTGGAACTGACCGGCGTTGATCTCGGCAGCGGTCACCGCGCGCGCCGTCGGCACGACATCTTGACCGATTCTTTGCGCATTCACAACGGGCGATAGCTGCGTCTCACCGCGGAACACGCTCACCTCGCCACGCATCCGCACCCGGTCACCACGCCTGAGCGTCGGCTGAATATCCGAATCGAAAACCGAGATGCCACCGGTCGCGTCTTGGAAGAAGTAGACACGGCTATCCCACTGCTGCTGCCAGGTCACGACCCCTTCCACGATTACGGTGTCACCCGTCATCCCACGGGCAGCACCGATGGTTATGGGCATCGTCACGTCGTCGATACTGCGTGTCTCGAGCCGCGCTGCGGGAGTATTGCGATCGTCGGTGCCAAGGACGCCCACGATGTCCACCGTCTGGCTTACGGTCCAATCCGTCGACGCCATGCCGTTACGGGCGTCCCCGAACACGTTGAAGGTCACGCCCTCCTCATCGGTCAGGAACACCGTCTGGTTGTCGAAGCCATCGACGTTGAGACTATCCACCGTGCCCGTGATCGTGACCAATTCCCCTTGGAACAGGCCAGCATTGATGTAGGTCGCGTTGACGGGTCGAATGGCGGGCTCGCCCACGTTGCCGAGCACTTGGGGCGCGGACGACGGTGAGATCTGCACCTCGCTACGGAAGGAGCCACGGGCTCCTACGACGCGAACGCTGTCGCCGATCTGCAAGGCCGGGTCCGAGCCATCGAACGCGGAGATACCGCCCGTCGCATCCTGCAGGAAGTAGATGCTCGCGTCCCATTGCGCCTGCCAAGTGATCACCCCCTCGATGGCGATGACGGTGCCTTCTGCGCTCGCACGCGCCTCGGCAATCGTGATGATCAGGTTGCCCGTGAACTCAACCGGCAGACTCGTTGGGACGTCTGCCTGCACGGTCACCGCGATCGTGGTCCCGCCCACGACCTGCATGGTTCCCAGCGGAGTGACCTCGAGTGTGTAGGAACCGGGGCGCAGCCCGGCAAATGAGAACGTGCCGTCAGCGGCGGTTATCGTTGTGGCGACCGTGTCACCGCCCGGAGGCGCTCCGGCGAGCAGGGTCAGCTCGACGCCCTCCGCGATACCGTCGTCACCGGGATCGTAGGAGCCGTTCGCGTTATCGTCGCGGAAGATGACACCCGAGAGCACACCGGGGAGGTTCGAGTAACGGAACTCCGCCGCGATTGTCCCGCCCTGGAACGACGCCACCACGGTCGGGTTGGTTGCCGTCGCCAGCACCGCACCACCGGGGACGGTCGCCGTCAGGGACAGCGTGTAGCTCCCTGGAGACAGTTGTAAAGTTGCCAGACCGTCGGCGTCGGTCATTGCCGTCACGTCACCATCGTCACCCGATGCCGTGACGGTAGCTCCCTGGATCGCCACGTCCTCCCCGGATTCGTACTTGCCGCTGCCGTCGGCGTCGACGTAGACGCGGACATTCAACGATGAGCTTTGCCCTTCACCGAGGGTGATCTGATCCGTGCTGCACGCAGCGGCGGCGCCGAGCATGGCCGTCGTGATCAGCAGTCGCGGAACTCGAGTCATGCAGCACTCCTGGCATGCAGTTTCGTGAATGAGAACGGGCAGGAGGGTCACAACCCATCTCTACTGCCCGGGATCTTCGCATACATTGCATAGAGATGTCAACAACTCACCGAAGACTCACTGCGATCCCCTCGCGCCAACGCTCTCTTGCTCACCGAGTGCGGCGTTGGGTCCGATATGTCCTGCCCCTCACGTTGGCGTGTTCGGGCGGTGGGTCGGTAGAGCCGCCCGAACGCACACCGGTCATATCCGTGCTCGGTGTGCAAGACGGTGAGAGCCGCGCTGGTGCCGTGACACTGACAATTCAGGTCGATGTTGGCACCTACGAGGCGCTCCTTAACGGCGTGACGTTCTTCTCGGGCCGCACGGTCCGGGAGGCCGGGGATTACGTTCTCGACGTCACAGCCCGAAACGGGACTGCCGTTGCAACGAGGCGTGTGGAGTTCGCGATCGTACTCGGGGGAGAGAGTCAGCTGGTGATCCGCTTGATCAATCTCGGCGACAACGAAGCGGGCGGTGGGGGCGATGCCGTCTTGCTCTCGGATTCGACGGACGCCGGGCAACGTCACGCACTGATCGACGCGGGTCCAGCTGGGATGGGTGGTACCGATACCGGCTTCGTTGCGCGGCGCCTCGCCACGTTGGGAGTCGATACGCTGCAAGCGCTGATCCTGAGTCACGCGCACAGCGATCACTTCGATGGCATTCCGGCAATTCTGGAGAACACCACCGTCCTTCGCTTCATTTACAACGGTCAGATGCGAACCTTTTCGCGCTACAACGATGTCATTGCGGATGCGCAGCAGCGGGCCAACGAGTTCATCATCCCCTCCGCGATAACGGAGCTCGCTTTCGGTCTCGGCGGGTCCCGAACGCATCTCGCCATCTTGCCACCACTCAGCACCTACCTCGGCAACTCAAACGCCGAGTCCAGCGAGCTCAACGACGGTTCGATAGGTGTGGAAGTGGAGAAGGAGGGCTTCCGGATATTCTTCGCGGGTGACGGGGAGGTCTTGGCCAACGAGCGCTGGCGAGGACAGTTCGCGACAGAAACCGGTGGCGTGGACGTCCTCAAGGCGGGCCATCACGGCGCGAACGATGCCACGTTCGACAATGGCTTCAATGGCAGCTCCAGTTGGCTCGCGCATACGACCCCGGACGTCGTGGTGATCAGTGCCAACGGAACCACCCACCCCCGCCGGAACGCCTTATCACAGTTACAGTCCGCTGCGGAGCGCACCTACTGCACGAATGTCCACGGTGACATCGAGATTCGTATTGGGGAAGGCGGGGTACTCCTCATCACGGTCGAGCGAAACGCGTCAGCAGATTGCACACCTGGGAGCGACGCCACGACCTAGGGTGTGGGTCTAGCGATCGACGCGAACTTCGAAAGTGATGGACGCTGCGCGAACTGAATGGGTGAGACTCCCCATCGAGATGAAACGCGCGCCGGCCTCCGCATAGTCCCGGGCGCGCGCTGGTGTAATCCCTCCTGAGGCCTCGATTGCGACGTCCGGACCCGCCTTCTGGGCCCACGCCGCCACCTGCGCCGGTGGCTGGTTGTCTACGAGAATACGCCGAACGCCAGCTGAGAGTGCCGCATCGAGCTGTGTCTCGTTCTCGACTTCGACGATCACCGGGACCTGGGCGGGTACCATGGCGAGCACATCCGCCAACGACCGGCCCGTTGCGTGCAACATCGCCCAATGATTGTCCTTCCAGAGCACGGCATCCGCCAGCGAAAAGCGATGATTCACGCCGCCGCCGGCCCGCACCGCGTACTTCTCGAGGACTCGGAGCCCCGGCGTCGTTTTCCTCGTGTCCGTGATCAGCGCACTGGTCCCGCGCACCGCATCTACGGCCGTGCGAGTTTGCGTGGCGATTGCACACAGCCGCTGCATGAAGTTGAGGGCCACGCGCTCGGCACCGAGCAGCGCGCGCGCCGGACCGCGCACGACGGCGATTACGCACCCGGCGGGGACCTGATCGCCCTCGGCAAAATCGGTTGACAGCTGGCACGTCGGATCGACCTGGGTGAACGCGCTGGCCGCTACCGCCAGCCCGGCCACCACGATACTCTCCTCGGCTCGGAACCGGCCGGTTCCCGGCACCGTCGCGACCTCACCCAGCAACGACGTCGTGGCGTCCCGCCAGGCACCGTCTTCCTCGAGCGCCCGCTGGACAACCGCACGTACGGACGACTCGTCGATTCGCTCCACCGAGGGCTGCGTTCCCATGAGCACCAATCATAATCGACGTGCTGACGCGTCGCCTATATAATTCGGGCCCAACGTGGCATGAGCCGGCGTTGATCCCCAACCCCCGGGTCAAATGGAAAGCTACGGCTGGTTGTCCATCGCTCCCCCTATCGTCGCTATCGCGCTCGCGATCGCGACGAAACAGGTCTACGTCTCGCTCGCTTTGTTTGTGTGGCTTGGCTGGACGATCATGAGCGGGTGGAACCCCATGACCGGTCTCATCCAGTCAGTGGAAGTGTTCCTCCAGTCGGTCACCACGCCGGACAATGCCCGTGTGCTCATGTTCAGTGTGCTCATTGGAGCAATGATCACGTTCACGCAGGCGTCTGGTGGCATGGAGGGGTTCGTGAAATGGGTGGAACAGCGGGGCCTCTCCAAGTCACGCCGGTCCGTTGGCTTCGTGACGATACTCGTGAGCATGGCCGTGTTCTTGGAGTCAAATTTTGGTTTGCTCGTCTCCGGTTCCGTCGCGCGGCCGCTGTTCGACAAGGAGAAGATCTCGCGTGAGAAGCTCAGCTACATCATTGATGCAACGTGCTCTCCCAAGTGCATCCTGATACCCCTCAACGCCTGGTTCGCGTACGTAATCGGACTGTTGGCGGCCCAGGGCGCCAACAGCCCCGAGCTCCTCTTCTACGCCACCATCCCGTTGAACTTCTACGCCATTCTGGCGCTAGTGCTCGCGCTCATCGTCGTCGCCACTGGATGGGATATCGGCCCGATGCGAGAGGCCGAGCGCCGAGTGAAGATCGAAGGGAAACTGCTGCGGGACGGTGCAAAGCCGATGATCGCCGAAGACGTCGCTGCTGTTGGCGCGAAGCCGGGCATCCCGCATCGAGCCATCAACATGGTGCTGCCTATCGGTGCGATGGTGCTTGCAGTACCCGTGGTCTTGTGGCTCACGGGTGACGGAAATATCAAGGCGGGCAGCGGCTCGCAAGCCGTTTTGTGGGGGGTCATCGTGGGCCTCGGGGTCGGTGCCGTCGCCTATGCGATCCAGGGCATCATGCGATTGGACGAAATGAGCGAAAACGTGATCAAAGGCATCCAAGGCCTCGTGCCACTCGTGATCGTGCTGTCGCTCGCGTTCACGATCGGCACCACGACCCGGGAGCTCGGCACGGGAATCTTCGTGGCACAGGCGGCACAAGCGACGTTGCCGGCAGGCGTGATACCGGCGATCGTCTTTCTCTTGGCGTGTTTCATCGCATTCGCCACCGGTACGTCTTGGGGAACGTTTGCTATCATGATCCCAATTGTGATACCGATGATTGCGCTCCTCGACCTCCACCCTGCCCTGACCGTTGCCGCTGCGCTTGGTGGTGGCATCTTCGGCGACCATTGCTCACCGATATCCGATAGCACCATCGTTGCGTCGATGGCCTCCGCGACCGATCACATCGATCATGTCCGAACGCAGTTGCCATACGCACTGATTGCCGCCACGGGGGCAACCATACTTTTCGTCATATTCGGATTCGTACTTCAATGAAAACGGTTCGCTATCTCGCCTTCGCGACTGCTGGCGTCATCTACGCACTGATCGTCCTCGGTGCCTTCGTCCGCATCACGGGGTCCGGCATGGGTTGTGGTGACGACTGGCCGCTCTGTAACGGCCGTCTCATTCCAAGCCTCGCTGATCCCGCGACGGTCATCGAATGGGGGCATCGCCTCATGGCAGCAGCGGTGAGCGTCTTCGTCTTCGCACTCGCTGCCGTAGCACTCATACGCGCCAGATCGGACGGCGGCCCTCGGTTGCGGGCCACTGGACGGCTTGCGCTGCTTGGCGTGGCGCTGCTGCTCACACAGGTCTTTCTCGGCGCCGTCACGGTGTGGCTCGAGCTGCCGCCAACGGCCGTCGTCCTGCACTTGAGCACGGCCCTCGCGCTGCTCGCGGTCGTGATGATCGTGGGGTTGCGGGCGGACGAGCCGTCCGACGAGACCCCAGCGTGGCGTTTCAACCCTCGATGGCCAATCGTCGGAGCGTTGGGCCTCACCGCGCTGGTGCTGCTCTTGGGGGGGGTAACAGCCAACGTGGGCGCTGGTCCGGCATGTTTGGGGTTCCCCCTCTGTAGTGGAGCGGTGTGGCCGCCGGCCACGGAAAGCGGACTCACACACATTCATTGGACGCATCGACTGCTCGCGTACGCGCTAACGCTGTACATCGGTGGCTTAGCACTCCAGTTGAGCTTCAAGCGGGCTCCGGCGAGAATCAAGACGGCAGCGTGGGTGTGTTTCGGGTTGGTCGGTGTTCAGGTTGGGGTGGCGGCCGTCATGGTGCTCGAAATGCTGCCGGCCATTTGGCGTGGCCTCCACGCGGCCGTCGGCACCGTGCTGTGGGTAGCCGTGGTGTACCTGACGTGGTTGGGTTTCGAGAAGTGGGAGGAGCAGGCGGTCATCACACGGTCACCGCTCACGTCGGGACGATCAGCTCCCGCTGCGGCTCGAGTGGAGTAACCTCGGGTCCCTTGTCGGTGAGCACCACATTGATCTCGCTGCGAACACCAAACTGCCCGGGAAGGTAAACGCCCGGTTCAACGGAGAATCCCACCCCCGGCACGATCTCGCGAACATCACGCGTCTCGAAGTTGTCGAGGTGTGGTCCCGAACCGTGCAGCTCCGCATCGATCGAGTGGCCGGTGCGGTGCACGAAAGCCTCTCCGTACCCACGCTCTGTGAGCACTTGTCGTGCGGAATCGTCGAGCGTGGCACCGCTCACCACCTCTCCCTGCTCATGGGCCACGCGCAACCGCTCGACCACAGCATCCCGTGCGTCTCGCGTGGCCTGCCACACCTGCTCCACTTCATCGGGTGGCTGGGCCCCCGCGAAGGCCATCCACGTCTGATCCGCCCAGACCGCGCCGGGACCCGGGCGAGCCCATAGGTCCAGCAGCACTACCTGATCGCGTTCCAGCGTTGCACTCGACTCGGGGCGGGGGGCGTAGTGTGGGTTCGCCGCATTCTCGCCAAACGCCACGATCGGCGGATCCTCCGTTTTCAACCCGGCCGCCGACAACGCGCCGAGGACCTCCTGCTGGACGTCGTACTCGCGCGCCTTGCCTACGAGATGGACGACGCGCGCCAGGGTGCGGCGGGCGATCTCGGCGATCTGCTCGGCTGTTTTGCGATGATCCCGGAGGTCCGTGGCGGACCACTGCGACGCAAACTTGGTGACCAACGCGGCAGAAGACTCGATGGTCGCGCCAAAGCCCTCGAGGAGTTGTACCACACCGTGAGGCACCCGGTCGAGATACGGCACCGCATCATCTGGAGAGACTTCCATGGCCACCTGACGGCCTTTCACCAGCGGCTCGAGAACGCGATGGAGATCTTCCCACGTCGTGTACTCGATGACCTCACCGTCAAATCCGGTAATGGCATCACGGTCGATTCGGTGAACGATCAGCTGCGGACTACCCGTAGCTGGCAGCCAAACGAACACCCTTCTCGTCACCATCCCCTGATAGGTAACGATCCGGTTGACCACGGGATTGATGCCGTGAAAGTCGAAGCACAGCCAACCATCGAGATGGAGGGCATCGAGGCTTGCTCGGAGTTGCTTTTGATCCAGCGGTAATCTGGTCATGTCAGCTACGCTGCGCGCTCCGGCGCGGTATGCCAACGGCACAGCTCATCACCGCGAGCGCGACAGTCAGGATGGGAAACCTGCCAATCGATGGCGGTCATCGATTCAAGAATGGCTTCGACCGCTGCGGCGTACATGCCACACGCGGTCCCCTCCGGCGTGGCGCGTGCCGACGGCGAGTCGGCCACCATCACGATGACGCTGTCACCGTCCCGGCTCAGTGCGGCACCCAGGGATCGAGTGAGGGCCCGGCGGGCGAGGACCAACCCCAGGCGACGGCTCACTACCTGTGGCAGCGCGCGATTCACCACACGCGCGGGAATCCGCAGCCGTGTCGTGGCGTACAGCGCCGCGCGCTGTCCCGCGTCGGCAAACACCCGGACGGCGTCTGCCCGCCGACCGACCAGCCGTAGCAACCCCACCACCTCTTCCATCTCGACACGGGATCGGCGCCGCACGAGGTTCGAATACCGCGCAATCTCCCGCGCCACGGTGCGGCTCATTCCAAGGCGCTTGGCAACCAGCTCGTCATCCAGCTCACCCAATTCGTCCGATAGCGGTATGTCGACCGAACGAACGGCTTCGAGCACTGAGAGGGGGATGATGGGGTCGACGTGAGCGGCTACCGATGTCATGGGAAGACGTACGTTCCTCCGTGGCTCGCCTGTCGAGGACTCGGGAACCCTACACTGGTAACACGTCGTAGGGAAGGGAGCACCCGGTTGCTCGCGAGGCGTTCGTGGAGCAGCATTGCGCGTCGAAGATTCGCGAGCGATTGTACGCCTGAACCCGCATACAAGCCAGAGGAAAGGTTTTTGGGATCGTGCCCGGTAGCTCGGAGGCAAAACGCGACGCTTTTGAGAAAGAGGCGCTTCCGCATCTCGATGCGGTCTATCGTGTGGCGCTCAGACTCTCAGCCAACGAGGACCAGGCTCAGGATCTCGTACAGGAGACGATGCTCAAGGCGTTTCGCGCCTGGCACCAGTATCGGCCGGGTACGAACGTTCGCGCCTGGCTCCTCACGATTCTTCGGAACACGTTCATTAACGAGTATCGCAAGAGTCGCCGAACGGGGCCCGAGGTCGACGTCGGGGATGTCGAAGCGTTCACGGTGTTCGATGAGGTCCAGGACAAGGATCCCGAAGGTCAGTTCTTCAATCAGATCGTCGATGACGAGGTCATTCGAGCGATCGACGATCTTCAGGATGAGTTTCGCGAAACCATCGTTCTGAGCGACATCGAGGGGTTGTCGTACCAAGAGATCGCTGAGATTACCCAAGTACCAGTGGGAACTGTCAAGTCCCGCATCTTCCGCGCCCGACAACAGCTACAGCGCCGCCTCTACGAATATGCGGTCGAGATGGGGTACATCAAACCCAAAGCACCGTGAAAGAGCGCCGAATACGAATGGACTGTCGTGAGGCGTTCGAGCATCTCTACGCATACCTGGATCGAGAACTGACTCGGGAGCACGTTGCCAGAGTTCGCGCGCACCTCGAAGATTGCAAAAGCTGTTTGGCCCTGGCCCGCTTCGAGACAGCCTACCTCCGTTTCCTCGAAGCCCGTACCGTGTCCCGCCGGGCACCAGAGCAATTGAAGAAACGCATTCTGCGAGAACTGCTATTCGACCGCACAAGCGCGTCGGGGCCAGAGTGAACCTGCCGCTCGCCGCGACGCTTGCCGCGGCGCTCGCCGTCACTGCTCGCACGCTCGATTGGCTGACGACCGACGGTATGCTTGCCGCCGCGCTGGTCGGCACTGCGGTTTTCGTGGGGGCTGACATCGCTGGTGCCGCGCTCCTCGCGCTCTTCTTCGTTTCGGGAAGTCTGCTCAGCAGGATGAACGCCCAAAGCGAGAGAATCGATCACCCAGACGTCCCCGGGCGGGGCCGAACTGCCGCGCAAGTGCTTGCCAACGGACTGTGGCCAGCGGTGGGGGCGATCTTGGTTGGGTTCAACAGCAGCCTCGGGTGGCCGGTTCTGGTCGGTGCACTTGCCACGGCACAGGCTGACACGTGGGCAACCGAGATCGGTGTTCATGCCAGGACGCGCCCACGACTCATCACCTCGGGACGACCGGTTCCGCACGGAACGTCTGGCGGCGTCACGGTGCTGGGAACCGCAGCGGGCATCGCGGGAGCGACAACCCTCACGGGGATCGCGTGGATACTGGGAATCGGAACCGTGGTTGCGTTCACCGGGCTCGTGGCTGGAACATTGGGCATGCTGTCGGATTCGATTCTCGGGGCCGCCGCACAGGGCGTGTACTACTGTGACGCCTGTGCTGTGGAGATCGAGCAACCGTTACACCGCTGTGGCCGGCACGCCAGGCGCTACCGCGGGAGCCCGGTCATCACGAACGACACGGTGAACTTCATCTCGACGGGCATGGGGGCTCTCGCAGCCGCGGGGGCATGGCTGTGGTGGTCGTGAACCCAGTTACGTTCGACACGAGCCGATGATGCGCGGCGGTTGGACCGATGTCGCAGTCGTTGGTGCCGGCCCCGCCGGGAGCGCTGCCGCCGCTTTGCTCGCCGAGCGTGGGGTCGACGTCACACTGGTCGAGCGGGCCGTGTTCCCACGCGCGAAACCATGTGCAGAGTATCTCAGCCCCCAAGTCACCCGGGTTTTGGACCGCCTCGGCGTACGTGCGGCGGTCGAGGGTCCGGATGCGGGGGCGAGCAAGCTCACCGGCATGCGACTCGTCGCGCCCGATGGAAGCAGCGTGACCGGCAGGTTTGTAGCCAGTCACGGCTTTCGCGGACACAGCGACTACGGGTTGGCGCTACGGCGCGAGCGCTTCGATGCTCTCCTCGTCGAGGCGGCCGTGCGCCGCGGTGCGCGTCTGCTCGAAAACACCATCGTCGAGAACCTCGGCGAGGACAGCGGTCGCTACCGCACCCTGTCCATCCGTTCGGGCGGGCGGCGTGATATCATGCGCGCGCGCCTCATTGTCGCCGCCGATGGGCTGAACACCAGGATCGGTCGTGTCCTGGGGGTGAGTCGCCGACGTAAGCGGCGACGCATCGCATTCGTGACCCATGCCGTTGGCGTCGCCGGCATGGGCGATGTCGGTGAAATGTACGTCGGGCGCAACGGGTACGCCGGTCTTGCACCCCTGGGTGAGGGAGTCACGAACGTCGCCGTGGTGGTCGACCTCGCGCGCGTCCGCATCGAGAAACCTCCGCAGGCCTCGTTCAACCACCTCCTCCGGGACTACCCTGCGGTCTGCGAACGTCTTCGATCGTCGACGCGCGTTTCGCCCGTGCGAGCGGTGGGCCCGTTCGGCCGGTGGGTTTCTCGAGCAACTGCGGACCGCGTGGTGCTGGTGGGTGACGCCGCCGACTTTCATGACCCGTTCACCGGAGAGGGCGTGTACGCCGCCCTGCATGGGGCAGAGCTCTTGACGGAGGCTACGTTGCCTGCGCTCGCGAGGGATCAACTGAGCAAATCAGCTCTGGCGCCGTACGACGCCGCGCGGCGTCGTGCCTTTGGTGGAAAGTGGACGGTCGAGCGTTTGGTCAGCTGGGCGGTCGCCCACCCCGGCATCTTCAATCACATCACGCACCGTCTCGCCGCTCGTCCGGAACTCGCGGATGTGCTCGTGGCGGTGACCGGTAACTTTGCCCCGCCGCACGCGGTGCTGCGCACGTCCTTCGCATGGCAGCTCATCAAATAGGCGAGCGCCCCTCGGCGAGCCCGGAGCAGTTCCGCGAGCTCCTCGGGCAATTCGCCTCGGGTGTGACGGTCGCCACCACGCTCACTGAGAGCGGACAGGCGGTGGGCATGACGGCCACGGCCGTGGCCGCCGTGTCGCTCGAGCCACCGCTTCTGCTCGTCTGCGTCAACCACAGCGATCCTTTTCACGAGGCGCTCGAGAACGCGCGCATGTTTGCGATCAACATCCTGGCTCGGGACCAGCAGCGTCTGTCCCAACAATTCGCCGGCAGTGCGGAAGCCCGATTCCGTTCCGTCACCTGCCGCGAGGGACCCGGTGGGCTTCCGCTCCTCGACGGAGCGGTGGCGCACATCGTTTGCGAACGCTGGCATCGGTTGGCCGCGGGCGATCATACGGTCTTTCTGGGGCGAGTGGTCGGGGGTAGCACGTATGATCGAGCGCCGCTCCTCCACTTTCGCAGTGGGTACACGACTGTGCACGGATCTGACACCCCGTGAGCCGGGTGACCTTGCCGGCGGTGGGACATGAGGCGCTAGACTCGCCGCACTGTGACACCGACGTCGCGGTGGCGACGCTGCGAGATATCGCTCGCGCAAACGCCCTGCTGGGTGGTCAGGCTGCGGTGCGTGCCGGGCTCACGAGCCTGCTCGGCCCCATCGCGACGACGAGGGCGATCACCGTCCTCGACGTTGGCGCGGGGATGGGAGACGTCGCGGCCTCCCTTGCACACGACTGTAACCATAGAGCGCTGCGGTGGATCGCCCTCGACTGGCACGCAGCGGCCACGCGGCTCTGTCGTTCGCGCGGGCTGGTCACGCTGCGTGCGAACGTCTTGGCGCTCCCGCTCAAGGAACGATCCGTTGACGTGGTGGTGGCAAGCCAGCTGCTCCACCACTTTTCCCGTGAGACAGCTGTGAGACTGCTCGCCCAGTTCGACCGCCTCGCCCGCGTCGGGGTCGTTATCGCCGACCTCGAACGCCGCTGGCCGGCGGTCTGGGGAATCTGGATGGCGTCCTACGTGCTCCGGTTCCACCGGGTCAGTCGTCGGGACGGAATGGTCTCGGTCCGGCGCGGCTTCACGCCGAGTGAGCTGGCTGGACTGCTGCAGCGGGCGGGTCTCGACGGATCGGTGCAGCGTCGGGCCGGGTACCGTCTCGTCGCGACTTGGAAGAAAACAGATGTACACCATTGACCGAATAACCGTAGATGCGCCGATCGAACGCGTCTTCGAGGTGGCGTCGAATGTCGAGCGATGGCCTCAGTTCCTTCCGCATTACCGGTGGGTCCACATGCTCGAGGGCGACCACGACGACGGCCTGGTAGACATGGCGGCGTGGCGTGCGTTCGGACCGTTTCGGTATCCCACATGGTGGGTTTCGCGCATGGAGATCGAGCGCCCGGCGCACGTCATCCGCTATCGGCACGTGCGCGGAATCACACGAGGTATGGACGTCGAGTGGCGGCTCACGACGGAAGATGGAAGGGTGGATGTGAAGATCGAGCATAAATGGACTGGACCACGCTGGCCTTTGGTGGGATCTTTGGCCGCCAACATGGTCATCGGTCCGATATTCATTCATCACATCGCATCCCGCACACTCGCGGGTGTGAAACGCGAGGCGGAGCGGTGACCGAGGTTGCCATTACGGGTATCGGCTGTGTCACGGCCAGTGGCATTGGGGTCGAGGGCATGTGGAACGGGCTACGTGGGCGGCGCTCACCAATCCGAGAGATCACGCGATTCGACGCCAGTTCGTTTCGCAGCCGGATGGCCGCCGAGGTCGATGGCTTTCATCCGAAGGACCACCTCACTACCAAGGCGGCGAGGCGCTTTGATCGCTTCTCGCAATTCGGGGTGGCTGCCACTCGCATGGCGATCGAAGATGCGGGGTTGCAGGTACCGCGTGAAGACCGCGATCGAATCGGGGTGATGATGGGATCGGCATTGGGTGGCGTCGGTCTCGCCGAGGCACAGGCGGAGATCTACCGCCGGGAGGGCATTCGCTCGGTCGACCCCGCACTCGCGCTGAGCGTTTTCGGAGGCGCCGTCTCCTGCAACATCGCCATTGAGTTCGGCTTTACCGGACCAAACTCGACCAATGCCATGTCGTGCGCCTCCGGCACCGTGGCCATCGGGGACGCCTTGAATGCCATCCGGCAGGGGCTCGCCGACGTCATGATCGCCGGCGGATCGGAGGCGCCGCTCTCACCGCTCTGCTTCGGTGCGTTCACGATCATTCGCGCCATGTCTACGCGGAACGACGACCCGTCGCGGGCGTGTCGCCCGTTCGATCGCTCGCGCGACGGATTTGTCATGGGCGAGGGCGCTGCCGTGCTGGTGCTGGAGCGAAGAAATCGTGCGGTGGCGCGTGGCGCAAAATTGTACGCGGACGTCCTGGGCTTTGGGCTCACAAACGACGCACACCACATGACGGCACCCAAACCCGATGGACGAGAGGCACAGCGGGCTATGGCGTTGGCGTTGTCCGATGCGCACGTGGCCCCACACGAGGTCGGCTATGTAAACGCCCATGGCTCTTCGACCGTTCTCAATGACGCGACGGAAACACTCGCGCTCAAGAGCCTGTTCGGGTCGCATGCCTACCGGCTTGCCATTAGCGGTACGAAGGCGTATTACGGTCACGCGCTCGGAGCGAGCGGCGCCATCGAGGCAGCCGTCTGTGCTCTCGGGATGTCGCGGGACTGGTTGCCGCCAACGGTGAATCTGGATCAACCGGACACCGCGTGCGATCTGAACTACCTCGCCAACGGTGGCCTCGAAGGAGTTCCCACCATCGTGATGTCGAATTCCTTTGGCTTCGGTGGCGTGAACGCGGTGGTGGTATTGAGGAAGTCAGACCAAGCCTAGCCGAGAGGAGCGCAGTCGACCATGCGCGAGATCTTACGTCCATTGGCCGCTGAGTTTCTGGGCACGTTCGCGTTCGTGTTCGTGGGGGCGGGCGCCGTCGTGATCGACGCCCATACGGGCGGCGGGCTAGGCCTCCTCGGCATCGCGACCGCGCACGCCGTTGTGTTTGCCGTGATGGTAACAGCGACCATGAATATCTCGGGTGGGCACCTGAATCCCGCCATCACCTTTGCGGTATGGCTCGCGCGCAGGATGGACTCAAAGCTCGGGGGCCTGTACGTCCTCACCCAGCTGCTCGCCGGCATCCTCGCCGCGCTCATGGTACGCTGGCTGTTCCCGGTCGTGGCAGCCGAAGTGACGGGGTATGGCGTTCCGCGCATTTCCGGCACGTTGCTCGGCACGGAGGCCTTGGTGATCGAGGCAGTGCTCACGTTGTTTCTCGTGAGCGCCGTCTTTGGAACCGCTATTGCACCAGACGCGCCCAAGATGGGCGGATTTGCAATCGGCCTCGTCTTGCTTTTCGATATCCTCGCGGGAGGACCACTAACCGGCGCCGCCGTGAATCCGGCGCGGGCGTTTGGTCCCGCGCTGATCGCGCAGGAGTGGCACGGACACTTCGTCTACTGGGCCGGCCCGCTCCTGGGCGGCGCGGCGGCGGCGGCATTGTGGGCTGGGCTGTTACTACCACGAGCTGGAAAGGAAAAACCTCGCGGCGGCTAGCGGTTTGCCGGCCTACGGTTCGAGCGCAACCTCCGGCGCCGCGTAGGTCACGATAATGTCCGCCCCGGCCCGACAGATCGCGTCGAGCGCCTCGCGCATCGCGGCCTTGCCGTCCAACGCTCCGGCCGCTGCCGCGTGCTTGATCATGGCGTACTCGCCGGACACCTGGTAGGCGGCAAGCGGACCACCAAACCGCTCCTTCGCACGGCGAATGACATCGAGACAGGGCATCCCGGGCTTCACCATCACAATGTCGGCACCCTCGGACAGATCGAGAGCGATCTCGCGCAGAGCCTCGTCGGTATTCGCCGGATCCATCTGGTAGCCGCGTCGATCCCCAAACTGTGGTGCGCTCCCGGCGGCCTCGCGAAACGGGCCGTAAAACGCCGACGCGTACTTCGCGGCGTATGACAGGATCGGCATTTCCTGAAACCCGTTCTCGTCCAGCGCGCGACGGAGCGCCGCAACACGTCCGTCCATCATGTCACTCGGCGCCACCATATCGGCCCCAGCGCGCGCATGGGAGACCGCGGCCCGGGCCAGCAAGTCGAGCGACTCGTCGTTCACAACATGCCCCTCCCGCACCACGCCACAGTGACCGTGGGATGTATACTCGCAGAGGCAGACGTCGGTTATCACGACTAAGTCTGGGGAGGCGTCCTTCAGTCGGGCCACGGCTTGTTGCACGACCCCGCTTGGGTCATAGGCGCCACTCCCCTGCTCGTCCTTGGTAGACGGAATGCCGAAGAGCAGCACTCCCCCGATACCAAGGTCGGTGGCCTTCCGCGCGAGCACTGGCGCCGAGTGGACCGGGTGCCGCGACACGCCGGGCATCGCGGCCACGGGGGCTTCGCTGGATTCTTCGGTGAAGAAGAGCGGCCACACGAGCTGAGCTCGCGTGACCCGGGTTTCTCGGACGAGACGCCGGAGGCCACCGGTCCGACGCAGCCGCCGCATCCTCGTGGCGGGAAACGCGCCAGCCATGGGCTCAGCGGTGCTTGCGGAGCCTGAGAAAGAGAGAGGTGGCGTAGGCGAGCACGATCACCGCCGTCACGAGATACGCAGCGACCATGTACCCAGCGTTGTCAGGAAACTGCACGAGCTACCTCTTCTGCCTTCAGCTCTCGTAAGACGGCAAGCGCATATCGTTGCATGGTAAAGCCGACGTAGAGAACGGTGAACACCACGATCGAGAGCAACAGCGTCACCAACATGACTCCCGGAAGTGAGGGCGAGCTGGGCTTGACCAAGACCGGTTGCGGGTGGAGAGTGCGGAACCAATACACAGTGACGTGAATGAATGGAACGAGCACCAGCGCCATGATCCCGATGACCGCGGAATAAGCTGCACGGGTTCCCGGATCAGTCACGGCGTTACGTAGGGCCAGATACCCCACGAACAGCAAGAAAATGAAAAGTGTGGATGTGAGTCGTGCGTCCCACGTCCACCACGTACCCCAGATCGGCTTTCCCCAAATCGGTCCCGTCGTCAGCATCACCATCCCAAATGCGACGCCTACTTCAGCCGACGAGGCTGCAACGAGGTCCAGCTTGCGATCCTTGAGGAACAGGTACAACAGGCTCAGGATGCCTGTGATGGCAAACGCCACCAGGGCCGCCCATGCGGCGGGCGCGTGAATGTAGAAGATCTTCTGCGCAGGACCTTGGAAACGCTCGACCGGCGTGAACACGAGCGCTCGGACGTAGATGGCGGCTAGGCCAAGGAGCGCGAGCACCGTGACCACACCTCCGCGGCGCGCGGTACGCAGGGCTGCGTCTCGTCCGATCATTCCTCTAGCGTGGCCTCGAAGAGCAGAATCGACAATGTCAAGAACACCAAATCAAAGGCGGCGAGCAACTTAAGCCAGCCGGCGAGTTCGCTCAAGGGACGATCGAGCAAGATGCGAGCGGTCAGCTGAACGGCACCCACGACTGGTGGGACGAGAAACGGCAACAGCAGAACCGGAAGCATCATCTCGGAAAAACGGGTTCGCACGACCATGGCGCTGAGGAGGGTTCCCACGGCGACAAACGCCACCGTTGCCATGACCATCACCAGCAGCAGCTCGGGAAGTTGTGCGCCGATTGGAAGATCGTAGAACAAAATGAACAGTGGCACCGACGCCAGCTCCACCACTCCGACGAACACGAGATTCCCGAGCACCTTTCCTACGAAAATCGCTGTTGGGGGAGCGGGCGTGAGGAGCAACCCGTCCATTGCCCGGTTCTCTCTTTCGAGGAGGAATGCGCGATTGAGCCCCACCATGGCGGCAAAGGTGAACGTGACCCACAGCGCACCCGGAGCCACGTCTATCGTGGCCACGCTGGTGGGGTCGCGTGCGAAGTAGAGCACCGCCAGCACCAGAACGGCAAACACCATCGAAGAGACGAAAGCAGTTTTCGTCTTCCATTCGATGGCGAGATCCTTCGCAGCTACTGCGAGACTCGCCCGGACAAACGTGCTAGCGCTCACGAGCCACCGCAGCGCGATAGCGGTCGAGGACCTCGGCCGGTGTCTTGTTGGTCAGCACCTCCGGGGTTTCGAGCCGTCCCCGAACCAGGTATCCGACGCGCGTTCCCAGGGGGAGGAGTTCGGTAATTTGGTGGCTCGCAATCACCACGGCGCAGCCACGATCGCGCAGGGCCTTCAGCATGTCGGTGACCAACGTGGTTCCGGTGTCATCGAGGCCACTAAGGGGCTCGTCGAGCAACAAGATCTCTGGTTCTGGAAGAAGTGCACGGGCGATGGCCAGGCGCTGGAGCATTCCCCGGCTGAAAGTCGCTATCGCCTGATCGTGAACGGCAGCGAGGCCGACCCGTTCGAGAGCCGCGTGGACGACTCGGCCGCTTGGCAGGCCGTGCAGCCTTGCAAAGAAAGCGAGGTTCTGGCTGGCAGTCAGGGCGTCGTACAGCATGGAGTGATGTGCCACCATGCCAACCGATCCAAACCGCTCTATGCTCCCACTGTTGGGGCGCGCGAGCCCTGCGATCAGCCTGAGCAGTGTGGTCTTGCCGGCCCCGTTCTTCCCCATGAGAAGAAGAACCTCTCCAAATCCGATGTCGAGGGAAACGTCTTGGAGGACTGGCCGGTGCCCGTAACGCCGTGAGACCTCTCTCAGTGTGACGGCGACGTCACTCAGCGGCATCGATGCGATGGGCGAGCTCGTTCAGGTCGAAGGGCTTAACGAGATACCCGCTGTGGCCCATTCCCATGACATCGACCAGCGGCTCCATGCTCACGTAAGCGGTGGTGATGATCACCGGAATCTTTGGTGCGGTGGTTCGGAGCTGCCGGAGGAGATCGATCCCGTCCGTGTCGGGGAGTTGCATGTCCAACACGACGACGTTGGGACGAAACGAACGGAACCTCGTGAGTGCCTCCGCACCAGTGCCAGCGAACTCCATGTCGAACCGGCCCTTGAAGAATCGCGCGTAGGCCCGCCGTAGATCCGCCTCATCTTCCACGAAGAGCACCTTGCGTGAGGCGTCAGGCATTAGCGATTCGAAAGCAGCGCGAGGGTGTGTCGGTCGGCAGCGATCATGGAGCCAATATACACGAGGCTCGGTGAACGCGTCGAGAACGGTCGCTGGGTTGCTAGGAGGGGGATTGGTCGAACTCGAATAGATCTTCGAGCTTGGTCAGAACGAGGAGAAAACGCAGCTCCTCACCGACGTTACGAAGGCACACGACCTGTCGGCGACTGGCAGCGCGCCGCTGCACGAGGATCAGGGAGCTGAGTCCGGCGCTGTCGACCGCACGCGTCGCGGTCAGGTCGACGATGAGACGTCCAGCGCCCTCCGGCATCTCCTTCAACGCTGCAAGCGCGACGCTTCGAAACGCCGACCGTGTTTGGAGGCCGAGCATCTCGGGCGCAACGAGAACACGTTGATGCCATTTGATATTGGCCTGGCGCACGCGCGACTCCTGCGGCTCTCAAGTCGGGCTCGGGTCCTACGTGGTGACCGGCGTGGCTCGGCAGGCTCCAAGATATTTCTCCATCTTCACTTAGAGCCGCCGCTCCGTTTTGCGTCGCCTCTGTCGTACCCACGCAGCACGCCGTTTGATTCAACACCGCAACGCTTGTGCCGAGAAAAAGGCCCGACGATCGTCGGGCCTTAAATTGAACTGTCGTGGGAACCGGTGGGCTCAGAGTCGAGTGACCTTGTTGGCGTGCAGTCCCTTCGGGCCCTCTTCGAGCTCAAACTCCACCTCGTCATTCGGCTTGAGTGTCCGAAAACCCTCGGCCTCGATGGACGAATAGTGGACAAACACGTCGGGCCCTCCGTCGCGCTCGATGAAACCATAACCTTTGACGTCGTTGAACCACTTGACTCTGCCGTTGGTGCGGGGCATATGCTACACACTCCTTCTGGGTGAACATCGGGGCAGCGCCGGGCGGCGCCCCCAGACGGACGCCGGCCTCGAACGGCTTTGCAGCGGCGCCAACATACGCCCCGATCTCCGTGACGTCAACATCACCGAGCACGCGTTCCCGTGACCGCAAAGGTGGGTTCATGACCGAGCAACTCGACACTCTTCTGAAAGAGCGGCGTACCTTTCCCCCTCCAGCGGACTTCAAGCAAGCTGCACATGCTAAGTCCAAAGCCGTCTACCGTGACGGCGCACGAAACCTTGAGCGGTTTTGGGCCACGCACGCAAAACAGCTCGAGTGGTTCAAGCCGTGGAAACGCGTTCTGCAGTGGAAGGCACCGCACGCAAAGTGGTTCGTCGGTGGCAAGCTCAACGTGTCAGTGAACTGCCTCGACCGTCACGTGCGAACGGCGCACCGGAACAAGGTGGCGCTGCTGTGGGAGGGAGAGCCTGGAGACCGCCGCACCATCACCTATTGGGAGCTACACCGCGAGGTGAACAAGTTCGCGAACGTCCTGAAATCGCTGGGGGTGAAGCGCGGTGATCGTGTTGCAGTCTACTTACCGATGATTCCCGAAGCGGCGGTCGCGTTACTCGCATGTGCCCGGATCGGCGCGCCCCACTCCGTCGTGTTTGGGGGGTTCTCGGCCGATGCGCTCCGCGACCGGATCAACGACGCCCAAGCCAAGATCGTGATCACTGCGGATATAGGATACCGAAGGGGGTCGACCGTTCCGCTGAAGCGCAGCGTAGATGCCGCCGTGGCCGACACACCGTCGGTAACCCACGTAATCGTTGTCCGGCGCCACACCAGCCGCGACGTCGACGAAGCTCTCGTGCACATGCGAGACGGAAGAGACGTCTGGTATCACGAGTTGATGGAGAGTGCCAAACCCTACTGCAAGCCAGCCGTGATGGATGCGGAGTCAATGCTCTTCATCCTCTACACCTCGGGGACGACGGGCAAACCAAAAGGTATCGTGCACACGACGGGGGGATATCTCACCCAAGCTGTTGCAACCACTCGGTGGGTCTTCGACCTAAAGGACGAGGACGTGTATTGGTGCACGGCCGACATCGGCTGGATCACGGGCCATACGTACGTGGTGTACGGTCCGCTTGCGCTGGGCGCGACCGTTTTCATGTACGAGGGGGCACCAGATTGGCCCGACAAGGATCGCTTCTGGAGCCTCGTCGAAGAGTATGGTGTCACCATCTTTTACACAGCCCCGACCGCGATTCGCGCGTTCATGAAATGGGGCGCGGACTACCCCGCGAAGCACGACCTCCGATCATTGCGTCTTCTCGGGACGGTGGGCGAGCCAATCAACCCGGAGGCGTGGATCTGGTATCACCGGCATATCGGCGGGAAACGGTGTCCGATTGTCGACACGTGGTGGCAGACGGAGACAGGCGGGATCATGATCACGCCCCTTCCGGGCGTCACCGCCACCAAGCCGGGCTCGGCGACCGTTGCGTTCCCGGGGATTCACGCGGAGCTCGTGGACGGCGGGGGGGAACCGATCAAGGAGGGTGGTGGCTTTCTCGCCATCACCAAACCGTGGCCGGGGATGTTGCGGACGATCTATGGCGATGATCAACGATACCGCGATCAGTACTGGAGCCGGTTTCCAGGGCTGTACTTTCCCGGTGACGGTGCGAAACGGGATGGCGACGGGTACTTCTGGATCCTTGGACGAGTCGACGACGTGCTCAACGTCGCCGGTCACCGTATCGGCACAATGGAGGTGGAAAGCGCGTTAGTCTCGCACCCAGCGGTTGCGGAAGCCGCGGTGGTCGGCAAGCCAGACGAGCTGAAAGGCGAGGTCATAGCCGCATTCGTGACGGTGGGAGCTGGTCATGAGGCGAGCGCCGACCTCGTTGGTGAGCTCAAGAACCACGTGACGAAGAAGATCGGACCGATTGCACGGCCAGCCGATATCATTTTCTCGGCGGATCTCCCCAAGACGCGAAGTGGAAAGATCATGCGGCGGCTACTCAAGGACATCGCAGCCGGCCGCGCGTTGGGTGATGTGACGACACTCGCAGATCCAGCGGTGGTTGCCACGCTCAAGGAGCGATATGAGGAGCACGAGGAATGAGAACCGAGGTCCGCTAGCGCTCTGCGTGCGTAGCTGAGGTGTTACGGGTGGATGCCCGGTAGCCGATGGTCGCTACGACGAAGATGGCCAGGATGATCGCCGCCGAAACCAAGCACCACCGGCACCAAGCCCGAATGACGAACGCCTCGAGATAGGTCAGGTAGAGCGTGAAGGCGAGGCCCCCGCCCGAGAGTACGAGCAGCGCGAGGCTGGGGCCGATCCTATCCACCCACCGTGGCTGGAGTCCAACGAGGCTGACGACGAGCAGCACCAGATATCCTACCACACCGTAGAATGCGACGGGTTGCCCAAGAATCTCCGCGTACGCGCTGAGCTGAACCGTTTCGCACGCCCCTGAACCACATACGATCACGCCGAGGAACCCGAGCTTCCACAGCCAGAGGTAGGTCGCCACGAGTAATCCCACAAGAGAGAGCGTGGCGATTGCCATCCGGTGGATCATCTCGCCGCGCGCGCTGCCGCCTTCTCTACCAGAGTCTTGATGCTATCGTAGGGCAACGCACCGGCGACTACTATGTCGCCGATGAGAAAACTCGGGGTCGAGTTGATGCCGAGCGCAACTGCCTCGTTCTTGCCCGCTTCAATCCGCGCTCGATACCGATCCGATTCCATACAGGCCTCGAAGCGGTCAACGTCGAGCCCGATGGCTTGGGCATACTCGCGAAACCGTCTCGTGGGTCGGGAGTCGCGCGCCCAACGTCCTTGATTGAAGAACAGCTGGTCGTGCATTGCCCAAAACTGCCCCTGTTCATCCGCGCAGGCGGCGGCGTGGTGGGCGGGAATCGCGTGTTGGTGATTGGGGAGAGGAAAATCGTGAAACCGCCAGCGTGCCAGGCCGCGCTCAACCAAGCCCGTGCGAATGTCCGAACCGCTCAGGATCGTGAAGCGCGCACACGCGGGGCACTGAAAATCGGCGAACTCCACGACTTCAACCGGAGCCGAATCGCTTCCCTCAACGTACCCCTCATACTCGCCGACACTAGCCAGCGCTGCGCTCGATACCGACGTGACACCTTCACTCCCGCCCGAACCTCCGCGAGCCATCCAAATCGCCGCACCACCGATCAGCGCGACAGCACCAAGCGCCAGATAGAACATCTTCATCACGGATCGCGCCACGGGACGTCCTCCTCTGAGTCTCCGAAATCAGCATCCGAATCGAGATCCAGCGACTCCGTCTGCCGGCGTGCGAGCTCAACGATCCGCCGACTCTCAGCAACTTCCGGCGTGTCATATGTGCACCGCACTTCATAGTGGAACAGCTCGGAGCGCGCATCCCCCATCATTTTGAGCAGCTCTGGGCCGGCACTCAGTAAGGCGTCATCGCTCTTCAAGCCAGCGATGTGAGCAGCTAGCGCGCGCAAGAGCTCTACCAGGCGCCGTTCACGAGATTTGTCATATGTTGGCTCACTCATCGACTACTCCAATCTCTGTACATCTACCCTAATCGCAACCGTCAGTTTCTGCGCGCGCCACCCCAATGTAATCGACGTATCTCCAGTTCGGCGCGCTGTTTGCAAGAAGACTTGTTGACCTTTACCTTTCAGCCGGGAACCACGGGTCCTTCACCAAGGAGCACGGCCAATGGGCAAGAAACGATCGGCTAAGTTGAGTAATCCCACCGCCTTCGAGAAAGCTAGAGACGAGTTGTTCAGTCACATCCTCCGGTGCGGCGTGCTGCAGGCTCAGCCGGAGCATCAGAAAGACTGGTTCGACGACACGGTAGAATACCTGTCCGAGCGGTATCCCGAACTCTCCGAGGAAGACGTGAGCAAGTTGCGAGGTCTCGGTGAGCGCTATTGTCAGCCCGTGATTCAACACGGTTCAACGGTGGGGGCAACGAGCTAGCGGGAAAAGCAACGCGTGATGCCTTTCGACCTCCACCTCGTGGGGGTCTTTGCTTTTACCCCCGGTCGGTCACAGGATCCGCCCGCGAAAACCTGCGGATACCCGTAACCCGCCACCAACACCACCCTCGAAAAACCACCCGCTCCTTCCTCCCGGATTCGTCTCAATACCAACGAGCATCGTCAACGCTTCCCAGACCGCGTCACGCGTGAACGTCACCGCCACGCCACCACCAGCATAAGGGGCCCACCCGCGCGCGCGAAACGCAGTCAAGTGAAAGCTCGCCACCGCCTCCGTTCGTACGGCCACACTAGCCTCTCGGGACCCTCCACTGACTGAAAGCGCTGTCCGGACCCTCCCACCAGACCGAACGCCGATTCCCAGCCCAGCACCGACAAAGGGAGTCGCAAGCACCGTGCCGAGGCCCTGAACCTGCCACTCTGGCGTCCACTGTGCTGTGACTTCCGTCGCCAACAGGCAAGCGACCGGGAGAAACAGCAGCGCTCTAAACAAGTTCGACGTTGTATTCGACCGAGATATCCGGTGCGAGAGAGTGCACCACTGAGCAGTACTTTTCGAGAGAGAGCGCCACGGCGCGCTCGGCTTTGGACGGATCGAGCCCCTCGCCAGCGAGTTGGTATCGATAACGAATCGTCGTATACCGACGAGGGGGTTCGGCGCGGCGGAGGCCTTCGACTTCGATCCTGAGCTGGGTCAACCGCACGCGCATCTTGGTGAGGATCTCCACCACGTCAGCCCCCGAGCAGCCGGCACAGGCCAGGAGGAGCGTGATCATCGGTGAGGGTCCGTCCTCGCCGTCACCGTCTATCGTGATGCTCGGCGTGTGCGGTTGGGTTCCACTCCCGGAAAAACGCAGTCCATTCCCCTGCCATTCGAGCCGTACCGAGCGGACGTTTGACACGGTCATTTCTCGCATCACCGCGGCTTGGAAGGTCGCGCCAGGCCGACGCGCATGTAGTCGGCGATGGCGTAAAGTGAAATCGCGGCGGTTGCCCACGCGAGTGGGCGAACGAGGTCGGAATTCGCCACGAACGCGAGGAGCGTGAGGAGCTGGCACACGGTCACTGCCTTGCCACCTGCGCGCGCCGGAAGGGTCGTTGGCCGCCGGCGGATGACGGTGCCCAAAAACGCGGCCGCGGCGACTATGTCCCGCAACAACACCGCCGCAATCTCGTACCAGGTGAGCGCACCACTGTGCAGGACCGCGATGAAAGCCGCGAGCATGAACAGTTTGTCGGCCACGGGATCGAGCCAAACTCCAAATCGCGAACCACCCACCCGGCGGGCCCAGATCCCATCGAAGAAATCGGTAGCGGCAGCCACCACCACGATCAGCAATCGCTCCAAAGCACCGTCGAGGAGTACGAAACCGATAGCCAACGGTATGCGCAACGCCGTGAGCAAGTCTGGTGGCGCAACGAGTCGTTTCGCTTGCTGGCTTTCAGCGACGCCAATAGCTTGCAAGGGCAATCCTCCTTTCGCCTGATCGGAGAGCGGTCATGGACACAGCGCTCATCAAGCAAGCAGCAATCTTTGCGGACCTGGATGACACCGAACTGGCCAAGGTCGCAGAGATTTGCCGCGAGCAAGAGTTCCGCTCAGGAAAAACGATCTTCCACGAAGGGGAGCCCGGAAATCGTCTGTTCATCATCTCAAAGGGGGAAGTGCGCATCTCCCGTCAGGTGCCCGGATCAGGGGAGGAGGCGTTGAGCGTGCTCAAAGCCGGCGCGTGTTTCGGCGAGATGGCGGTGTTCGAGCGATGCCACCGCTCCACCGATGCAATTGCCAACACCGATTGTACGTTGGTGACTATTACGCGACCGGATTTTGAGATGCTCTTGGATTTCAACCGTGACCTCGGGTACAAGATCCTGTGGTCGGTGGTGAAACTCCTCTCCCACCGCCTGCGGATCACGAACGACAACCTACGATCGTTCCTGGCCATGTCGATGTTCTGATCCTTCCCCCGCGACGGACTCTCTACTTCCCACGCCCACTCACCATGGTTCCCCGCACCACATACTCCGCTCGCTGTTCCTCGCGGAACACCGATTCCGCTACACGACGGACATCGTCTTCGGTCACTGCACGCAGCCGTTCGGGGACGGATGCGAGCTCGGCCGTCGTACCGTGAATCCACGAGGCCAGCAATTCGTCGGCGATCGCGCGGCCACTCTGCCGGCGTACCTCGACGATCCCGGCCGCATATCGGCGAGCGCGCTCCACCTCCGTCGGGTCCATTGGGGCTGTTGCCACCCGCTGCAGTTCCTCGAGCATGGCGTGGCGGGCTTCCTCCTCGCGCTCTGGCGACGTCGCGATGTACGTGACGATCGCTCCGGCACGATCAGCCAACCAC
>JBFGJG010000018.1:0-75229 GCA_041577295.1 Gemmatimonadales bacterium
ACCGCTGAAGATTGGGGTTCCACCGGCGGTTGGTCCGGTTGTTCGCGTGGCTGACGTTGTGTCCAAACGTCGGTCCCTTACCGCAGATGTCACACACACGGGCCATGGGGAAGCTTACTCCAGGTCAACGACGGTCGTGAATTTTAACTCGAGGCCCCGGAAATTAGCCATGAACGAGTTGCCGGACAACCCTTTGGCGTCGCAGTCCCCGGGGAGGTCGGGTTAATGCCGACGGCGCTCATCACCGGGGTCACCGGTCAGGACGGATCGTACCTCGCGGAGTTTCTCCTCGAGAAAGAGTATGAAGTGGTCGGCGTCGTCCGCCGGACCTCGCACGATTCCTACGAACGGATCGGGCACCTTTTGGGCCGGGTGCACATCGTGCCGGCGGATCTTCTGGATCAGCACTCGCTCACGACCGTCATCCGCGACCACCGGCCGGACGAGATTTACAACTTGGCGGCGCAGAGCTTTGTCCCCACGAGCTGGAGCCAGCCGGTGCTCACCGGGGAGTTCACGGCGCTCGGCGTCACCCGCATCCTCGAGGCAATCCGGCTGGCACATCCCGGGGCCAAATTCTATCAGGCCAGTTCGTCCGAGATGTTCGGCAAGGCCAAGGAAACGCCACAACGCGAGACCACGCCGTTTCATCCGCGGTCACCGTACGGAGTTGCCAAGGTCTACGGGCATTGGATTACGGTGAACTACCGAGAGTCCTACGACATGTTTTGCGTGAGCGGCATCTTGTTCAATCACGAGTCGCCTCGTCGGGGTCTGGAATTCGTCACGCGGAAGGTTTCCGACGGTGTCGCCCGCATCAAGCTCGGCTTGGCAAACGAGCTCCAGCTCGGGAATCTCGATGCCCGCCGCGACTGGGGTTTTGCGGGCGATTACGTCCGAGCCATGTGGCTCATGCTTCAGCAGGACGAGCCCGACGACTACGTCATCGGCACGGGAGAGACCTACTCGGTCCGCCGTCTGGTCGACATTGCGTTTGAGCACGTGGACCTGGACTGGAATCAGTTCGTGAAGGTGGACCCTTCGCTTTTGCGTCCGGCCGAGGTGGAAATCCTCAAGGCAGATGCGAGCAAGGCTCGAGAACAGCTGGGATGGCAGCCCACGGTCACCTTCGAGCAGCTGGTGGCCATGATGGTCGACTCCGATCTGCAACGGCTCGCCAACAAGCGGTGAAGGTCCTCGTTACCGGTGCGAATGGGTTTGTGGGCCCATGGCTGGTTCGCAGACTGATGGACGAAGGTCACGAAGTCGTGACCGCCATTGGGCCTGGCGGCAACGCGTCTTTTCCACCGGGCGCCGTATCACATGTGACTCTCGATTTGAACGAGGCCGCGTCCGTCGCCGCGGCCGTGTCGACGCGTTGCGACGCGGTCGTACATCTGGCCGCCGTCGCGTCTGGCGGAGCCGCGCTCGAGGATCCTGCCGCTGCCTGGACGATCAATGCGGTTGGCACGGCACGTTTGGCCGAAGCGCTCGGCGCGCAGCGGATCAACGAGGAGAGTGATCCGTTACTGCTGGTCGTCTCAACCGCGGAAGTCTACGGTGCGGGGCGGTCTCGCCCACGACGCGAGGACGATCCGCCGAGGCCCTGCTCGCCCTATGCAGCGTCCAAACTGGCGGCGGAGACTGCTGCTCTCGAGGTGCACCGACGCACGGGTCTCCGCGTGATCATTGCGCGTCCTTTTTCGCACACTGGACGGGGCCAGGACGATCGCTTCGTCGTCCCCGCGTTCGCCCGTCGGATGGTCGAGGCCAAGCGAATCGGGGCGGCCGCGATCAAGGTGGGGAATCTGGAGCCAGTGCGTGAGCTGCTGTATGTCGGGGACGTCGTACGGGCCTACACCCTATTGCTCTCGCAGGGAGCTTCCGGGGAGATCTACAACATCGCCGCGGGTCATGGCATTCCGTTGGGGGAGCTCGTACAGCGTCTCATGGAAATCGTGGGACACCCCGTCGTCACCGAGACCGATGCGCGGTTCCTGCGTCCTAGCGACATTCCGCACCTGGTAGGCGACGGGAAGAAGCTAAGCCAAGCCACCGGTTGGCGTCCTGAAGCATCGCTGGATGATGTCCTACGTGAGGTGGTTGATGCCCAAGCGAACTGATCTCGACACCATCCTGTTGATCGGCTCCGGTCCCATCGTGATCGGCCAGGCGGCGGAATTCGATTATTCCGGAACGCAGGCGATCAAGGCGCTGAAGGAGGAGGGGTACCACGTCGTCCTCGTCAACTCCAATCCGGCCACGATCATGACCGATCCGGAGCTTGCGGACCGAACCTATGTGGAGCCGGTGACGCCTGAGTGGGTTGCACGGGTGATCGAACGCGAGCGGCCGGATGCACTGCTCCCGACGATGGGTGGGCAGACGGCCCTCAACGTGGCGATGGCGCTCGCCGAGGACGGGACGCTCGAGCGCTTCGGGGTGGAGCTCATCGGCGCGGATCAGCGGGCCATTAAGATGGCGGAAGACCGCAAAGAGTTTTCCATCGCGATGGAGCGCATCGGTCTCGCTGTGCCGCGGGGGTCCGTGGCGCGCTCGTTCGACGAAGCGCTGGAGATCATCGATTCGGTGGGTTACCCAGCCATCCTTCGTCCATCGTTTACGCTGGGTGGCACGGGAGGCGGTGTGGCCTACAATCGAGACGAATACGTCGCCCTCATCAAGCGGGCGCTCGACCTGTCACCGGTTCATACGACTCTGGTGGAGCAATCGGTGCTGGGCTGGAAGGAATTCGAGCTCGAGGTGATGCGAGACGGGCAAGACAATGTGGTGGTGATCTGTTCGATCGAGAACTTCGATCCGATGGGCGTGCACACTGGCGATTCCATCACGGTGGCGCCGGCGATGACGCTGACCGATCGCGAGTATCAGGAGATGCGCGACGCCGCCATCGCCATCATTCGGGAGATCGGTGTCGCCGCCGGGGGTTGTAACATCCAGTTTGCCGTCCATCCGGGCACGGGCGAGATGCTGGTGATCGAGATGAACCCACGGGTCTCGCGCTCGTCGGCGTTGGCATCAAAGGCCACTGGATTTCCTATTGCGCGCATTGGGGCGAAGCTGGCGGTGGGGTTCACCCTCGATGAGCTGCCGAACGACATCACGAAGTCCACGCCGGCTTCGTTCGAGCCCGTGCTCGACTACGTGGTCGTCAAGTTCCCACGGTTTGCGTTTGAGAAGTTCCCCACCGCCGATTCTCGCTTGACGACCCAGATGAAATCCGTGGGCGAGTCGATGGCGATCGGCCGCACGTTCAAAGAGGCATTTCAGAAGGGGCTCCGGGCACTCGAGATCTCCCGCCCTGGCTGGGTGCTCGGCGCCGCACCGTCGGATGACGGGCTGGAGTCGGACGATGCCGAAGCGCTGCGGCTCGCGCTCCGCGTCCCCACGGCAGAGCGCGTCTTTCAGATCAAGCGCGCGCTGCGTCACGGGTTCTCCGTTGACGAGGTGGCCGAGCTGACGCACATCGACCCGTGGTTCATTGCCCAGCTGGCGGAGCTCCTCGAAGCCGAAACGACCTTTCAATCGGCAGCCCTCGATGCCGACGCCATCCGATCGATGAAGCGGCTCGGTTTCTCCGATCGCCAGCTCGGCGAGCTACGCGGGATGAACGAGGCAGACTTTCGCGAGCGCCGTTGGCACGCCGGCGTGCATCCGAGCTACAAGGTTGTCGATACCTGTGCCGGCGAGTTCCCCGCGCTGACGCCGTACTACTACTCATCGTACGAGGACGAGAACGAATCTGAACCCCTGGGCTCACAGGGGATCGTGATCCTCGGTAGCGGCCCCAATCGGATCGGGCAGGGCGTGGAGTTTGACTACTGCTGCGTTCGGGCCGGGCTCGCCCTGCGTGAGATCGGCTACAAGACGATCATGATCAACTGTAATCCGGAGACGGTCTCGACTGACTTCGACATCTCAGACAAGCTGTACTTCGAGCCACTCACGTTGGAAGACGTGCTGGAGATCGTGCGGCTCGAGGCGCCGAGTGGGGTCGTGGTCCAACTCGGAGGTCAGACGCCACTCAATTTGGCAAAGGGGCTGGAAGCGGCAGGGGTCACGATTCTGGGAACCAGTCCCGATGCAATCGATGTCGCTGAAGATCGTCGTCGGTTCGAGGCACTGGCGCGTGAGCTGGGGGTGACGCAGCCGGCCAATGGGACTGCGGTCGATGTCGAGGAAGCCGTCGCCGTGGCCAACCGGATCGGGTATCCCGTCTTGGTCCGGCCCTCCTATGTGCTCGGCGGACGCGCGATGCAGATCGTCTACGACGAGGCAACCCTGCGAAAGTACTTCCACACCGCGGTGCGAGCATCACCGCAGCATCCGGTCCTCATCGACAGCTTTCTCGAGGACGCGTTCGAAGCTGACGTCGACGCGGTGGCGGATGGTCGCCGGTGCGTGATCGGGGGGGTCATGCAGCACATCGAGGATGCCGGCATCCACTCGGGCGACTCGGCATGCGTACTACCGTCCTACCTCATCCAGCCCAAAGCGGTGCGGGAGATGCGAGAGCATACCCGTGCCTTTGCGCAGGCGCTTGGAGTCGTGGGGCTGATCAATGTGCAGTACGCAGTGAAGGAAGATGTGGTGTACGTGCTCGAGGTGAACCCACGCGGCTCTCGCACTGTGCCGTTCGTGAGCAAGGCCACGGGCGTGCCGTTGGCCAAGCTGGCTGCCGCCGTGATGGTCGGACGGAGCCTCGACGACGCCGGCGTCCCGGACGATATCACCGTGCCGTACGTCGCGGTGAAGGAAGCGGTCTTCCCATTCAGCAAGCTGCCCAACGTCGACACGCTGCTTGGTCCCGAAATGCGGTCCACCGGTGAGGTCATGGGGATCGCGGAGGACTTTGGGATGGCATTTGCCAAGGCGCAGATCGGCGCCGATGGTGCGTTGCCCACCGAAGGAGCCGTACTGGTAACGGTCAACGACAACGACAAACCCACCGTGCGGCCAATCGTGCAGCGCCTTTACGAGCTGGGCTTCCGCGTTATGGCGACTGCCGGTACGGCCAAGTACTTGGAGGCGACTGGGATTCCCGCCGAGCGCGTGTTGAAGATTCACGAGGGCCGACCCAACGCGACCGATCTCATCGTCTCGGGTCGTGTGCAGCTCTTGATCAACACCCCCCTCGGCAAGCTCACGCAGCGTGACGACTACGAGATCCGGCGTGCGGCGCTGCAGCACGGGCTGCCGTACGCGACGACCATGTCGGCGGCCAAGGCGGCGTGTGATGCCATCGCGTCGCTGCGCCGCCGCCGAAACACTGTGCGGTGTCTGCAAGAGTGGTACGAATCAACCGGCACGAAAATCGGCGGGTCGTTGTTCCAAGGCTCGGGGGGCCTGTTCACCCCGGCACCCGCCGCGAGCCGGCGCGCGTGAGAACATCGATTCGTGACGAGCTCGCAGCGCACGTCACCGGCGATATCACGTACGATACGCCACTCGCCAAACTCACGACCTATCGCATCGGCGGTCCGGCGACGGCGGTGGTCCGCCCGAGTTCGGTCGAAGACGTCGTCCGTGTTCGTCAGTTCACCAACGAGACCAACACGCCACTGCTCGTACTGGGGCTGGGCTCCAACGTGCTCATCGCCGACCGCGGGTTCGATGGACTTGTGTTGCGCGTCGGAAAGGGTCTCGACCACGTCAGCCCACAACGAGACGCGGAAGGCGTATGGAGTATCGGGGCTGGATTGCCCACCCCATTGCTTGCGCGCCGCACGGCCAAGGCCGGGCTGGCGGGCGTGCACCGGCTGGTGGGTGTGCCGGGTACCGTTGGTGGTGGCGTGTTCATGAATGCGGGTGCGCATGGGCAGGATTTCAGCCAGGTCGTGCGCGACGTCGAGGTTGTCGACCACAACGCCGAGGTGCGAACGGTCGCCGGTCGCGACATCCCTTGGGAGTACCGCCGCAGTGGCTTGGACGGGAGCATCGTGGTCGCCACCACGATCGCGCTCGAGCCGGCGAATCCGGTGCAGCTCGGGCGTGAAATCCAGCAACACTTTCGATGGCGTAAAGCGGGTACGCCGTTCGATGAACCGTGCTGCGGTTCGGTCTTTCGAAATCCGCCGGTTACGGATCGGGCGGATGGGCCCCGAACGGCCGGCCAACTGATCGATGCGTGTGGCTTGAAGGGCTTTCGGATCGGCGGGGCGGAAATCTCGCCCAAACATGCGAATTACATCGTGAACGTCGGTGATGCACGGGCGGCTGATGTGCTTGCCGTCATCGACACCGTTCGGAACCGCGTGCTCAAGGAGTTTGGGGTCGAGCTGCAGCTCGAGGTGCAGATCATCAATGCAGTGAGCAGTAAGGAGTGAGCGGGGAGGAAATGACCGACTACTTCGTGCACGAGAGCTCGTATGTCGACAAAGGCGCCAAGATCGGGACGGGCACCAAGATTTGGCATTTTTGCCATATCATGCGTGCCGCCGAGATCGGCGTGGAGTGTAATCTCGGGCAGAATGTCGTGGTCATGAGCGGAGCCAAGATCGGTAACCGCGTGAAGATTCAGAACAACGTCTCAATCTACGATGGCGTGATCTTGGAAGACGACGTCTTCTGCGGTCCCTCATGTGTCTTCACCAATGTGACGACCCCTCGGTCTCACGTTTCCCGCAAGAATGAGTATCGCCCAACGCTCGTGCGCCATGGAGCCACGATCGGTGCCAACGCCACGATCGTCGCCGGCGTCACCCTTGGCGAGTACGCCTTTATCGGTGCCGGTGCTGTTGTCACCTCGGATGTGGCCCCGTTTGCCCTGATGTTGGGGGTTCCGGCGCGGCGCGTCGGGTGGATGTGTACATGCGGCGAGCGGGTTCACCCCACGCGCGGAGCGGCTACCTGCGAACGGTGCGGAACCCGCTATCGTGAGGACGACGGTCAGCTGATTCGATTGACCAAGCAGCCTTAATTAGCTAAGTTTATGTCTTTTATGCACTTGGATTCATGATGAACGTTCCGCTTCTCGATCTGCGCGCGCAATTCGCCACCATCCGCGAGGCCGTCATGGCCGCGGTGGCCGAGGTCGCAGAATCGCAGCATTTCATCATGGGAGATGCAGTGCGTCAGCTGGAGCAACAGGTAGCGGAGCTCAGCGAAACGCGCTGTGGGGTGGCGTGTGCCAGTGGGACCGATGCCTTGCTCCTGTCACTCAAGACATTGTGCCTGAGCCCAGGTGACGAGGTGATTACGTCGCCGTTTACATTCTTTGCCACGGCGGGTGCCATCGCGAATGCGGGTGGCCGTCCAGTGTTCGTCGACATCGATCCAGAGACCTTCAACCTGGACCTCGCACAGGTTGAGGCCGCCATTACCGATCGGACGCGAGCGGTGGTTCCGGTGCACCTGTACGGCCAGATGGTTCCCATGGAGCATCTGCTCTCGTTGGCCGAGGAGCGGGGTCTCGTGATTATTGAAGACGCGGCGCAGGCGATCGGGGCGAGGCGCCGGATGGAAGGAACGTGGCGTCGGGCCGGCGGGTTGGGTCTCACGGGCACGTTCTCGTTCTTCCCAAGCAAGAACCTCGGCGGTTGGGGGGATGGCGGAATGATCGTGACGCAGGACGAGAACCTGGCGGACCGGCTCCGGAGGCTGCGAACGCACGGAGGAGCGAAACAGTACCATCACGATGAGATCGGCACGAATAGCAGGCTCGACACCATTCAGGCAGCCGTCCTCCTGGTGAAACTCCGGTACTTGGCGAACTGGTCGACGGCTCGCCGGGCGCACGCCAGGGCTTACACGGATGCGTTCAGCAACGTGGCGGGTATCGATCCACCGACGGTCGATACGGCAAACGAACACATCTTTCATCAGTACACGATCCGCGCCGAGCGGCGCGACGCTCTCAAGGAGCACCTCCAGGGCCGGGGCATCGGGTGCGCGGTGTACTATCCCGTGCCCCTGCATCTACAGCCTTGCTTTGCACCCCTGGGGTACAAGGGCGGTCAGTTTCCCATCGCTGAGCAAGCCGCTCATGAGGTGTTATCCCTTCCGGTCTTTCCGGAGCTCACCGACGCACAACGAGGGGCGGTGATCGACGCCGTCAGGGGGTTCTACCGGTGAGCCGCCTCAAAGTGGCGGTATTGGGAGCGGGGACGTGGGGTCGGAACCACGTTCGCACGTTGGCGACGCTTGCGGAGGCGGAGTTGACCGCGGTGTGCGACGTCCGCTCGGAGCGCCGCGAGGCCGTGCGTCGCCAATATCCGGGGGTGCGGGTAACAGAGCGATTCGACGAGGCCGTGGCTGATGCCGACGCGGTCGTCGTCGCGACCCCGGCCGGCACCCATGCGGAGCTGGCGCAACGGGTCATCGAGCGTGACCTGCCCGTCCTGGTGGAAAAGCCGTTCGCTCTCTCGGTCGCGGAAGCGGAGGCGGTGGCGGAGCTCGCCGAGCGGCGGAGCGTACCAATACTGGTCGGTCACCTGTTACTGTTCCACCCGGCTGTGGAGCGGCTCAGGGAGATGGTCGAGGCGGGGGATCTGGGTGAGGTCCATTACCTCTACAGCCAGCGTGTGAACCTCGGACAGGTTCGCCCAGACGAGAACGCGCTGTGGAGCTTCGGTCCGCACGACGTCTCGGTAGCCTTGTTTCTCCTGAACGAGGCACCTGTCCGGGTCACAGCCCAGGGACGCAGCTATCTCCAACCCGGAATCGAGGACGTCGTGTTCATGACTATGGATTTCGAAGGCGGACAAATGGCGCATGTCCAGATGTCGTGGCTCGATCCGCACAAGGAGCGGAGGCTCACCGTGGTCGGGTCTCACCGCATGGTGGTCTTCGATGACATGCAGGTCCGTGAGAAGCTGAAGATCTACGACAAGGGTATTCAGCGTCCCCCGGAGTACGCCTCCTATGGCGAGAGCCTGGCCATTCGCGAAGGAGACATATCGATCCCGCGCGTGGCGCCCGTCGAGCCCCTCAGTGTCGAGTTGCGGCACTTCATCGACGTGGCCCGCGGCAGCGAAACGCCGCGTTCCGACGGAGCGGATGGTGTGCGGGTGGTGCGGGTGCTCGAAGCCGCGACGCGATCCCTTGCCGAAGGCGGAGCCCCGATCACCTGCGTGAGTGGGCACGCAGCATGACGGCACCGCGCTCGGCGGAGGAGACGCTCGTCGCGAAGGCTCGCAGTCGTGAAGCGGTCTTTGGAATCGTGGGATTGGGATACGTTGGGCTCCCCCTGGCGGTGGAGGTGGCGGCCTCGGGCTACAAGGTCGTCGGGTTCGATCTCAAGCCCGACGTTGCGAAGGGTGTGAATGAAGGGGTGTCCCACGTGCGGGACGTGCCATCCGAGCAACTGGTCCACTTGGTCCGTGACGGCAGTATTGAAGCAACGACCGAGATGAACCGGTTGCGAGACATGGATGTCATCTGTATCTGCGTCCCCACCCCCCTGTCAAAGACCAAGGATCCAGATGTCTCCTACGTTCTCGCAGCGGCAAAGGCGGTGGCGGAGCGCATTCACGCCGGGCAGCTAGTGATTCTCGAGAGCACCTCCTATCCGGGCACGACACGCGAGTTGCTGCTCCCCCGGCTCGAGGCGACGGGTGTGCGTGTCGGCACCGACATCTTTCTCGCCTTCAGTCCAGAGCGTGTGGATCCTGGCAACGAGCAGTGGAAGACGCGCAACACGCCCAAGGTGTATGGTGGTGTTACGGAGAGTTGCCGGCGCGTCGTAACCGCGCTGTATGAACCGGTCTTCGATACATTGGTTCCCGTCTCGTCGCCGGAAGCGGCAGAGCTCGCCAAGCTGCTCGAGAACACCTTCCGGAGTATCAACATTGGATTGGTCAACGAAATGGCGATCGTCTGCGACAAGCTGGGGGTGGATGTGTGGGAAGTTATCGAGGCGGCGGGAACGAAGCCCTTCGGATTCATGAAGTTCACGCCGGGGCCTGGGTTGGGAGGGCACTGCATCCCCATCGATCCGCACTACCTCGCGTGGAAGATGCGCGGCCTCAACTACAAGACGCGCTTCATTGAGGTCGCCGAGGAAGTCAACGCCGAGATGCCCGCGTTTTGGGTACGAAAGGTCATTGAGCAGTTGAACGAAGATGCCCGCTCAGTGCGGGGCTCACGGGTATTGGCCATTGGGGTTGCCTACAAGAAGAACATCGAGGATGTGCGCGAGAGTCCGGCCCTCGACATGATCCGCCTGTTGCTGTTACAAGGTGCCGACGTGCGATATCACGACCCTTACGTTCCCAGAGTCTCGGAGGAGAATCTGGAGCTGTGCTCGGTACCACTGACGGCCGAGGAGATCAGCGCCGCGCATTGCGTCGTGCTCGCAACGGATCACTCGGATCTCGACTACGATCTCATCCGCACGCACGCACGCCGTGTCGTTGACACACGGAACGCCTTGCGCAACTCGAGGTCACGATGAAAGTCACCATAATCGGATCGGGGTATGTCGGACTGGTCGTTGGCGCCTGCCTTGCAGAGACGGGTAATGATGTGCTCTGTGCCGACGTCGATGAAAAGAAGATCACCCGACTGCAGCGCAACGAAATCCCCATCTACGAGCCCGGTCTCGAGCCCCTCGTGGTGAGCAACGCCGCGGAGGGGCGACTCCGGTTCACCGCCGACGTCGGTGCGGCGGTCGAGGCATCCGATGTCATCTTCATCGCGGTGGGGACGCCGTCCGGCGAAGATGGCTCGGCCGATCTCAAGCACGTGCTGGACGTCGCAGGAACGATTGCGGACCACATGAATGGGCCAAAGGTCGTCATCACCAAGAGTACGGTACCCGTTGGGACAGCGGGGAAGGTTCGGGAGGTCATTGCCTCGCGGACCAAGGAGCAGTTCTATGTGGGGTCGAACCCCGAGTTTTTGAAGGAAGGATCCGCGGTCGATGACTTCATGAAGCCGGACCGGGTGATCGTCGGAGTCGACTCCCAAGAGGCCGAACAAGCCCTGCGCGAGCTGTACGAGCCGTTTGTCCGCACTGGCAAGCCAATCCTGGTGATGGACATTCCCTCCGCAGAGTTGACCAAATACGCAGCGAACTCCATGCTCGCGACTCGCATCACGTTCATGAATCAAATGGCGGAGCTGTGCGAGCGGGTGGGCGCCGACATCACTTCGGTACGTCGCGGCATTGGAAGTGACTCGCGGATCGGACCTGCCTTCTTGTTCCCGGGCCCGGGGTTTGGTGGATCGTGCTTCCCGAAGGACCTCCGTGCGTTGTTACGGACCGGGGACGAGCACGACGTCTCCTTGTCCATCATCAAAGAAGTGAACGCGTTCAACCAGCTGCAAAAGCAAAAGCTCATGCGCATGCTGCAAACCGTTCTCGATGGACACCTCTCTGGCAGCTCCGTCGCGGTCTGGGGATTGGCATTCAAGGCACGGACGGACGACATGCGGGAAAGTCCGGCCCTCGACTTCATCGAGGCGGCCCTCACCTCGAACATGCGCGTGCGGGCATATGACCCCGAAGCCATCGAGACCGCCCGCTGTCTCCTCGGGAGCAGGATCGAGTATGCGGAGCATGCCTACGACGCCCTCAGCGGCGCTGACGCGCTAGTCATCGCGACGGAGTGGCTCGAGTTTCGCAATCCGGATTTCAAGAGAATCAAATCACTCCTCAAGCGACCCATCATCGTGGACGGTCGCAACCTGTACGATCCTGACAAGCTCGCTAAACTGGGCTTTCGGTACATCAGTATCGGAAGGAGAACTGTCTGATGCGCGCACTTGTGACGGGCTGCGGCGGGTTTCTCGGGTCGCACCTCACGGACCGCTTGATCCAAGATGGTCATGAGGTCATCGGCATGGACAACTTCCTGACCGGCACGCCGGCGAACCTCACGCATCTCGAGCACGATCCCACGTTCACGCTCGTGAGACACGACGTGACCAAGTTCATCGAGGTCGAGGGTCCACTGGATGCTGTCTTCCACTTTGCCTCGCCCGCCAGCCCCATCGATTACTTGAAGCTACCGATTCAGACTCTCAAGGTGGGATCCCTCGGCACGCACAACTCACTCGGCCTCGCGAAGGCGAAGCAGGCGCGATTTCTCCTGGCGAGTACGTCGGAGGTGTACGGCGACCCTCAGGTGCACCCCCAACCGGAAACCTACTGGGGGCACGTGAGTCCGGTCGGCCCCCGCGGCGTGTATGACGAGGCCAAACGGTTCGCCGAAGCCATGACCATGGCGTACCACCGCTATCACGGAGTCGATACCCGGATCGTCCGCATCTTCAACACCTTTGGACCGCGTATGCGACGAAGTGACGGTCGCGTGGTGTCCAACTTCATCGTCCAGGCGCTCGAGGGTCGGCCGCTCACCGTGTACGGGACAGGACAGCAAACCCGCTCGTTTTGCTATGTCGACGATTTGATCGAGGGCATCATTCGCCTGTTCGACCGCGGCGGCGCCGACCCTGTCAACGTGGGCAACCCACAAGAGTTCACCGTCTCGGAGCTCGCACAGATTGTGCTCCGCCTGACTGGATCCTCCTCGACGGTCGTTCACGAGCCGCTCCCTACCGACGACCCGAAGCAGCGGCGGCCGGACATCCGGTTGGCCAAAAAGCTCCTGGGGTGGGAGCCTCGCGTGCCGTTGGAAGATGGATTGCGACGTACCGTCGAGTACTTCAGTACCTTGGTGGCCGCCTAAGAGCGGGGGAGCGAAACTTGAGCGCTGCGTCGAATCGTACCAATACGCCCGTTTCGTCCGCCAGAGCCTCCCAAGCCATTGCGCTCGCGCGCGAGCGATTCGATCTCCAGGACTACTACGCCTGCATTCATCTCTTGGAGGAGCTCATCGATGAGGGGCGCGCGTTCGCGGACGCACATCACCTGGTCGGGCTCTCGTATCAGCTGATCGGGCAGCCGGAACGTGCGTTGGAGGCCTTTGAGACGGCGCTCGAGCTCAACCCACGCTACATCGAAGCGCACATTCATCGTGGCATCGTGCTGGGCGAGCTGGGCCGCTCAATGGAGGCCGCTGAGGCCTTTGCTACGGCACGCGAGATCGCAAGCGATTCCCGGGGCGAACTCCCACGGCACCATTCGGGCAAGCTGGCCAACCTCCATGCGGATTTGGGCGAGGCCTATGCCGAGGCCGGCGCTCTCACCGAGGCGATTAATCAGTACCAGGCGGGGTTGCGACTCCGTCCCGAGTTCCACGACCTGCGTTATCGACTGGGACGGCTGCTGCTGGAGGCGGGTCGGTCGCTCGAGGCGCGTGAGGAGTTCGAGCGCGTTGTGCGTGCGCGCCCGGCTGCGCCCGATCCCCAGGCCGCGTTGGGGCTCGCCTGCTACGTGTCCGGCGACGCGGCGTCCGCCCGCGAAGCCTGGGAGCGGCTGCTCCGCGAGCGACCGGAGGATGTACGCGCCAAAGCGTATCTCGCGATGCTGGAGCGTGGGTCGATCGAGTAGTCACCAGCGCCATCGCTGCGGCGTCCCGCCGGCCTTGCTGCTGGTGTTGCTTTGCGCGGCCTGCTTCGGCTCCGCAGCCGATCACGAGGATCTCGGCGATCGCGCCTACGCCGCCCGGCGGTTCGTCGATGCGTTGGCCGAGTACCGTCTCGCCCTGATCCAGCGTGCCCCCGATCCTGATCTCCGCGCGAAAGCGGCATCCGCGGCGTTCAAGGCCGGCGATTTGACGGCGGCCGTTGAGGAGTACGTAGCGCTCGCGACGGAGGGGGGAGCCGAGCGGGTCGGTGAGGCGGCGACCGGGCTCGATCATGTCGCGAGCCGGGCGATCCGCGATGGGGACCGCGCTGCGCTGGCGTCGGCGGTGGCCGCGATCCAGCGCGTCGCACCCGGGCGCGGTCTCGCTGCGTTTGCGGGCGAGCTCGCGCGCGCACTCGGCGATGTTCCCCGCTCGTCGGAAGCGCTCGCCGTCTTGGCCCTGGCGGCGGCCGGCGCGCCCGACGCGCGAATCCAGGACTCACTGATCTTCGAGTACGCCGGGGTGCTCCGGCGCCTGGGACGTTGCGAGCAGGCCGTCTCCACGCTCGAGAGCGTGGTCCGCCGCGACCGGGCACCGGCCGTTATCGCCGAGGCCCGCCGCGAGTTGGCCCGATGCGCCCTCGCGCTCGGCGAACGGTCCTTGGATCAGGGTCGCCCCCAGACCGCAGAGCAGTGGTTTCAACGGGCCGCGCAGGGGGCCGGGAGCGGACAGGACGAGCGTGCGGCCTACGTGGGTCTGGGTGACGTCCGACTGGCCCAGGGGGACTTTGCCGGGGCCGCGGAGGCGTACCAGCGGGCGCTCGAAGGGGCGTCAGCCCGCGATTCGATCGCGCGCATCGCCGCTGACCGGCTCAACATGATCGGGCGAGCGCCCGGAACCGACAGCTTGTAACGGGTATCTAGGAGCGTGCACATCGATATTGGACGTGCGGCCCCAACGCGCCAGGCCGCTCGCGTCCCCGGGGGATGGAGGGGATGTGATACGCGGGGATGGTGCGGTGCTACCAAGGTTTGGAGCGCCGCCGTGCTGGTGCTACTCGGGGTGGCGGCCTGCGGAAAGGGGTTTGACCCGACGGTGATTCCGAATCCCGACTCGCTGCTCGCGGTCTCGCTGGCCTATTATGAGGCCGGGGACTGCGGCAAAGCGCGAAAGGGGTTTACGCAGCTCACCTTTGAGCTGCCACCCCGAGATGCCCGGCTCGCAGACATCCGCTACTACCTGGCCGAGTGCATGTTGGACGCTGGCGAGCGGCTCGAGGCAGCACGCGAGTTTCGCCGGGTCGCCGACGAGTTCCCACAGCATCCTCGCGCATCGCTGGCGCTGTTGCGCTCGGCCGATGCCAACGCCGAGTTGTGGAAACGGGCGGAGCTCGATCCAACGTACGGTGAGACCGCTATCGCGGTGTATCGCGAGCTCCTCGCGCGGTACGCAACGCTCCCCGTGGCCGATTCGGCTCGCCAACGCATCGCCGAGCTGAACGACCGATTCGCCGAGAAGACCTACAAGGCCGGTGCTTTCTACCTGCGATTGCGAGCCTTCGACTCCGCGATCATCTACTTTCGAGACGTGGTGGCCAATTATCCACGCTCCGAGTTTGCGTCCAAGGCGCTCATCAAGCTCGTCGAGGCGTACCGCAAGATCGGCTACACCGAAGAGCGCCGGGAGACCTGTGACCACCTCCGCCAGTTCTATCCTAACGCCGAAGACCTCGACGAGGCCTGCCCCAGCGCTCGACCTCCCACCTAGCAGCCAGTGCGGATCGGCATCGTCGGGGGCTCGTTCGATCCCATCCATCGGGGGCACATCATCGTTGCCGCGGCGGCGGCGAATGCGCTTGGACTCGACCGGGTGTGGTTCGTGCCCGCCCGATCGCAGCCGTTCAAGGGCGAGGGCCACGTCGCCGCACCCCATCACCGTGTCGAGATGGTTCGGCGGGCAATTGCCGCCGACCCGCGGTTCCTCGTCGATGACCGTGAGGTGGGTCGTAGCGGTCCGTCTTATACGATTGACACGTTGCAGGCGATTCGGACCGATCGCCCCAAGGATGAGTTATTTTTATTGGTTGGTGCAGATGCGGCTCGGGATTTTCCGGCGTGGCGAGACGCGAAGAAGATTGCCCGGCTCGCGCACGTGGTCGTGCTGACCAGGCCCGGTGTCGAGCCGCTGCATGACCATTTGATCGAGCGGATTCTCCTGGTGCCCGCCGTGGAGATCTCAGCGAGTGAGGTCCGCCAACGCGCGAGTCGGGGCGAATCGATCCGACACCTGGTACCGCCCGCCGTGGCCGACTACATCGGCCAACACGGGCTGTACCGCCGTGACACGGAGCAAACAGACTGAAGGGCAAATGCTGAAACAGCTGGTAAACAAGGTGATCGGCACCCGCTTTGAGCGTGAGCTCAAGCGGATTCAGCCGATCATCGACCGTATACACGCCCACGAGCAAGAACTCGCCGACCTCTCAGATGAGGAGGTTCGGGCCCAGACCGGCCGGTTGCGGGAGAGGTTGCGGGAGCAGCTCGGTGACATCGAAGGGCAGCTGACGCAGAAGCGCGATGAGAAGCACGGCTGCGCCGACCCGGTGCGGCGTGATGCGTTGAACGACGAAGTCCACGATCTCGAAGAGCAGCTCAAGAAGGAAACCCAGAAGGCGCTCGACGCGCTCCTTCCCGAGGCGTTTGCAACAGTGCGTGAGGCGTGCCGCCGGCTGGTCGGCACAACGGTGGTGGTCACCGGACACGAGCTCCCCTGGGACATGGTGCCGTACGACGTCCAGCTCATCGGCGGCCTCGTGTTGCACCAGGGCAAAATCGCCGAGATGGCGACTGGTGAAGGGAAGACGCTCGTCGCCACGCTCCCGCTGTATCTCAACGCGCTTCCGGGTAAAGGCGCTCACCTCGTCACCGTCAACGACTATCTGTCGCGCCGTGACTCACAGTGGATGGGTCACCTGTTCAGCTTCTTGGGCCTCACAGTGGGATGTATCGACGAGACCGATCCTTCGACGCCGGAACGCCGCGCGGCCTACCAGTGCGACATCACCTACGGCACCAACAACGAGTTTGGGTTCGACTACTTGCGGGACAATATGGTCTTCGCGGTGGAGCAGCGGGTGCAGCGCCCTCATACGTACGCCATCATCGATGAGGTGGACAGCATTCTCATCGACGAAGCGCGTACGCCGCTGATCATTTCGGGACCAGTTGGCAACGAGTCTGACCAGAAGTACCGCGAGCACAACGCGCAGGTACAGAGCCTCGTCCGCAAGCAGGCTGCAGTGGTGAATCAGTTGGTCGCGGAGGTCGAGCCCATTCTTTCCGAGGATTCGTCGGACTACGACGCCTCGGTCAAGCTGTTCCTCGCACGTCAGGGCATGCCAAAGCACAAACGGCTCATGAAGTTAATGCAGGAGCCGGAGCTCCAGCAGATGGTGCAACGCATAGAGCTCGATCGCATCGCCGATCGCAAGCTGCCCCACGGCCAGCAGCGGTTTCGGGATCTCGAGGAGGATCTCTACTTCGTCATGGATGAGCGAGGACGATCCGTTCACCTGACGGATCGTGGTGTCGAAACGATGAGCCCCACGGATCCAAACCTGTTCATCGTACCCGACATCTCTGAGGAGATGGGTGCCATCGAGCACGACGAGAATCTCTCGGCGGAAGAAAAGCTGGAGCAGCGCCGCAAGCTCGAGGGCGAATACGCTGAGAAGAGCGAGAAGCTCCAGATCATCCACAAGCTGTTGCAGGCCCACGCCCTCTATGAGAAAGATGTGGAGTACGTCGTTCAGGACGGCCAAGTGTTCATCGTCGATGAGTTCACGGGTCGCATCCTTCCCGGCCGCCGGTGGTCGGACGGACTCCATCAAGCCATCGAAGCGAAAGAAGGCGTCACCGTGCGCGGTGAAACGCAGACGATGGCGACGATCACCATTCAGAACTACTTCCGGATGTACGACAAGCTGTCCGGAATGACGGGTACGGCGGAGACCGAGGAGACGGAGTTCTTTCAGATCTACGGACTCGAAGTGATGGTGATTCCCACCAACCGGCCCGTGCGCCGGGTGGATGTCGACGACCACATCTATCAGACCCGCCGCGAGAAGTACAACGCCATCATCGAAGAGATCGATCGGCAGCACAAGCGCGGCCTCCCCGTCTTGGTCGGCACGACGAGCGTCGAGGTGTCGGAAACCCTGGCGCGCATGCTGAAGCGTCGGGGTCTCAAGCACGAAGTGCTGAACGCGAAACAGCACCAGCGCGAGGCGGAGATTGTGGCGCAGGCAGGGCGTGCTGGGTCGATCACGATCGCCACGAACATGGCGGGGCGGGGCACCGACATCAAACTCCAGATGGGCGTGAAGAAGTGCCAGGTGTGCGGCATCAAGGCCAAGCTGGCGCCGTTTGGGCAGGTGGGTGAAAGCCCTGATCTGTCTGATCAGGAGATTCGCGAGCTCGGCTGCAACGACGACCCCCCATGCGGACTCGTCGTCATAGGAACCGAACGGCACGATGCCCGTCGCATCGATCGTCAGCTCAGAGGGCGGTCGGGACGCCAAGGCGATCCCGGAGATAGCATCTTCTTCCTCTCACTCGAAGACCGCCTGATGCGCCTGTTCATGTCCGAGCGCGTCGCCAAGATCATGGGCAAGGCAGGGGTCGAGGAGGGGGAGGTGATCACCCACCCGTGGGTCACAAAGGCGATCGAAAACGCCCAGAAGCGGGTGGAGCTGCAGAACTTCCAGGCGCGGAAGCGGCTGCTCGATTACGACGACGTCATGAATCAGCAGCGAGAGGTGATCTACTCCCTGCGTCTGTTTGCGCTCGAGGGTGGTGAGGAGCTCAAGGCGGAGGCCGTACGGATGATCGAAGAGGCCTTGAGCAAGTACGCCCGCGAGGAGGTCGTCGAACGTCCCGAGGAGTGGGATCGAGATCTGTTGGCGACCGACCTCTTGATGCGGTTTCTGCTCTCGGTCCCGGACGTCAAGGACCCCGAGGAGGTCGCGAGTCACGACGCGCTCGAAGCCTTGCTCAAACAGGCGGGTGACGAAGCGTTCCGCGCCAAGCTCGCCTCATGGGACGAGCTCGGCGCACGCTACAAGGCGGAGAATCTCGCCGAGCGGGTGCTATCGCACCTCATGCTGTCGCTCATCGACGAGAAGTGGAAGGATCATCTGTTCGAGCTGGATCACCTGCGTGCCGGCATCCAGTATCGTGCCTGGGGGCAGAAGGATCCGCTGATCGAGTACAAGAAGGACGCGTTCGAGATGTTCATCGATTTGATCGACGACATCCGGACCACGTTCACCGAGCGTTTCTTCAAGTTCCAGGTGCAGATCAGCGGGGAGACGCCCGATCGGATGCGCCGGGCACCCGCCGAACGGGTGCGTGCCGAGCACCCAGCATCCGACGCCGACCTGATGGTCCCCGGAGCCGTCCCGGTCGGAGCCGCCGCCATTCCGCCGTCCCGCGAGATGATCACCAACCGCGGACCCGATGGGGCGTCCGCCCGGGCGAAGCCGGTCCAGCGCAGCGTTCCCAAGGTTGGTCGGAACGACCCCTGTCCGTGTGGTAGCGGCAAGAAGTACAAGAAATGCCACGGGGCAGCAGCCTAGGCGGTCGCTAGCCAGGGCCGTACCGGTTCCTTCAACAAGTCCCCGATGGGCTCGAGTCCCGCTGAGCCTGCCGGGCTTCCGTTCCCCCTCGCGTGTTTTCACCTAACACGACGCGCCCGGTGTGCATCATCTGTAAGTCCATGGCATGCTTGCAAATCGCTGATTCGGACGAGCGGGAGCGCCCGCGCGAGCGGCTGTTCACCCACGGGCCTGCCGCGTTGACGGTGATCGAGCTCCTTGCCATTGTCATTGGGACAGGGACGCGGAGCCAGGATGTCCTAGCGGTGGCCCGAAGTCTGCTGGCCATGGCCGGTGGGTCGACGCGTGCGCTCGCCCGGCGCCCAGCGAGTGAGTTGGCGCAAGTCGGCGGTGTCGGACGCGCCAAGGCAGCCCGGGTCGCTGCCGCCCTCGAGCTGGGTCGCCGCCTGTGCGGCACGGACGGCGGTGTCCCAACGATGGTTCGCTCGCCAGCCGATGTCTCGCGGCGGTGCGGGCCGGCCCTGCGGGATCTCGTGGTCGAAGAGTTTCATCTTCTCACGCTCGATGCGCAGAACCGCATTACTCGCGAGCTGCTCATCACCCGGGGCATCCTGAACAGTTCGCTGGTGCATCCACGCGAGGTGTTTCGGGCGGCAATCGCGGAGGCGGCGGCTGGGGTGATCGTGGTTCACAACCACCCATCCGGCAGTCCCATCCCGTCGACCGAAGATCGTGCGGTCACGGCGCAATTAGTCGAGGCGGGGCGCCTTCTCGACATCCCGGTGTACGATCACGTGATCGTGGCTGGCGATCACTACTTCAGCTTTGCGGAGGCAGGACTCTTGTAATGGGTGCATTGGCGACGGTCGACCACGCGTTTGCTGAGGCGCTGACCGAGCGGAAAGATCGGTTGGACCTCCAGCTCATCGAGCGCGCGCTCGAGTTCAGCACGGCGGCGCACCGGGGGCAGAAGCGGCTCTCCGGTGACGATTTTGTGTCGCACTCGGTGGAAGTCGCCAAGATTCTCGTGGATCAGCAGCTCGATACCGTCACTATCACCGCTGCGCTGCTCCACGATGTCGCTGAAGATTCCGACGTCACGTTGGAAGAGATCAAAGCCACGTTTGGCCCCGAGGTCGGGTGGATCGTCGACGGCCTGACCAAGATCTCCCACTTGCGGTTTCGCTCCGCGGCCGAGGAGCAGGTCGAGAACTACCGCAAGCTGCTTCTGTCGATCGCCAAGGATGCGCGTGTGATCTTCGTGAAGCTCGCCGACCGGCTGCACAATATGCGCACCCTCGAGCACTTGCCCAAGGAACGTCGTACGCGCATCGCGCGCGAGACGCGAGAGATTTACGCGCCCCTCGCGCATCGGTTTGGGATGGGTGGTATCAAAGCCGAGCTCGAGGATCTCGCGTTCAAGTTTCTCGAGCCCGCGGAGTATCGCGGCCTCGCGGACAAGTTGCAGGCGAAGCGAGATGAACGAGAGCAGTTGATCAATCGTCTCCGGACGCCGCTCGAATCAGCGCTCAAGCGGTCCGGTATCGAGGAGTACGAGGTCACGGGCCGGCCAAAACATCTGTGGTCCATCTACCGGAAGATGAAAAACCGTGATCTCCCGCTGGACGAAATCTACGATCTGATGGCGGTCCGGGTCCTCGTGGGGAGCGTGCGAGACTGTTACCACGTGCTCGGCGTCATCCACCACGCCTGGACACCGTTGCAAGAGCGGATCAAGGACTACATCGCCTCGCCGAAGTCCAATGGATACCAGTCACTCCACACAACGATCTTTGGACCGGGTGGCAAGCTGTACGAGATCCAGATCCGCACGTGGGAGATGCACCGCACCTCGGAGTATGGCCTGGCGGCGCACTGGGTCTACAAGGAGGGGCGGGGGCGGGAGCAACGGGACGATATCGACTCCCACTTCGAGTGGTTCCGACAGCTGCTCGAGCTGCAGCAAGACGCGCACAGCCCCGAGGAGTTCCTGGAGTTCCTCAAGATCGACCTTTATCAAGATGAGATCTTCGTCTTCACGCCCAAAGGCGATGTCAAGCGTCTTCCCAAGGACGCGAGCGCGATTGATTTCGCGTTCGAGGTGCACACCGAGATCGGCTTGCGGTGTCAGGGCGCACGGATCAATGGGCGCATCGCGCCCCTGCATCGTGCTCTGCGCAATGGCGACACGGTGGAGATTCTCACGTCGCCCCACGCCCGACCCAGCAAGGACTGGCTCAATCACGTGCGCACCGCACGGGCCCGCCACAAGATCCGACGCTGGATCAAGGAAGAGGAGGCCGAGCGAAGCATCGCGTTGGGTAAGGAGATTCTCGCCCGGGAGCTGCGGCGCCGCCGGCTCGAGATGCCCGAGGACGACGAGCTCGCCGAAGCCGCCGAGAAGCTTTCGGTCGGGTCCACAGGTGCCCTGTATCAAGTGGTGGGGCGCGGCGACACGCCCATCGGTCAGGTCATCAAAGCCCTCTACCCAGAACGGCCCAGCGACGAGCTCCAGGCGCCCCGGCCAACAGCGTTTGGCCGCGTGCTGGATCGTATCCGGCTCGGTCGCGGTGTACGCATTCATGGGGTGGACGGGCTCATGGTCCGTTACGCTCAGTGCTGCCAGCCCGTCCCCGGCGACAAGGTGGTGGGCTATGTGACGAAGGGACGGGGCATCTCGATACATCGGGCGGACTGTCCTAACCTGCTCACCATGTCGGACGATCCGGAGCGCCGAGTCGAGATCGACTGGCAAAAGATGGAGGGTGAGGTTTTCGTCGTCTGCCTCGGCGTCGTAGGTGAGGATCGTCGCGGACTCTATGCGGATCTCATGACCGCCATATCCCAAACAGGCACCAACATTCGGAGCGCCGAACTCGCCAGCAAGGACGGTGCGATGTTTGGTTCGGTCTTGGTGGAGGTCGAGAACCACGCCCACCTCGCCAAAGTCATGCGTACGATGCGGCGCGTGAAGGGCGTGTCAGAGGTCGATCGCCGCGAACCCCCGACCAGAGTCGCAACATCGGAGGGTGCTTAAGGAACGGTAGGTCTCCCCTCTATCCCCCTCTCTTCCTTCTACTCCCTCTTAAATTGATGTATGTCGGTTTTCGACCTCCAAATGCCGTTTCAGCCGGCGGGCGATCAGCCGCGGGCCATTGCCGAGCTCGCAGCCGGTCTCGAGCGCGGGGACCGGTATCAGACGTTGCTGGGGGTCACGGGATCGGGGAAAACGGTGACCGTGGCCAACGTCATTGCCCAGTGGAGTCGACCAACCTTGGTGCTTTCGCACAACAAGACGCTCGCGGCACAACTGTATGGTGAGCTGAAGTCGTTCTTTCCACGCAATGCGGTGGAGTACTTCATCTCGTATTACGACTACTACCAGCCCGAGGCCTACGTTCCCGCCACCGACACGTATATCGAGAAGGACGCGTCGATCAACGAGGACATCGACCGGCTGCGGTTGCGTGCGACGTCGAGCCTCATGGAGCGAGACGACGTCATCATCGTGGCCTCGGTGAGCGCCATCTATGGCCTGGGGAGTCCGGCAGAGTACCGCGCCCGCATGCTGCTTGTGAGCGCTGGCGAGGAGCGCCCCCGTGATAGTGTCCTGGAAGCCTTGGTGAGTATCCAGTACCGTCGGAACGACGCGTCGTTCGAGCCGGGGACGTTTCGCGTCCGGGGTGATACAGTCGAGATCTTCCCGGCGTACGAAGAACAAGCTGTGCGCGTCGAGTGGTGGGGAGATACGGTGGAGCGTATCTCGAAGATCGACCCGCTGCGTGGCGAAGTCATTGCGACGCTCGCGCGCGCAGCCGTGTATCCAGCCACCCACTACGTGACGACTCGGCCCACCATCGAGCGCAGCGTCAAGGCGATCCGCGCAGAGCTGACCCAGCGGCTCGCCGAGCTCCGCAGTCAGGGCAAGCTGCTCGAGGCCCAACGGCTCGAGTCGCGCACGCGCTTTGATATCGACATGCTGCTCGAGGTTGGCACGTGTGCGGGAGTGGAGAATTACAGTCGGCACATCGACGCACGGCTTCCCGGAGAACGGCCGGCGTGCCTGCTCGACTATTTCCCCGACGATTACCTCACCATCATCGACGAATCCCACGTGACGTTGCCCCAGGTCAGTGGGATGTACGAGGGCGATCGATCGCGCAAGCTCACACTGGTCGAGCACGGGTTTCGGTTGCCATCGGCGCTCGACAACCGACCGCTCAACTTTCAGGAGTTCATGTCGCTCACGCCGTCGATGCTGTTTGTCTCCGCGACGCCTGGAAACTTGGAGTTGGAGTTATCAGCTGGCGTCGTGGTAGAGCAGATCATTCGACCCACGGGGCTCGTGGACCCGGAGGTCGACGTGCGCCCCATCCGGGGTCAAGTGGACGACCTGCTCTCCGAGGTACGACGGTGCGAGCAGGCCAACCACCGTGTACTCGTGACGACGTTGACGAAACGGATGGCGGAGGATCTCACCGACTACCTCCAGCAGACTGGCGTGCGCGTGCGGTATATGCACTCGGACATCGATGCCATCGAACGCATGGAAATCGTGCGCGGATTGCGACTCGGCGAGTTCGATGTGCTCGTGGGCATCAACCTGCTGCGGGAGGGGTTGGATCTACCGGAGGTGGCACTGGTAGCCATTCTCGATGCCGATCAGGAAGGTTTCCTTCGCTCGGATCGCTCACTCATTCAGACGGTGGGCCGCGCCGCACGAAACGAACACGGTCGGGCGGTGCTGTATGCGGATCGGGTAACCGGGTCGATGCAGCGTGCCCTCGATGAGATGGGCCGCCGTCGCGGTATCCAACAGGCGCACAATGTGGAGCATGGGATCATCCCGACCTCGATTCGCAAATCGGTCGATCAGGTGCGGCTCTCCACGCGGGTGGCGGATGCGCGGGTGCGGGAAGAAAGACCGTCGGCTCCAGCGCCAGTGGAGCGCCTCGACACGGAAGCACTGCTCGGGCAGTTAGAACAGCAGATGCACGAGGCCGCCGCCAACCTGAACTTCGAGCTCGCCGCGCAGCTACGGGATCAGATCCTCGAGCTCAAGGCAGCTGGGGATCCGGTTCGCCGCACACCAGCCGGTGTGACGCGCGAGCGTGGCGCGAGCACCTCCCGCCGGCGAGCACGAACCCGTCGTGCCTAGCATGGACGTCGGCGCACCACGGGTGGTCACGTTGGCGGAGCTCGAAGCTGCCGCGCAACAGCTCTGGCGAGACGCCCCTCCCGGATCGGTCGTGTGGCTCACTGGTGAGATCGGCGCTGGGAAGACGACGTTCGTACAGGCTGTGGTGCGGGCCGCGGGGGGAGGGCTCGCCACGAGTCCCACGTTTGCGTTGGTGCACGAGTACCCGGTAACCGGCGGTCTGATCGTTCACGCCGACTGCTACCGGCTGCGTGACCCGGCCGAGGCGCTCGACCTCGACTTTCCCGGTCTCGAACAACGCGCTCGGCTCCTCTTCGTGGAGTGGCCGGAGCGAGCAGGCGAGCAGGCGCCCCCTCCCGATATTCGGCTGCGCTTCGCACACGCGGATCATCCGACGCATCGGGTTTTCGAGCGGCTACAGTGAGCGCCGTGCAGATCGCCATCGATACCGCTACAGACGTCGGTAGCGTCGCCGTAGGAGATGGGGAGCGAGTGTTGAGCGAGCTGACCATCGGGCAGCGACGCCACGCGGCCGCGCTCACGCCGGCCGTGGCCGAGGTCCTGCGTGTCGCCGGCGTGAGCTGGGATTCGGTGACCGGCTTGATCGTAGCAGACGGCCCGGGGAGCTTTACGGGGTTGCGCATTGGTTTTGCCACCGCGAAGGGGATCCTGCAGGAGCGCGAGCGGTTGCGACTCTGGACGGCGCCCTCGCTGCTGTCAGCAGCATGCGCAGCGTGGGCCGTCGTGGGTGGGCCCGTCGCGGCAGTGTACGATGCGTTGCGGGGAGAAGTGTTCGCGGCGATGTATGACTTCGTGGATGGGGCGAGTGAACGGGGGACTGCGGTCCAGGTGCTTGTTCCGCCGTCGCTCACCACCGTTCAGGATCTCATGACGCAGTGTCCGGTAACACCAGTGGTTGCGGTGGGAGACGGTGCGGTGGCCTACAGAGATCATGTTGAACGGTGGACCGGTCGCGCTCCAATCGGGCCGTCACAGGGGTTCCCCCGGGCTGGGTCGCTGCTGGACTTATTCCCGCTGGATGGCGGCGTGACCGAGATCGAGTCCATCGCAGAGTACGAGCCCACGTACGGCCGCCTTGCCGAGGCACAGGTTCGATGGGAGCGGGCGCATGGAAGACCACTACCAGATACGACCGGCGAAGATCGGTGACCTGAGCGAGGTGGCCGCGATCGAGCAGACCGTCTTTTCAGATCCGTGGTCGCCGGGCATGCTGCGGAGAGCGTTCGAGGACCAACTGGCTTTAGTAGCCGTGGACGAAGATGGAGCCGTGGTTGGGTATCTGCTCGCGTCAGCCATCGGGGACGAGGGTGAGATCCTCAACCTGGCAGTGCATCCGGCATATCGGCGTCGAGGGCTCGGGGCGAGGCTCACCACCGAGGGGCTCGACCTGCTTCGCTTTCGAGGCGTCCGCCAAGTCTTTCTCGAGGTGCGCGAGTCGAACGCGGGCGCCCGGCGATTGTATCAAAGCCTCGGGTTTGAACCGGTGGCTCGCCGGCGGTGGTACTATCGAAACCCACGCGAGGACGCACTCATCCTCACCCGTGCGCTGCGGACCCTGCCGCGGGTATCGGCGGGATAGGAGGCTAAAGAACCAGAAGGGGCTGGCACGGGAGGGCGGCGTAGAAGGGTCGAGGCAGCCTCGAGAAGGGCAAATGTCACACTTCGAGATCCCCATTGATCACTGCCGACGCCCGAGCGCGCGTAAAATGGGTCAAAGTGGCGTATCTTTGATTGACAAAAGGACTTAAAGCCCCTATAGTTTGTCGCCGTCCGGGCTCCACTCCCCACCATTTGGAGGTCGTTTTGAGTCGCAGTCTGAACAAAGTCATGCTCATCGGAAACTTGGGGGCGGACCCCGAAATCCGGACCACGGCCGGCGGTACCCGTGTCGCAACTCTGTCACTTGCGACCAGTCGTCAGTGGAACAACCAGGCTGGCGAGCGGCAAGAAAAGACGGAATGGCACCGGGTCGTGCTATGGAATAACCGAAACTCCGGTCTCGCCGACCTCGCCGAGAAGTACATGAGCAAAGGCGATCGGATCTACGTCGAGGGACGTATCGAATACCGGACGTGGGAAGATCGCGACGGCAATACGCGCTACAGCACCGAAGTGGTGGCGCGCGAGATCATCATGTTGTCGCCACGCGGTGGTGGCGGTGACATGGGTGGCACGCCCGTCCCGGCTCGCAGCGCGCAGCGCGCGGGCGTCGAGGGGAAAACAGAGTCGTTCGACGATTTTCCAGAGGCTCTTGATGAGGAAGACGACGATCTCCCGTTCTAGCGCCGTTCTGCTCGCGCTCACCTTGGGTCTCCCCCTCATCGGGGGGCCGGCGCTGGTGGCGCAAGAACCTCAGCCAACCGTGCACATCGTGGCGCCGGGTGAAACACTCTGGTCGCTCGCCTCCCGGTATCTGGGGGATCCGCTGCTCTGGCCGGAGATCTACCGGATCAACACGGTCGTCGTGGAGGACCCGCATTGGATCTTCCCGGGAGAGGAACTTCGTCTCCAGGCGCTCCCCGCGGTCGCGATGGATACCACTGGTGTGATCGACGAACGCGCGGTCGGCGTGCGGCCACCCCCACCTACGCCCGCACCGCCTCCGCCCTCTACCGGCGGTGCCCCGAGCGTCTTCGCTCGCGGCACCGGCGGGGCAGAGGGGTTCATCGTGAGCATTCGCGGCGATGCGTATCGGTACAAACCGCTCCGCCGCGGCGAGTTTTACTCCGCCGGATTCCTCACCGAGAAGGAGCGCTTGCCCTGGGCAGCGGTGGTGGGCGCCGTGGATCAGCCCAAGCTGCGCAACCTCCGAGGGAGTTCTCGGGCGCAACAGTTCGAAGAGATCGAATTGCGCGCCCCGGGCGGGGCTACGTATCAGATCGGCGATTCAGTGCTGGTCGCTCGGCTGGGCCGCGAGTTGGACGATTGGGGCCGCGTGGTGGTACCCACTGGCATCGCGCGTGTTACGGCCCTCGGTGTCGGACTCATTCGGGCCGAGATTCTCGAGCAGTTTGGCCGGATCAATGATGGGCAATCTGCCTTGCCGCTGGAGCCCTTCCGTGATCCAGGGAGCGTGATTCCTGTTCCCGTGGAAAATGGAGCCATGGGGAGAGTGATCGCCCGAAGGGATCTCTCTCTCCTACCAGGTCAGCAAGATGTGGTATTCGTCGATTTGGGGCGTGTAGCTGGCGTTGTCCCAGGGGACGTCATCGAGGTTCTGCGAGAACGCGATGCCCGGGATGCGTTTGTCGACGTGCCGTGGGAGCAGGTTGGGATCATGACCGTGGTGTTCGTTCGGGAGCGATCCTCGTCAGCAGTGCTCACCCACATCAACGATCTCGGGATCGAGGCGGGCGCTCCGGTGCGACTCATTATGAAGATGCCCTCCTAAGACCGGATAGCATTTCATCTCCCACGGCGCCGAAGAGATCACACCGAGCTCCAGCGCTCTCTATGTCCAACGGAGTGACGATTCCTCGTCACTCCGACATCCGTGTGGGCGCAGAATTCGATGCGTCTCGGGTTGGTGATGGAGCGATGGCACTCTCTCCTCCACTTCAGCGTCATGCATCATCGCGTAAAGAGTCATACCATCCCGTCTGTCATACAACAAAAGTGGTAATCGGCGGAGGATTAGTAGAACGATGACGGAACGAGTGCTGGTGACCGGGGGAGCGGGCTTCATCGGGTCTCACGTGGTCGAAGCCTATCTCGCGGAGGGGTACGACGTGATCGCGCTGGATAATCTCTCGAGCGGCAGACGCGCCAATGTGCCTCCGGGCGTGCAGCTCGTCGAGGCAGATGTAGGCTCGTCAACCGCGCGGCAGCTTCTGGCGGAAGGCGGCTTCACCGTGTTGAACCACCACGCGGCACAGATGGACGTGCGTGTCTCGGTGACTGACCCCGAGTTCGATGCGCGCGAGAACATCATGGGGTTGCTCAACCTGTTGGAGGGCGCCCGTGCGGGTGGGGTCCGGCGCGTCGTGTTCGCCTCGTCAGGTGGTGTGGTATACGGCGAGAGTGATGACCTGCCACACGCTGAAACGGCACCTAAGCTTCCCGTTTCCCCTTACGGGGTGAGTAAGCTCACGTCGGAGTATTATTTGGGCGCGTATATGCAGCTCCACGGTCTGGAGTCTGTGTCCCTCCGTTACGCTAACGTCTACGGGCCGCGACAGAGTCCACACGGGGAGGCTGGCGTGGTGGCCATCTTTGGCAATCGCCTGCGGCGGGGAGAGTCACTCACCATTTTCGGGGATGGGCAGCAGACGCGTGACTATGTCTTTGTGAAGGACGTAGCGCGCGCCAACGTCCTCGCAACCGGCTGGTCCATACCCGGACACATCGACACGATCGACGACGTGGCGTTCAACGTGGGCACGGCGACGGAGACTAGCGTCTTACAATTAGCGGAAGGGCTTCGCGCCGCGACCAACGTGCGCGCATCGATCCAGCACGCACCGGCCCGCCAAGGGGAGCTGCAGCGGAGCGCCGTTGCGATTGAGAAGGCGAGCGAGCTGATGACCTGGCGGCCGGAGGTCAAGCTGGTGGGCGGTCTCCGCCTCACGTACGAGTGGATCCTCGAGGCTGCCGCGTGATGTTCCAAGTGGGAGGGGCTCTTCCCAGCACGGTCTGGGAGCTGATTCAGGTCTCCAGCGCGGCCACGAAAGTCGTTCTGATAGTGCTGGTCGTGTTTTCGCTGATCTGCTGGTTTCTGATCCTGCTCAAGGCGTTGCATTTCCGCCGGATCCGCAAGCGCGGGGATAAGTTCTTTGCCGCGTTGCAACGGACCACCCAGCTTCACGAGGCGTATCATGTAGTGATGAAGCTGCCACCTTCTCCCTATGGTCGTCTGTTGCGCGAGGGGGTGAACTTCCTTTCGGAGCTCAAGCCCGGAGCTCTCGAGGAGGGGCAGGAGCTGCGAGACGTTCTCACGCCCACACAGCTGGATGCTCTACGCATGGTGTTGGCCAAGGAGATCAGTGCCGAGCGCGACCTCATGGCGCAGTTTATTCCGTGGCTGGCCACGATCGGCTCAGTGAGCCCCTTGCTCGGGTTGCTGGGGACCGTCCTCGGGGTCATGGATGCGTTCCTGGGGATCGCCGCGGGTGGATCGGGGAACATCTCGGCCGTGGCACCCGGGGTGGCCGAGGCGCTGATCACCACCGTGCTGGGTCTGGCCGTCGCAATCCCGGCCATCATCGCCTACAATCTCTTTGTAAACCGGTTGGGTATCTTTGCTGGTGAGCTCGAAGGGTTCGCCCACGAGATCGTCGGGACGATGGCCCGTGAAGGCAGGATTTGACGCATGAACCGAGGCGGGCTGCGTGGCCACGGGGAACTCCCTCTGGTATCGGATATCAACGTCACATCGCTGGTGGACGTAGCGTTTGTCCTGCTCATCATTTTCATGATCACCGCACCCATCATGCAGGGTGGGGTGGATGTGCAGCTCCCGAGAGCGGAGGCCAGACCCCTTCAGCCCAAGGAGGGGTTGATCGTGTCGGTGGATCGGCAAAGCCGGATCTACGTCGACGACACCCCGCTGTCCTATGAGGATTTCCGCGCCACCTTCCAAGCCATAGTGTCCGCCAGACAGCCCAGTGGTGTCTACTTGCGTGCCGATCGCCGGGTGAGCTACGGCGATGTGGTGCGGGTTTTGGCCGTCATGCGCCCCTCGGGGGTGGCGGATGTTGGTCTAGTGGCGGAATCGGAGGACGTGGGACGGTGAGTCCAGGGTGGAGGAGCAAGCCAAAACGGGAGCGCCGCGGCGGCAGCGTTGCCTTTGTTGGCACACTCACGCTGCACGGTATCGTGCTTGGCGTGATGTTGTGGTCCCCTGCGGTGGCGCGGCCCGCGGTTCCGCCAGTCTACCGCGTGTCGCTTGTGGCCGCTCCGGAGCCCACACCCCAGGTGCGCAGGGCTCCCGAAGTCGTTCAGCGGCCCGCGGAACGCCCTGCCCCCGTCACGCCGCAGCCGCCCCGCCGCACCTCGGTGGCAAAGACACCCCCGCCCCCAACCAAGACCGATACGGAGCGGGAACCCGCCCCCCGCACCAATCCCACAGAGGAGCTTGCGCCCGGAGCCAAGCCCTCGACGGGGACGGATGTGGCGACCGTCAAGACCGAGGGCGTCGAGTTCGCCTACCCCGAGTACCTGCGCAACATCGTCGCCCAGATTTACCGCCGGTGGCACCGTCCAACTGGCGTCCAGTCGTTTCGGGCAGAGATCATGTTCTTCATCCATCGCGACGGCAGGATCTCGAACCTGCAGTTCATACGGCGCTCGGGGAACTTCGCGTTCGATTTGGAGGCTCAGGGGGCCATTGAGGCGGCTGGAACCTCCGGCGCCTTTGGTCCACTCCCCAGCGGTTATCCCGCGGACGTGCTCCCTGTGAACTTCTTCTTCGATCCAGAGCGCGTGCAATGAGGTCCTGGCTGGCCAATACCGGGATCGTAACGATGCTGGTCGCCCTCGGCGCACCCGGGGCCATCGCCCAAGATACGATCCCGCCGGTCGAAGGAGGCGTGCGGCTGGGCATCACCTACACGCCGGGCATGCGTCCTGGCATGCTGGTGCTCGGCGGACCGCGAACGGAGCTGCTCGATTCAGTGCGAACGATCCTTCAACGGGATCTGGATTTCAGCGATCAGTTTGAGGTCATCACGCTCCCGGAGGGTGATGGTCTCATGATCGGGATCAGTGGTGGCTCGGCGGCGGCAAGCGGCTCCACCTTGGGTCCGTTCGTCAACTACCCCCTGTACGCGGCACTGGGGGCCGATTACGCGGTGGGGGTGCTGATGGCCCCCGATTCGACACGCTTCACCGTCAGCTTGTACGACGTGCGAGGTGAGTCGGTCCGACGGCAGTTCCCGCTCCCGGTTGGCGCGGTGTCGGACCCAGACTTCAGGATGGCGCTCCATCGGGTGGCTGACGGTCTGGTCCGTGGCGCCACCGGGATCCCGGGGGTCGCCGCCACGCGCATCGCCTATATCGTCGGAAAGCAGCTGTACGTGACGGATGCCGACGGCCATGGCATCCGGGCCATTCCTACAGGCGGATCCGCCTTTTCGCCAACGTGGGATCCCAACGGCAAGCGGCTGGTGTATAGCGAGTTGGACCAGGGCCTCGGACGGCTCTACCTGCACGATCTCGAGTCCGAAAGACGCCGCCTCATTCCGTCCACGGACGATGGGCTGAACTTCGCGGCTGCATTCTCACCGGACGGCCGTCTCCTGGCGTTTTCCCGCGGGGGAGAGGACGGGACCCATATTTTTTCTTATAACCTCGCTCAGGACTGTTGTTTACAGCGCTTGACGGTAGGACGGTTTTCCGATAACCTATCCCCGACATTCAGCCCCGATGGACGACGCGTCGCATTTGTGTCGACCCGTGTCGGGTTACCACAGATCTACGTGATGTCTGCCGATGGAACGGGGCAGGAGCTGTTCGCACCATTTGATTACGGAGTGACCGGCAGCTCGAACGCGCCCGAGTGGTCGCCGGACGGGACGCAACTGGCGTTCCACCGCGACGTCGCAGGAAGTCCTCAGGTGTTTCTCATGAACGCGCGCTCGAGGGAGGTACGGCAGCTCACCAGTGCAGGTCGCAACGAGGACCCGTCCTGGGCGCCGGACGGCAGACACATCGCATTCATCTCGAATCGAAGCGGATCCCGTCAGGTATGGATCATCGACACGGAGACTGGACGAGTGCGGCAGTTGACGAGTAGCGGGAACGCGCGGCTCCCCGCGTGGTCTCCAGCAATCCCTGAGCCTTCCAACCCCTTAAGGCAGGAGTGACGATGCGACTGAGCGTTCCAATTTCCGCTGGGCTTGCCGTGATCCTCATTGCCGCAGCATGCGGCGGTGGCCAGCCCCAAGTGGCCGTCGGCCCGGATCCCGATTCCATCGCCCGCGAACAGCGCATCCGGGACTCCATTGCGGCGGCAGAGCGTGCCCGACGCGACAGTATCGCGCGGGCCGAAGAGGCCAGGCGACGCGCCCGGGAGGACTCCATTGCCCGCGCGCGCGCCGAGATGGAAGCGGTCCGCGCGATGATCGCGGAGCGTATCCACTTCGACTACGATCGGTCGAACATTCGCCCCGGTCAGGACACGCAGGTGCTCGAGCAAAAGCTGCGCATCCTGCAGGCGAATCCGGCGCTCCGTATCGAGATTGTGGGTCACTGTGATGAGCGCGGCTCCGATGAGTACAACCTTGCCTTGGGCCAACGGCGTTCGCTCGCCGCCAAGCAGTTCCTGGTCGATCGAGGGATCAATACGGATCGCATTTCGGTACGATCTATGGGAGAGGAGCAACCACTCGATCGGGCATCGAATGAGTCCGCCTGGGCGATGAATCGGCGCGATGAGTTCATCATCATTGCCGGAGGAGATCAGCTTCGCAGGCCACCGGGAATGTGACGCGTTCTGTCCTTTTTCTCGCGGCGAGCGTCGCCCTGAGCGGCTGTGCCCTCAAGGGCGACGTTCGCCGTGTTGAGGCCCAGGTTCAACAGCTGACCGCAGAATCGGCACGCGCCGATTCGACGCGCGTGGCGCAGCTCGAGCACGTCATTGCGTTGCTGGACTCGCTCGTGTTCGAGCAGCGGCGCATCGCCACGGCGTACGGTGACATGCGGAGTGACATGACCGAGGTGCAGCGCCAGCTGCTGCAGATTCAGGAGCTGGCGGGTCAAAGCCAGGCCAGGCTTTCCGAGTTGCGCTCGCAGATTCAAATGCGTCAGGATCCGCTCGCCCAGTCACCTGCAGATCCCTTGAGCCCCCCACCTGCGCAGCCTACTGGTCCGACACGGGGAGCCGCCCCTGCCCAGCAGCGGCCGCCGGCGCCGAGCGGGCCGACGCTGTCCGCCCAGGAGCTGTACGACCTTTCGCTTCAACAGCTGCGGCGGGGAAGCCCTGAGACGGCGCGTGCGGGCTTTCGCAAACTGCTGCAGGATTATCCCAACAATGCTCTGGCTGCCGACGCGCAGTTTCTCATTGGCGAGTCGTGGGATCAGACCAATGCCGACTCCGCCAAGGCCGAGTACGAGCTGGTGGTACGGCAGTACCCGGACTCCCGGCGCGCACCTGCGGCGCTCTACAAGCTCGGGCTGAATGCCGAACGGCGCGGGGATCTCGAGGGCGCGAGGCTGTACTACCTTCGTGTCGTGTCGGGGTATCCACGATCCGATGAAGCAGAGCTGGCCCGCGCCAAACTCAACAGCCCAGACGGCACCGAACCATAGGGAGTAGGACGTGAGGATCGTGCGCTCCTCACTCCATACTCCTCACCGCTAGCGGTCGTCAGACCTCCATGAATGCAGCCAAATCGAAGGGCGAGATGCCCTTCCTCGACCATCTGGAAGAGCTCCGGTGGCGCATTCTCTGGAGCCTGGCCGCGCTCCTGGTGGGGAGTATTGTGGGCTTCGTCCTCGTCCAGCAGTTCGACGTCCTCGGTCTGATCAAAGCACCGATCAATGCCTATCTTCCGGACGGAAAGCTGTTCATCACGCGGCCCACCGACGCGTTCATCCTGACGCTGAAGCTCGCCGTGATCATCGGGATAGTCCTCGCCGCCCCGGTACTGCTCGCACAGGCCTGGGCGTTTCTCGCACCCGCCCTGTACGAGCACGAACGCCGCTACATCGTGCCCGCGCTCATCGCCGGCACCGGTCTGTTCATCTCCGGCGTATTGATGGCCTACCTGTGGGTCTTACCGGCGGCGCTCCGCTTCCTGCTGCGGTTTCAGCGTGCCGATCTCGAGTCGATCATCACGGCGAACGAGTATCTCGGGTTCGCTCTCCAATTCATGATCGCGTTTGGGCTGGTCTTTCAGCTCCCGATCTTCATCGTGATGCTGTCGACGTTGGGTTTGGTGCAACCAGAAACGTTTGCCCGTCAACGACCCATCGCGCTCGTCATCGCCTCCGTGCTCGCGGCACTCATCACGCCGCCAGATGTAATCTCCATGGTGATGATGATGATTCCGCTCGTGGTGCTGTACGAGGTTGGCATCCTGATCGCCAAGGTCGTGCGTCGGAGGAAGAAGAAGCCGCCGACAATTGGAGCGGTGTTGCTGTTCGGTGCGGTGCTCACGGCGGGACCCACGCAATCGATGGCGCAGGAGCCCGGGCGCCCTGCACAGGACACGGTGCGCCAGGGGCAGCTGCCCAGCGATACACTGCCGCGCCCGCTCGATACCGCTGCTGCCCGCCGGCTCGGTCTTCCGTCGGCACCGAGTCGCAACTTTCCTGCGGCCGACTCGGTGTTGCAGGCGTTGGCCAGGCTCGAAGGCTATCTCGGAATCCGCTACGCAGCAGACAGCATCACCCTATTTGGTGCATCGCGGGAGGTTTTGCTGAGTGGTTCGGCACTCGTCGAGCGAGAGGCGTCGATTCTAGAGGCGGACACCGTCAGCTTTCTGCAGGCTGACTGCCGTCTCCTCGCACGGGGAGATCCCGCACTGTTCGACCAAGGCACGGTGCTCGTAGGAGCCGGCATGCGCTACGACACCTGCGAATACCGGGGCATCGTGGCTAGCGCGCTTACGAGCTTCGTCCAGTCGGGTGTGACGTGGTATCTACGGGGAGGAATTGGCGTCGACTCGGCCTCGGTACGCGTCTATGGCGGATCGAGCGCGGTGACGAGTTGCGACCTGCCATCGCCGCACTACCATTTCGCCTCCGGCCGCATCAAGTGGGTCTCGAACACGATCATGGTAGCTCGGCCCGCCGTCTTGTACGTGCAAGACGTCCCGATCATGTGGCTGCCGTTCATCTTTCAGGACATGCGCCAAGGGCGCCGCAGTGGGTTTCTCATTCCACGGTTCGGGGTTGCGGATCTGATCAGGCCGAATCGCGGGTACGAGCGCGCGATCAGCAACATTGGTTTTTACTTTGCGCTGAGCGATTACACGGATGTTCAGGCATCGTTCGATTGGTTTTCGGGAAACTACAAAGCGGTCAACGGACAGTTTCGCTATCGCTGGTTGGATCGCTTTCTTGCGGGTGGCCTGTCGGTTTCCCGAATCTTCGAATCCGGCGAGGGTGATCTGCCCGGTGCGAAGTCGCTGCGACTCCAGTGGAACCATCAGCAGAGTTTCGATGCGGCCACCCGGTTCACGACCAGCGTCGACTACGCAACCAGCGCCCGCGTCGTTCAGCGCAACACGGTCGATCCGTTGGTGCAGACGGCTAACCTCAACAGCCGTGGCTCGTTCAACAAACAGTTCTCGTGGGGAACGTTGACTCTCGGTGGAAGCCGGTCCCAAGATCTCAGCAACGGTGGCGTGAGTCAGACGCTTCCACAGTTCAGCCTCACGCCGAGGGCGATCAACATCGGGGAAGCGCTGACCTGGTCGCCCTCGCTGTCGTTCACCAATACCCAGACGCTCGATCAGTCTCCGGGAATCCCGGTGCTCGCGCCGCCGCTCGGGGGGATGGCGCAAGCCGACACGCTGTTTCCAGATACACGCAACACGCAGCTTTCCTTCCGGACGCCGCTCCGTATTGGTCGGTGGAACTGGTCGAACGACCTTCGGTTCAACGACTTCCACACGACTCGCCCGGAAACGATTACGCTGCCCGATCCTGAGAATCCCGATGACAGCATCACGCTGTTCTTCAACGAAGATTTCCGCACGGAGCTCGACTGGAATACCAGCATCAACCTTCCCACCGTGTTTCCCTCGACCTGGAAGGTGCAGCCGTCGTTCGGGATTCGAAACACCACCGGTGGGCCGTTTCTGCTACGCAACCGGTTCACCAATGGCGACTTCGTGAGCCAGGGGAAGCGGTTTACGTTCGGCGCGAGCGTCACACCCACTGTCTTCGGGTTCTTTCCCGGTTTTGGACCGATCCAGCGCATTCGACACGCGTTCTCACCAGTCATCAACTGGAGTTACGCGCCGGCCGCCACGGTTCCGGAAGCGTTTCACCGCGCCATCGATCCCACGGGTCGCACACCGCGACGGAGCCCGGCCCTCCACACGGTGAGCGCCTCACTCTTTCAGACGTTCGAAGCCAAGCTCAAGCCCCCGGCTGACGACACGACCGGACAAGCGGAGCCGCGCAAGCTCAAGCTGCTCACGATCCAAACGTCGGCTATCTCGTTCGACTTCATTCAGGCAAAGGAGCCGGGGCGTCGCGGCTGGACCACGCAAACCCTCACGAATCGCTTCACGAGCGATCTCCTTCCGGGGTTCACCATCTCGGCGACGCACGATCTGTGGGATGGACCGGTACGCGACGATACCACCGACTTCGATCCGTTTCTCACAAACGTCTCCGCGCGCTTTAGCCTCACAGGCCGCACGATCGCGGGCGTGCTTGGACTCATCACGGGCAGAGACCCCAAGCCAGACGAAGGGCCGGGGCAGCAGGGCATCCCGAGCCCTGAGGAGTTCATTCAACCGGCTGGCACCGGCCTCGGCCCCGCGCGGGGACTCGATCCGACGATTGACCGCCTCGGGTCCGGCCCACCGGGCCGCAGCGGGTTTCGCGCGTCTGTTTCCTATGACGAACGACGCACGCGACCACGCGACGATGGCGTCACGACGACCACCGGAGATACACGCACACTCGGGTTCAACATCAGCTTTCAACCGACCCAGAACTGGTCGGTTTCGTGGAACACCCAGTACAACATCACCACGAAGGACTTTGGTCAGCACGTGCTGAGGCTCGACCGCGACCTCCACCGGTGGCGCGCGACGTTCTCGTTCGTCCAAGCACCAAACGGAAACGTCGCGTTCAACTTCTTCGTGTCGCTCCTGGATCAGCCGGAGATCAAGTTCCAGTACGATCAGCGGTCGGTTTCACGCTGAGGGGTAGAGGGCCGCACCGGCGGATCCGCAGGATCGGGAGAAACGGCCGCGGCTGCATCTGGCCCGTCAGCCTCCTGTGCCGCTTCCGCCCCGGTTCTCCTCCCCACATCTCTCGCCTTTTCCACCGATCCCCTCCTCGTGTCCCCGAATGAGGACACAGGCCCGCTGCTATCACTTCACGTAAGTGATTGCAATAAAATGTATTACGCGGTTTTTCACGATTGGCACGACGCCTGCCTTTCAGTGAAGTAGTCAGAGATCGCGGAGGCGGTTATGCGACGAGTTTTTGTGGGAGCCATGGTGGTGGTGGTGGGTGCGTGTACTGAAACGCTCGCCCCGCTGCTGGAACCGCCGACGAACCTCAGCTACGAGTTGGAGCCGAGCGGCGATCCGCAGGTGCCATCCGGCATCCTGTTGCGCTGGGATCCCGTAGTGAGTGATCTCTTGCAGGTATACAGTATCTACTCCCGTGTGGACGATCGTGACGACTTCGATCTTCGCGCGTCGACGACCTCCAGCACGTTCCACGACCGTGGGGTTCCGGATCTCGAGTATTACGTTGTCGCCGTCGATGTCGACGGGGCAGAGAGCCGTCCCAGTAACACGGTGCGCGTCGACGAGCGACTCCGGTTGGAATCACCGTCCAGCCTGACCAGTACTAGTCTCAACGGAGCGATCCACCTGGCGTGGTCGGACAACCCGTTCCGGTCCGCGCCAGATGGGTTCCGGCAATACCGCGTCTACAGCACGTCGTTTTCACTCGACGACGGGTTGTGTGGCGCGACCTGGTTTCTCGAGGGGACGACCGTGGCGCCCGAGTTTCTCGCGGGTGCCCTGGTCAATGGTGCACCACGGTGCTTCGGCGTTTCGGCCGAGAGCATCGAAGGCTGGGAGAGCCTGTGGTCACCGCTACGGGCAGATACCCCGCGGCCCGACGCGCGGAACGTCCTTATGTACGCGTTCCAGGCAGACGAGACTCGGAGCGGATTCCGTTTCTTTCAGGATGCCAATGGCGATGGCCAGGTTGGTGCTCTGGAGTTGGGCATCGTGGCGGACGGGAACCGAACCGATATCGACTTCTGGGTAGATCGCGACGGCAACGGAGATTTCTTCTTCGTACCAGAGCGGCCCGGGACCGAGATCGCGCTGTACAGCAGCCAGCCGATCGATGACTTGACCTCGATTGACATCGCGCCGGAAACCGGGTTCAGTCGCCAGGCGATTCAAGCGGTTCCCGGATTTGGGTACGTATTCCAAATGGACGGTGGCGATGGTTTCGCCCGCTTCGGTGCCATCCGGGTGACGCATGTCGGACAGGACTTCATGATCTTCGATTGGAGCTACCAGACCGATCCGGGGAATCCCGAACTCTCGGTTGGTGGCGGTCTCAAGCTCTTCGAAGGTGGCATCACCGTGGTGAAGCAATGAGCAGCGAGCAGTTCGCCGTGAGCTGGTAGGCAGTGGGGTCTTCCGACCGTCCGTCATAGCTCTCCGTCAACACCCTGTGTCGGAGGCCCCACGGCCCACTCCTTCCACTTCCTCGCTGAGGAGTGAGCAGTTGGCAGAACCAGTTGGGCGGGCTTTGCTCCCGTCTCCAAGAAGGAGTGAGGCATAAGGAGTGAGGAGGGAATAGTTGTTTCCCACTCACCACGCACCACTCACCGTTCCGCACGCACCACGTATATTCTCCCACCATGCAAGGCGTCGTGCTCACCGGAGATGCGCTCACCATCGACGATCTCGTTGCGGTCGCACGTGGTGGAGCACCGGTGCAGATTGCGTCCGATGCCGCCGCACGGGCGGACCGCTCGCGCGCCGCTGTTCAGCGGATGGTCGATCGAGGTGACGTGATCTACGGGGTCAATACGGGGTTCGGCCGGCTCGCAAGCGAGCGGATCCCCGCCGACAAGATCCGCGAGCTTCAGCGCAACCTCATTCGTAGCCACGCCTCAGGTGTCGGCGATCCGCTTCCCATCGATGTCGTTCGGGCGATGATGTTGCTCCGCGCCAATGTGCTGCTGCGCCCGACCAGCGGCGTGCGCTCACTATTGGCAGCTCGCCTGGCGGACCTGCTCAACGCGGGGGTGCATCCCATCGTCCCGGAGCAGGGCAGTGTGGGCGCCAGTGGAGATCTTGCACCGCTTTCGCACATGGCGCTCGCGCTCATGGGAGAGGGCGAGGTCGATGTCGCAGCACCCGCTGCGTTGCAGGTGGCACCGCGACGGTCACCGGCGGTTGCAGCCCTCACGGAGGCTGGAATTGAGCCGGTGAAGCTGGAGGCGAAAGAGGGCCTCGCCTTCATCAATGGTACCCAGGCGCAGTCAGCAATCCTGGCGCTGCTCGTGCATGACGGGCGGGACCTGTGGCGCACGGCACACGGCGCGGCCGCGATGAGCATCGAAGCGCTGCTCGGCACACCGGTTCCCTTCGAACAACGCATTCACGATGTGCGCCCACATCGGGGCCAACACCGCTCTGCGCAACTCCTGCGAGAGTTGATCGAGGGGAGCGAGATCCGAGAGTCACACCGTGAAGCCGACCCGCGCGTGCAGGACGCCTATAGCCTCCGTTGCGCGCCACAGATTCTCGGTTCGGTAGGCGACGCGATCGAGTTTGCGGCAGGTACGGTCGCGGTGGAGTTGAACGCGGCGACTGACAATCCGCTAGTGTTCGGCGAGGAGGTGGTTTCTGGCGGAAACTTCCACGGTCAACCCGTCGCCTTGGCGCTGGATGTCTTGGCGATCGCACTGACCACGCTCGCCGGCGTGGCGGAGCGCCGGATCGAGCGTTTGGTCAACCCAGATCTATCCCAGGGGCTTCCACCGTTTCTGACCAATGGGGCGGGACTGCAGTCCGGCATGATGATGGTGCAAATCACGGCAGCGGCACTCGTCGCGGAGTGCCGCGCGCTATGTACGCCGGCCAGCGTACAGTCCATTCCCACGGATGCAAACCAGGAAGACTTCGTGCCCATGGGCATGGCGGCCGCGTTCAAGACGCGCCGTATCCTGGCAAACGCCCGGCGGGTGGTGGCCGCCGAGTTGCTTGCGGCGTGTCAGGCGCTCGAGTACCGCAAGCCGCTTCGTCCGGGTCGCACCGTGCTTGATGTGTACTGCCGCGTCCGCGAGATCGTGCCGCCGCTGGTGGATGATCGACCACTCACCGCCGATCTCGAAGCGATCGCAGCGCTGGTTGCCCGAGAGGCGTTGGTATGACGGATACGCTCGCTGGACGCACGGTTCGAGCGCCACGCGGCGCTGCTCGTTCCTGTCGCGGATGGATACAGGAAGCGGCGCTGCGCATGCTGATGAACAATCTCGATCCCCAGGTCGCCGAGCGACCCCAGGATCTCGTGGTCTACGGCGGCACCGGAAGGGCTGCGCGTAGCTGGGCCGCGTTCGACGCGATTTGTGCGACGCTCCGCTCGCTGGACAACGACGAGACACTCTTGGTGCAGTCGGGCAAACCCGTGGGCGTGTTCACCACACATGAGGACGCGCCGCGCGTGCTGATCGCCAACTCCAACTTGGTGGGCCGCTGGGCAACGTGGGACCAGTTTCGTCGGCTCGAACGCGCTGGGCTCACGATGTACGGTCAGATGACGGCCGGCAGCTGGATCTACATCGGGACACAAGGAATTCTGCAGGGCACCTACGAGACGTTTGGCGCCGTTGGCACGACGCACTTTGGCGGCTCACTGCGGGGACGGCTGGTCGTGACCGGTGGGCTCGGCGGAATGGGCGGCGCGCAGCCACTGGCGGCCACGATGAACGGCGCCGCCATGCTGGCCGTCGAGGTGGATCCCGAGCGCATCCGCCGCCGCTTGGAGACGCGGTATCTCGATGCGATGACCGAGTCCCTCGACAACGCATGGCAGCAAGTCTCGGTGGCACGCGAACGCGGGGAGGCGTTCTCTGTCGGCTTGGTAGGCAACTGTGCTGACGTGCTCCCCGAGCTCGTGCGGCGAGGATGGGTACCCGATGTGCTGACAGATCAGACCTCAGCGCACGACACGCTCGGAGGATACGTGCCCGCGGGGATGCCGCTCGAGACAGCGCTCCGGTTGCGAGAATCCAATCCGGAGGAGTACGTGCGACGGGCCACGGCGTCGATCGCGACCCACGTGCAGGCCATGCTGGACTTGCGGGCGCGCGGCGCGGTGACGTTCGACTATGGCAACAACATCCGGACGGAGGCGTTGGACGCGGGTGTGGAAAACGCCTTTGACATTCCTGGCTTTGTGCCTGCGTACGTCCGTCCGCTGTTCTGTCAGGGTCGCGGGCCGTTTCGCTGGGTAGCGCTGTCCGGTGATGCCGACGATCTCCACCGGACGGACGAACTCGTACTGGAGCTTTTCCCGGAGAACGAACACCTGACGCGATGGATCCGGCTCGCGCGCCAGCGGGTCGCCTTTCAGGGGCTCCCGGCGCGCATCTGCTGGCTGGGTCAGGGCGAGCGCGCCCGTTTTGGGTGCGCCATGAACGAGCTCGTCGCCAGTGGCGAGCTCTCGGCACCGATCGTGATCGGCCGCGATCACCTCGACACCGGGTCGGTGGCCTCGCCGTTCCGCGAAACCGAGGGGATGCGCGATGGGTCCGATGCAATCGCCGATTGGCCCATCCTCAACGCGCTGCTCAACACCGCATCCGGTGCGTCATGGGTGTCGTTCCATCACGGTGGTGGCGTGGGAATCGGCAACAGCCTCCACGCGGGACAGGTGATCGTGGCCGATGGAACCCCCACGGGCGCACGCCGGGTGGAACGTGTGCTCACCAACGATCCCGGCATCGGTGTGGTGCGTCACGCCGATGCAGGTTATCCGGAGGCCATCGACACGGCACGCGCCCACGGCCTGCGGCTCCCGATGATGGGAGGAACCGACTGACCACCCTGCTCGTGGGTGCGACGCAAGTGGTCACATGTCGGGGTCCCGCGCGGGCACGCCGCGGGGCGGAGATGCGTGAGCTGGAGGTCCTCCAGGACGCTGCGGTACTCATCGGGGACGATCGACGCGTTGCCGCCGTCGGGCCGTACCGCGATGTACGCGAAGACGCCGGGGATGGGGTCGTGGTCCAGGAGATCGAAGGTGTGCTTTTCCCCGGGTTCGTGGACGCTCATACGCACGGTGTCTTTGGGGCGATTCGCACAGCGGACCACGAGCGTCGCGCCCGGGGCGAGACGTACCAGGCAATCGCTGCGGCGGGCGGTGGGATTCTCTCGACGGTCCGCGATGTCCGTCGGCGCACTGCTGAGGAGTTGGCCGACCTCACGCGTCGTCGGCTTCGCCATCTGCTCGCGCTCGGATCCACCACGGTGGAAATCAAATCCGGGTACGGCCTGTCCACATCGGCTGAACTCAAGCAACTCCAAGTCATTGCCGATCTCTCAACGCATTCAGCGGAAGTCCCGGCGCTGGTCCCGACGTTCTTGGGCGCGCACGAATTCCCTGAAGACTTTCGCGATCGGCGCGACGAGTTCGTCCGCCTCGTGGTTGAGGAGATGTTGCCAGCGGTCGCGCGGCAAGGAGTCGCACGGTTTTGCGATGTGTTCTGCGAGCCCGGTGTCTACACACCGGGGCAATCCCGGCGCGTGCTAGAGGCGGGCCAACGTCACGGGCTGCGGCCCAAGATCCACGCAGACGAGTTGGAAGGATCGGGTGGCGCGGAGCTCGCCGTGGACGTTGGAGCCGTGAGCGCCGATCACCTGGCCGCGGTTTCGGAGCGAGGGATCGCCGCCCTGGCGCGGAGCGAGACCGTGGCCGTCCTGCTGCCGGGAACGATGCTGTTTCTCGGGAAGCGTCAACAAGCCCCGGCCCGTCGGTTGGTGGACGCGGGCGCCGCCGTGGGGCTCGCAACCGACTTCAACCCGGGGAGCTCCCCCGGCATGAGCCTTCCGTTCATGGCGACGCTCGGGGTATCCCAACTCGGGCTCCTGCCCGCGGAAGCGATCGTGGCGATCACCGTGAATGGAGCGGCCGCGGTGGGCTTGGCCGCGGATCGGGGTCAGATCGCCACGGGGTTCCGCGCGGATCTGACCCTGATCACGGCGAAAGATTGGCGGGAACTCCCATATTGGTACGGCACCAATCTCGTCACCCAGGTGTGGGTCAACGGCTTGGCTTGTCACCCCGGGAGGGGTTCTCTACCTTACTTAGTTTGAAAGCGTTACCGCACATGCCTCCAACGCGACGAGGTCCGGTCTGAATATCGAAAAGGCGAAAGACCGCGCTCGGAAACTCGAGCTCAAAGGGCAGTACGACAAGGCGATCGAGCTGTATTCGAAGGTGATTCGAGAGCTCGAAAACACGCCGGGTCTCTATCATGAGCTCTCGCTGTTCAATAAAGTTGGCGACCTCTATCTGAAGACGGGGGCCGTCCAGCCCGCCGTGGAGATGTACGAGCGAGCGGCAAATCACTACGCCGAGTCGGGCTTGCCAAACAATGCGATCGCGTTGTGCAACAAAATTCTCCGTAATGCTCCCGGCCGCACGCAAGTCTATCTCAAGCTCGCACAGCTCATGGTTCAGCGAGGCTTTGTGGCGGAGGCCAAGCAGAACCTGCTGGAGTACGCCGAGCGGATGCAACGCGCTGGAAAGTTGGAGGAGGCGTTTGAGGCGCTGAAGGAGTTCGCGGACCTCTCACCGGCCAACGACGAGATTCGTTTGTTGCTTGCCGAGCAGCTCAAGGCGGCCGCGCGCTCCGACGAGGCCCGTGAGCAATTGAACAAATTGTATTCCGAGCTTCAGGCTACGGGCGACACGCGCCGCTCGCGGCTGACGTTGGAGAAGATTCGCGCCATCGATCCCGAGTACGACGTCGGTGAGCCGACCCCACCGGCCACGGTCGTGAAGGGCAAGACCAGCGATCTGGTGTTCCTCGATTTGGGCGATGAGCCGACTGTCAGCCGAGAATCGGTCGTCGAACCGCAACCCATCGAGGACATTCGGCGCTCCCCAGTAGACGATCTCGAGCCGGTGGAAGTCGACGAGGTCGACGACGAACTCCATATCGAGCGAACTTCGGCCGAGTTCGATCTCGCCACGGGAGAACACCAAACGGTGGAGGGGCTCGAGATAGGTGGCTTGGAGGGAACCGACGCTCCCGAGCTGCCACCGCTGGAGATCGAGACGACGGGCATCGGCGACCCCATCTTTGGACCGCTCGACGAGGAGGAGCTGACTGCGCCTTCGATTGACTTCGAGGAGGACGACACCGACGAAGAACCGCTGGTCGCTGATCTTCCAATCATCGAAATGCCGGACCCAGAAGAGGATGAAGGCGAGCCCGAGCTCGAAGAGACGGAGGTCTCGGTTGACTTGCCCCTGATCGAGGGCTCCTTCGACTTCGATGAAGATGAAGAGCTCAGTGAGCTATCTGTCGATTCTTTCGACCTGCGAGGCAGCGCAAGCATCGAAGCGCCTGAGCTCGACCTCGGTGACGAGGAGTCCGACGAGGAGTTCGAACTAGCGCCGCAGGGAGCGAGCACCACACTGCCACTGCTCGACGACGTCACGGTGGTGGAGGAAGAAGGTGCCACGGTGCTAGTGCTCGAGGACCGCGTGGCCGAGAACCCCGACGATCCGGTCCTCCACCGAGAATTGGGAGAAGCGCTGCTCGAGAACGGCGAGCGCGAGCGAGGTCTCGAGGAGCTCGATCTCGCCCTCCAGTTGCACGAATCGCGCGAGGAGTGGACATCCGTCTCCGCGCTGGTGGATGAGCTGCTGCGACTCGATCCCAACAGTGCCCGGTATCACCAAAAACGCGTCGAGCTTGCGTTTCGTGCGTCCGACAAACGGCTGCTTGTCGATGCATATCTCGGGCTGGCCAACGCGTTGGTGCGTTCTGACGAGGTGGATCGCGCACGCCTCGTGTACCAACGGGTGCTCGAACACGATCCGGAAAACGAGCTGGCCATCGCCAGCCTCGAGGCGCTCGAACCAGCGGTCGAAGAGCCGGCGGCACACGTGGAGCGCACGGTTGAGCGGAGCCTTGCACAAGAGCCGCCGCCGCGCGAAAGCGGGTACGTGGATCTCGGCGCGCTCCTGCTCGACGAAGAAGATCCGCTCGAGCGCGACACGCGTATGCGGGTGGAGGAAGAAGAACCAACGGGCGATGAGCAAAAAGACTTCGAGCGAATGCTGAGCCGCTTCAAGCGGGGCATCGAAGTCAATGTCGAAGAGGAGGATGCGCAAGCGCACTACGACTTGGGCATCGCGTTCAAGGAGATGGGGCTGCTGGACGAGGCGATCTCGGAATTCCAAAAGGCGCTCAGAGCCTCCGATGGACGGCTCAAGACGGCTGAAGCACTCGGGCTGTGCTTCTTCGAGAAGGGTCAGTACTCGGTCGCGGCGACAGTGCTGCGACGCGCAGTTGATGGTGAACCGGGCGGTGACGACATGAAGATCGGTCTTCTCTACTGGCTCGGTCGGTGTGAGGAGGAGCTCGACCGCAGTGCCGAAGCGCTCCAGCACTACCAGCGGGTCTTTGCCATCGACATCAACTTTGGCGATGTGGGCAAGCGGGTACGGGCGCTTGCCGGAGCCGGGAGTTAGCTCCGTGGGTCCTCAAGTCGTCCGTCCGGCGCTGGCTGCTATCCAGCAGCCGGTTCGTCAGCAGTTGGACGAGGTGTTCGCCGAGCTGCGAAGGATCATAACCGCAGACTTTCATCTGATCAGTGACGTGAATGAGCATTTGCTCCGGATCCGGGGCAAGATGTTTCGTCCAACGTTGCTCTTGCTTTCAGCACAAGCGACCCGAGACCCCGATCCCCGCGATGTGACGCTGGCAGCAGTCATCGAGCTGATCCACCTCGCCACCTTGATTCATGACGATTCAGTGGACCACTCCGTGTTACGTCGTGGCCAGCCGACCGTGAACGCCCTGTTCAGCCATCAGGTTGCCGTGATCATGGGAGATTACCTCTACTCCCGTGCGATTACGGAGCTGGTGCGTCTCGATGACCTCGAACCACTCCGAGTCATCAGCAGAGTGACGAACGAAATGACAGTCGGCGAAATGCGGGAAATCGCCGCGCATGATGTCCTCGACTTCTCCGAAGACGACTATGATCAGCTCATCGATGCTAAGACGGCCTCGCTCATGGCAGGGGCGTGCGAGGTCGGTGGCATCGGCGGGCAACCCGAGCACCGCGACGCGTTGCGACGCTACGGGCGGTACCTCGGGCAGGCGTTCCAGATCGCGGATGACCTGTTGGACTACACCGAAACGGAGTCCGTAACCGGCAAACCGACCGGGCTCGACCTGCGAGAACACAAGATCACACTGCCGCTGATCCTGGCTCTGCGCGATATGAGTGATGACGAGCGGGAGCGAGTCGAGACCCTAATGGCGGATCCGACGCCGTCCGATGACCTCATCAATGCGGTCGTCCGGACGGTCGAAGCGCGCGGCGGAATCGACGGGGCTCGCACGCGAGCCGAAGAGTTCGCTATACAGGCCGAGAGGGAGCTGGAGCACATTCCGCCGTCACGCGCACGCGACGCGTTACGGGACTGTATCGTCTACGCAATCGAGCGCCGGAGCTGACCCGTGGCCATCGGACCGCGCCGCCCGCTATTTTACATATTGGTGCTGGCCTTGGGGTTCATCCTCGGCGGGTTCTTGTCGGCATTGCTCGAGCGTTTCTTGCCCGACGGACCGGCTAAGGAGTTCTTCACCTGGACGGTTGCACCGTCCGTCGGCCCGCTCCAGTTGGATCTGTTGATCCTGAGCTTGGCGCTGGGACCCGTTGCCCTGAAAGTCTCGTTGCTCGGCCTGGTGGGTATCGTTCTGGCGTACTTGCTCGCACGCACTCTCTTTTAGCGAGGCGGACACATCATGCCATTCAACATCGGCATGTGGGAGCTGCTGATCATCTTGTTGGTGCTGCTGCTCGTCTTCGGCGCGAAGCGGCTCCCGGAGATCGGCCAGTCGATGGGGAAAGGAATTCGGGAGTTCAAGAAGAGTATCCGCGAGGTGAAGAACGAGATCGAGACCGACTCAGGGGTAACGCCACCTTCCCGGCAAATCGATGCCCCGAGCGGCGACGCATCACGCGGTGATCCCAAGAAACTTTCGGAGTAGGATCTCCTCGGCAGGACCCAATCCAAGGGGCCCGGCGAACCGTCTCGCCGGGCCCTGATTGCTACGCTCGCAGCACCCCTGCCCTAAAACCCAAACGGATTTTGCGGAAACGGCGAGTCCGGGATTGCCTGCTGTGCGCGCTCGAGCTCTCGTCGGCGATCCACCACGTCTGCCTTGTCGCGCAGTGACGCGTAGATGAGCTGCACACGCCCTTGTCGCTCCTGACGCAGGACCTCTTCCCGCAGCTGATCGATCTCCGCCAAGAACGCATTCGTGTCCGCCAGTTCGCGCGCCGTGGGCTCGATGAAGAAGATCGCGCGTTCAGACTCCACCGGTCCCCCGGGGGTTCCCACGGGTAGGCCGAACGCGAGGCCAACCGCGGCAGGGGCGTCCCGCAACGGGGGCGCCGGCGCCGTCCGCGTGAACGGGCCAAGGGTGCGGGGGGTGAGCTGTCGTTGGCTGGCCGCGGTAGTCAGTGGCGTCCCGGCGGCGAGGTCCGCTGCAATCTCTCGCGCCACGGCGCGGGTCCGCTCCCACTGCTTGGCCAGCTTCGCGGCTTGCCGTACCTGCGCCTGTACGCGGGCGAGCGGTGGCACGCCTTCCGGGATCAGACTGTCCAGACGGAAGACGTAGTACGCGAAGTCGGTCTCGATCACCTGCGAGATTTCCCCCGCTTCCGCTTCAAACACCCAGATCGCCGCGTCGGGGACGAACCGCTCACCGATCCGTGCCGACTGTCCCTCGATGATGGGGCCCGCCTGCTGCAGGGTCAGTCCCATCAGACTCGCGGCATTGTCGAGCGCCCGCGGGTCATCCTGTTCGGCGGCGAGCAAATCGAGTGAATCTGCGCGACCGTCCACCTCGTCGAGGTGATCTGGCTCGAGTTCGATCGCGACCAGAATGTGACGGGCGTTGTAGCTCGTCGCCGACTTGGACTCCAGCTTGATGATATGGTATCCAAACGGCGACAACACCGGATCGGAGATCTGACCGGGTCTGAGTGCCAGGGCGGCCTCCTCGAAGGGGCGCACGAAACGGCCGAGCTCCGCCTCGCCAAGATCACCACCGTTCTCGCGACTTACCGAGTCGGCCGATTCTCGTGCGGCAACCTCGGCAAAGTCAGCACCGTCGCGGATCTCGGCCAGCAGCTCGTTCGCTCTGACGAGAGCCGCTGCCGTGTCTGCCGCGTTGGGGATCCGCGAGACCATGACGTAGCTGACGTAGCCACGCGCCGATTCCCGAAATTCATCCCGGTGCGTGCGGTAGTACTGCTGGACCTCCTGATCGGTGACCTCGACCGCGGAATCGGGCACGACGAGCTGTGGCAGCAGCGTCACCGCGCGCACGCTCACCGAGTCGTTCCGATCGCGGTAGATACGCCACAGCCGGGCGTCCGACACGTACACATCCGCCGTCAGCCGTTCGAGCAGTTTCAGCCGGGGGATCTCCTGACGATACCGCGCCTCCAAGGCAATAGCGAAGCTCGGATCGACACCCGATTGCAGGTACCGCTGGTACTTCTGCAGGTCGAACTGGCTGTCCGTCTGAAACTCGGGGATTTGCATAACCTCGGGCGGGGGAGCGTTGAGGATGGCTTGCCGCAGCTCTTCTTCGCTCACCGAGATACCACGTCGTCGGTACTCCTGCGCCAGGATGGCCTGTTGGACCAGCTGCTCCATGACCGCGTCTTCGAGGGCACGCTGCTCCTCGAGGGTCACGGGGACGGGAGCGCCCTGTGCCCGCTGCTGCTCCTGCGCATCTCGCAGGGCCGCGTAGTAGGTCTGCAGGTTGATCTTTTCGCCGTTGACGCTGGCGACTTCGTCCGTAATGCCGCCCCCACCTCGTCCGGTCACATCCATCCCCACCTCGAACACCATCCAGACCACGAAGCTGAGGGCCACAATCACCATGATCCACGGTGCTATGCCGCGCATGAGCCGCATCATAAGCTTACCACGCTCCAATGCTCCACAGAGCCGCTAAGTCTAAGCGTGACAACGAGAAATCTCAAGGCTCGCGCCTCCCAGTCTGTTGCCTTGGCGGTTGGCGAGCGCTAAGTTGTGCGATTGCAGATGCCTAGACCGTTTCGCGAGCCCCGGCGGCGGCGGATTAACGTTTCCGCCCCGCCCGCATCGTCGGCGTGGCCATCGGTGCTGCCGAGCGAGCGGCGGAGATGGCAGCCAACAGAGGGGCTCGAGGTCCACCTGCGGCCTCCATCCCGTACCCCAATAGGGCGGCGAAGAGCCGCCTAGACGCATGGCTTACCAGAGCGAGATCGAAAAACTCGAGCAACGGTTCCGCGAGAAACCCGAGCAGTGGTTTGCCGCGTTGGCCGATGCATACCGCAAAGCCGACCAGGTCGAGAAGGCCCTCGATGTGGTGCGCGCCGGTCTCGAGAAGCGACCCAATTACACGAGTGGCCACATCGTCTTGGGACGCTGCCTTTTGGATCAGGCGAACGATCCCGAGGCGGCCCATGCCTTCGAGCGGGTGTTGGAGCTCGACGCCGAGAACATCATTGCGCTGAAGTCCTTGAGCGAGATCGCCGACCGGCAGGGCGACCAGCCCGGCTCGAAGCGATGGCTGGAGCGCCTCCTCGAGGTCGACCCGATGAACGACGAGGCGCGGCTTGCGCTTGAGTCGCTCGAGGCCGAAGGCGTGGTCTCGGCCGAGCCCGTGGGAGGGCCTCCGGCGGTGGCCGAGCCCGAGCCGGAAATCGAGGTGGTTCTGCCTCAGGAGCAGCCGCGGGAGGCGGTGGCGGAGGTCGAGCCCGAGGTGGTGGCCGAACCGGAGCCCGCACCGGCGCCGGTCTCCGAAGTGCAGACCGAGCCCACCGAAGCGATTTCGGATGACGTGATCGACGAGGAAGTGCTGCAGCTCGAGACGCCGGAGCTGGCTGCCAAGATCTCAGACGAGTTCCCCGTGCCCGACTTCGACACCGCCGTCATCGAGCCGTCCCCGCTCATCGAGCCAACAGTCGACGAGGAAGAAGTTGAAGAGCTCGAGCTCGAGCGGTCGTGGGATTTCGAGTCCGACGTCCCCACCGTGCAGATGGAGCCGTTTGGGCTGGAGCGAGTCGAAGAACCGGACCTCGAGTTCGCTGGCGAATCGTTTGAGGAGGTCGTGCAGGAATCGGCGGCCGAGGATGCGGAATCTCAGCACGTGGAGGCGGAGGAGCCGGTATGGGGGCAAGCGTCACAAGAAACGATCGATGTGTCGGCCGAGCAGGTCGAGGACGTCGCGTCCGATGTGGCGCCGGAATCGCTCGAAGTCACGTCCTTCGACGAGGAACTGGCCTGGGACGCCGGTGAGCGCCTGTCACGCGAGATCACTGACGAGGACCTGCGGGAAGCGGAGCGGGCTCACGAGGAGAGCTTGGAGGAGACCGCCCACTACATCCCAGGTCTCGAGTACGCCGAGGTACCCGACATTGCGAGCGGTCCGACTGCGCATTCGGACGAGGAGGTCGTTGCAGAACAGACCGCCATCCCCGAAGAGGAGGCCGACGTCGAGGGCGGGACAGCTCCTCATGAAGAGCCTCGCCCGCTTGCGGAGATTCCAGGAGAGGCGTGGACGGCGCCTGAGTTTGAGGTCACCGATGACGAGCCGGTACCGGAGCAGGAGGATGTGTTGGAGGTTGAGGCGGCGTCAGAGACCGACGCTGTAGATGTTCCGGTATGGGGTATCGACGAGAGGTCTTCGGAGCAGGGGGCGGTCGAGGTCGAAGAGGAGGCGGTGGCGCCTACTGACGCCCAACCGCTTCCGAGTGGGTTCGAGGCTGGGCTGGTAGATGAGGTGGACGTCGGCATTACGGCTGAAGAGCCAGAAGAGTTGTTCGCCGAATCAGACGCGGTCGCCGATCGTTCGCAGCGGGCCACGGCCGGTTTGCCTTTGATCGTCCCTGACGAGGAGCAAGAACTGGCGGCGGACGACGAGCGAGAGCCCGAGCCGGAGCCCGAGCCGGTACTCACCGAAACGATGGCAGAAGTTTACGCTCGCCAGGGTTTGTTTGGCGAAGCGCGTCACATCTACGAGCAACTATTGGCGGCCCGCCCGGGCGATCCAGAGTTGGAGACTCGCATTGCGGAATTGGATCGTCGGGCCACGGCACGCCGCCGGGACGAGCGCGAAGAATTGGCCGAGCGCTTTGCGGCGGCTTCCACCGGGGGCGGCTCAGTCAGAGCGATGCTGGCCGAGGTGTCGGCGACCCGGCTCGGGCTCGACTCATCGCCCGGAGCAGCGCCGCAGCCGTTCGAGCACGAGGTTGGTGCGTCGGAGTCAGGTCGGGACGCCGCTCTCGATTTCGCGTTTGCGGGCGCCGACGACGAGCCGCTTGCCGCTCCGTCAGCGCCGGCTGACGATGATTTATCGCTGGCGACGGTCTTTGGAGAGGAGCCGACCGCCTCGCCACCGGCCCCCGAAGAGGACTCCGCCAGTGGGCGCAAGGGCCAAGAGTCGTCATACGATGAGTTTTTCGGCGGTGGGGAGGCGCCACCTCCCGACGCCGAGCCGTCCTCGGACACGCCGTCATCCGAGGGGGATGGCGACGAAGGCTTTCAGGACTGGCTCGAGAGCCTCAAGACCTAAGTGCGGGTCGCCGTCCTCAACGGACCTAATCTGAATCTCCTGGGCATCCGGGAGCCTCACGTGTATGGCTCCCAAACGCTGCAGGAAATCGAGGAGGTCGTGCGGCGGTGCGCCGAGGCCAAAGGGGTCGAACTCGTGTGGCGCCAAACGAATCACGAGGGTGAGTTCGTAGAGTTTGTGCAGGGGTTGCAGGGAGCGGCGAATGGTGCGCTCGTGAATGCGGCGGCGTTCACGCACACGTCGATGGCGGTGCGGGATGCGTTGTTGGCCGTTGGCACCCCGTTCGTCGAGGTGCACCTATCCAATATTTACGCTCGCGAGCCCACGCGGCGGCATTCCCTGCTTGCGGACATCGCGATAGGTGTGATCGCCGGCTTTGGGGCGCACAGTTACGTGCTCGGTCTCGACGCGCTCCTTCGCCACCTATCGCAGCGTGTCTCCTGACCGCCGGGGTGAACGACGCGCGGCGTTGCTTCAGATCCTCGAGGAGGAGGCGTTGGATGGCCTCGTCATCCTGCACCTCCCTAACATTCGCTATTTGTGCGGGTTCACGGGGACGGCCGGCATCGCCGCCGTCCTCCCGGAGGAGACGGTTTTCTTCACGGATTTCCGTTATCGTACGCAGGCGGAGGCTGAGGTTGGCGATGCGGCCCGGGTGGAAATCGTCGCCTCCGATACGTGGAAGCGGCTGTGGCAAGTGTTGGGCGAGTACCCCGGGGTCGAGACCTTAGGGTTTGAGAGTCACGTCGTAACGGTCGCTGAGGCGCAGCGTTTTAACGAGACCGGATCACGCCTCCGCTCTCAGCCGGCGCGCGAGTTGGTGGAGCGACTCCGCGTCACCAAAGACGCGGAGGAGATCGCCGCGATCAGAGCGGCCGCGGCCCTCGCCATGGATGCGCTCGAACCCGTGCTGGCCTGTGTCCGCGTCGGACAGAGCGAGCGAGACATCGCCGCCCGATTGGAACATGAGCTGCGGGCGCGGGGGAGTGAGTGGCACCCCTTTCCGACGATCGTGGCGTCCGGGCCGCGCAGTGCGCTCCCACATGCGCGGACCAGCAATCGGGAAGTGGAATCGGGGGATTGGCTCCTCCTTGACTTCGGGGCGCAGGTGGATGGATACTGCGCGGATGTCACTCGCACGGTTGTGGTCGGGCGGCCGGCCGACGAGCGGCAAAAAACCGTTTATCAGATCGTTCGCGACGCGCAGATCGCCGCACGCCGCATCGTGCATGCTGGAATGACCGGCAAGGAAGCGGACGGCGTCGCGCGCTCGCTCATTACCCGCCGCGGCTTCGGTGAGGCATTTGGGCATTCCTTGGGGCATGGGCTGGGGCTGGAGGTGCACGAGGCACCTCGCGTGAGCAAGGCCAACGAGGATGTGTTGCCGGAGAATGCCGTGGTGACCATCGAGCCGGGCTTGTATTTCCCGGGCTGGGGTGGTGTGCGAATCGAGGACGACGTGGTGGTGACCATCGATGGCACCGAGTTGCTCTCAGACGGGAAGACGGAGCTCAGAGAGCTGCGGTAGTCGATGAGAACCATCGCCAGAGCGGTGGCGTGAATACAAAACCGACGTGGTTCGAGGTTTATGGCATCAACGGCAGATTTTCGCAATGGGATGGTGCTCGATATCGACGGCCAACTGTTTCAGATCGTCTACTTTCAGCACGTAAAGCCGGGGAAGGGTGGCGCGTTTGTTCGCAGTAAGCTGAAGAACGTCATGACCGGCGCGGTGGTCGATCGGACATGGACCGCCGGTGAACGCGTCAACGACGTGCGGCTCGAACGACGTCCAGTCCAGTATTCATACCACGATGGGCACCATTACCACTTCATGGATATGGGGTCGTTCGAAGACATTCCATTGAGCGAGGAGTTGGTGGGTCAGGACCAGTTGAAGTATTTGAAGGAAGGGATGGAGTGCTCTGGGCTGGTCCACGACGGGAAGGTGCTCATGATTGAGTTGCCGTTCTTCGTCGAGCTCAAGGTCGTCGAGACCGACCCTGGTGTTCGCGGCGATACAGCCAGCGGCGGCACGAAGCCGGCCAAACTCGAAACGGGTGCGGTGGTGCAGGTACCGTTGTTCATCGAGGAGGGGCAGATGGTCCGGGTCGACCGCCGTGAGGACAAGTATCTCGAGCGCGTATGATCGATCTGAATTTTGTCGAACGACTCATGGAGCTCCTCAACCGCTCGAACGCGTCCGCGATCGAGGTGAAGCGCAACTGGTGGAGCACCACCCTGAAGATCTCGAAGGTAGGGGACTTCTCAAATGCCGGGCACGTCACCTATCAGGTCGCGCAGTCGCCGCCCACTGCGACAGCCGCACCGGCACCTCAGGCCCCAACCGTGTCTCCGCCGCCACCAGCAACCCCGCCGGCCGAGGGAGCGGCCCCATCCGCTACGGAGGAGAAGGGAGCCGCGGCCACCCAGCTTTTGGAGATCAAGTCGCCGATGGTCGGGACGTTTTACGCGAGGCCTGAACCGGGGGCCGAGCCGTACGTACGGGTCGGAAGTCGTATCAGCCCCGGACAGACGCTGTGCATCATCGAGGCGATGAAGATCATGAATCCCATCGACGCGGAGATCGCTGGAGCGATTCGCGAGATCGCCGTTCAGGATGCCGCACCCGTAGAGTTCGGACAGGTGCTGTTCAGGATAGATCCCAATGGCTGAGACCGCGCAGAAACTCCGTCCGTTTCACTTCAAACAGGCCATCGTGGAGATGGTGCAGCTCGAGGCGTCTGACTTGCATTTGAAGGTGGGGCGACCGCCCACGGTGCGCGTGGCCGGCGAGCTGTTCCAGTTGCAGATGGAGCCGCTCAAGCCAGAGGAATTGAAAAGCCTCGCCGAGCAGCTGATGACGCCGCGTCAGGTGAAGGAGTTTGCCGACCAGAAGGAAGCGGACTTTGCCATCGGTGTCCCCGGCATCGGCCGATTTCGCACGAACGTCTACTTGCAACGCGGCACGCTCGCTTTCGTGTTCCGCGCCGTTCCGTACGAGATCAAAAACATCGCGGAGCTCCAACTGCCCCGCGTGCTCGAGTCCGTTGCCTTGAAGCCCCGTGGTCTGGTCTTGGTTACCGGCGTGACGGGCTCCGGGAAGTCGACGGCGTTGGCAGCGATGGTGAACCACATCAATCTCCATCGGCGGTGTAACGTTATCACCATCGAGGACCCCATCGAGTTCCTCCATCGTGATGGTCTCGCGAACATCTCTCAGCGCGAGGTTGGCACCGATACGCTGTCGTTTGATTCGGCGCTCCGTCATGTGCTGCGACAGGACCCGGATGTCGTGCTAATCGGCGAGATCCGGGACCGGGTGACGTTGGACACCGCATTGAAGGCTGCCGACACCGGTCACCTGGTGTTCTCCACGCTGCATACGACGGACGCGACCCAGACCATCAACCGAGTTATCTCGTTCTTCCCCCCGCACGAGCACGAAGCGGTGCGTTCACTCCTGTCCACGGCGCTCGAGGCCGTGATTTCGCTTCGTCTCGTCCCGACGAAGGACGGCAAGGCGCGGGTGCCGGCCTGTGAGGTGCTGATCAACACGGCGGCGGTGCGGGACAACGTCCGCGACTCGGAGAAGGCGCTCGCCATCCCGGAGCTCATCCGGGAGGGAACGGTGCAGTACGGGATGCAGTCGTTCGATCAGTCGCTAATGCATTGGTACAAGAAAGGCGCCATCAGCTACGAAGCGGCTCTGTTCTACTCGACCAACCCCAGTGAGTTTGCTCTCCGCGTGAGCGGCGTCGAAAGCGCGTCCGATCGCACGTTCGCCGATGAAATGTCCCGCAGCGAAGAGAGTGAACGACTCAAGGGCTCGACCCACTGACGACATGTTCAAAAAAGTCTTGATCGCCAACCGCGGCGAAATCGCGCTGCGGGTGATCCGTGCGTGTCGGGAACTCGGCGTCCAGACTGTCGCGGTGTACAGCGAAGCGGATCGAGAGTGCCTGCACGTTCGCTTCGCCGATGACGACGTTTGTATCGGACCTCCTCCAAGCAGGTCATCCTATCTGAACATTCCGGCGATCATCGCCGCTGCCGAAATCACTGGCGCGGACGCCATCCATCCTGGTTACGGGTTCCTCGCTGAGAAAGCGGAGTTTGCAGAGAAATGTGCCGCGTCGAAGATCACCTTCATCGGACCGACTGCCGAGCAGATTCGACTCATGGGCGATAAGGCGGCCGCGCGCAAGCTCGCCAGGGAGCTGGGAATTCCCGTCGTGCCAGGGTCGGAGGGGACGCTCGAAGACCCTGAGCGGGCGCTCAAGGTCGCGCGAGAGATCGGGTTTCCGGTCATCATCAAAGCGGCCGCGGGTGGCGGCGGGAAGGGGATGCGGGTCGCGCGGGACCCGGAGGCGTTCCATCGGGGGTTCCAACTCGCGCGCAACGAGGCCCTCGCCGCGTTTGGCACGCCGGAGGTGTACGTCGAGAAATATCTCGAGCGTCCGCGACACGTCGAGATCCAAGTGATGGGCGACCAGCACGGCAAGGTCGTGCACCTCTGCGAACGGGACTGCTCGGTTCAGCGGCGCCATCAGAAACTCGTGGAGGAGGCGCCGAGCCCGGCCCTCGATCAGGCTTTGCGAGAACGAATCGGTAACGCCGCGACCTGCGCGGCTGCGCACATTGGCTACGTCGGTGCGGGGACCGTCGAGTTCCTGCTCGACCACGATGGTAGCTTCTACTTCATGGAAATGAACACGCGCATCCAGGTCGAGCATCCGGTCACCGAGATGGTGACCAACTACGATTTGGTGAAACAACAAATTCGCGTTGCGGCGGGCGAGCCAGTCCGAATGATTCTCCACAACAACCGTCTCCGTGGCTACGCCATCGAGTGTCGCGTGAACGCGGAGGATCCCTTCCGCAACTTTCAGCCCTCCCCTGGGACCATCACGACATATCATCCGCCTGGCGGACCCGGGGTGCGCGTGGATACCCACATCTACGCCGGCTACACTGTTCCTCCATATTACGACTCGCTGCTCGCCAAAGTGATCGTGCACGGCAATACCCGTGAGGAAGCACTCGCGCGCATGAGTCAGGCGCTCGAATCCTTCATCATCGAAGGGATCACCACCACCATTCCGTTCCTCCTACGGATCGTGCACCACCCGGAGTTCCGGGCGGGACGCGTCGACACCAAGTTCTTGGAACGCCATACGGAGCTATTTCAGCAAAGCGAATGAAGCTGGCCGTGTATTTTACGCCGCTGGGCTTGACCCATGGAGACATCGCGGGGAAGCCGGTGCTCGTGCTGGATGTGCTCAGAACTACGACCACCATGGTGGCCGCGTTGGCGCATGGCGCGCGGGCCGTCGTTCCCACGTCCACCGCCGACGAGGCGCTCCGCGTGGCCCACAGCCTGGAGCGAGACAACGTGCTCCTCGCGGGTGAGCGTGGGTGTTTGCGCGTCGAGGGGTTCGCCCTGGGCAATTCCCCGGTGGAAATGCAGGGGGCAGCTGTGGCGGGAAAAACCATCGTGATGTCGACCACGAACGGCACGCGAGCGTTCGAGTCGGTCGATGCAGCCAGTAATGTTTTTGTTGGTGCTGCTACGAACTTCAGCGCCGTGGTGGCCCGGGTATCCGAGATGCTGGCGCAGCGGGGAGAACTGATCGTGCTCTGCAGTGGACGGGAAAAGCGGTTTGCGCTCGAGGACGCGTACGCGGCTGGACGTTTTGCGCAGGCGCTTATTCCCGCCAGCGAGCGGCGGCGGGCGGAACTGAACGACGCGGCGATTGCCGCACTCCAGCTCGTGCGACGTTACGGAGATCGCTGGAAGCGGGCATTCCAGGCCAGCACCGCTGCGCGCGAGCTCAAGCGCCTCGGATTCAAGGAGGACGTGATCGCCGCCTCGGCGGTCGATACGTTTGGCATTGTGCCGGTCTATGCCGAGCGGCTCGTTTCCGTGCGCGACGGGAGGTAGCTATGGAGCTCCGACGGCGCAACGAGATCCTCGCGATTGCCTACCTCCTCCTAGGCGTGTTCATCGCCTTGAGTCTGTTGCCGGCCCAGATCACTGGTCCTGTGGGAGGGGTGATCGGGGGTGTGTTATGGAAGTATTTGGGTCTTGGTTCCCCACTCATCGCCTTGCTGTGCTTCACGCTCGGTCTCGCCGGTTTCGGCCGCCTCGGGCGTCTCGACTTCGTGCGTACCGGTGTGCTGTTCGGCGGCTTGATACTGCTCGTGCCACTGTCAGTGGGAATCGCCTCGGGAATCACGAAAGTCCGCGCGTTTCCGGCCGCCTACGAAGATTGGAACGTCACGCAGCAGCTCGTCGGGATGTTGCCGGGTGTCATCGCGGTGAGCCTCACCAATCTCATCGGCACCGCCGGAGCTGTGCTCGTGGTGCTTCTGGCTGTCTCGGTACTCACCATCTACACACTCGATTGGCACCCCTTCCGTCGTTTGACCCAATCGGGCACTCGCGCGGAGATCACGTCGAATGCGCCGGCCCCGGTCTGGGAGGAGCCAACCGATGAGGACGTCGAGGAGGCGGTCGTGGCGGCACCACGTGGGCTACGCGCCAAGCTTACTGTGGGTCGGAAGAAACTGACTGGACGGAAGAAGCCCAAGGCAGACAAGACCGGCACGCACGACCCGATGGAAGAGCGCCCACCCATCGAGTTGCTCGCCGGGCCCACAAAAGAGGGAACCAACGGACGCACGGATGAGATTGAGCACTTAGGTGACGTGTTGATCGATACGCTCCGCACGTTTCGAGTGGAAGGAAGCATTGTCGGGAGGACCACGGGACCCGTGGTGACGCAGTACGAGGTGGCACCCGCCCCTGGAGTGAAGGTCGGTCGCATCGCGGCGCTGGCCGATGATCTCGCCCTCGCCATGCGCGCACAGTCGATTCGTATCATCGCCCCCATTCCGGGCAAAGCGGCGGTTGGTGTCGAGGTACCGAATCCTACCGCCCAGATCGTCACCCTCCGGGAGTTGTTTGAGGCCAATGAATGGGAGCGGACGCGCGCTGCCTTGCCCATTGCGCTGGGACGCAACCTCGAAGGCAGGGCGGTGATTGCCGATCTCGCGAAAATGCCCCACCTGTTGATCGCCGGCGCTACCGGCTCGGGAAAATCGGTGTGCATCAACGGCATCATCACGAGCCTGATCTATCGGTACACGCCCCAAGAGCTACGCATGTTGATGATCGACCCCAAGATGGTCGAGCTCTCGATCTACAATGCGTTGCCCCACTTGCGGCATCCGGTGGTGACGAACAACAAACAGGCGGCACAGGCGCTGAAATGGGCAATGATGGAGATGGACAGGCGGTACGAGCTGTTCCACGCCAACGGCGCACGAAACTTCTACGATTTCAATCGCCGGGTCATCGAAGAACGAGAACTCGTGCAGCCCAAGCGGGGTGCTGACCGAGGTGGGTCGAGTGAGCAACTCGAGATGCCTGTGCCGTACGACGAAGGGCCGCTGCCGTACGTGGTGATCGTCGTGGATGAGCTGGCCGATCTCATGATGACGGTGCAAGGAGAAGTTGAAAAGCCACTGGCGATCCTCGCGCAAAAAGCGCGAGCCACCGGAATCCATCTGATCCTGGCGACGCAGAGACCGTCCGTGAACGTGATCACCGGTCTTATCAAGGCAAACTTCCCTAGCCGGATTGCCTTTCGCGTGGCCAGCAAGGTCGACAGCCGGACCATCATCGACCAGAACGGCGCCGAGACGCTGCTGGGCAACGGTGACATGCTGTTCCTTCCGCCTGGGAAGAGCGAGCCAATCCGGGTGCAGGGCGCGTTCATTTCGACCGAGGAAACCGAACGGGTCACGTCGTGGTACGAGGAAGCGGCAAAGGCGCCCGCCCGAGAGGAAGAAGACATTCTCGAGGTGGTGGAGGCGATGGAGGCGGAGGAGGTCACCACCGGAGGAGCAGGGCAGCCGGGCGATCGAGATGCGCTGTTCCAGGAGGCCGCGGAAACCTGCATCCAGAATCAGCTTGGCTCGACCTCGCTGCTGCAACGCAAGCTCCGCATCGGCTACGGACGAGCGGCGCGGATCATCGACCAACTCCACGAGGCAGGCGTGCTGGGCCCACCCGATGGCTCAAAGGCCCGCGAGGTGCTCGTGGGGATCGAGGATTTGGAAAGAATCGTGAGCGGGAAATAGGGGAGGAGCGAGTAGGACTAAGGAGTAGGGAGTAGCGCGGGCGCCTTTGCGGTCCGACCGCTTCCTGATGCCCGCTCCGGCGCCCTCACACCGCTGTGCATCGAGTCCCGTCAGTGCTGATCCCACGCATTACGCACTACTCCCACCGCACCCCTCCCACCCCCGTCTTTCCGATCCACCGAGCACGATTTCGGTTGTCCGATGCTCCCCAAGCCGCAGTATCGTCCTGGCGTGGCCATCAAGTCAGATCCATCGGAGTGGAAGGACCCGCGTCACCGGCTGGGTCTCTGGGGAGAACGGGTGGCCATGCGGTACCTTCGATGCTCCGGCTGGAGCGTTCTGGCGCACCGCTTTCGGATGGGGCGGCTTGAAATCGACCTGGTAGCACGCGCGGACAAGATGGTAGCATTCGTCGAGGTGAAGACCAGATGGGGTGGCAAGTTTGGCAGCCCGTTGGAGGCTGTCACCTGGGCGAAGCAGCGCGAGATCCATCGGGTGGCTCGGGCATGGGTGGACCGATATGGCCAGCGGGACGAGGATTATCGCTTCGACGTTATCGGGGTCACGTTGCGTTCTGGTCGGGCCCCCAGGATTGAGCATGTGGAAGACGCATTTCGCCCCGGGTGGCGCTGAGGGTCGTCATGAACGACCTCTGGCCGCCCCACCGCGGGTCTCACCCTGCGCCCGTTAACCGGGTGGACTGGCGTTGTGGAGGGGCTTCGGCATATATTCGGTATGCCTGGGCCCGGCATCCAATGACTCCTGCGACATGAGGTGATGATGAGCGTGAAGCAAGATGAAAAGGCAGCGGCCAAGCTGACAGATGAGCGTCGCAAGGCCCTCAATCTGGCCATTACCCAGATCGAGAAGAACATCGGAAAAGGCTCGATCATGCGGATGGGGCAGGAGAGTGCCCGGGTTAAGGTCGATGTGATCTCCACTGGGTCCATCAGCCTCGATGCGGCCATTGGAATCGGAGGAATACCGCGCGGCAGGATCACGGAGATCTACGGGCCGGAGTCCTCGGGAAAGACGACCATCGCGCTCCATATCGCCGCCAACGCGCAGAAGGCGGGAGGAGTCGCCGCGTTTATCGACGCCGAGCATGCGCTAGACGTGGAGTACGCGAAGAAGCTCGGTGTCGATCTCGACAATCTCCTGGTGTCGCAGCCGGACACGGGAGAAGAGGCATTGGAGATCGCGGAGATTCTGGTGCGCTCGGGCGCCGTAGATGTCATCGTCATCGACTCGGTGGCGGCGCTGGTGCCCAAGGCGGAGATCGAAGGGGACATGGGAGATTCCCATGTTGGTCTCCAGGCACGTCTGATGTCGCAGGCGCTCCGTAAGCTGGCTGGCAGCATCAACCGGTCGCGGAGCTCGGTGGTCTTCATCAACCAGCTGCGAGAGAAGATCGGCGTGATGTTCGGCAACCCAGAGACCACCACCGGAGGCCGGGCCCTCAAGTTTTATTCCTCGGTGCGACTCGATGTCAGAAGAATCGGTCCGGTCAAAGAGCGAGATGAGATCACCGGGAGCCGGGTTCGTGTGAAGGTGGTGAAGAACAAGGTGGCCCCGCCGTTTCGTCAGGCCGAGTTCGATATCATGTTCAACGAAGGCATCAGCCACTTCTCGCAGCTCGTGGATATTGGTGCAGAATCCGGCGTGATCGATAAGAGCGGTGCGTGGTACTCTTTTGGGAAGGAGCGGATCGGCCAGGGTCGGGAGAATGCCAAGCTCTTCCTCAAGGACCATGCTGATATCGCCGCGCAGATCGAGGCGCGGGTGAAGGAGTTTTTGGGAATTGCGCCCAAGACATCGGATCCCGAGGAGGCGCAGGCGGAGACCGCAGAGACCGAGTGAGTACCGGCGGCAAGTGGTGAGTGGTAGGGTGGGTAGTTGATCCGTAGAAGGCTTACAGCTCACTACTCACCACTCCCCACTCGCAATCGACCACTCACCGCCGGTGGCTTCGAGCATGTTTGTAACCTCCATCCGCCCCCACCCCCGCGTACCTGGTCGCCTCGTGATCGAGGTTGACGGTGCCCGGTTTGGCACGGTCTCCGTGGCAGCCGTGCAAGACTTGCAACTCGAGGAGGGCAAGGGGCTCTCCGAGGATGAGGCGAAGCAACTCTCCTACGCGGCGGACGTGGAGGCGGCCCACCGTGTGGTTCTTCGCATGCTCTCGAGCCGTCCTAGATCCGTATACGAAGTGCTTCGGCGACTGCGAGAGCGCGGTCACAATCCCTCGGCGGCTGCGGAAGCGGTGGGGCGGCTCGAGGAATCTGGACTCTTGGACGATCGCGAGTTCGCCGAGCACTTCGTGCGGGTGCGGGCACCCAAAGGCTTTGGCCGGTCGCGGTTACTGCGAGACCTCGTGTCGCGTGGCGTGGACCGGCGGCTCGCGGAGCAGTCGATCGATCGCGAGCTCGAGCTTTCGGGCCTTGACGATTCCAATCAAGCGCGAATGCTGGCTGAGAAGCGCGCGATGCAACTTGGCGACGTTCCGCGCGCCAAGAAACGTCGCCGGCTCGTAGGCTATCTCGAGCGCCGTGGGTTCCGGGGGCGCGAGGTGATTGATGTGGTCGACGAGATTCTGAGCGAGTAGTGAGAAGCTCGCTGTCAGCGTCGTGATTGATCGGCGGGGTATCGCGATGCGGGGCGCCCCCCCCGGTCTGAAGTTCGTTCGGCCCGTCGGTTCCACGGCCGGGGGACCGCTCACCGTTCCTGCTTCGTTGCCCCGCATCGCGGGGAGTTCCGGACGTGAACCGCTTGCCCGCTGGCGCCCTTTCTCGCGATGATTCCCCACCGCCCTCTCGCCGAAACGATGTGATAAACTCACTGCCTCGCCCAGCATCCCAACCCCCCCCGCCCTTGTCCCGGTGATTAAGTTTATCTCTATGCAGTCAAACGACATCCGTCAGTCATTCGTGGACTTTTTCGGGGCCCGTGGGCACCGAGAGGTCGCCTCGTCGTCGTTGGTGCCGGCAGGCGATCCTACGCTGCTCTTTACCAACGCGGGGATGGTGCAGTTCAAGCGGGTCTTCCAGGGTCTCGAGAAGCGTGACTATCGCCGAGCCGTGACGGTGCAGAAGTGTGTTCGCGCTGGCGGGAAGCACAACGATCTCGAGCAGGTGGGTCACACCGCCAGGCACCACACGTTCTTCGAGATGCTCGGGAACTTCTCCTTCGGCGACTACTTCAAGAAGGAAGCGATCGAATACGCGTGGGAGTGGGTGACCGGTGATGACCATCTTGGGATCCACCCCGATCGTATCTACATCACGGTCCATCACACGGACGACGAAGCGCGCAGGTTGTGGCGCGAGGTGACAGGCATTGCCGACTCCCGCATCTACGGGTTGGGTGACAAGGACAACTTCTGGCAGATGGGTGATACCGGGCCCTGCGGTCCCTGCTCAGAGATCTACGTCGATCTTGAGTACGAACAGGGTACCAGGGGTGAGCTCGCTCAAGATCGATTCGTCGACCTCGCCGAGTCGGGCGAGCTGCTCGAGATCTGGAATCTCGTGTTCATGCAGTTCGACCAGGCAAAGGACGGGTCGCGCACGCCACTCCCCGCTCCGTCGGTCGATACGGGCGCCGGATTGGAGCGGATCGCTGCCGTCATGCAGCACGTCCCGTCGAACTTTGATACCGATCTGTTCATGCCGATCATCCGGCGTGCCGCAGAGTTGATCGGCGTCGAGTACGATCGAGGGCCGGTGGGTGCCGGCCTTCGGGTCCTGGCGGATCACGCGCGGGCCGCCGCGTTCCTCTTGGCGGACGGCGTGTATCCTTCAAATGTCGGACGGGGCTACGTGTTGCGGCGGATTCTGCGCCGCGCCGTGCGGCACGCCTATCTTCAGGGCCGCCACGACGCCACGTCGACTCACCTCACGCAAATCGTCGTAGAGATGATGGGTGATGTATACCCTGAGCTGCGAGAGAAAGCTCGTCACATCCGGCAGGTGACCGCGGCGGAGGAGGAGGGGTTTCTCGCAACGATCCAGGGTGGTCTCAAGCGGCTAGACGAGCTGATGACGGGCGCGCGCGGGACCATCTCCGGCTCTGACGCGTTCAAACTGTACGACACGTACGGATTTCCGGTCGACCTCACCCGCGTGATCGCCAGTGAACGCGGGTGGTTGGTGGATGAGGCGGGGTTCGAGCAGGCGCTGGAGCGTCAGCGCGAGAAGTCGCGCGAGGTCGCACGTGAGGAAGCCGGGCTGGACGAGGAACGGATCGAGCGTGGTGCACCGGCCCTGCGTACGAAGAAGGGCCGAGGGAAGTTCACACGCGTCAAGCCCCGAGTGCGGCAGAAGTTCGTGGGGTACGACGAGACGAGCTGTGAAACCGACATCATTGCGTTTCGTCAATCCGACGGGCAGCTGGAGCTCATCCTGCACGAGAATCCCTTCTACGCCGAATCTGGTGGGCAGGTGAGCGACACCGGCGTGGTGAAGGGTGAGGGTTGGGAGCTTCGCATCGAGGATGTTCGTAAGGAAGACGGAAAGCAGGTGGTGGTCGGACCGTATCAAGGTCTTTTTGATCCTACCGACGTTGCGGCCGTCGTGGAGGAACCACGGCGCCGTAACATCGAACGAAACCATACCGGCACGCACCTGGTGCACGCCGCCCTTCGCAACGTGCTGGGCACGCACGTACGCCAAATGGGCTCGGTGGTGGCGCCGGATCGATTGCGATTTGACTTCTCACATCATGCGCCAGTGAGCGAACAGGAGCTGCGTGCCATCGAGCAAGAGGTGAACGAAGGCATCTGGGCGAACGTTCTTATCGAGACTCACAAGATGCCATACGATGAAGCCCTTGCACGTGGTGCGATGGCGTTGTTCGGTGAGAAATACGCGGACATCGTACGGGTGGTGGACATCCCAGGTCTCTCAATGGAATTGTGTGGCGGCACCCATGTTCGCAGCACCGGCCAGATCGGCCTGTTCCATTTCACCCATGAGACTGGTGTGGCGGCCGGGGTGCGGCGCATCGAGGCAGTGACGGGGCCGGGTGCCTACGGGCTGATAAAGGTGCTCGACGATCGGGTCGCCGAGGCAGCGGGAACGCTGAACACGAGTCCAGAGCACGTTGCTCGCAAGATCGAAGCACTACTCGATGAGAAGAAGCGGCTTGAGAAGCAGGTGGAGGAGCTGCTTCGTTCGGGATCCGCGGTGCAGACGGAAGCCCTCACCGAGCATCGGATTGCGGAGTTCTTGGTGCTCGTGGGTGACGCACCCGTGGAGGACCGCGAGCAAATCGGCGTCCTGGTCGATGCGTTCCGAGACAAGCATCGCAATGCAATACTGGTCCTCTTTGTTGGAGGAGGCCGGCCAGGAATTCACGTCGCCGTCACCGACGATCTGATCTCCCGGGGCATTCGCGCAGGGGAGGTCGTGAACCGAATTGCCGCCGTGAGCGGTGGTCGGGGCGGGGGACGTCCACACTTTGCCTCCGCTGGCGCCGGCGATCCATCGAAGCTCGATCTCGCCCGACAGGAGACTCCCAAAATCGTTGGTGAAATGCTCAGCGCGGGGGTCCGCTGACCACCCTGGCGGACTGGATTGGCCCCCGCCTCGACGGTGTTCCGCACTCTCTGCGGACGCGCGTCGAGGCAGCTCTCGAGTCGCACGGTCCCGGAGACGAGGTTGCCGTCGCAGATGCGCTCGAGCAGATGGCGGAGTTGCTGTTGGCAGAGGCAAAAGCGGCTCCGCAAGGACGTGAGACCGCCATGACCATCCTCGCCGCTGATGCGCTGGTCACCTGGGCATGTGAGGCGAAGGCAGAGCTAGATCCTGAAGCGCTATGAATAGCTGGGATGGAGGGGATAGAGAGGATGTCGCCGTTCCCGCCTGTGCTGCCAATCCCGCCCATCCCGCGGTGGGGGGAGGTTGCGGGCGGTCATGATCGATCTTCACTCTCACATCCTTCCCAACCTCGATGACGGCTCGCGTTCTGTGGAGCAGTCGATTGAGACGCTGCAGCGATTTCAAGAGGCTGGTGTCACGCACGTGGTGCTCACCCCTCATCTGCGAGCGAGCGAGATCGATCGATACGGTGAGGACCAGATTGCCCTCCGAGACGAAACGCTGACGATCTTGCAGCCCAGAGCCCCCAACCCGCCCAAGCTCCATGTCGGGTTCGAGATCATGCTGGACCAGCCCATGACACCGATGGCCCTTGGCGACCGGCGGTATTCGCTGGCCGGATCGCGCTACATTCTCGTCGAGTTTCCCACCGCGATAGTGCCGGACTCTGCTACCCGAGTGCTTGCGCAAATCGCGCAGTCCGGTGTGGTCCCACTCGTAGCCCATCCCGAGCGCTATCGTGCCTGCACCGTCGAGGTGATTGCCCAGTGGCGCGAGGGTGGATCGCGGATGCAGGTCGACTCCACTACGCTCACCAAGCCGACGGACCGCGGGAAACGCGCCCGCCAGATCCTGGCTGCCGGCTTCGCCGACGTATTGGCGGCAGACAACCACGGCGACCGACGTACCATGACCACGGGGGTCGAGTATCTCAACCGGTTCGGCGTACCGGATATTGCAAACCGTCTGACGGTAGAGAATCCTCTAGCGGTCGTCGAGGATCGAGAAATGGCACCAGTTGCACCGGTGACGCTGGAGGAAAGCCTGTTCGATCGTCTGCGCAGGTTTGTGAAGGGGTAATCAGAACGGGGGGTGAACGGGCGGTAAGGAAGGCCAAAAAAAAGAGCATCCGAAGCAAGGGGCAGGTCTGCGTTGATTGATTTCAATGGTCAGGTGGCGTTGGTAACGGGTGGCTCCCGCGGCATCGGGGCGGCCACCGTCCGACTGCTTGTGCAAGCGGGTGCGAGCGTGGCCTTCACTTACCGCGTGCGAGAAGCGGACGCCAAGCGCGTAGAAGCCCAATTCAGCGGTGTGAAGGGAAGGGCGAAGAAGCTGCAAGCGGACGTGTCACGACGCGAAGACTGCGAGCGAGTTGTTCGTGAGACCAAAGATGCCTTTGGACGCCTGGACATGTTTGTCGCGAACGCGGCAATCTGGCCTCCACGAGATGTCGCGGTGAAGGATCTCACAGACGATCGCTGGCAGGAAACGTTGCGCGTCAATCTCGATTCCGTGTTCTACGGTTGCCGGGCCGCCCTCCGGGTGGTGGAATCGGGGGGCCGGATCGTGATTGTCTCGAGCACAGCGGGTCAGCGGGGCGAGGCGTACCACGCCGACTACGCCGCGACGAAGGGTGCCATTATCTCGTTCGTGAAGTCGCTGTGCGTGGAAGCCGCGCCGGCGGTCACCGTCAACGCGGTGGCACCGGGGTGGGTCGACACGGAAATGTCGAAAGAACCCTATGAACGGGAAACGGGAAAAGGGAAACGTGACATCGAGAAGGGAATCCCCCTTCAGCGTGTTGCAACTGCGGAAGAGATCGCTGGTCCTATCGTGTTCCTGCTGTCCCCGCTGGCACGGCACGTGACCGGCGAGGTCCTCAACGTGAATGGTGGAAGTGTGCTGTGTGGGTGAAGACCGTGAGGCGTAAAGGGTATTCGGAGGTCACTGCTCATCCCCCAGCGGCTTAAATGGAAAAGCCTGAGCCTGTGGGTCCCGCAGCTGACCTTCGTCGGCGAATCGCTGCATTTCGTTTGAGTCGATCAAAACGTCCGACCACGTGCGAAGCACGATACCATCTCGCAGGTTTGCTGGCGGAATGGGTTTCCCATTCACCAGGTGGTCGATGAGTATCTCCACCTCATTGTATCCGAAGATTGCCCTGATGGGCGTGGTGCCGCTGAATCGGGCGTTAATCTCGAAGATGACTGGCTCGCCGTCACGGATGCGAAACTGCATGTTGCACGGACCATCCGGTGCGAGCTGTTCCGCGATGCGCTGGAGGCACGGTTCGAACCCCGTTGCACCTTCCGAGTACGCCCGGTAGGTATTCCCATCGCGCAGGTCGCGTCGCAGCACGGTGACCGAGTGGCAGCGGCCGTCCGACACGAGACACCCTGCAGTGTATTCGCCATCGTTATCCGATAACAGTTCTTGCACGATGTACTCGCTAGGCGCGCGGCAGATCGCCTCAACCTGATCGCGGGTGTGGATCACACAGACTCCCTGGGCACGCGCGCCTCGCCTGAGCTTGGCGAACAGCGGGAATCCCACGTGGCACGCTAGCTCATGGACTGCATCTGGGTCACGAGAAAGCGCAGACCGCGGATAAGGCAATCCGTGGTCACGAAGGAACTCCATCGTCTTCCACTTGTCATCCGCAATCTCAATTACCCGAGGTGAGCTGACTACCACGCGGACGGGAAGCCTCTCCTCGAAGGATGCGCGGGCCTCGCTTAGCGCGGAGAGCTCCACATCGGTGCCGACGAGGACGATATCGACCCTTTCACGCCTCACCACTTCTTCTACGCGCCCGACGAAATCAGGGTCCTTTGCGAGCGGGATGCGGTACCCCACGTCGCTCAACCAATGGCCCGACGCGCGGTGGTCCGGATCGCCGGTGACGATCCGGACGGGGCGCTGGCACATCTTGAGAGCGCGTAACACACCCTGGCCCACGAGCGCACCCGCCCCAGTTACGAAAACGGTCAGGCGGGCCATAGGTGCTCCCGGACGATCTGTTGACACCTACCCATTTGGTCCAGCGTGTGTGCATCCGAGCCGACGGACACCAGTGGATTCGTCTCCTGAAGAAGATCGAGAAACCCCGCAACGTCGCGCAGATAGGAGGTGTTGATCTCGATGGCCACACCGTTTGCGTGCGATTCCTCCATAAGCGCACCAAACCACTCTGACGGAAACGTCTTGAGATGCTTGAGCGACATTCCTCCTGGATGCGCGAGCACGTCTGCTCCGCCGTGCTGGAGCAGCGCCCGTGCCAAGTCGAACTCGATCTGGGCAAAGCTGTCACGCGGGACCTCACGAAACTCGCGTGGGCTTCCGTTGGATCCCGGAAATCGATGCACGCTCGCCAGAACCAGGTCACATTGCTCGCGGATCATCGGAGAGATATCCAGCGAGCCGTCGAAATCCGTGATGCGGACCTCGGCACCCACCAACACCCGCAGCGATGTGGCTTGTGCGTGGCGCCGTACCTCAGTGGCAAACTCCGGAAACCAGTCGCTGTCGGCGCGGGCGTGCTCGGTGAACGCGATCTCCTCGAGTTGGAGCGACTCAGCGCAATGAATAACCTGCGCGATGGACGGCGCGCCATCCGTGTAGTCCGTATGCAAGTGCATTTCGCGCCGCAGCCAGGACGGCGTCAACTGGCGAAAATGCACAAGCGACGGGACCGAAACGTGGCGCATGCCGGTCACCGCTCCGCCGCTGCCTCGGCGGGGGTTGGTTTGCGCGACTCGGTGGTGGGTGAGTCATCTCCAAGATGTCTCTTACGCTGGCGCAGTAGTCCGAATCCTTGCGTCACGGCGCTGACAAAGGGCCGGGGATCACGCCAGCGGAACACGGCATCGTGCTTTAAGCCCTTCCACGATTTCCACCACCCTCTGATGCTGAGCTTTCCGCGTCGGAAGTTGTAGAACGCAGACGGGATATCCCGTCGAATGTCAATCCACTTGGCACCGCGGTACAGTTGCTGCCGCTTTTCGGGGAGTGGCAAGCCGACCGCGTCGGCGTACATCGTGTACAGCAATTCAACGCCGCCATTCTCCGCTATCGCCGACCGACCAGTGGGCCGCCCAATGTTGGGTTCGACAATGAAATACTGGTTCGACGCTGGATCGAATTTCACCTCCAGATAGCCAAGCCCCTGAAAGCCAACGCTCTGGAATAGCCGAATGGTGAGGTCATGCACCGTGTCGTTGCGTTCCTCGACCCCGAGCGAGCTTTGCCCCGTGCGCGGGGGCCACTGGCGTATCTTGCGAGCGACAAACGAGACGAGAAGCTGGCCGTTACGGTCGAAATAACAGTTGCATGAAAAGAGATCCGCAACGCTGCCACCAATCCACGACTGGGCGATGAGAGGAACAGGTAGATCGGCGAGACGTTGGTACACTGCCATCAGTTCGGTCGCAGATCGTACGACAATCCCCTTTCTTCTGGTGCGTTCCCGCCACTCCTGGATCTTCTTGGGTGGCTTCACGACGCTGGGAAACGAAAGCGTTTCGGCTGCCCGCTCGGCGTCCTCGGGATTGTGGATCACCACGGTAGGTGGGATGGGGAAGCCGTTTTGCTCTGCGAAAGGATAGAATCGCGCTTTGTCCATGAGCTGCTCGACCGTGTCCGCTGGTGGCAGCACGATGTGGTACCAGGGTTCGAGGTGCTGCCGGTTGCGGGCGACGAACGCAACCCTTTCATCGGTGCAGGGGTAGAGGACCCCCTTCCGTGGAAGCTCGGAGCCGAGCTGCTTGAGCGCTTCGAGCGTGGTCGGTTTGGTCGTAACAATGCGCTCGCACATGTTGGTGCGACACGCCCAGTGAGAGCTGTCTCGCGCGACCGCGATCACGGGTACACCACGGTCAGCCAGAATCCGCACAGTCTGAAGTCCGATGTAGTTGTGATCCAGATCGAGGACGATCGCATGAGCACGTGCTGGAGGCTTAGCCATCGTGCTCGCTCCCCGTTTTTACCGTGGTCTGTGCTGAAGGCTTCTTGCCTCGCCGCAGCACGTGCCGCCGAGCGAATGCTACTAAATGCCGGCCGGCCGGACTGCCCTTGAGCATTTTCGTTCCATGGTAGAGGACGGGCCTGCGTTCCCAGACGATCGAGTCCAGCTGACGAGCCAGTTTGGCACCAAAGCTGAGCTTGAAGCGATCGACACCGTGGTTATGTGCGTCATCTGGCTTCTCTAGATTACCGAAATCATAGGTGTCGATGCCCAACTTGTAGCAGTCTTGGATAGCCTTGTAATGCAACACATGGTTGGGACGGAACCGCTTGTACTCGTCGAGGAATCCGCCGTAGAGGTATTCGGCGCACGTCCCGATGTATGTCACGAAAATCGACGCGACGAGCCGTGATTCAACGAATGCGGCATAGACGGCGCCGAGGTCCCGTACCAATGCTTGTCGTAAGACCGGTTCGATGGAGGCCCATGGCCGAACGCCGGTGAACTCCTTCCGACGGGCACTGGCGAGCCACGTCGCGTGCGCCTGACGGAGTTCGCTCTCGTCGGTCACCTTACGGACGGTCACGTTCATTCGTGGCGCGATGCGGACGTTGCGCCTCGTCCCATGATCGAATGCTGTGATGATATTGTCGGCCGTGTGATTGCCGAGCGCGACGATGGCGCGGGTCTTCCCCGGGGCGGACTTGACACGGAGTCCGCAGCGCCGGAACTCCTCGAGCAGGTCGTGATGGATGTTCTCGTTCGGGCAGGCCCGTAGCATTACAACGCTGCTACGCTGAGCCTTGGCCAGGCGCCGCACACCCGACACGAAGGGTATGCTCCACGCTGGTAGCCAATCTCGAAAAATCGGCCCGTTGAGGCACTCCGTGACGGTGCTCCGTGTAAATGGGATGGGAATCGAACGGAGGAGCGCACCGCCCACGACCTCCTTGCCCCGTAAACATCCCAAAACCTGGGTCGTGACCCCGTACTCGGCCAGCGGTTCTGCCCACCAGAGACACTGATAGAGATGGCCAAGCTCGGATTGTGACGAGAACGCGTCCCAACTGGCCCGTTGATCTGGGGTACTCAGCGGGGCTACTTCAATGGCCATGTCGTTCATGTCACGCGACCCGTCTCGATGCGTGTGTGGCACGCGCACCACGCCCCTTGCGCTGGCGAGGTTGCCTCTCCAGTGCGGTCCTCAGACGACACGCCGTTGCCGCAGCGCGACGGCTGAACGTGCCTGGCTTCTCTAACGACTTGGTGAATCGGTCCGCTGAATGGGCCTGGCACGCCAGCCCCTCCGCTTGTCCGCGTCCGGAGTTGGGTACCCAGCCTGACGATCCGGCAGGTACCGTTTTTCAGCGTCCCGGAGCTCATGGTCATCCTGCAGTCGGAGGATCTCTTTGACCGACACGATCGTCTGTTCCAACGACGCTGGCGACTCCTCGTCGTGGATCCTCGCGGCGCTCTCTTTCATCGCCGTAACGCTTGAGCGGATGAGGTGATTGGCCCAGATCACGGCGCTGATACCGGCTTCTCTGAAGGTCGAAATAGGAGTGTCGACGTAGGTCGTCGGCACAACGACGACCGGCCGCGCGCCGCCCCAAGACTGCATGAACTCGAGGACCTGGTCTGCCGTTGGCGCCTTGCTGTGCATCAGGATTGCGTCTGCACCGGCTTCTGCATAGGCATCGGCCCGCCGGAGCGCCTCATCGAGCCCCCGCCGAGCGATCAAGGCTTCGACACGCGCCACAACGCAAAAGTCCCCATTCGACTGCGTGTCCTTGGCCGCCCTGATCTTGCCGCAGAACTCGTCGATATCGGCAAGCGGTTGCGGTGCGCCATCAATCAGCGAGTTGGTCTTGGGGAAGAGCTTGTCTTCGATGCACATGCCCGCGACGCCACGTTGCTCGAGCTTCCGAACCAACCGGCGCACGTTGTTGAAGTTGCCATACCCCGTGTCGGCGTCGAGCAGAATCGGAATGGTGGTCGCGTCACTCATGAACTCGACCACGTCGAGAACTTGTGTCCAGCTGGCCTCGTTGCAGTCCCGCACACCGAGCGAGGCTGAAATGGCGAGGCCGCTCGCCCAGATGCCGGCGAAGCCGGCCTCTTCGACGATGCGGGCGCTGAGACCGTCATGCGCTCCGAGCAGGAAGGAAAGCTCTGGAGCACACACGAGGCGTTTGAGCTGCCGGGCTTTGTCAGCCATGGGCGCTGCCTCGCTCGCTCGACTGTGCCAGGGCACTGTCGCTCCGTGACGAGCCGTTTTGGCGCGCTGAGGCCTCGACGATTTCAATGACGCGCTCGCCAATCTGGCGCTGCGCATCGATCGCCATGGCACCGATATGGGGAGTCAGGACGACGTTCGGCAGCGTGGCAAGCGGTGAGATGACTCCCTCACCTTCGCATTCGTGAACATCCATTCCCGCGCCTGCAACGCCTCCGTCGGCGCTCAACGCCCGATACAGCGCAGCCTCGTCGACAACGCCGCCGCGAGCGAGGTTGGTGAGAAAGGCCCCAGGTTTCATTCGAGCGAGCGCCTGAGCATCGATGAGATGGTGGGTCGCGTCCTTGAGCGGCACGTGGACGGTCACGAAGTCTGCGGTCCGAAGGACCTCGTCCATATCGGTAAGCCGAATCCCCATTGCCTGGAGCTCGCGGGCCCGGTCGGACGACGGATGCTCGACACACCCGATCACGTCCATCCCCCAGGATGCTCCAAGCCAGCCCACGCGTGACCCGATGTTTCCCGTCCCGATGATGCCAAGGCGTTTTCCGGTCAGGAGGTATCCTGTGAGCTCGTGCTTTGCCCAGCGCCCTTGTCGGAGAAGGCGATCAGCGAGGACCACCTGTCGGGCGAGGTTCAGCATGAGTCCAAAGGCCAGCTCCGCTACCGACTGGGCTCCTGGCCCGGGTATCCGGATGAGCTCGAGGCCGCGGTTGCGAGCGTATTCGAGATCGATGTTATCCAGCCCGCTACCGGCCCGAATCAAGAGCTTGAGGGCACGGCCAGCCTCGAGGATGTCCGCCGTGATGCTGACACCAGACCGAAAGATGAGGATCTCCCGGTCACCGATGAGCGACCGTAGCCCGTCACTGCTGGCGCCGAACGCGGAGACGACGTCATGCTGTGACTCGAGGGTCTCGATCGCTGTGGGATCGATGCGACTCGCTAGTAGGATTCTGATAACCGCCTCCCAGGCGGAGCGTCAGGTGACTTGCGATTTTGTTGGTCTAGAGAAACGGCGTCCGAAGAACTGTGATACGACCGTGACGCAGACGTTGCACGCTCCGTACCAGTCGGGCGCGTGTGCCTCACGGGCCTCATCCTCCCACCACCCCGTTGCGTCGTGGCAGCACTCACTCCGGGGCGCAGCACCTATGCTGCAACCGGCTATTGGCCTCAACGGGCCCCAAAAAGCTGCTTCACGAGTGGGCGCGGGAGGAGACGCTTCGGCGGCAGGAGGATGGCAGACCTGAGCCGGCGCGGTACATAGAAGCGCATCTGCGCGCGCGCGATGCGAGTGAATGTCTCGAATCCAAAAGCATGCCGCATCCCCACCCGGTTCGCCACGTGCGTCGCGGCGACCCTGTCTGCCCGGTTCCACCATTCGGTCGAGTTTCCGAGCAAGCGGAAGCCAAGCGCTTGGGCGTGGTGGACGACCCCGGAATTGATGAAGCCCCCGGGTGCGGTGAGCGTATCGACCTGATCTCCGATAATGTCCTCCAGCCACTGCTTGCTCACGCTTAGCTCTTCGATCAACTGTCCAGTGGAGATACGGGACAACGGAGCGTGCGTGACACCGTGGCTTCCGACTGAGCAGAGACTGGCGAGCGCGCGAATCTCGTCTCGCTGCAGAAAATCGGAGCGGGATTCGCAGAACTCCTTGGTGAGAAAGAACGAGGCTTGAGCACCGACTTCTCGGATCCATTCCGCCGCCCTCAGGCAGCTGCGGTGGCCGTCGTCAAACGTGAGAACCACGTACCGGTCAGGCATCTCGCCCGAGATGAGCCGGCGCTGGAGTCCCGGAAAGCCCTCGATTGTGAATCCTTCAGCGGTGAGCCATGCCAGCTGACGCCGGAACTCTCCGAAAGAAACCCAATACCGCGAGGCGGGCTCCTCGGCCAAGTAGTGGTACATCAGGCAAGAAAACCGAGGCGGCTCTAGCACGGGCCTTTCCTCAAAGACTGCGCCACACGGCACACTTGGCACGTAGCAGAAGGTCCTCCCATCGATCCGCGGGATCGAGTTCGATGACCAACGGAATGTGCCCCTCGTCCTCGCACCCCTTGTCTTTTATGTGGTTTGCGCTCGAGGCTTCGGATGGCCTGCTGAGTGAAAAAACGAGATCTGGAGTGGCGCCAGTCTGCTGATCTCCGCTGCCATTCAAGGCGCCCAGGGGCAGCTCGGCACCGTAGTTCATCAGGACAACCACCCCGTGCCCCGTTGCCCGGCGAACGGTGTCATGCTCGAGCTGGCCTCCAGCTCGCGGTGTCAGCAACGCGACGTCGCGTGCTAGCCAGCGCTCGAGCGCCGTGATCAGCTTCGTTTGCGCCTCTCGCTGCTCCCCCACGATTGCCACCGTGATTCCGCCCTGCGGAAGTGTCCGCGGAAACCCAGGGATGTGGGTGCTGCGACGCCAACCGCGAGCCCGTAGCGCGACCTCGCGGGCCAAGGTGAGGGTGCGAGTGCGGATGCGGCCGTAGAGACGGAATCCGTTGAGAACGGGCGCGGCGCTACGGCGAAAGCTCAAGAGGTGTCCGAATGACGGCGTGCGAACGAGCTTTGGAAG
>JBFGJG010000019.1:0-72463 GCA_041577295.1 Gemmatimonadales bacterium
GGCTCGAATGCCAGCACTATAACGGTCATTGAAGGGATCGAGGAACGAGAAGATGAGACTGCTAGTCGCGGTGTTTCTGCTAATGAGCTCAGCCTGCGGTGGGATGAACGTGAGTGCCGACTTCGATCCGGCTGTGGATTTTGGACAGTTCCAGACTTACGACTGGGGCCCTCAAGATGCACTCCCGACGGGCGATCCGAGGCTCGATAACAACCCCTTCTTCGATGCGCGGGTGAAGGCGGCGGTAGACAGCCAACTCGCGGCGCGAGGGATTCAGCGGTCGAGCGCGTCGCCCGATCTTCTGGTCCACTACCATGCGAGCGTCGAACAACGCATCGACGTGTACTCGGTCGATCGCGATCGCGGCTACGTCACCGATACGCGATTCGCCACTGAGGTCCGCGAGTACGAAGAAGGGACCCTGATCGTGGATGTGGTCATCGCGGAGACCAACAAACTGGGTTGGCGCGGATGGGCCCAGTCTGACGTCGGGGCGGTGATCGACCGTCCGAGTGCCATGGAAGCTCGGATCAAGGAGTCCGTCGGGCGGATGTTCGAACGGTTCCCGCGGTCACCGTGATCGCGGCGGGATTCGTTATGACTCGAGCGCTGCTTCCTGCAGGCTCTCAACGAACTCCTCGACACCCACGTCGTTGGCCTGCGCCACCACGCTGAGGGTGAGTTCTCCGCCGCAGCACAAGTCCACGTTGTAGCGAGCGAGGACCGGGGCCGTGGCCGGGTGGCGTTCGTACACCTCGCCAACCCGAGTGGCCGCCGTAATGCCGGTATTGGTGAAGTGCACCACAAAGGCATCGGGGCCCTGCACGTCCGTGCGATGCCCGAATCCCCGTACGCTCAGCACGTGATACAGAGGAATGGGCTCAAACGGTGCCGTGATCTCGAGCTCTCCTCCCACCGGTACGATGCTCGCGGCCTCCATGATCATGCTGAACGGCTCCTCACCAGCAGCGAGCACCGGACGGACGTCCAGCGCCACACGGGTGTCATCATCTGCCTGTTTCACGGTAAGACTCCTCTCGAATCATGCCCGGGTGCCAGGGCGGGTCCCACACGAGCTCCACATGGGTATGCACCACCCAGGAAAGCTCGTTCACGACCCGCTCCACACCCTGAACGATGGCGGTGCCCAACGGGCACCCGGGCGTGGTGAGTGTCATGCTGATCTGCACCGTTGCGTCCCGCACGTGCACGTCGTACACGAGACCCATCTGAACGATGTTCAGGCCGACCTCCGGGTCGATCACACCGCGGAGCTGGCGCCAAACGTGTGCGACGCGTTGTTCCGGGAGAGACACGGTCATCGCTCGCGCTCCATGGTCACCAGCCGCACGTGCTGTATCACCACCAAGAACACCCCGGCCGCGATGCTCGCGGCACCTGCCGCTGCCGCGACTGGAGAGCCCGCGTAGACGGCGACGGCGAGCACCGCAACGCCGCCGGCCAACAACGGAAGCGTGCTCCACGCGAGACGCGGCGATATCAAGTCAGTCACCTTGGGGAGACCCGGCTTTCCCACCCGCGGGCTGAAGCGGTGAAGCCATGTGAGAAAGGGGAGGATCTTGTAGTACATCCCGACGATCAGCAGCATCAACCAACCGAGAATGCCGATGGTGGCGTACGCGGTGATCGTCCGCGCGTTGAGGCTAGGGGCGAAGAGCAGGACTGCACCCAACGAGGTCGCCAGCGCGAGAAACACGAGCGCCGCGGCGGCGTGGGCGAGCCCAGGATCGAGTCGCGGCTTGGTGCGCGTGCGGAAATACTCCCACGCCAGTCTGAGATACAGAACGATGCCAGCAGCCGTCGCCAGCCCACCGACTTGCAGCAGCCACCGTACGTTGCCGAGCGCACCGCTGCTCGAGACCACCAGGCCACCCAACACCAATGGTCCTATCCAATGGAGTGAGCGGTCTCGATAATCGCGCGAGAGCAGGAACATGGGAAACAGTTTGCTTCCCACACCGATGGCGGTGAGCGTCGCGAACCCGACCACCGCGAGATGGACGTGTGCATTGAGCACTCCCAGCCGACCGACGGACCACCAGCCCAGCTCGGCGCCAATGCGGGCAGCCACGACCGCCATGGCGAGTCCCAGTCCGATGTGACCGCCCGAGACGTAGAGCCCGATGAGTCGTCCCCGGGTGGCGCGCCGCCGCTGCCCGAGAATGTTCCACGACTGCCCTCCCACGGCTGCGAACATGACGACCCACCCGGCCGCCAACGCCCACGCAGACCAGAACCACGCCCCTCCGACGAGCAACGCGGTCCCGAGCATGAGAACCCAGAAGGTCCAGTGTGCCACACGAATACTTTTGGCTGGGACGCCCAGGACCACGGGATAGAGTTGGTAGAGTGCGCCGAATATTGAGGTGGTGATCCACCCGAGCGTGAAACAGTGGGTGACCGCGACGACGCGCGGCGTGAGAAACGCCCCGCGCGCGAGGTCCGGCGCGATCCAGATCAAGCCGACCGAGCCGACCGCAAGCCACGCGAGTGCGGCTGCGAAATGCTCACCTGGGAGGAGCAGCGGAGGCATGATGTCCGCCGGGCGGGGGGTCGGTGTCGTGGGCTTGGGAGGCGCGGTGAGCGTCATGGGGTGCCGTAGCCTTTCACCACGAGCTGACGTTGTTCACCGTCGTACGTCACGAGCGCAACCTCTTTGGGACCGAGTGCGAGCCGCACATTGAGCTCCAACACGGACGGGGTGTCGTCCGCGGTGCTCGCACGGGCGGTATCCGAAGCAGTGCCTGGTTCCGCTTCGCGCTCGAGCTCGAATCGTACGGTCACCTCCCGCTCACCCGGCAGCACTGTCTGCTCGTGAAACACGTAGAGCGGCCGGTCCTCCCGAGCACCCGCGGGCCGCACCACGCGATCGACGACAGTCGAATCGTCGATGCTGACCAGGAGCCGATAGGGGAGAATTCGACCGTCGCATTCCACTTCCTGCCGCATGTGCGCAGGCTTGCGGGCAAGCTCCTCCTCCGTGAGACGACGGCATTCCTCGACTCGCGTCCCCCGCACCCGCCACGCTAGGCGAATGACCGCGTCGTCACGCCGATCGGGCTCGTACGGCACCTGTGACAGCGCACCGATCACGACGGTCAGGATCACCGCCGTCGTGACGCCGAGGACGCGAAGCCAGCTTTTTCTCATGCCACGGCCTCCTCGTCGGGCACGGGGTCGCACTCCAAGTCGAGCTCGATGTCGGGTTCAGGGGTGGGTCCCTTCAGTTTGGTGAGATCCTCGCGAAAGACATGAAGCTCCGCGCGCACCGTCTCGCGCTCCCCTTCGCTCGCATAGCGTAGCCGCACTCGCCGACGGTCCACGCGTTCCTTGAGCTCGGCTTCGCGGTCGTGATACATGCGTTGCTCGAGCCATTTGGGTCCTTCCCGGTTCCAGCAGTCACGCACGGGGCACGCCACCACGAGCACACCGGCTACCCCAGACCGCACGAGGTATTCGACCACGGACGTGTGCACGCTTCCGGCACAGTTCCAACCAAAGACGGGCGAGCCGTCCACGGTGGCTCGAGCGGCGACGCCGCCGGCCCCCCGATTACAAGCGACCACGACCACATCCTGGGATCCGGGTCGATGCGCGGTCACGAACTGCTTGATCGCCGTCAGCTGATCGCGTCCCGTGCGCTCCGGTGGTCCGACACCCATTGGCGCGCACGATCCGGCGCAAATGCCGCAGCTCACGCAGAGCGCGGGATCCACGCGCGCAACCACCTCGGCCCGCCCGTCCACGCGCGGCACCATGGAGATGGCTTCGTACGGACAGTCGAGGTAGCACTGCCGGCACCCCGTGCAGAGCCGCTGGTCCACGGCCGAGGGTGCGGGCACGCGCTGGGCCCGCGGGCGCGCCCAGAGCGGAACCGTCAGGACGACCGCGCTCACGCCGAGAACCACGGCCCACACCACCCCCGCCGGCAACGGTTTCACCAGGGGGAGCCAAAACGAATAGAAGAGGTCGAACGGCGCGTGCTCGGCCCCGCGAAACAGATCCGCTTCGGGTCCGATGCCGGCGGGCCAGAGGACCGACAACAGCGTCAACAGCCCAAGCGTTGCCCACGTGAGCCCGCGCGGTGGCCACAGGGCGGCGCGTGCCACCCGCGACACGTGGAGCCACAGCATCACGCCCATCCCGATCGGTAGTGCTACGTGCAAGAAGAGGTTGAGAAAGAAGAACGCGCTGGGAAGAGGCCGTTCGCCCACGAACGTGCGGCTGATGGGTTCGCCAAAGAAGGGAAGGGCATCGAGAAAGCGGGCGCCTTCCCGTGCCAGAACGAGCCCTTGGGTATCCCACACCATCACGTAGCCCGTCCAGCCACAGACCATCAGCACGAAGAGCAGGATGAGTCCGGTTATCCAGGCGAGCGCGCGTGGTCCCCATGAGCGCCCTTGCACGAACATGCGGAAGGCGTGAACGAGCACCGCGACGACGGCGGCGTCCGACGCGTAACGATGAAGCGAGCGGACCCAACTCCCCGTCCACGTCTGTTGGGTGAGGTTGGCGACCGAGGCATAGGGCGATCCGAGTCGATAGAAGAGCAGGAGATAGACGCCGGTCAGCAGCACCACCACGAGCAGGGCGACCACGAGGGCTCCGCTGTGGTAGAGGGGATTGAAGCGCCACCCGTAGAGACGGTTCATGAAGGCGTCCGCGGGGGTCAGCACGGCCCGCCCCATCCGGGCGAATCGGTTGCTCAGTCCCAGCATCACACTCCTTGCGTGGAATCGGGTTAGGGCTCTTGCGCCCTTCGAAACATCATATTAACATGAGAATAACAGAAATGCCAGCCGCGACGCTGTTTGGAGGGTTCTCGTGTTATCCAGTACTGCGGAATACGCTCTCAAGGCCGTCCTCTACCTCGCCAACAACGCGCGCGAGCAGCCCGTGCGGGTAGGGGAGGTCGCCGAGGCCCTCGGCATTCCGCAGAACTACCTCTCGAAGATCCTGCACGAGCTGGCGCGCGACGGCGTGCTCACGTCTTCGCGCGGTAAGCACGGCGGCTTTCAGCTCGCCCATCCGCCGGACAAGCTCTCGCTGCTGACAGTGGTGCAACGGTTCGATCGCATCGCCGAGGAGCGCAGCTGTCTCCTCGGTCGCCCCCAATGCAGTGACCGTCATGCCTGCGCGGCCCACTGGCGTTGGAAGGCGGTGTCGGAACAGGTCTCGACGTTTTTCCGGGAGACCACCGTGGCCGACCTGATGGCCGGGGAGGCTATCGCGGCCTGATGGCAGGCAAGGAGGATTCCATGGCCAACTCGAAACCTCCACTGGGCCAGCGGATCTTCGACAACTGGTTCCTGCTTCTCCTCGCCGGGATTCTGGTGATGGGTGTGTTTTATACGGCGTGGGGGTTGTGGGAAGTGTTGTCGTTGCCGCCGGCCCCGCTGCCGTGAGGCAGGAGGGTGGCAATGAATACCGGCATCGAGTCACCGCAAGGCGTCTGGTGGAAGCCCGCGCACCGTACCGAGCGCTACTGGGTCATCGTGGCGTTCGTTTGGTGCATCGTGCTGTTCGCCATGATGCCGCTCTGGCACCTCAAGGGGGGGCAGAATCCCTCGGGGATCCGTCACAAGGTCGATCCGCAGGCTTTCATGGCGCGGACGCAGGAGTTCATCAACGCCTATCAGGTAGGTGAGGAGAACGGGATCCCCATCGTCGAGCCCCCGCCGGGGAGTGACATTTACCTCATCGGGGTGATGTGGAGCTGGCGGCCCACGCTCAGGCTCCAGAAGGACGCGGAGTACATCCTCCACATCTCGTCACTCGACGTCAATCACGGTTTCAACCTCTATCCCATCAACGTGAATTTTCAGGTCGTACCCGGGTACGACTACGGCCTCCGCGTGACGCCCACCGAGGCCGGCGACTTCCGCATCATCTGCAACGAGTTCTGCGGAATCGGTCACCACCTGATGGTGGGCCGTGTGATCGTTGTGGATGACACGCAGACCACGGCTAGCGCGGGAGGGGTGCCATGAACGGAAGCTTCCGCACCTGCCCGACCACGGGGCTCAAGGTGCACGCGCAGGCGGACGGTCTGATCAAGGCCAACGCCGTGGTGGCCACGGTCGCGTTGCTCATCGGCGGCATCGCCGCCGTGCTCGTGATGCTCACCCGCTGGCAAGCGATTCACCTGCTCTCAGCGGAGTGGTTCTACCGCATGCTTACGATCCACGGGATGAACATGCTCATCTTTTTCATCCTGTTCTTCGAGATGGCGGTCCTGTACTTCGCGAGCGCCGTGCTGCTCAACAGCCGGGTCGCCACGCCGCGGCTGGCCTGGTTCTCGTTTTGGCTGATGGTCCTCGGCACAGTCATCGTCGAGTGGACGATGTTTGCGGGGAAGGCAGACGTGCTCTTCACGTCCTACGTGCCGCTCAGGGCCACTCCCTGGTACTACCTGGGTGTCATCTTGTTCGCTGTGGGGGCGTTGCTGGTGGTGTGCATCTTCTTCGCGACCTTGGTCGTGGCCCGGCGCGAGAAGACGTACACGGGCTCAGTGCCGCTGGTGACCTTTGGGGCGGCGACAGCCGCGATCATCGCCGTGATCACCCTGGGTCATGGGGCAGCCATCTACATCCCCACGTTCCTCTGGTCGCTTGACCTCATGCACGTCGACGCGCAGGTCTATCGGCTGGTGTGGTGGGGTCTGGGGCATTCATCGCAGCAGATCAACGTGGCCGCGATGGTCTCGGTCTGGTACCTCCTCGGTGCGTTCACCGTGGGCGCGGTGGTGCTCAACGAAAAGATCAGCCGCACGGCGTTCGTGCTGTACGTGCTGTTCATCTCGATGGCATCGGCGCACCATCTGTTGGTGGATCCCGGCATGGGACCCACGTGGAAGGTCTGGAATACCAGCTACGCCATGTATCTGGCGGTGCTGGCGAGCATGATCCACGGGTTCACCGTACCTGCCGGTGTCGAGCTTGGGCAGCGGCTGCGCGGATACGCCAAGGGTCTCTTCGAATGGTTGCGCAAGGCGCCATGGGGTGATCCCGGATTCTCATCGTTGATCTTCTCGATCATCATCTTCGGGTTTGTCGGTGGCATCACCGGGGTCACGTTTGGCACCGAGCAGATCAACATCATCGCCCACAACACGCTCCGGATTCCCGGCCACTTCCATGCGACAGTTGTCGCGGGAACCGCACTCGCATTCATGGGCGTCACGTACTACGTGATTCCGCTGATCTTCCGAAAGCAGATCGCGTTCTGGCCGCTCGCGAAGATTCAGCCGTACCTCTTCGCGGTGGGGATGCTGATCTTCTCGGTCGCCATGACGTTCGCGGGCACGTTCGGCGCGCCCCGGCGGCACTGGGATATGACCTTTTCTCAGGCGCCGTACGAGGTGCAATTCTCGCCCGCGGTGGATCTCGTCATGGGCGTGATGGCGATCGGTGGACTGATCGCTGCCGTTGGTGGGGCGATCTATATCCTGGTCACGGTGTGGTCGGTGTTCTTTGGCCGGCCCATGCCGGAAGGAGGGCAGGCATAATGGCACTCCATGGCGTTCCCCAAGGCATCGTGTCGCCACCGACGTCCACACCGCGGAGTGAGGACGCCGGTGACGAGCACGGCATTGGCGGGAGGACTCCCGGAACGGTCATTCTCGTGTTCGTGTTTCTCCTCGCCTTCGTGCTGTACTACTTCGTGAACTGGAAGCTGTTGTCGTTTGTCTGGCGCATCGGATAACTCGGTCATGCGGGAGCGGGGGTTCACCGGTCTGGTAGTGCTAGCCATCGTCGTCGCGATCACGATGGTGTGGTGGGCCCTCGCCCTCTGGCCCGTCAATGACACCCCCGTCTGGCTCGAGCGAACAAGGGACGTGTGCTTCGGCACGCGGTCCAACGGGTTACCGGACGTGGCGGGGTGGACCGTGCTCGTGCTCCAGCCGGCCATGATGGTGGGCGCGGTGGTGGTGATCTGGGGTCGAACCTTGGTGCGGGACCTCGCCGCGTTCGCGCGGCTGCCCGGTGGCCGACTGGCTTTACGTGGTACGGGCGTCGTACTCCTGGTGGCGATCACGGCAGCCGCGTGGCGCGTGGCAAGCGCGTCGAGTGCAAATGCGTTTGACGAAATCACGGCCGCGCCCCTGCCTGATACGTACCCGCGGCTCGATCGCCCCGCACCGGAGTTAGGGCTCGTCGATCAGCGTGGCGACACGGTGCGCCTCGGCGACAACCGTGGCCACGTCGTACTCGTCACGTTTGCGTTTGGACACTGCGAAACCGTGTGTCCCAAAATTGTGAGCGATGTGCTTGTGGCGCGGCGTCGCCTCACCGACCAGGGCCACGCAGTGCGCGCCGTCGTGGTGACGCTCGACCCCTGGCGTGACGTACCGAGCCGTCTTCCGTACCTCGCGCAACGCTGGCACCTCGGGGAAGGGGATTTCATGCTGAGTGGCGCTGTCCAAAATGTGGAAGCGGCACTCGATGCCTGGGGCGTCGCCCGACGGCGTGATCTGCGCACGGGGGACGTCACCCACCCGGCGCTGGCGTACATCGTGGACCCGGATGGCATCATCGCGTATGGGGTGGTCGGCGGGGCAGACGCGATCGTCGAGCTCGTGGGGCGGTTGTAACTCCTTCACCTCCTCGCAGCGGCCTCAGCACCTTTCTCAAATCACCCCCCAACCGTACCGGGCCGCTTGACCGAACTCCTACACCGGGAACTTTCCGACGGCATCGTGGTTCTAGCGGTCGTCCCGATCAGGAGGACTCCATGTTCGCCGCTCGTGCACTGACCGTTCTGATCGCGACCGTTATACCCGCGATCGCAGCACACGGTCAACAGACCGTTCATTTCCTCGCTGAAGACTCTGTGGTTGTGTACGGTCATCTCTATGCCGCTCCTCAAGGCGCACAGGCGCTGATTCTCGCCTTCCATCAGGCGGGAGCCAACGGTCGCTCGGAGTATGAGCCCATCGCCCGCCGACTCACGGCATTGGGGTACACCGTGCTGGCCGTCGATCAGCGGGCTGGTGGCGATCGGTTTGGTGGAACGAACCGCACCGTCGACCGTCTCGGGATTTCCCGCGGCTATTGCGAAGCGGCGGCCGACCTGGAGGCGGCGGTGCGGTATGGGCGGGACACGTTTCCCGGAGTACCACTCGTGCTTTGGGGGAGTAGTTATAGCGCCGCGCTTGTGCTGCGCCTAGCCGCCACGCAGCCGGCTGAGGTGGCCGCCGTGCTTGCCTTCTCGCCGGCTTCCGGGGAGCCGATGGCGGGATGCCGCCCAGAGGAGCTTTCAGATCGCATTATTGTTCCAACCCTCGTGCTGCGCCCAAAGGCGGAGATGGACGTTGCGTCGGTGGTAAGCCAAGCTGAGATCTTTCGCGACCAGGGGCACGCGGTGTTCGTGGCAGATCCGGGGCGACACGGATCCTCGATGCTCGTGGAAGACCGCGTTGAAGGATCGGTCGAGCACACCTGGGTAGCGGTGCTGGCGTTTCTGAGTGACGCCTTACGGGATCGAAACGTTGGTATCTGAAAAACCGCAATGGCGTGCGTAGGTATAGTCATCGTCGACGACGGAGATGCTTCAGATTCTTGCAACGCAACTCATCACGGAGATAGCATTCTCGAGTGACCTCCGATCCTGGTGTTCGTTTTAGCGTGACTAGCGAAGTCTGGCGTGCGTTTGCCGTCTGGGAGACCACCACCACCCAGAACGTGCCGACGTTGGTTAAGGCCGCTGGCGTGCGTGCGGGACAGCGGGTGCTCGACGTTGGGACCGGCACGGGGGTCGCGGCCGTCACGGCGGCGCGAATTGGCGCACGCGTGTCCGGCGTGGATCCCACCCCGGAGCTGTTAGAGCTTGCGCGCGAGAACGCCAGCATCGCGGAGGTGAACGTTGATTTTCATGAGGCTGGCGCCGAGGAAATTCCCTTTGCCGACGAAGAGTTCGATGTGGTGCTCAGCCACTTTGGCCACATGTTTGCTCCACGTGCACAACGGGCTGCCGACGAGATGCTGCGCGTGCTGCGCACCGGTGGTACGCTCGCATTTACTTCGTGGCCGCCGAACGACAGCCTCGGAGTGATTTTCGAAGACCTTGCCGTGCACCTCCCCGCGCTCCCAGAGGGGACTGACGATCCCGAACAGTGGGGAGATCCGGAAGTCGTCCGGCAACGACTGGGCAGCCGGGTGCGCGACCTCGTGTTCGAGCAACACGAGATGCGGAGTCCCGCGCTCAGCGTGCGCCACTTCCGACTCCGCATGGAGCAGGTTGGTCCCGGAAAGGTGGCCGCGCAGACGCTCGAACCGGCCGTGCTCGCCAAGTTCCGTGCCGGCCTCGAACGAAATCTGATGCCGGACTTCCGAGACAATATCATGCATCTGCGGTATCTCCTCGTCCGCGCGATCAAGACGGGAAGCGGCGCCCCCATGGCTTTTAGAGACGCACCGTACTAACATTCGTTATCCAGATCCCGCGGAACGCTCGCTTCACTGGCGTCGGTCATCCGGCGGAGCCCACCGTAACGACTGAGTCTCGACGACAGTAAGCCTTGCCCGTACAGGGTGTGGTGCGGACGCGGTTCTCCGATCTGCCCGCCAAGTTTTTCGGTTACATATCGCTTTCCCTCTGAGGAGGAAATATGCCGGCACCATCCACCAAGATCGCTCCCGAACAGCTGATTCAGGCCGCGAAGGCGCCGTTCACCGCGTACAACAACAAGGACTGGAAGGCGGCACGTGCCAGTTTCACGTCCGACTTCGTGTACGACGAGGTGCCAACCGGTCGCAAGGCCAAAGGGGCCGACGACGTGATCGCGCTGTGGAAGGGTTGGGGCACGGCGTTCCCGGATTCGAAGTGCACGTACCACAAGGAGTACGTCAGCGGGAATACCGTCGTGCTCGAGCTCACGTGGAAGGGAACGCACACGGGACCGATGCAGACTCCCGATGGCCCGATCCCGGCCACCAACAAGAAGATCGACATCCGGGCGTGTAATGTCGTCGAGATTTCGGGTGACAAGGCCAAGTCGCAACGCCAGTACTTCGACATGGCAACGATGATGCAACAGCTCGGCCTCGCCAAGAAGTAGCGGAACGCGTTCAACAGGAGGGTGTCAGAGGCCGGGGGATCGTGCTGATCCCCCGGCCTTTCATTCGTGTGTCGCTCGGCTCCGAGCTTGCACTTCCTCTTCCGTCAATCCGTACAGCGGCGGTGTTGTGATATCCAGCATCCCGAGCATCAGGTAGATCTGCCCACGATGGTGCACTTCGTGCTCGACCATCGCGCGTAGCCATTTCCATACGGTGATCGTCACCCCGCCGGGCGTCGAACAGCGGCTCCGAAGATCCTCAGGGGTTAAGGTCGCGAAGATCGCGACCGCCTCACGGTGCATGCGGTCGATGAAGTCACGGACCTCGGCGGGTCCTCTCGCCAAGTCGGGTCCGTGTCCAGGGTACCGGCTGGGGTTCTTCTGAGCGTTTTCGGCGAACATGTACCGCTCGATCGCTGCGAGGTGGCGGATGAGGTCCGCGAAGGTCCATGCCCCCGGTCGATGACTCCAGTCGTAGCGATCATCGGGAATACACGCGATGACAGCATTGGTCCGGGCGCGGATTTTCTCCCAGTAATCCAGGAACGTGGCGACCGATTGGATTTCCATGACATATCCTCGCGATGGGCCTCAGGCGCGATCCAGCCAAACGACTCGACCCGTCCGAAAGTTAGCCCCTCCAGGGATCAATTTGACAACGTACAAAATTATTTGTACGTTAGCACATGCGTCAAGATGTCTTGCTCGTGGACTCCGTAGAGCAGGCGACGGTGCTGCTCAAACCGCGGCGGATTGAGCTCCTCGCCGAGATGGCGGAGCCGCGCACGTGTCCGGAGCTAGCTGAGCGGTTTCGGGAGACGCCGCAGAAGATCTACTACCACGTGAAGACCATGGAGCGCGCGGGTTTGGTGGAACGGGCGGGGGAGCGCTCGGTCAACGGCATCGCCGAGGGCCATTATCGCGCCAAGGCGCGGGCCTTCTGGTTGTCGCCACGCTTGGTGCGTGGCCTAGGTGGCCAGAAAGCCGTCCAGGAGCAGACGAGTCTCCGGATCCTGGCGGGCCATGCCGAGCAAATGCTCGAGGACGTGGGCCATCTTGCGGAGCGCTCGGCCGCAGGCGAGCACACGCCCTCGTTGTCGCTGGCGGTCGATATCACCTTGCCGACCCGCGAGCGACGCGAGGAGTTCTTGAATGCGTTGACCCAGACCTTCGAGCAGCTCGCCCGCCAGTACACCGGCACGGCACCGACGAAACGCGAGGCGCCCGAGACATTCCGCTTCACTCTCACCTGCTATCCCACGCCCGCGCGGGAGGCGTCATGACTTCCGTTTTGCATTATCAGCTCGCTCTGCCGGCCTCGCCGGCCGAGGTGTTTCGTGCCCTCACCGAAAACGCGGCGCTCGAGACGTGGTTCGCCGAGCACGCCGATGTCTCGCTGAAGGACAAGCGGTATGACTTTTGGGGCCGCTTCACGCCGGAATCCCCCGCGCGCACAGAGGGGCATCACCCCATCACGGCGTTCGTGCCGAACCGTCAGTTGTCCTTTAGGTGGCAGCTTCGCGGAGTCGATACCACGGTGGATCTCAAACTCACCAAGCGTCACGATGTGACCGTGCTTGGTCTTTGGCACCGCGGGGTTCCGTCGATTCCCGAAGGGGAGCCAGGCTGGTATGCACTTGACGACGTCTGGGCTCTCTGGCTGGAGAACCTGCGCCGTTACCTCGACGGTCGCTCGGTGATCCGCTGCGATTTCTCGGCCATCACCGGTGGTGATGTCACGCGCACCATCGAGATCGATGCGCCGGCCTCTGCCGTGTGGGATGCCCTGGTGAATCCCGAGCAACGCAAGCGGTGGATTGCCAGCAAAGATCTGGACACGCCGGACGTCGGTGGCGTGTGGATCGACTGGGCTCAACACGGGGCGCTTCGCATTGTCGAGATGGTCCCGGAAAAACGAATGTCGCTTGAGTGGCAGATCGGTGGCGTGCCGACGGTGGTGACCTGGACGCTTGAGGAGCAGGGCGGGAAAACCCGATTCACCTTGGCCCACAGCGGCTTCGCTCCAGACTACCGAACGGACGGCGAGTTGTTGGGGTGGCTGAGCTACTTGAGTTGGTTGCAATCGCTGGTCGAGTATGGATTCGACTGGTTACCGCCCGTCAAGCAGATCGCGCGTGACGTAGCGCTCTTCCACGCGGCCTCGATCTGGTCGCGCCAGGACGAGTTACTGGACGAAGACGACGCGAGTTGGCGCTGATTGCGGTGGCGTCACTTGCTCGGTGGCAAGGGGCGCGGTAGGAATAGCCTGGCTCGGAACCGGTCAGTCGAATTCTGCCGTGCTCAGCGCCAGCAACCCGAGTCCAGCGATTCCGATCCTCAGAAACATCGACAGTGCGCCCCGTCCGTACTGCTCGGCGTACCAGTGACCGGCGCTTGGGCCCATCAGCACACCGGCGCTGGCGACTACCAACCCTACGCCTAGGGTGCCCTGATTGTCGTTCCAGCCGCCGGCGGACGCGAGGCCCAGCCCGAGGGCGGTTGGCACCAGCGTCGCCCCCAACGACCAGAGCAGAGCGGTGCTCTCCGATTTGAGGCCGGAGGGTTGTTGGCTGGGGTAATCGACCCGGATGGGTTGGCTCAGATTGCTCTGCCCCCGCCCGCCGACGGAAACGACAATACCCACGCGCCTGTCGACCGGGTCGATCCACGGTGCGGCGCCGAGTGCGGTCCGGTTGTACTTCCGCGCCGACCCGGGGGCGGCTCCAACGTCTATGAGCGCGACGAGTCCCACGGCAGCGCCGGCACCGAAGGCCAAGGCGAAGCCGAGTTCGTTCTGTGCCCGAAGAGCCGGCGGGCGTACCGTCGCCGCCAACACGACGGCAGCAAGCAAAATTGCAACGGTTGCCGACCGCATCAGGTTCTCCTTGTCTGTTCCTCGCCACTCTTCAAGAACATCGCAGTCTGATCGCCATAGTACACCATCTGCCCATTTTGCGAGAACTCAAACTCGAATCGGACGACGATACGGCGTGCTCCGCGTCGGGAAGCCGATTCGCGTGAGCGGAGCGTGAGGGGCGGACCGATCAGCGCCAAGGCCTTGAAGTCTGCTCGGTGAATACGGTTTCCATACCCAACCCAGCCATCAGCCCACCGCAATCCGTGGTAGAACCACCCATGCAGAGAGCCCATATGGGCCGTGGCCATGATCAGCTCACCGACCGAGAGGTGCGCGGGGTGACCTGGCCCCGATCGCTGATGGGCCACGTACGGGAACTCTCTCGTTGTGTCGAGCCTGGCGACGATTTCGGATCGGTCGGCATCGAGACTGACGATTTCGTCGATCAGAAAGCTGCCATCGTCGTAGAGGAAGGTGTCGAGGAACTCCTCCATCTCGGATGGATCGTGTGGGCCGGGGATGTGGCGTGACACCGGGGTTGGGCCTCCGTGGGATGGTGGGTGAGGACGTTAGTCGTATTGGCGGCAGGCCGAAACCTTACCAAGGGTGGCAGGAATTACTACTTTGTGCACCCCATGGTCGAAACCTCGAAGGGCACGACTCGGACGACGTCACGCTTTGCCGTGCATCTCGGGCACACCGAGCCCGGTCGCCAGCGGGGCTGGACGCTGTGCGATCGCCGCATCGGCTTGGGCGACGATGAGGTCATTCCATACGACGTGGTGGACATCTCGCAGCTCGACGCCGTGGACTGTTCCCGCTGTCTCGAACTCGTCGGCGGTCGAACGAGGCGGTGGGGACCGCGACCCCGCCCGCCGCGACGCGGCGTCCCGTAAGCGGTTTCATAGGATCCTTCCCCTCGAGCCAACACGCTCGGTGGGCGGAGTGCCTGCGTGAACTGCGTCTCACGACGGGATTCGTTGAATGCTCGGGGTACCCCCACACTGTTTGTGGTCCTTCATCACGTCCCGCGATCTCACTCGTCGTCGTGGCCGCTAGCCCATCTCCGCGATCCGTCTGGAATGCAGCCGTCGGGCCATCATCTTCCCGATCCAACAGGACCAGTGGATCGGCACCACCACGAACTTCATCGCGGGGGAGTTGGGCGTAGTCTTCCGACCGACCCGACGGACCGTCATCAAAGCTGTGTACCTGCGTGACCACTGGGATCGGGCCATTACATTCTCACGCAACGGACACGCTTTCGCATTCCAGATAGCCCACCACTTCGATGTGGTCTCGCTGTTCCAGACTGCGTGTTAGCCTCGCCGCCGACCCTTGGACCAAATGAGAATCAAGCCACAGTTGTTTCCGCGATACTTCGCTGGTGCCAGCGCGCCCGTGTAAATCTCGATTCCGGCAATGTCGTCTGGGGCGAGCGCATCGACGTCCATATCCGTACGCGGGACCCCATCGACGTAGACCGGAATAGGACAGTCCGTGCCGAGCGTGTCCGCGGGATTAGAAAACTCGGTGGCGAGCGTGTCTCGCGGGCTGGGTAGGTCGATCCGAATGGACTGCCGTATTTGACGCTCACTCGTCACGATGCAACCCGAGCCGCCGCGGCAGCGCAATTTCACGCTGGGGATCGATCGAAAGAGCTGTGATACCCGAGTGGGTTTCTGCTTAGCCACGTCGGCTTCAGTGATGAAGTGACCCACACCGCGTCCCCTTCGCTCGCGGAACTCGGCAAGATCAGCTGTGCCCGCCACACCTTCCACGACCAGCGAATCGAGCGGGAGCGCTACCGGCGGTAGGGGGATGGTACCGAGGTCGACTTCGGCAACTTGTTCGTTTGGGAAATCGATCTCGACTTCCATCGAACGATACCCGTCGCCATGAAATTGGAGCACGAGACTTGGCCCGTGCGTGAGGGTCAACTCAAAAGTGCCCCTGGGGTTCGTGACTCCGGTGGTGCCGGAGCCGACCACAATGACGGTCGCGTTGACAATCGGTGCGCCGCTGATGGAGTCCGCTACGACGCCTCGCAGAGTCGTTGGACGGTCCTGAGCCAGGCCAGCCTGCGGGGTACCGAGCACCATCCCGCAAGCGATGAGGCTGACCAAAACACCGCCGCCGTGAAACCACGAGCCCAAGAAACAGTGCAATCGGGACACGGATGCCCCCTTTTTTGCTATTTGGTACCGCTTCCGTAACGGACAGGTTCCTCGCCCGCCCCGCCACCTCTTCCTCCAAGCCGGCCGAAGTCTTGCCGGTGCTACACGTACCCGCACTCTCGGGAGCCACAATGCACCGTAGACACCACGTTCAATAGGTACTACCATTCGCACGCAATGAAAGATTACCAGCTCATCGTGTCGAACCCTCCACATGGTGAGGTCGATCTCACCGCGGCTCTGCCCTCCTTCCGACTTTCTCGAGCCGAAGTTGAGATGAAGGCGAACTACGCGCTGCCGGAGATCTGGTTTGCCAGTTCAGAACCGGCGCGCTTGGAGTCGACATTTGGGACGCTCCGCGCAGCCGGACTCAGCGTAGTACTAATTGCCGGTGAGGCGCTGCGCTCACTCCCTAAACAAGCCCACGTAACCGAGTTCACCTTTGGCGAGCAGGACCTCGCTATTCATGTAGAAGGGCGCGAAATCAAACTGCCGTATCAGGCTTCCATTACGGGTATCGCTTGTCGCCCGTCGCACGTCTCGGATGCGCTGTCGCGTGCCTCCCGAAGTACGGCGCTCGGCCGCTTGTCACACTCCGGTCTAACCCCGAATTCGCTGGTGGGGCGCAGCGAGCGACGCCCCGAGAAAGCCAAATCGGATGCATACGATCCGGAGTTCTCGTCCTTCGTAGACCTATTCTGGCAAGAGAAGGGGCAGATCTTTCGAGCCTCGTTTTTCGAGAGTAGTGGCGCACGCGGCGAGCGGGCCGTAGCGGACCTCGACGCTCTCGCTGGTGAGCTGGAGCAGCGGTTTGCCAACGCGCTCTTCGACCGTCGCGGCCTCGGAATGCGCGTTCGGCGTCGCATCATGGTTGGTGAGTACCCCGACGACGACCGCCGGAAAGGGTTCTCCTACGCCACCCGAGCGCTCAGCCAGTTGCTCGAAGCGATCTCTCCGGACCTCAAGCGCATCGCTGACGTCGAGCTGGCGTCCCGCCTGGGGTATCTCACGATTCGAGCGGGATCGGGCGGTTAGCACGCCCTCTCGAAGGCATTCGGGTCAACGCGAGCCCAACCGCCAACACCAATCCCAAGCCAACGAAGACCCTCGGCTCCAGTACGACGACCCGCCCGAGCAGTCGAAGTCGCCCACCCGGCGGTCGGTCGCTACTCGAAGTCTCGAAAAGCACGTCGAGGTAGTAGCGTCCTGGTTGATGGATCTCGAAGGCCGGTAGACGCACCGGTGGCGCGCCCGGAAACGCGCGAACCCACGGTCGCGCCCACCCGGATTGCTCGCGCACGATCGCTCCAGCCGTGTCGAGGATTCGAAGCCGATATCGCATGCGCTCGCGCAGTCGCGGTTGGAGTTGCGCGAGGTCGACACGGTAGGGGGACCGTTGCGGCGTGAGGCGGAGCGACCCAATTCGGGCGGACAGTCCGCTGTCCACCAGGCTGATGTTGAGCCCCATGAGCGGTGTCGTCCGACCTGACGGAAGCTCGAGAACGGCCACGGTTTCCCCAACCACCCAAATCACCCACACCCAATAGCCGAAACCGGCCCCAAGCGCGAGCGCCACGAGTGCGGCTCCGATGATGGGTGGGCGCAAGCTACCTTACGCGTCCACCAAGTACCCACGAGCGATCTGTTCGTACGCTCTGGTCTGACGCACAATCCACTGTTGATCCCGATCGAGGAGCTCTGCCATGACCTGCGCCACGCGCGGTGCCATGAGGAGAGCTGCACGCGCATTCAAAAACGTGGCGCGGCTCCGCCGAGACAGATAATCGTCCACCGTGCGTGCCATCTCATGCTTCACCGACCAGACGATCTCCCCCGCCCGATACGGCAGTGCCGGATGGAGCTGGTCTGCGTAACCAGTGCCGGACTCGATCAGCGACTCCACCGCGGTCGCGTCGGCACCGTACCACGCCAGATCGCCGAAGCGGTCCGCATCGCGCATATGGCCGTGAATCCGCAGCGTTTTCGTGACACAAGGACGTTCCTCCAGATCGCCAATGGTAATGGCCTGATCGACACAATCCTCGGCCATGTTGCGATAGGTCGTCCACTTCCCACCGGTGATGGTCATCAATCCGGAGTGTGAGATCTCGATCGTGTGATCGCGCGACAGCTCTGCCGTGTTCTCCGATTCTCCCATGCGCACGAGCGGACGAATGCCGGCGAACACCGACAGAATGTCCTTCTTGGTGGGATCTCTCACGAGATATTGAATCGCCGTCTCGAGGATGAAATCGATCTCTTCCGGCTTGGCGCGAGGCTCCAACGGGCAGTCCTCTAGGGGAGTGTCAGTTGTGCCGACGATCACGTGATTGTGCCACGGCACGGCGAATAAGACTCGTCCATCGGATGTGCGGGGCACCATGATCGCCGAGTCGCCGGCAAGAAACTCGCGCGGCAACGTGATGTGGACGCCCTGACTCGGGGAGATCATGGGCTTTGCGTCGGGCTGGTCGAGACGACGAATGGCATCGGTGAAGGGCCCGGTGGCATTGATGACGACACGAGCACGCGCCGTCAGCTCCTGGTCACCTTCGACGTCATGCACACGGACACCGGATACGAAGCCGCCGCCGTTCTTGATCAATTCTGTGACGCGCGCGTAGTTGATCACCGTGGCGCCCTGCTCGAAGGCCGTCCGGGCGAGGGCGATCAGCAAGCGCGCATCATCAAATTGGCCGTCGTGGTACAGGACTCCGCCGCGCAGGCCGGCCCGCTCGATATTGGGGAGCCGCTCGATGGTCTCAGCGACGGAAAGCGACTGCGACTTTCCAAACCGATACCTCCCGGCCAACACATCGTACACCTTCATCCCGACGCCGTAGAACGGCGCCTCCCACCACTCGTAGTTGGGAACGACAAACTCGAGGTCGCGCACCAGGTGGGGGGCGTTCTGGTGGAGGATCCCCCGCTCCCGTAGCGCCTCCATGACGAGGGGGACGTTTCCCTGTTTCAGATAGCGTACCCCGCCATGCACCAGCTTTGTCGATCGCGTGGAGGTACCCTTTCCAAAGTCGGACTGCTCGAGCAGGAGGACGTCGTAGCCTCGAGAGGCAGCGTCTACAGCAACACCCATCCCCGTGGCGCCACCACCGATGATGAGCAGGTCCCAGGGAGCCGACCGTTCCAAAAGCCGGTCGATCATCGCATCACGGTCCATGGGGGAGAATGGTAACCCCCGTACCGGACCTCGTCAGCGGTGCGGGGCCGGGTCCGGGCCCTCGGCAGCGAGATATTCGGAGATCGTGCCATGTGGAAGAACGGCGCCATTGATGCCGATGGCGAGTCTCGATGTCGTGGAGCGGCACACACAGCTGCCGACGGCGCTCCACGCCATAGGGAAGGTCGGGGACCGGAACGGCCTGTGGAGGTCGGGGGGATCGACTGGCTCGAGGACGCCGGAAACTACGTGCGCCTCCATGCCTGAGAGCAGACGTACTCGCTGCGCCGCGCACTCGGCTCCCCGGAACGTGCCTTCGATCCTAAGCGGCTCGTCCGGATTCACCGTTCGACCATCGTCAACCTCGATCGCGTCGTGAAGCTGCGACCGGAATGGCATGGAGACTTCGACGTCGTCCTCGCCGACAGATCCTGCTGCGCATGAGCCGCACGCATCGCTTGCGAGTGCATCCGAACGAGCGGTGCGGCGAGGGGCATACTTGTTGCGCTTGTGAGCTACTTCACTGGGACTTCCGGGCTCGGAGGACCAGTACAATGTCGCATCGGCTCACCGTTGTCGATGACACGCGACGCCAACACGAGCCCGGGGCCACCACGGAGGACTCATGGCGCGGTCTGCGAGCGAACGCGAAGGGATTCTCATCGGGACTGACCAGCAATACCGCTGGCTCGATGGCATCGTCCGCGCGGTGGTGCTGCTGAACCTCGCCGACGCGCTCTTTACCCTGTGGTGGATTCACGCGGGACTTGCCGTCGAGGCGAATGCGCTCATGCGTGACCTGGTCGATCACGGGGCGCTTCCATTCGTGCTTGCGAAGATCGCGTTGGTCTCGCTGGGAGCGACATTCTTATGGCTGCGCCGCACCCATGCGCTCGCCGTGGTAGCCATATTTGGGACCTTCCTCGTCTACTATCTCGTCCTCCTCTATCACATTCAATTCACCAGCCAGCTAGTCATCGTCCGCTTCGGACTGTAGCGGCTGCGGGGGTTTGACCACCCGCCGGTTCTGATTACACTGCCGACCGACCACTAGCGCCCAGATACGTCTCAGGCGTTTCCCCAGCACCGTTCGGCGGGATGTGATCTCATGACGTTCGAGCCCGCGACCATGCACAGATGACGAAGGTGACGGCCGCCACGTTACGGCGTTGGTGGGTGGCGCTCGCGTTGTTCACCGTACTCCTTCGGCTGCCGGCGCTGTTGCATCCCCGCCAAATCGACGACGAGGCGGTCTACGCTGTGGTGGCCGTCGAGATCGTGGAGGGGGGAAAGCCTTACGTCGACGCGGTGGAGCGAAAACCACCGCTGCTGTTTTGGACCTATTCGCTGGTCGTGGCGTTGGGGGGAGCCTACAACTGGTACGCCTTGCATCTGGCGTGCGCGATCTGGACCCTCCTCACCATGGCCGCGATCTACGCGCTCACAGCCCGTCTCTTTGAGCCGCGAGCGGGGCTCGTCGCGGCAGCGCTCTACTCGCTGTACGTCCCGTGGGCGACATGGAAGAACCTCGCGTTCAACGGCGAGGTGCTCATGAACCTCCCCATCGCCTGCGCCTTCCTTTTGACGCTGCGACCATCCTCATCGCGAACGCGTCCCGAGCTGGTGCTGGCCGGGGCGCTGTTGGCGGCGGCCTTTCTGCTGAAACAGCCTGGCGCCATTGCCGCGGTGCCGGCCGGGATCTACCTGCTGCTCCCCAGTTACCGGCGCGTTCGCGGGCTGGGGCTGGGGCACTCACTGTTGCACGCCGGGAGTCTGACGCTGGGATTTTGGCTGACGCTGGCTGGTGTGGCAGCCGTGCTGTGGCAGCAAGGGATACTCACAGAAGCCTACTTCTGGACGATCACCGATCACGACGTCCCGCACGGGATCAGCGATCCTGTCTTTTGGGTCCGTGGTGGGCGGATGACGCTGGCGTTCGTGGGGGCATGCGCCCCGCTTGTTATCGGGAGCGCGATCGTGATCCGGGAGCGATGGGATGGCGCCGCCGAACGCTGGCGGGGGAAAGAGGCGGAGTTTGTAGCGTTGGCCCTACTGCTGGTTGCATCGGTGATCGGCACAGCCGCAAGCGGCAGGTTCTACCCCCATTACTTCATCCAAGCGGTCCTTCCACTGTCTATCCTGGCGGCCCCGGTGATTGCTGAGGTGCTAGCCAACCGGCGGACGCGTCACCTGCGATGGTTGAGCCATCGTGTGATCGGTGTGTGGTTGGGGCTCACCGCCGTCGGGTTCCTCACGGCGCATGCGATTGGGCTCAGCCGGCAGCGCCAGGAGATGGACGTAGGGCGCTACGCGCGGGAACAGACCAGCGCCGACGCGCGAATCTTCGTCTGGGGTCAAGCGACGGGAGTCTATTGCGATGCGCAGCGGCGACCGGCCTCCCGGTACATCGCCACGTTCCCGCTCACGGGCTACATCTTTGGGAGCCCGCTGAGCTGGGATCCCACCCACGATACCGCACATCGGATTGTCTCGGGGAGTTGGGAATCATTCCTGGCGGATGTGCGCGCGCACCCCCCTACTCTCATCATTGACGTCGACGCGGCACGGAGAGTTCCCCGCTATCCGATTGAGCAATTCCCCATTCTGGCCGAGCTCGTCGCGTCGGAGTATGAACTGGTCTATCGCGGGCGGGAGGGTCACGTCTACCGGAGGCGCGGATAGAAGGGTACGAGGACTGCTATCTTCGTAGGGGTATGAACGTGCCCAGTCGAACGATCGCGGCGGCGGCCCTGCTTCTGAGCTGGCCCTCGGCGGCGCCCTCGCAGAGTCCACGAGTGACCGACCCACTTGCGGTGGCACGGATCGACTCCGTGATCGTCACCCAGCGCAACGTGTTTGACGAGGACGAGGCGCGTTCGAACTTTCTCTTCCGACTGTCCAACGCGTTTCACATTCAGACACGCAGTTTTGTCATCCGCCAGGAGCTGTTGTTCGCTCCTGGCGATCCCGTGGACACGCTCGTGTTGAACGAGACCGCGAGGAACCTTCGGGCGCTGGGGCTCTTCCGCGACGTCGACATCGACACCGTCCGCGTGGATGATCGCCTCGTTGCTCAGGTGGACGTGGCGGACGCGTGGACCACGACGCTCCAAGCGGATGCGCGCACGACGGGAGGGCAGGTGATGTGGGGGCTGGGTCTCAAGGAGAAGAACATTCTGGGTACTGGCACCCTGTTTCGCACGAAGTTCCGCAAGGAGGTCGATCGAAACTCCTTTACGCTCGAGGCGTCCCAGAACCGGTTGCTGGCTTCGCGCGCGGGTTTCTTCTGGCGGTGGGACCAGCTCAGCGATGGCAACAAGGGCGACTGGGGTGTTGGTCTGCCATTTCGGGCGTTCGCGGATCGCAACGCTTTCGAGTTGACTGGCTCGTGGGCATCGCGCCGGGTCCTCCAGTTTCGCAACGGATTTCTCAACGATTCCTCGGGCCAATTCTTTCAGCGACTATTCTCGCTGAATATGCGCACGGCGGTGGCACCGAAGGCCTCCGAGAGCGGCTATGTGCGCTTGGGATTTCTTGCGCAACTAAAGCGCGAGGAGTACATGCTGTTGGCGGATACGGCGCGCGCGGTACCGGACACGGTGAGCGCAGCGGTCGGCGTCGGTATCGAGATGGCCAAAGCCAGATTCCTCGTCACCCAATACTATCTCGCATTTGCCCGGGACGTCGACGTCGACATCTCTCCCCGGCTCGCCGTGGGTCTGTGGCTGGCACCGAGCGCGTTCGGATACGAGCGGACCGGCATCGGTCCGGTCCTCGATTTCCAGATCGGCGGATCGATAGGAGGGCGACACTTCGCGGTGATCGAGGGGCACGTCAACGGGCTGTTCACGTCCTCCGGCCTCGACTCCGGGCAGGTACGCGGTGTTCTGACCGCCGTGACGCAACCGATACCCCGAACGGCTACCGTGTTGCGCGTGGAAGCGGGCGTGCTCGAGGGAGCCCCCCCGTCTCACGAGTTCGACGTAGGCTTCGACCGTGGGCTGCGACGATTCCCCGCGCACGCTTTCACGGGGGAGGTTGAGCTCTGGTGGACGTTGGAGGAACGGGTGTTTCTCATCGATTCGTTCCTCAAGTTGTTTGGGATCGGATTTGCAGGGTTCGTCGACTATGGAGGCGCGTGGTTCCAGGACCAGCCCGCCCGTTTTGGTGGCAGCGTTGGCTTCGGGCTGCGGTTATCGTCCACCCGTGCAGGTGCCATCACCATGGGCCGGCTCGACCTCGCGTACCGCTTTGGCGAAGGATTCGGTGACAGTCGCTGGGTGTTTAGCTTCGGCAGAAATGTTACGTTCTGAAGTTGGGATTGGCCGGATGGAATACCGATAGCTCGAGGAGCGGGATACCGTGGGCAATCAACTCCAGAAACCCCTTAAACGCTCCACAGACGATCGCATGATCGCGGGCGTCTGTGGCGGCATCGCGAAGTGGCTCGACTGGGATCCGACCGTCGTTCGTGTCGCGTACGTCCTGCTCTCGCTATTCTCGGCCGCGTTCCCCGGCATCATCGCCTACATCATCCTCTGGCTCTTGATCCCCGAGGAAGGCTACGCCTGAGTTACGTGGCGCACTTTGCGCATACGAGTGAGCACCCAGCCTCCCGCTAGTAGCAGGAACGTCATGAGGACTGCACCCGTGATCCGCGCGGGGAGGCTGGCCAGGCTCGCGTACGTCTGCATCTGCCCGTCGGCCGCGATGACGCGGATGCGCGGATTTCCCGCGATGCCGTCGAGCAACGGCAGACGTCCCATGATTCCCGTCGGTCCCCAGTAGTTGCCAAACCGTTCCAGCACGTACACCGCGCCGTCATTGATCGCTATCCCCGTTGGGAACCACAGCCCCCGGCTTCGGGCAATGGTGGTAACGTGACCTGCTGGGGTCACTTTACGGACGCGATGGTTGTCATAATCGGCCACGTAGAGATTGCCAGATCCATCGACGCTAAAGGCCACCGGCCTGCGGAATCTGGCCTGGTGGCCGTTGGCGTCGCGAAAACCCGGCTCCGCACTCCCCGCCAAGATGACCACCGAGCCATCGGTCCGCCGCATGAGTATCCGGTTGCGATCGATGCGATATGCCGGACCTGATATCGCACCGGTGAACACCGTGTCCGGAAGATATCCTCCCTCGGGAAAGTCGACGGAACCGTCTGGTCGCACAAACAACACGTTGGTGTGAACACCCCGTGCGATCGCGGTGAGGCGGCCATCGGCCTCCACTCGCCAGACGATGTCTCGCGCCGTATCGCAGAAGTACAGCCGGCCGGCGTCGTCGAATACGATGGCAGACCCAACGTGCGCTTCCGCGGGCGAGACGACCGCCGCCGTCGCCAGCAACACGCCGAGGACGTGAATGGACCGGCTCACGCGAGCATCTCGAGCAGCCCTAGGAGTTCGTAGGTCTTGGGCGTCAGCTGATCGTGTACAGCTCGTTTCTTGAGCGCATTCGGGGGAACGAGTACGAACCCCATGCTCTCGGTCAGCACGGGTTCGAGACGAACGTAATCATCGAAATCGATGGTCAGGCGATAAAGGTGGTACACGGCGTCCGATAATCCCACCTCGTGCCGCTTGGGTTTGAGCTTGCGCGCTCGCTTAGCCAGAAGGCCACTGGCTTCTTCCTCAGCAAGCTCCCGGACGAGGCCATCAAACGGCTTTTCTCGGGGCTCGATATGGCCGCCCAAGAGCTCGAGCCTTCCGTGCTTGCGCATCCCTGGCGCCTGCTTGCGTGAGAACAACAGAAGGTCGTTCTCCCCTCGAACTGTGACGAGCACCTTGGCCACCTCCGGCAAACGCCCCACGCGTCTCAGCGCTCCAAGCAAACGCCCTGTGGTCCCGATACGTCCGGACCGCAGCTGAGCGAACAGCACTCGAGATCCCCGATACAGCGTTCACCGGTGGACTTGCACACTGGGTTGGTTCCGGCGATGTCGCATCCGGCAAGTCCGGGCGAAACGAATGACACCACACCCAACAACAGAGCGAGCGAGACGCGTCGTTTGCGCATCCGGTGAGAGCGATGGCGTTGGATCAAAACCCTGCCGTAATGCCGGTCTTGAGGGCCGTGTCGAGCGATCGCACGTCGTCGGGTGGGCGACTGTCGTATCGCAGATCGAACGAGACTAAGAGCGAGATACGCTGGCTGACTGGCACCGTGAGGTCGACCTCGGACAGGTTGCGCAAATCGCCAAAACGGTCGATTCGAGGCTGCAGGTAATTGATGGCGGTCAGGACGATGTCCCGCCCGAATTCGACCCGCACCGACACGTAATTACTCCAGCGGCTGACGTTGGTGGTGCGGGGATGTTGCGCGCCCAAGGGCAGATCGAGACGCTCGTGCTCGAACATGTAGGCCGAACCCACTCGGATCTGGGCGGTTTCTGCCGCGAGCAGGCCGATACGGACCCCGCCACCGACCAACCAGCGAAGGTCGAGCCGCTGCGGCTTGTTGTAGTTGACCTGGGCAAAGGCCTCCGGTCCGAACCGCGGACGCACCCGGTATCCCTGTCGGAGATGGACCAAGGCTGCGTTTGAGAACCGATCTCCGCCCTGAAAACCTAGGTCGCCATTCACGATCAATAGTGTGCTGCTTCTCTCCGAGTTGTGATCCAACCTTCCGCGAAGCGTAAACTGCACGATATCGACGTTGCCCGTGCGCACCGAGAGGTCGAGTCCGGCGGTGCCGGAAACCCCAAGCGCATTCTCGTCGGGTCGCAGACTCTCGATGTTGACCTGTGCAGCGGCCGGGCCCGCATTCGCGACGAGGAGAGTTACGATTGTCGTCCAGCGCACGGTGCTGTTGGCAGCTCGTTTCATGCACGAATGATCAACCGAAGAAGCGGGACAGGTGCCTGAGGAGGGCCAACATAGTGGGCACGCGTACGACGCACAACACGCTTTACTCCAACTGGTGACGTGACACTGTGGGCAGAGGGCGAGGGGGAGACTCGTCACTAAGTGTGTGTGACGCAGCCACATCAGCTGCGGTTGTTAGGTTCGTCACAGCTTGAGCAGACCGTCCCTGTCTATTGTCGCCCCCGACTGGAGCGCAGGGAGGTCTGAAATTGTCGCTGAATCGTGAGCAAAAACTCGCCGCTTGGACCACTCCGCTGAATGGCATCTTGTGCTTGGCGCTCGTGTTGGCATGTGAGATTCCCGAGCCACCGGATGCCGTTTGGGTACACATTCCCGAGGGAGCCTCGCTTGAAGCGGTTTCGGAATCCCTTGCGACCCACGCAATCGTGTCATCGGCTGCATCCTTTGCGCGGTTCGCGCGGATGGGCCAGAAGCACTTGGGAATCAAGCCTGGCACCTACCCCTTCCGCCCGCGCACTCCGATGGGCAAGGTGCTCGGTGCCCTTCGCAAGGGCCGTCCCCCAGTCCAGCGGGTCGTGGTCCGCGAGGGGGGGTGGTTAGATGAGATTGCCGCGACGGTCCAGCAGCGGATGGGGATTCCTGCTGAGAGCCTACACGCAGCGGCTCGGGATTCCGCGCTGCGCTCCATCGCCGGCACTCGGGGGCAGAACGTCAATGGGTACCTGTTCCCGACCACGTACTACGTCCCAGTCCACGCGTCGGCACACGAGGTGCTTCGGCAAATGGTCGACACGTTCGTGACGCGCTGGCGGCCGGAATGGAATGCGCGGCTCGACACGTTGGGGCTCAGTCGCGATGAGCTCGTAACGCTTGCGTCGATCGTCGAAGGGGAATTAGTCCACGGGGGCGACCGCGGCGAGATTGCGTCGGTCTATCACAACCGGCTCGCGCGCGGGATGCGGTTGCAAGCTGATCCCACCGTTGTCTACGCGTTGGGTAAGAGACGACGGCTCTACCACGGCGACTATGCGGTCAAATCTGAATACAACACCTATCGCTTCAACGGGCTGCCGCCCGGTCCGATCAATCAGCCATCGCTCGGCAGTTTGGAGGCGGTGCTCTATCCGCCCGATACGGAGTTCCTCTATTTCGTGGCGCAACGCGACGGTCGGCACGCGTTTTCACGGACCTACAAAGAGCACCTCCGGTCCATCAGGGAAATCCGTGGCAGACGGGTGAAGCCAAAGCAGGCGGCCGGTCAGTGATGCCAAATCGATAAGGGATAGGCAAGGGGGAGCGCATCCTCGCCGTCAACCCTCTCACGGCTCACCACTCCGTTCGAAGCGAGACAGGCGATACTCGCGTAGCAGATCGACCTGCGTATCGTCGAGAATCTCCACGGCGGCGAGGTGCCCGATGAGCGGTGCCAGGGTAATGCCACTGTGCATGACTGCGAGATAAACGTCCGGGGCTGCGGGTGAGAAGCCGACGATGGGGTACTCGTCCACCGGTAACGGTCGCCAACCCAGGGTCACACGCTCCAGCGGGATATTGCGGAGTTTGGGTAGGAACTTCGCGGCGTCTTCCAGGATGGTCTCTCCCCGGTCGCGCGAGGCTTCTGTGATTGGTGTGCCGCCAAAGCTCGAGCCGGCAACAATGCGGCCGTCGCGCTTCTGCTTGAGGTGCCCCCCAGGAGATAACACGACCCTGCCGATGAGTCGGTCCGCGGGTTGCGTGTGCGCAAGCAGTCCGGGCGAGTCCTTGAGTGGAACCGTGAGCCCCGCCATGGCCGCGAGGCGCGGCGTATCGACGCCAGCGGCGATCACGACCACGTCGGCAGGCTGATCTCCGTTCACCGTGCGCACGCCGCGCAGCTTTCCCCAACGGATGTCCAGACCGGTTACTTCGGCCGGGTACTCCACACGCGCTCCGGCCCTCCGTGCTTCCGCCAGCAGCAGTTCCGTTGCGTGGACGGGATCGATGCTTCCCTCGTGCTCCGCAAAGGCCACCGCCAGCGCATGACCGGGTTCGACATTTGGCTCGAGGATACGAAATTCGTCCTCGTCGATGAGCCGAACCGGATATCCCAATGCTTGATGGCGCAGTACGTCTTCCCTTAGTTGGGCGGCGTGGTCCGGTCTCCCAAACCACTGCAGGCTACCTCCCCACTGCACCTCGAGTTTGCTGTCGAGCTCCCGCTCGAGGTGCCGGTACGACAATGCGCTGAGCCGATTCAATCGATGATAGTGATAGGGCTGCTTCGAGAATGTAGCGTTGATCCAGGCAAACGAGTTGCCAGTCGCACCGGCCGCTGGCTGCTCCTTCTCGAACACGATCACCTCGGCGCCACGACGGGCAAGATGCAGCGCGACGGAAGCACCGAGGATCCCCCCGCCCACCACCACGATTCGACGGGGCCGCGGCGTGCGCAAACGCCATCGAGGCACACCGGTGATGGCCAATCCGCCGAACAGCTCGATGAATTGGCGGCGTTGCATTGGCGTCCTTCCTCGTGGGGACGGAGTTAAACGACTGGGAAGTGATACGCGCACTAGGCGAGCCCGTCAACGAGAGAGTGGCGCTCACGAAAATCGACCATAGATTGGCGCACGTGCGCGTCCTCGGGCCTCGCAATCAGGAGACCATCATGGACCGTCGAGACTTTCTCTTTACCGGTACCGCCCTTGGGGTGTTGGGGTTGAGTGGAGTGCGCCCCGCCGTCGCCGTCCCAGCGCTCCCCAAACCCCGTCCGTCGGACACGCTGCTGCTGAATTCCAACGAGAACCCGCTGGGCCTGTCCCCCGCGGCCCGAAAGGCCGTCATCGACGGCATCGCCCAGGCCAACCGTTACCCAGACGACTCCGAGAATCGACTCCTGGAGACGTTGGCGATCACCAACGGAGTGACGAAGGACCAGATCGTCCTTGGGGCGGGATCGACGGAGGTCCTGCAGATGCTGGTGCAGGCCACCGCCATCGCAGGTGGGACAGTGATCATGCCGAATCCCACCTTCGAAGACGTGGAACGTTATGCAGCCCCGTTTCCCGCGAACATCGTCAAGATTCCTCTCGACGACCAGCACGCGCACAACATCGATCAGATGCGCGGGCGAGCCGAGCGCGCTGCCCGACCCGTGCTGGTGTACATCTGTAATCCCAACAACCCAACGGGTACGGTCACGCCGTCGCGGCTGATCGATGAATGGATCGACCAGGCGCCGGGCGCCACGACGTTTCTGGTGGATGAGGCATACTTCGAGTACGTCGATGACCCGCGGTATTGGGCCAGCCTCCGTTGGGTGGCGAGCCGACCCAACGTCGTGGTGGTTCGCACGTTCTCGAAGATCTATGGCATGGCGGGGTTGCGGGTTGGCTACGGGATCAGCCACGCCGAGACCGCCGCGAAGATGCGCAGGTTCATCAGTGGCAACAACACGAATCACCTGGGTCTCGTGGCTGCACTGGCGTCAATGGGCGACGCGGAGCTGGTGAGCCGCGGCCGCGCCAGCAACACCAAAGCAAAACAGATCCTCCACAAGTCGCTCGAGCAGCTCGGGCTGCCGTACATGCCGAGCAATACCAACTTCGTCATGCATCGGATCAACGGTGATCTGGAGACCTACATCCGTCGGATGCGTGAGCGGGGCGTCCGCGTTGGGCGTCCGTTTCCTCCTCTGGTGGGTTACAATCGCTTGTCGATAGGCCTGCCCGACGAGATGGAACGATTCAGCCAGATCCTGCGGGAATTCCGTAGCAAGGGATGGATTTGATTCGAGGAAATAGAGGGGGTAGTTCTCCGTATCTGCGGATGGGCGTTTGTATGTTCCTGACGCTTTGCGGGTGTGGCTCTGGTGAAGAACGACCGGGCGTTTCCGAGAGCGGGGAGCTGGGGGAGGTTCGGCTGTACGCGGTGGATCGGTACGAAGGTGTTTTCCAACTCGATCCGCATACGCTGGCCGTGCTCGATACCATCGAGACCGGCCCGAGGCCGCACGGCATCGTGGTCTCACCGGACCGCCGCTACCTCTACATTAGCGTGGAGACGAGCAATGAGTTGCTGAAGGTGGACGTAGCGACTCACGAGATCCTCGCCCGCGTGGACGTGGGACCGGTTCCCAACGAGCCCACCATCAGTCAGGACGGGCGGCGCGTCTTCGTGCCCCAACGCGGCGGTGACCAAACGGCCATTGTCGACACGGAAACCATGCAGGTCGTGAAGACGCTTCCCGCGGGCCGTGCGCAACACAACGCGTATACGTCGGCGGACGGCAGGCACGTCTACGTCACCTCAATGGGCGACAGCCTCCTCACCGTCATCGATCCCAAAACGTTGGAGATCAATCGAAAGATTCACGTTGGCGGCATCCCACGGCCGGTGGCGCTGACCAAGGACAACACGCGTGCGTATGTCGCGCTCTCCAATCTGATTGGGTTCGTGACCGTTGATCTTGCCACGGATCAGGTGGTCCAGCGTCTCGAGTTGCCCATTCCCGCGGGAACACCACCACCGCCGCTCGATACCTACACGCACGGGGTGTTGCTCACGCCCAACGAACGGGAGCTGTGGATCGCCGTCTACGCGACGGACAAGGTGCTCGGGTTCACGATGCCCGAACGGGAGCAGTTCGCGGACGTTACTGTGGGGGGTGGACCCCACTGGTTCACGTTACACCCTGACGGGGAGCCGCTGTACGTGAGCCTCGAGCGGGGTGGGAGCGTCGCCGCGATCCATCGCGGTCTGCGTGAAGTGCTCACGAAAGCCATCGTCGGTCAGGCTCCCACCCGTATCCTAGCGTTTCGCGTTCCCGTCGAGTGAACATTCGCGTCGTCTCGGTCCCTTACGACTCGGGGCGGCGCAGCTTTCGCATGGGCCGTGGCCCGGAGCATCTCGTTCGAAACGGGTTGCTCGATCGCCTCGAGACTGCCGGTCACGCGATCGACTTTCGGGAGATTGTCATCGACGAGCCGAGGGTTCCGTCCGATATTGGCTCGGCCATGGCGCTCAACCGCCTGCTCGCTAATGCGGTCGCACCCCACACAGTTGCACTCGTTTTGGCCGGCAACTGCATTACCAGTCAAGGGGCCCTCGCCGGCCTCGGCTCCAAGGATCTTGGAGTTGTCTGGTTCGACAGCCACGGAGACCTCAATACGCCAGACTCGACGACCAGCGGATTTCTCGATGGCATGGCACTGTCGGTGATCGCCGGACGCTGTTGGAAAGCGGTCTCGCAAACGGTGAATGGGTGGGTTCCCGTCGAGGAAAGCCGCATCGTGCTGGTTGGTGCGCGTGACCTGGACCCCCCCGAAGAGGCCTACCTTCGTGCATCAGCCATCACCCACGTGCCCACCGATGCGATCCTCACCCAAGGCGTCCGCGCGGGCCTGTCATCGGTGTTGGATGCGTTGGCCGAGCGCGTGTCGGCGTTTTACGTCCATCTCGACTTGGACGTCATCGATCCAGGCTCGGCCCGGGTGAATGAATATCAGGCCTCGGGTGGGTTGGACGTGGACACACTTCTCGAGTGTCTAGAGTTGATTGCCGCCCGCCAACCGGTGTCCGGTGCAGCGCTCACAGCCTACGACCCGAACTGTGACGATGACGGCCGTGCGTTGCGGGCGGCGTTTCGTGCGGTGGAAGTGTTGGTAAACGGCAGCCGAGGGTAACAGGAAACTCGGCCTTGCGACGGCTCAGGCTAGAGCTCCGACGAGTCGAGCGCGAGTAGCGTATTGAGGAGCACGTTGGCCCCGTTGACCAGCCCTTCGGCTTTTGTAAACTCCCGTGGCGAGTGGCTGATTCCCCCCACGCTCGGCACAAAGATCATCCCGACCGGAGCAATCTGCGCGATGCTCTGAGCATCGTGTCCCGCCCCGCTGGGCATCCGCTGATGGGTGAGAGTGAGATCGTCCGCCACCCCATCGATGATCTCGCGGATTCCGGGATCGGTGGGCGCGGGCGGTGTGTTGATATCGGTATCGGTGATGGTAAATCGCGTGCCACTCGCGCTTCCGATGCGGCGCGCCTCAGCCTCGATCTCGCGAAAGAGTCGTTCGATCTTTGCGGCATCGAGGTCCCGAATCTCGAGACTGACCGTGACGCGTCCCGGAATCACGTTTGGCGCGCCAGGATGTGCCTGGATACGGCCAACCGTCCCCACCTGACGGCCCGGGACGCTGGTCACGATTCGATTGACAGCCTCGATGAACTTCGCTGCGGCGAGTAGCGCGTCCCGACGCTGATCCATGGGAGTGGTGCCGGCGTGGTTCGCGAAGCCCTCGATCTGGACATTCCACCAGCGAATGGAGACGATGCCTTCGACGACCCCGATGTCGATCCCAAGTCGGTCCAGCTCCGCTCCTTGCTCGATGTGCAACTCGAGATATGCTTTGACGTCCCCACGCTTGCGGACCGCGGCTTGGAGGCTGTCCGGATTCCCTCCGAGGACCCTGATACCCTCCCGGATGGTCGGACCGTTTTGGCTGCGCTGGTCCAGCACAGACGGTGGCAACGTGTCCACCATGAGGCTACTCCCAATGAGACCACCCTCCTCGTTTTGAAAGATCACGACGTCGATGGGGTGGCGGGTGCGAATCTCACGGTCCATGAGCGTCCATGCGGCCTCGAGTGCACCCATCGAGCCAACGTTGCCGTCGTAATTCCCGCCATCCGGAACCGAGTCGATGTGCGATCCGATGAGAAGCACGGGAAGCGTGTTGTCACGACCGACGCGCCTGCCCAGGATATTACCGGCCGCGTCGATGCGGACATCGAGTCCGGCCTCGTGCATCAGGTCCATGACGAAGCGTCGGCCTGCGATGTCGGCGTCACTGTACGCGACGCGAGAGACCCCGCCGGCGGGTGTCTTGCCAAAGGCCGAGAGCGCCTGAAAGTGGCGAAGGAGCCTTTCGCCATTCACGCGAACAGGCTCCGCATCTTGCTGACGGTGCTCGATGAGCGTGAACCCTGCCAGCGCGGCGAGCGTGCCGCCGAAGTCGCGTCGATTCATGGCGCATACAGTATGGGCTAATTGGCGTTGCGTGCAAGCGCGTCCCGATGGTAACCTTGGCACGGCGTCTCTAAGCTTCTGAACGGGCGCTCTCACCAAAGCCCAAAATCGCTACGCTGCGTCAAGGTGAATGTCGTCATGCGTATCTCGACCTCTCTCATCTGGTTGATTCTGGCTGGTGGCCTGTCGTTGCCCGGTTCGCGGGATGCGCTCGTGGGGCAGGAGCTTCCGACCATTCCGGCGGACCGGTGTCGCTCGGAAAATGACGCTCGTCTCGCGTTTGGGTTGTGCCCTGGGGAGACCTTCGATTTCTACGCGAGCGGTCCGTACCGTGAGGGGATACCCCGGCCCGAAGACGTGTTGCGGTATCCGATCGGAAGCTGGCACACGACGTACGGTCGGATGGAGCGCTACCTCGACGCGCTCCAGCGAGCGACCCCAGCCCGTGTGCGTGTGATCGATTATGGAACGAGCGTTGAGCACCAAACGATGCACTTGGTGGTCGTTTCGTCGGAGGCCAACATCGCACGACTCGACGAAATTCGTGGAAATCTCGCACGTCTGGCCGATTCCCGTCGCACGACGCGGTCCGATGCCGAGCGAATCATCGCACAGACCCCAATCGTGACGTGGCTCAACGCCGCCAACGACGGAAACGAAACGGCGGCGTTCGAGGCGGCCATGCAGGTGGCCTTTCAGTTGGCGGCGGGTGAAGATCAACGAACCCGCATGTTGCGGGACAGCGCCGTCACCGTCATCAACCTGGCGCACAATCCGGAGAGTCACGAACGGCATGTAGCGTGGTACAACGCATTTGTCGTGGGCGATCCGGATCCGCTGGCGCTCGAGCACGACGCACCCTGGGGGATGAGCACCAACAACAACCACTATCAGTTCGATCTCAATCGTGACGCACTCGGTCTCACTCAGACGGAGACGCGCGCCGTTGCGGCCGAGCTGCAGCGGTGGCGGCCACAGGTGTTCGTCGATCTGCATGGCCAAACCACACAGTTCTTCTTTCCTCCCGCAGCACCCCCGATCATGCCGCTCTACCCTTCGTCACTCAACGAGTGGCTGGATGTGTTTGGACGTGGGAATGCGGTCGCGTTTGACGGTTATGGCTGGAGCTACTACACGCGAGACCGGTTCGACCTCTTTTATCCGGGGTACTGGGATACGTATCCGGCGTTGCATGGCGCTACGGGGATGACCTACGAGACCGACGGTGGGGGGTACAAGGGGGCACGGTGGCGACGCGACGATGGAACGATTCTCACGTTTGCGGATGGGATCGCGCACCATTTCGTCGCCTCGTTGGCGACTGTCGAGACCGCTGCGCGTCACCGGACACCGCGATTGATGTCCTATTTCGAGTTCTTTCAATCCGCTTTGCAGCAGGCGGGTGGTGGGCAGGTGCGGACCGTGTTCTTCTTGGCGGGCCAAAAGCCCAATAGGGCTGCGCGACTCGCAATCACACTATTGCGGCATGGCATCGAGGTGGGGCGCTCCCAGCGAGCAACGCGGGTCACCGTCACGCGTTTCGCCACCGGACAGCAGGAGCAAGTCGACGTGCCGGTAGGAGCGTATGTGGTCGACCTCGCTCAGCCAAACGGTCGGCTCGCGGCGACGTTGCTGGCCCCGGACATTCCAGTGCCGAACGAGTACGCCGCCGCCGAGTTGGCGAGGTTTGCCCGGAATGCACGTCGCGCACCGGACGAGCAGGAGCGCTACACCTTTTACGACGTGACCGCTTGGAACCTCCCGCTCGCGGCAGGAGTCGACGGTTTCTGGAGTACGCAACCGCTCGATCTCGGTGCGACACCGCTCAGCGTCTCGGATGAGCAGCGTAAGGCTGCCGGTGGATGGCTCAGCGAACGGCACACTGAGGTCGGTGGAGGCGTGTCCGGTACGGCGCAGAGCGCATACGTCTGGTCACCCGGCGATCCGGGGGCTTATCGTCTCCTTGCGAACCTGCTGGATGAGGGGTTCAACATCGCAGTCGCGGCACGCCCCATCGTCGTGGATGGGCGTGAATTCCCACGCGGAGCCATGGTGGCGCGCGTGGGCCGGAATTCCGAGGAGCTGCACGAACGGATCGCGGCGCTCTCGCGTTCCGCGGGTGTCATGGCGCTTTCCGCACGGAGCGCGTTTCCCGATCGCGGGCAGGCCGGCACGGGATCCGATGATACCCGCTCATTGAAGGCGCCCCGTGTAGCGCTGTTGGCCGGGGACGGCGTGCGAGTGACGTCGTATGGCCACATCTGGTTCGAGCTCGAGCGCCGAATCGGCTATCCCTTTACTCCGGTGCGGGCCACTGATGTTGCCCGTGCTGACATCGACCATTTCGATGTCATTGTGATTCCGGAAGGTTCCTACGACAACGCACTGGGCGAGCGCGGCACCGACAAGTTGCGAGATTGGGCGCGCCGCGGCGGCACCATCGTCGGAATCGGAGGGGGAGCGGCATTCGTCATGGATGGCGACTTCGGCACATCCCACGAGGCCGCCGACACCACCCGCCCGCCCACCGACACGATCGCCGCGATCCTGCGGACTATCGATGCCGCCGCGCCCCCGGCGACGGTCCTCCCGCCCACGATGAGCCCCGATGCCCGGCCGCATGCGCCGCAACGGGTTCCCGGTAGTTTCCTCCGCGCCCGCGTCGACAGGACGCATTGGCTCACGGTTGGCTACGAACAAGATGAGCTACCCGTGTTCATGCGATCCCTTCCGCTGAGGACCTCCAAGAGCGGTACGAATCCCGTTGTCTTTGCAACAGACGCCCCGCTGGTCATCGCTGGCTTCTCGTGGCCCGACAACACCGATCGAACCTATCGAGGAAAGCCGTATGTGACCGTCGATGCGGTGGGCAATGGTCGTATTATCCTCTTCGCCGAAGATCCACTATATCGAGGAGTGTACGACAGTGGTGCGGGGTTATTCTTCAATGCCATCTTCCTCGGTGCGCCCATGCGGCGCGATGCTGACAATTAGAGGTACGAAATGGTCATGATTCCTTACTCCTCATCTCTTACTCCTCGCACCTTTTGGGGCTGAGTCGCAGGACGTTCACGTTCGCGGCTGGTGTGGGGTTGGGCGGATTGGTGCTGCGCGATCGGCGCTGGCCGTTGCGGCTCCCGCGGATGCAGATCGACGGTGACCGGGTGCTGCGTCACCTCAGGGGACTCGCCGCTTTTGGCAGGACCCCGGAGGGTGGCGCCAACCGCCTCGCATTCAGCGACGCGGACAAGGCCGCGCGCGAGTACGTCCTCGGCTTGATGAGCGGGGCAGGCCTTACCACAGCAGTGGACGCCGCTGGGAACCTCATCGGTCGTCGCCCAGGGAGCCAGGATGCTCCACCGGTCATGTTCGGTTCCCACATCGATTCCGTTCCCGGCGGTGGAAACTACGATGGCCCAGTCGGCGCAATCGGAGCCATCGAAGTTGCCCAATCTTTGGCGGAGCAGGGCATCCGCACGCGTCATCCCCTCGAGGTCGTGGTCTTCAGCAATGAGGAAGGTGGAAAGACGGGGAGTCGCGCACTCAGCGGTGAGGTCGAGTCGCGAGAGCTCGAGCTGATGACCGCGAGCGGGAAGACCATCGGGGAGGGACTCGCGTTCATCGGTGGCAATCCCGCCGCACTGGACGCGGTGCGACGGCAGCCCGGGTCTGTCGCCGCGTACCTGGAACTGCACGTCGAACAGGGAGCCATTCTCGAGTCACAAGAGATCGACATCGGTGTTGTAGAGGGAATCGTCGGCATCAAGCGGTGGAACGTGACCGTGACGGGGTTTGCCAATCACGCCGGGACGACACCGATGAACCAACGCCGAGATGCACTCCTGGCAGCCGCGCAGTTCATTTGGACGGCCAACCGAGCGGCCGTAGAGCGTCCCGGCCGCCAGGTGGCGACCGTCGGTCGGCTCGAGGTAGAACCCGGCGCTCCCAACGTGATCCCAGGGGAAGTGTTGCTCAGTCTCGAGATTCGTGACCTCGAGATGGATCGCATCGACGAATTGTTCGGTGACATGCAGCTCGAAGCGATGCGGATCGCGGAAGAGACCGGGACGACGTTCGCCTTCGATCAGTTCTACGTGAGCCGTGCGGCGCCAACTGACGAGCGGCTCCGGATGATCATAGAACGGTCTGCCCGCGAGCTCGATCTTTCGACACTCCGGCTTCCGAGCGGTGCCGGACACGATGCCCAGAGCATCGCCTTGCTCGGGCCGGTGGGAATGATCTTCGTCCCGAGCGTGGCAGGGATCAGTCACTCGCCCCGCGAGTTCTCGTGGCCACGGGATGTCGTGAACGGGGTGAATGTTTTGTTCCAAGCCGTTTTGGGAGCTGACACGTTATGACACGCTTCACTTGGGAGAACAGACGATGAGGTCGATGAGTAGGGCCTTGCTGATCGTGGGACTCATGTCGCTGCCTTTGGAATCGGGCGCGCAGCAGCCGGATCGCAACATCGTGTACAATCCGGCGCTGTTTGACGGCATGAAGTATCGGATGGTGGGTCCCTATCGTGGTGGGCGGTCTACGGCAGTCGCGGGGATCGCCGGAAACGCACGGCTCTTCTTCATGGGAACGACTGGTGGCGGTGTGTGGAAGACGACGGATGCCGGACAGTGGTGGACGAACGTCAGCGACGGTTTCTTCGGCGGGTCCCTCGGCGCGGTGGCCATTGCGCAGGCGGACCCCAACGTGATCTACGTCGGTACCGGCAGTGCCGACATCCGCGGTAACACCTCGACCGGCCGGGGCATATGGAAGTCAACCGACGCGGGGAAGAACTGGGAGTTCATTGGGCTCAGAGAAGCCGGCCAGATAGCCTTCGTCGTCGTCCACCCCACGGACCCCGATCGGGTCTACGTGGCGGCGTTGGGTCATGCGTTCGGCAAGAATCCTGAGCGAGGCATTTTTCGCTCCCGTGACGGCGGGAGCACCTGGGATCACGTGCTGGCGTTGAACGACAGCACCGGTGCGTCCAGCTTGTCGATGAATCCCCGCAATCCGCGCGAGCTCTACGCCGGCATGTGGCGGGGTGAACGGAAGCCGTGGACGCTCATCAGTGGTGGGCCGGAGGGCGGCGTGTACAAATCGACCGACGCGGGGGCGACCTGGATCAAACTCGGAGGCGGTTTGCCGGGGGGGATCGTCGGAAAGGTGGGTGTGAGCGTTTCTGGTGCCAACCCAGACCGCGTGTGGGCCATGGTGCAGGCGGAGCCGGCCGGCGGGCTGTACCGGTCCGACGACGCGGGAAAAACCTGGACTCGTGTGAACAGTGAGAACAAGCTCCGGCAACGTGCCTTTTACTACACGCACGTTCGCGCCGATCCACAAGACGAACACACGGTCTATGTATTGAACACCCGGCTCCACAAGTCAGTGGACGGCGGACGCACGTTCGAAGTCGTGGAGGTTCCTCACGGTGACGTGCACGACCTGTGGATCGATCCCACCAACCCCGAAGTCATGATCGTTGGAGACGACGGAGGTGCGCAGGTCACGCTCAATGGTGGCGTGACCTGGACGTCGTACCACAACCAGGCAACGGCCGAGTTGTACGACGTCATCGTGGACAACGCGTTCCCGTATCGCCTTTACGGCGCGCAGCAAGACAACACCACCATCAGCGTACCGGCTTGGACCAGCAGCAACACGCTGCACGCCAAAGAGCATTGGTACATGGTTGGCGGGTGCGAGACAGGGCCCATCGCGCTGCACCCGGATCACCCGCAGGTTGTCTATGCCGGCTGTTACGGCGGGGTGATCGATCGGTACGACCGCGTGCGTGATCAGCGACGGTACATATCGAACTACCCGCAGCTGCAGGTGGGTGAGGCGGGGCGTAACCTCAAGTATCGTTTCCAGTGGGTTTCGCCGATCGTCGTGTCCCCACACGATCCCAACACGGTTTATCACGCATCCCAGTACGTTCATCGTACGATGGACGGGGGCATGACCTGGGAAACGATTAGTCCGGATCTCACCACAAATAGTTCGGAGCATCAAGCGGCGTCCGGCGGCCCAATCGACCACGACATCACCGGGGTCGAGATCTTCAACACGATCTTCTCACTGGCGGTGTCACAGCATTCAGCCGATGTGATTTGGGCGGGCAGCGATGATGGACGAGTACACGTTACGCGTGACGCCGGTGCAAGCTGGACCGATGTAACCCCGCGCGCCATGCCGGCACTGGGAACAGTCGATGAGATCGATCTGTCGGTACACCAGCCTGGTCGTGCGCTCGTGGCGGTGCATCGATACCGGGTGAATGATTTTCGACCGTACATCTTCCTCACAACGGATTTCGGCCGGTCGTGGCGGGTGCTCACGGACGGCACCAATGGCATTCCTGCGGATCATCCCGTGCGCACGGTGCGTGAGGATGCGGAGGTCCCTGGGCTGCTCTACGCTGGGACGGAGTTCGGCGTGTTCGTCTCGTTCAACGACGGGCGCACCTGGCAGCCGCTGCAGCTGAACCTCCCCATCACGCCGGTCACGGGGATGCGCGCCCACAGGACGGACCTCGTGATCTCCACGCAAGGCCGGTCGTTCTGGGTACTGGACGATTTGAGCCCCCTGCGGCAGTTGACGCCAGAGATCGCACGAGCTGCGACGCACCTCTTCGCACCGCGCGAGGCCTATCGCGTGAACGCGGCGGGTGTCGAGGGGAACGACGGCGAGACCGCGCCCGAGGTCCTCCCGGGGAACGCCATCATTTACTACTACCTGCGTTCAAAACCGACCACCTCGGTGACGCTGGAGATAACCGATGGGGCAGGTCGCCTCGTGCGTCGCTTCACGAGCGATTCGGCGACAGCCGAGGAAATGAAGCTCCCCAAGATCTCCGCGGATTCCGGGATGAACCGGGCCACGTGGGACATCACGTATCAAGGTCCGGTGGTACCCGATTCGGTGATCGTTTGGGGGTACACGGGTGGAGTGAAGGCGCCTCCCGGGACCTATCAAGTCCGCTTGGTAGCTGGAGAGGCGACACACACCCAACCGATTACCGTCCTCAAGGATCCGCGGCTCGATAACGTGCAGCAGGCCGATTTCGAGGAACAGTTCGCGCTCGCCGTCCAGGTTCGGGACACGCTCAACGCTGTCTACCACGCGCTCGCGCAATTGCGTTCCGCCCGCACGCAGATCCAATCGGTGGCCGAGCGAGCCGTGGTCGGTGGCTATGGCGAGGACCTAAAACTGGCAGCTGACTCCGTTGCCGGCGCAATCGCTGCAGTCGAACAGGAGCTCACCCAAACGCGGAACCAGAGCAACCAAGATCCGCTCCGATATCCACCACAGTTAGATAATCAATTGGTGACGCTCTACGGATTCGTGACGGGAGCGGATTCCTATATCTACGGTGGGCCAGAAGGTCGACCCACGGCCGGTGCGTACGAGCGATTCAACGACCTCAATGGCGAATGGGCCGTGCTGCGTTCGCAGGTTCGATCCGTGATGGACGAGAACGTTGCGGTGTTCAACGAACGACTCAGAGCGCTGGGCATCCCGGGTGTGATTCTTCCGGCGGCCGGTGAACGGGTGACGTCTATGCGAAGCGACGAATCGCCGAGGCCTCACTGATCCGGATGCGACGGAAGGGCCCACGGGGCTTTCTCCTTTGGGCCGCTGTCTTGCTGCCCGCCTGCGCCGGTGATTCAACACCGGACGCAGATCTCGTCCTTCTTCACGGCAATGTCCTGACGGTCGATCCAACTCGGCCGATTGCCGAAGCGGTTGCGGTGAGCGGGGACACGATCGTGGCGGTGGGCAGCGATCGGGAAATCCGCCGGTACGTCGGACGGGAAACGGAAGTGATCGATCTGGGTGGCTGGACCGTGCTCCCAGGTTTCATCGAGGGGCATGGGCACTTCATGAGCCTCGGCCGTTCGAAGATGAATCTCGATCTGACCACGGCGCGGTCGTGGAACGAAATCGTGACGATGGTCGGCCAAGCTGCGGCCGACGCACCGGTCGGCGTCTGGATTCAGGGACACGGCTGGCATCAAGAGAAGTGGGACGTGGCCGCCGATCCTGCCATTGAAGGCCTTCCCACACACGCGTCGCTTAGCGCAGTCTCGCCCAACAATCCCGTGGTACTCACGCACGCCAGCGGTCACGCATCCTTCGCCAACGCGCGTGCACTCGACATGGCAGGGATTCGCCGCGGCACACCCAATCCGCCAGGCGGGACGATCGTCCGCGACAGGGCGGGGCAGCCGACCGGTGCGCTGAGGGAAAGAGCACAGCTTCCGGTACGTGAGGCTCTTGCGCGATGGGAGTCCACGCGCAGTCCTGCAGAGAACGCTGCTCGGCAGCGGCGTATGGTCGAGCTCGCGGGGCGTGAGCTGCTCGCTAAAGGGGTAACGTCGTTTCACGATGCTGGATCGTCGTTTGCCACGATCGAGTTTCTGCAGGAGCTGGCCGAAGCTGGGGAGTTGCCCGTCCGATTGTACGTCATGGTACGGTATCAGACGAACGACGAGATGGCCGCGCGGCTACCGGAGTTTCGGCGGATCGGGGTGGGCGGAGGGTTCCTCACGGTTCGCTCCATCAAGCGGCAGATTGACGGCGCCCTAGGGCCACACGGGGCTTGGCTGCTTCGACCGTACGAGGATCTTCGGAGCACCGGCTTGATTCTCGAGCGTCCGGACGACATTGCCCGCACGGCGGAGTTGGCGATCCAACATGGATTCCAACTCAACACCCATGCGATCGGTGACCGCGCGAATCGCGAGGTGCTCGACATCTACGAGCGCGTGTTCGCGGCGCATCCCGGGGCAACCGATCTTCGGTGGCGCATCGAACATGCCCAACATCTCCATCCGAACGACATTGCACGGTTTGGCCAGCTCGGTGTGATCGCTTCGGTGCAAGGGATCCACGCTACCTCGGACGGGCCGTGGGTGATCAAACGGCTGGGTGAGCAGCGCGCATTTGAGGGAGCCTACGTGTGGCGTAAGCTCATCGACGTCGGGGCGTTGGTGACCAACGGTACCGACGCACCCGTCGAAGACGTCGATCCCATCGCCAGTTTTTACGCTTCGGTCACCCGTCGTCTTGCGGACGGTTCCGTGTTCTTTCCGGAGCAAAGCATGACCAGAGACGAGGCGCTGCGCTCTTACACCATCAACAACGCGTATGCCGCGTTCGAGGAGGCGATCAAGGGATCGCTCGAGCCGGGGAAGCTCGCAGATATCGTGGTGCTGTCGCGAGACATCATGACGGTGCCGGAGGATCGCATACCGGGCACTGAGGTGGTGATCACGATCGTGGGTGGAAAAGTGGTCTACCGGTTGGGCGAGTCTTAGTGCACGCGAGGTATCTCAGACGTCGGAGGCTGCACGGCTCGTCCTGACCGGAATCTTCATCGAGAAAACGGTCTCACCATTTGCACCGCGACTTTGCTCGAGCCACCCGCCCGCGCGCAGGACGAGCGCACGACACAGCTCGAGGCCGAGGCCGGAGCTCCCGGGCTGGCTCGTGCCACCGGCAGGCCCCGCATCGCTCACCCTGAGATGTGCCGTCCCGTGCGTGATAGTTCCCTCGATGAGGACGGGGCCAGGCTTGGCGTACCGGATCGCGTTGTCGATTAAGATGGCACAAGCCTGACGCACGACTAGCATGTCGTCGCAGTAACTCTCATCGTCCCCAGACACGTCCACCCGCAGGTCTTTGCGGCGCAACTGCGCTTCCGTGAGAAACCCCCGTAGCTCGGCGGTCAGGTCGGTTGCAAGCTCGTGCCCAGAACGCGGTGGTACCTGGGCCGGTGAGATTTCCATATCCGTTTTCGCCAAACCCAGGATGCTATCGAGCTTTCCGAGGCTGCGGGTGAGTCGTGCGACAACGGGTGTCAAGAGGCTCGAGTCCGGCCGTTCGCCGCGGGCGAGCTCTCCATCGACATACTCGAACGTCTCCACCGCCATGCTCAGCGGGGATCGCAGGTCGTGCGCAAGGAGCGACATGAGGAGGCGATTTAGCTGGCTCGAGCGTGTCGCCTCCTCGCGCGCGCGGCTGATCTGGATGCGACGGGTCTGGATGCGAAGGGCGATTGCACAGGCGGCAGGGAGTGTAAGCGAAACGAAGATTCGGTTCGGAATCCAGACGGCTTCTGGTGAGATTGGGCCTCGACCGAACGCCGCTGCGATGAAAAAGCCGACGAAAGCGATGCCGAACGTGAGCCACACTGATCGACGGTCGTCCGTCAGCGACGAAAGCATGATGGGGATGCAGAGGAGAATCCCGACGACGATCCCTGCAGGAGTAAGCCAGTCGAGGATGAGGATACCCACGACACCGGCCAGGCTCGTTGCGGTCAAGCCAACGCTATGCCCGATCACAGGCCATAGCGGCGCCGTTTTTCCCATAGCGTTTTCCGCGAGATGCCCAGCAGCCGAGCAGTGTCCTCCATCTGCCGGTCGGGATCGTACGCGAGGGTGGCGGCGATGTATCGCCGTTCCACCTCTTCGAGGGCGAGCCCGTGGTCGAGCGCGACAGCATCCGCTCCCGCCGTCAGGCCATCTGGCTCCCGTGCCGGTGGTCGGATGCGGAGTGGTCCACCGCCGTGAAAGATGAGTGCTCGCTCGATCGCGTTGCGAAGTTCCCTCGCATTGCCGGGCCAGGAATAGTCTTGCAGATCGGCGAAGGAGTCGGCATCGATTTCAGGAGTCGGACGTTTGAGATCCTCACTCAAGTCATGAACGAATCGGGCAGCGATCTCGGGGATCACGCCTGCCATTTCTCGTAAGGCCGGCATTTCGATCGATGCGACGTCGAGTCGGTAAAGGAGGTCCAGCCGGAATTCACGTTGTCGCACGCGTTCCTTCAGGTCTTCGTTCGTGGCGGCAACGACGCGGCACGTGATGGGAATGGGGTGCGTGCCGCCCACCCGCCGAATCTCTTGGCTCTCGAGAAAGAGCAACAGCTTTCCCTGAAGCTCGAGCGGGAGGGCGCCGATTTCATCCAGCAGGAGTGTGCCTTCGTGTGCGAGTTCAATGAGTCCGCGTTTGAGCGCCTTCGCGTCCGTAAACGCCCCCTTTTCGTGGCCAAACAGTTCGGACTCCAGGAGATTCGCTGGGATCGCGGCGCAGTTCACTTCCATGAATCGGCCGTCGGAATCGGACAGATCATGAATGGCTCGGGCGAGAACACTCTTTCCCGTTCCTGACTCGCCGGTGATCAGGATCCGGACTGACGAAACGCCCGCAACCTGCTCCGCAAACTGGCGGACTTCGTCCAATCGACTATGTGTTCCAACGATCACCCTTCCGATGTCGTAGCTACTCTGGCTCGCCAGCCGCCGCGACACTTCCTCTCGCACGGGCCGTTCTGCCACCGCACGCTCGACGAGGGCGAGCAAGGCATCGGTGTTCACCGGTTTTGGCAGGAAGTCGTTTGCCCCGGCCCGGATGCCGTCCACCGCACGCGGGACCGTCGCGTGTGCGGTCACCAGAAACGTCGGGAGTGATGGATCTGACTGTCGAATCCGACGAACGAGTTCGATGCCATCCACCCCCGGCATGGCGAGATCGGTTATCACGCTATCGTAGGGCTCCCGGGCGAGGGCGACGAGGGCTTCCTCGGCCGAGCCTACGAGGTCCGCGTGGACCCGGGCTCGCCGGCCAAAGTTCGCCTTGAGGATCCGGCCCTCGAGCGGGTCGTCATCCACGAACAGCACTCGCAGTTGTCTAGGGCACATCCGGTACTCCTCACCGGATCTTGAAGCTCGGAACCGGCCGTGACAAGCATCGGGCCGGGACGGGCTGCCGTGTTACGAAAGGTTACGCACGTAACGTTCCCGTAACACGCTTCGACAAGGGTGCCCATCGGGTCGACGACGTCAAGTCGGTGCAATGAAATCACTTGGGCCCTGTGGCACGAGTTGGCCCGGGGGTTGCTTCTCCAACGCGCTTTGCAACCCGCAAGCGGGGCGTCCGCACTGTCGCGAACACCGCCAGGTTGCACCGCGAGAATGGCACCCCGGCCGTGAGGCCGGTCCGCAAAGCTCAGGATCTCCACCGAGATGGCCGAGCCGCCGAAGGACGAAATGGCAACTCACTTGGAGGAGATCGTTGATGAGCAACGCAGGTGCAGTACGTAGTCTCGTGGGTGCGGCAGCGGTGGGCTTGGTGCTGACCGCCTGTGATCGTGCCCCGGCCGATCCGTTGGCCGTGGAAGACGCGATCAACCTGTCCGCGACCAACCGGACCAACACGGCACAGTCCGTGATGATCGTGCTGTATGGTGCGAGCGACTTCGTCATCGAGGAAGAGCAGACTTGGTCGTACGCGTTCTCAGGTCAGCCGGGTGCCGTCGCCGCGTTCGACACGTATTTCACGGTGACGACTTCCGGGGGCCCCAATGCAAGCCAGATTGCAACGGCCAAGCATAACGCGTTCAAGGCGCCGAACCGGTGTAATCTGTGGAACGGTAACGCTCTCCAGACGGTCACTTCGACTTTTGGCGGTCGTTCTGTGACCGCCACGCCTAAGTCGCCTAGCACACACGCTGCGAAGACCGGCTGGAACGTGGAGGTGACGGGTGGTGGGCCCGTGGAGGTCAGTCTCGACTATGGCTCGTACATTGCGAGCCAGAACGCAGTCGACAAGGCGACCAGCAATGGAAACCAGCCCTGGAAGCGCAAGTACTCGTTTGGGTTGGACGAGGCAAGGATCGTTGGCCTCACGGTTGAGCTGCTCGACGCTGCCAACTACGTGGTGGCCCCATACAGTGGCGAAGCCGGTGTATCCGGATACTACGCAGGCGAAGACTTCGAGTATAACGGCAACGCCGGTTCCAGCGGACCGAACGGAATTCTGGCCAACGGTTTGGTCAGCGGTATCTTGAACGGCACAGTTGGTGGAAATGACGGCAAGAAGGATGACTTCGCCGGTAACGATGGTGAGGGTGCGGTGAAAGCCCACCTCAACTCGATGACGTGGAGCCTGGGCGAGGGTGAGTATACCCTGTCCGTCCGGGGGACCGTGCGGGGTGTGGCCGGAGCCATGGATGCGTTGTTCAACGGCACGAAGCAGGTCACAATATTGGGCGGTTGCTGATTCTCGACATCGCACGAGTAGTGAAAAGGATGACATAGTTACACGACTGCTGCCGCTTCACCCCCCTGGGGTGGGGCGGCAGCAGATCGCATCAGCAACACATTCTTCGGAGTTTCCAATGCAGGCCCGCCGTGCACGAGACCGAGTCCCGCATATCGCCAGCTGGAGCCCCAGCTTCGGCCCGGCGGGTCTTCCCGCCTACGAGCGTGCCAAGCCGTCGTTCATGCTCATCGACCCCGGTGGACCTGGACTCCTCTTGATTCCCACGGATCACGTCCGCGAGATCCCCCGTGGTGAGGGAGGCGAGGAGCTATCCAGGCGCGTCCGCGCGCGCGCAGCGCGGTGGCTGGAAAGCACGGAGCGCTCGCGACGGAGGACCTTGATTACCGAGACGCTCGTGCTCCTGGCCGAGGAGTTGAGTCGCATCCGGTCGAGCGTGGAAGTCATCGAGGCGCTGCTTCGCCATGGGGAGACGATCTTCGGCTGTCGAAGAGCGTTCATTCTTGCATTTGAACCTTCTGAACCCGGGGGAATGGGCACCTGGCGGTTGTGGCACGGTGAGGGAGACCGCTCGTTCGCTGCGCCGTCCCTTTCGGTTGTGCCTTTTTCGTTTGCACCGGTGTTCGTGAGGCGCGAAGCACAGAACAAAGAAACCGGGTCGTGTTTCTCACTGGTGTTTGACCAAACGGATGCCCATGTGCTCTGTGCCGCAGCCATTGCCGAAGATTGTTTGCTGGTCGTGGCGGAGAGGCGGGGTGGAGCCGAACCCGATGCCGATGACTGGTACGTGCTGCGAACCGTCGCCCGCTTTGCCCAAGCAGCGCTGTCCCACAGTCGCATGCTCGACGAGATCGGCGGCGGCTAAGAACCCCCGAGCAACACCTCGAGCTTTTGGGCACGCAAGATCGACTCCTCGAGCGCCTCGATGAGTCGATTCCGCTCTCGGATCAGTGTTGTCTCGGCGAACTGATACCGATCAGTTCCTCGCGGTTCCTCCCTGAGAATGCTGGCGGGAGCCAGCCCCGGTAGCATACCCAGACTCACGCCAGGATCGGGGTGGTACGGATCCGACGGGGAGTAGAGCACCCGGTGCAGCGGCCGGAGCAGATCTACCAGCGCCACGTCCAGCTGTTCATCGGCGACCGGCGGAACCTTCGCATGAATCCGCTCGATGAGTTGCGCGAGGTCTTGTTGCCGACGCGTCGCCTCACTGAGGTCGAGGCGTCCACCCGATTCGTGTTCCCGTTGGCGAATGAGGTCACCCAAGCCAGCGAGTTCAGCCCGCAGATCGAGTGGCAGCATCGGTGCGGCTAGCAACTCGGAGAGCGCGTCGACATAGAGCTCGGTATCGGTCTCGAGGACCGTAAAGTCGACCTTGTCAAAGGTGTCTTCCGGTGTGTGCCACCACCAATAGCCTCCGTCCTCCGCGAGCCGCGTGTGGTGAATCTGAAAGAGCGGTAACCCAATCCCGTTGAAGGACTGGTCGGAATTGCGTCCCGGCCGGCCTGGATCGATGCGGTTGCCGGTCGCCCGCTGAATGACGCGCTGCGCCAGCGGTGCCAGTGAAGATGTGGTCGACGCAGCGAACCGCTTGGCGCCCATTTGCCCCACGCCGTCGATGTTGACATACGCGATGCCCCGGTCGCGCAGCTCCTGAAAGAAATGATCCGCAAACCAAGTCGAACCGGCATATCTAGCGTTGCTATGTCCGGGCCACCAGGCGACGACGAGCCCCCGGCGGAGACGGTGACGCTCGCGTTCAAAGGCGCGCGCCAATTCCACCATGGCGGCGTTCGAAGCCCCCTCGTCCGTCCCACCGCGATACCACGCGTCGATATGTCCACCGAGCAAGACATACGGTGCTGCGTTCGCATCGGGTGGGTCGACCCGGGCGACTGCCAGACGGAGCGGTTTCCACCCGGTGCGCACCTGGACGGTCAAGCGGACGCGCACCGGTCCCGTTGCCAGCCACTCGCGCAGGCGTGCTCCTGCACTTCGCGTAATCTGCGCGACGGGGATATCTGGCAGCCGATGCGCGTTGCGCAGCGACGGGATTCCCCACGTCGACGTGACGATGAGATCGTTGAGACGTTCCTCCGGATTCACGAAGACTACGCCGGCGGCGCCGAGCTCGGCGAGTACCGTGGTGGGCACGTTGCGCGGGAGGCCGTCGACCATGGCGATGGCACCTGTGAGGTTTGGGTCGCTCGGTCCCACCGGCAGGACCAGGCGTTCGCCGGTGCCGGTCTCGAGCGCGGGCAGATCGTCCAAAGATCCGAGGTCCACCAGCGCCGCTTCCAATCGATCCGCCGAAGCGGAGAACGACGCGGTAATCGCCCGCGGGGTGAAGTCGTGCCCGACGACTTCTAGCTGCGCCGCAAAGGGGTCGCTGGCATAGGCGAGAAACTCGTGGACGTCGACGCGAATCCCTTCGGCCCGCAACGTCTCCACGATGTAGTCGATCGCCGCATTTTCTCCAAGACTGCCGGACGGGCGCTCATGCGCCACGATCGCCCGCGTGTGCCGCTCTAACCTGGTCGGTGTGATGTGTTGCCGAGCGGCCAGCGAGAGCAGGCGTACGGCAGGGTCCGGCTGTGCCTGCTGGGCGAGAGTTGGCGAGGCGGAGGCCGCCAGCAGTCCCAGCGTGATGGCGATAAAGGACTGTGATGCGGCAATCATTCTCGAGCAGGGAACGCTTCGCCGATCGCGATGGCGGACCGCAAGCCGAGCGCTACGAAGGTGAGCGTGCCGTTGGCGCAACCGCCAGTCGGCATCGTCGGAGCGCCCACGACGAACAGATTTTCATGGTCGTGGGTTCGCCCGTAACTGTCGCACACACTGGTAGCCGGATCGGATCCCATGCGGCAGCCGCCAGCAGGGTGGTCTTGAAACTCGTTCACGCCCATCCACAGGATCTTCCCATTTCCGGCGCGTGCCATCTCGCCAAACAAGTCTCTGATGCGTTGCTCGGTATGGCCGCGAAGTGCGGCAGATGCTTCACCGTCCCGGAACTGCAGGCGGGGAAGCGGATCTCCCCACGGGGTGCGACGCGTCCTGTCCAGTGTTAACTCGCTGTTCCGCGCTGGAAGCACATCGTAGTACGCGCGTACCCGTGCTGTGCCACGACGCGTCCGTGCACGCCAATCGCGCATCATGGCGTCGCCCAACAGCAGATGACCGTCCTCATCTCGCAGCCTCGGTTGCTTGCCGAACGACGACTCCCAGATCCTGAGATCGTGGCGAATGTAGCGGTCGAGCGGACCCGGCCGCATGAACTTCTTCGTGACCAGGCTGTGCTGTGCGTTCATACCGGGATAAATGTCGAGCGGCAGATCGATGTAGGCACTCACGCTGCGGTGACCGTTCAGGTACTTGCCCACGAGCCCCGAACGGTTTGCGATTCCCTGAGGAACGCGATCCGATGCCGAAAGCAGCAGGAGATGCGCGCTCCACACATAGCCGCCAGCCACCACGAACGTCTTCGCGCGGAACTCTACTGGCTGATCGGGCCGATCGCGATCGAGTGCTATGGCCCGTTCGATCCGGTCGCTGCCAGCTGCAAGCTCGAGACGCCGCACGACCGTGCGTGTGAGCAAGTCGACTTTTCCGGCAGCGCGCAGCGCGTTCCAAGTAAAATCGGGAGAGTACTTCGCCCCGATTGGGCAGATGGGCGAACACGTATCGTTGCGACAACAGGGGGGACGACCGTCGTATGCGATGGAGTTCTTTGCGGACGGCTGGCTCCAGAACGGGATGCCAGCGCTCGCACCCCATGCGTCGAGCTGCTCAAGGTTGTAGGACAACGGGAGGGCGGGGAGCGGATACGGCTTGCCACGGGGATCCAACTCGGGCGGTCCCTGCGCTCCCGCGACGCCCATCCGTTCCTCAGCCTCTTGGAAGTAGGGATCCAGGTCATCATAGGTCAGGGGCCAATCGGCACCTACGCCGTAGAGCGTCTCGACGCGAAAATCCTCCGGACTGAACCGGGGTGTCACACCTCCCCAGTGCATCGCGAGCCCTCCGACACACATGGACCGCGATTGGATTCCGTCCACTTCCATGCCGTCGATGTGATCGCTCGGCCATGGATTCTCCTCGTACTGCACGAACCGCGCGCGACGCGCGGGGCGACGCTCCAACGGGACAACGTGGTCACCCGCCTCCACGACGACCATTCGGGCCACACGCTCCTTGGCGATCTTCTCCGCAAGCAGAGCGGCCGTGATGCCCGAGCCGATGATGCAGATGTCCGTCTCAACTACCCGCGGCCGTGTCATCGCCCACCTCCACCACCAAGCGGTTTTGGCTTGCTGGGCGCTTGATCGAGCGAACGACAGGTTTCCTTTCCGATGACGGCACGGTAGCAGAGGTCGGCTGCCTCCGGCGTACTGTAGAAGTAGGCGAGCAACCCCAGCGCGACGTGCGGTGCTGCAGTGGGGTGGGGGAGTCGTTCGTCGGAGACGAGGTTCTCGATCTCTTCGGTCACGAGACGCTGCCGGGCGACGAGAGAGGTGTCGGTGAACGCTTTCATCTCTTGCCGCCGTGCCGCCTCCTCCAGCGCCGTCAGCTGCGCCGTCCATTGCTCGGTTGGATCCTCCGGCAAATGCTCGATCTTGCCTGTCCCGTAGCCGTGATCTCGTTCTGCGCCGGGCCGATAGGCCTGCAACCACCGATCGAACGCGGTGACCACGCGCTCAACTCCGTGCGATCCCAGCTCTGAGGGCAACACCACCTCACCGAGCGCCAGAAGGAGGCCGCGGTCGAAAATGGAGGTGAGAGGTTGTGTGCGTATGTTGCCCGCGAGCGACGCGGCGGGAACCGCACCCGCGACGGTCGCAACGAACTTTCTACGGTCGAACGGAGTCATTTTCTCTCCTGCCTCTTCTGACTCTGTGTCTCTCCTCTCGATCCCGCTGATCCCGCTGATTCTCGAGAGGCAGATCTAATTCTTATAAACGTTCCCACCCCTCATCACAAACGCCACCCGCCTGAGCGCCGTGACGTCTTCCAACGGGTTGCCGTCGAGTGCAATGATATCGGCGGCCATCCCTGGTGCGATCGACCCAGTCTCGTTGTGGAGGCCAAGAGACCGGGCGGCCCGGCTGGTGGCTGAGACGATGGCGTCCATGGGATCCTGCCCGCCCTCCTGCACGCGGTAGATCAGCTCCTCGAAGTTGCGACCGTGCGATCCAGCCACCGCATCTGTGCCAAACACGATAGCGAGGTTGGGTGTTTGAAGTGCCTGCCGAAACACCGCGAGCGCCTTTGGCACCGCGCGCTCCATGGCGGCAAACCCTTCTTCGGTGTAGTTACCAACGCCCAAGAACTTGGCTTTGTTTTCGAAGTAGTTGCGAAAGATCAGCCCGATGTGTGGGTCATAATACGTTCCGGCTTGTGCCATCTGGAGAAGGGTCTCCCGGTCCAGCAGCGCTCCGTGCTCGATGACGGTACAACGCGCATTTACCGTTCGGCGCGCGCTTTCGGGACCGTGCGCGTGCACGGCAATTCGCAGCCCCAAGCCCCGCGCCTCGTCACAGGCGGCGACGAGCTGTTCCTGCGTCATCGTTGGGCCACCGCCGTCACGAATGCTCTCTGACGCGAAGAGCTTGATCACCCGAGCGCCCTGTGCCTGTCGCTCCCGCACCACCACGCGGAGCTCATCCGGCGTACCCGATCGGGAGCCGAGCGGCGCAAGCGATGTGATGACGCGGGGTCCCGGTAGCCCGTGTTCGATTGCTTTGGCAACCGGTCCCTCGACCGGTGAGCCGAGACTCTGCACCGTCGTGATGCCACCCAACAGCGTGCGATACGCGTTCTCCGCCGTGTGAAGCGCCGCGTGCGCGGACTCGGCATCGGCGTCGCCTGACGCGGTGTGGATGCGATTACCGTCATCAAAGTGCCACGACAGGTGAACGTGCGTGTCGATTCCGCCTGGCATCACGGTGAACGCCGAGAGGTCGTACGTCGTTGTGCCCGTGCTTGCTTGCACGGCGACGATTTCCGATCCGCGAATCACGACCGTTTGATCGGTGAGCACTCCGCCGCGGCCGTCCAACAGCATTCCAGCACGGATGGTCACTGGTGATTGCCCGAAGACAAGGCTGGATGCGGAGAAGGTCAGGCAGACGGCGATTGCGGCTTGCCGCATGACGATGCCCCGTTGTGTGGAAGGTCCTGCATATGGTGGCGTAACAAAGTGGCCTGCGGAAGGGGCACGGCGGGAACCCTTCCCGCCGGGAATCGGTAGTAATAATCTCGGAGAGCGGCTCCTTCCCGCGTGCCGCCTACCTTCAACCGCCAGCTTGCCTCATGACACGGATACTCCGCCTGTATCGACTCGTGTCCTTCAGCGCACTCGCCACGGCGTTCGTCGCGTGTGGTTCCGGTCCAGTCGAAATGAGTGGCCCCGGTACCCTCCTGGGGACGTTGCACTCGCCCAATGGACCCGAGGGTGCGGCCGTAATCGATCTGGTAGGCCCAGGGCTTGGGCTCCTTCGGGTCGAAAGTGGGCTCGCGTTTACCAGCGTGTCAGGTGATGTCACGCGCGCCGTCATCCTGCGCGACCGGCCGGGCGTGATTGAGTTTACGCTCGAGGTACCCGATCGCGGCTCGCCTCCGGCCGTGAATCTCATCGAGGTGGCAGGCGGAGACGATCAGTTGCGGTCCTCACTCCAGGAGTATGCGGTCCGCTTCGCAGCCGTCCCGTCGTCTCCAGAGCGTGCGGCATCGCGATGACGAACGTCCGCCTGTACACCCGGCTTGCTGTTCTGACAGTCAGTGTCTTACCACTGAGGCTGCTCGCCGCGCAGGACATCGAGGTGACTTCACAGGTCACCGGGGTTCCACTTCCGCCAGCGTACTTTGAGCGTATCGCGAGGCAACCGAACGCATTCGAGATCGAGGAGGGGTGGATCGCACGTGCTGCGCAGATGCGCGCGTCCGGGCAGGCGGTGACGGGCACGCTGCCGGTGGTAGTGATTCTCGCGTTGTTCTCCGATTCGCGAGAACCGTCCATCTCGCACACTGATGTACAGCAGGCGCTGTTCGACGGCCCAACACCCAACGGCACTTTGACCGATTTCTACCGCGAGGCGTCGGGCGGGTTGCTCACGGTGTCCGGTCAGGCGCTGCCCTGGGTGCGCACGCAGATCACCCTGGCGGAGACGGTTGGAAACAACTTCGGGTTGGGCGGATCGCAGACCGGGGTGTATCTCACCCAGGCGCTCCAGATGGTCGATCCCGGCACCGACTTTGGCGAGTTCGACAACGACGGTCCCGACGGTATCCCCAACAGCGGGGACGACGATGGGTTTGCGGACGCCGTGGCGTTTCAGTTTCTCGAACCGGCAGCTTCCTGTCCGGGTCCTGGCATCTGGCCACATCGATCGAGCCTCGCCGCATGGAACGGGGAGCCGTTCGCGACCAATGATCTCCGCCCGAGTGGCGATCCCGTTTTCGTCAACGGGTACATCATTCAGAGCACAGTCGATTGTGGCGGCACCGAGATCCAGAACGCCGGCACGATCGCCCACGAGATGGGACACGTGCTCGGGTTGCCTGATCTGTACGACAATATCGAAGGGATCCTCCCGGAGAACCGTTTTTGGGTGGTGGGGTGCTGGTCGCTCATGGCCGCTGGGGCATGGGGCTGTGGCACCACGCAAGATCGCACCCTGGTGCGAAGGCCCCCGCACATCGGCGCGTGGGAAAAGGTCCGCTTGGGGTGGGTCACCCCAGATTCGATCACCGCTACGACGGACTCCACTATCCTGCTGCAACCGATTCGCACGACTGGACAGTTGCTCAAAGTCCAACTTTCACAAACGGAATACCTCTTGGTCGAGTACCGCGACAAGCAAGGGTTCGATCAGGACCTCCCCTCGGCGGGGGTGCTCGTGTACCGGGTGGACGACAAGCGCTTACTGAGACCGTGTCGCTCGTGCCCGCGTCTCTATCACGTGCAGTTGGTAGAGGCAGACGGGAACGAAGGGCTGGTGCGCAACATGCCACGGGGAGGGAATCGGGGTGAGGCGGGTGATGTGTTTGGGACGCAGGTCAACAGATTCACCAATGCCACCATTCCCTCGACCCGATTGACCACTGGTGCGGTGACCGCAGTGGCGTTTCACCGGATCGTGGTGGAAGACGGACACGCACGAGTCGAATTGTCCACCAGCGATCTCGAGGCTGCACGCCTCGTTGGGGTATTGCTCGGAACTGGGCAACTCACGGACGACGAGCTGGCGTTCCTCGACAGGGTGGGTAACGCGAACGGCCGATACGACGTCGGCGACCTCAGGCGTTACCTCCGGGACCATCCGGCGGCGCGGTCAAGCGCACAGGCGTCATCGCCATGAGAGGTCTGGTCGTGCCCGCAATCGCCGTCGTGGTGCTGAGTGGTTGTTCGGATGCCACGATGCCGGGCGGGGTGCCGTCGCTTGTGTTCGTGTCCACGCGTGACGGCGATGAAGAGATCTACTTCGTCCACGAAACGGGTGCGCTACGCAACATCAGCAAGCACCCCGCTAGGGACTGGTCGCCGGTATGGTCACCGGACGGATGGCGGCTGGCGTTTGTCAGCGATCGGAACGGCAACGCCGACATCTACGTCGCCAGCTTTTTCACACCCACGCCAAAGCTGGTCAACGTCAGCCGGCACGACGCAGCTGACGTCGAGCCCGCCTGGGCGCCGGACGGTTCCCGGTTGGCGTTTACCAGCTACCGTGATGGGGATGGTGAGATCTACCTGGTGAATCCCGATGGCAGCGCGTTGCGGAATCTCACGCAAGATCCAGCGCCAGATACGCAGCCGGCGTGGTCACCCGACGGCTCGCGCATCGCGTTCACCAGCGCCCGAGGATCGCGGAGCGACATCTTCAGCATAGACGTCACCCGGGGCGAGGTGCGCCGACTCACGGGAAGCGCCGAAGGCGACAGCTACGGACCCTCATGGTCCCCCACCGGTACGTTCGTGCTGTTCACCACGCTGCAAGATTCCCGAACCGACGTCATGATGGTCCAGTCGGACGCGACGGCACTGCAGAATCTCTCGCTGCATGCAGCGTTCGACGAGAACCCCACCTGGTCACCCGAAGGGTCACAGATCGCCTTCGAGAGCCTCCGTGATCTCGGGTGGGACATCTTCGTGTTACGGGGTGACGGGACGCTACTCAACATCACCGCGGGGCCTGGCTTTGAGAGTGCACCCGTCTGGTCGCCCGATGGCATGCGCATCGCCTTCGAAAGCAACCGTAATGGCAATTGGGATGTCTTCATTGCCAACGCGGACGGTACCGGTGTCATCCTCGTCGACGATAGTCCGGCCAACGAATCGTCGGTGACCTGGAGGCCCTAGGAGCCGTCCTTCCGTCCTTCCATCCTTCATCCTAGAATTCATCTCCGCTGACCTCAATCGCGCGCCTAACGGAGGCTCCTCATGCGCACGCGGCACTTCTCACACATCGTCATCGCTTCGCTGCTCACTCTGCTCGTCGCCTCTGGTGCAAACGCCCAAACAACGCCCACGGAGCGTGCAGCAGCTCGCGACGTCATACGACAGATCGAGGATCTCCAGAATCGGCTCAAGCCCACGGAGAACGGTCAGCGCATGGCTCTCAAGCGGGACGCGGACAGAGACCGTCTGTTTTCGCGCATCGATGAGTTGTGGGTGGGCGGCATGCGGGACCTGAGCGATTACATCGGTCAGAATCCCGAGGTCGGATGGCAGGAGTACAAATCGGTGGACACGCTCACGGCCGTGCTTCGCAGTTACGGGTTCGCAATCGAGACGGGGCAGGCGGATCTCGAGACCGCATTCGTCGGCGCGTGGGACTCACCGGCTGGAACGAACGGCCCCACCCTCGGCATCATCGTGGAATATGACGCCCTCCGCAGTACCACTGAACCGTTCCACGGGTGCCAGCACAACGCGCAGAGTCCCGTTGGTTTTGCCACAGCCATCGCGTTGTCGGAGTACATGAATGATAGACGCGTACCAGGCCGTATACGCGTATACGGCACGCCGGCCGAGGAGATGGGACCGCCAGCGAAAACCATCATGTGGGAAGCGGGTGTGTTCGACGGGGTCGACATCCTCGTGCGAAGTCACGGCTCCGGCGAGACCTCGCGTAACCGCGCCGGCTTTGGAGTCTGTTGCCTCAACATCAACGAGGTGAAGTACATCTTCAAAGGAAAATCAGCCCACCAGCGCGCATCGTGGCACGGACGCAACGCGCTCACAGCCGCGGTGATGTTCTACTCTGCGGTCGACGCGCTCCGACCTACGTTTCGTCCCGAGGCGTCGATTCAAGGTGTCATTCCCGAGGGAGGCGTTGCGCCAAACGTCGTGCCCGATCGCGCGGTGGTTGACTACTACATCCGCTACCCAGACGAAGTGTATTTGGCGCACATCGACTCGATGATGACGAACGCGGCGCGTGGTGCCGCACAGGCTACCGGCACCGAAGTCGAGATCGAGCGCTACGGGGAGTACCGCGACGGCATTACCCTCGGTACGCTCGAAGAGTTGGCATTCGCGTACGCCGAGGCATTGGACGCACCGGAGATCAACCCCGAACCGCAAAGGCCGGCCGGCTATGAGGAGACTGGGTTCCTCACGCGAGATATCCCGGGTGTGGGCGTGAGCGTGTTCAGCTCACCGGCGGCGGGCCACACCATCGAGCGCTGGCTCGATTCGATGAAGCCGGTGGGGCATACCGGATTTCTGCTCGATGCCAAGATCATGACGGCCGTGCTCTATCACTTTCTCACGGATGCCCGCTTCCGCGATGCGGTGGCACAAGAGCATCGCACGATGGCTGCGCTGTTCGATGAGTACCTCGAGCGGCTGCGAGAGACGTACGCAGACGAGATTGGGAGGCCGCCAGTTGGGAGCCGTTGATTGCTGACTGCTGATTGCTCTGTGTTGTTTTGTAGAGTGTTGAGTGTTGGCTGAGAACGGAAGGTAACTGGTGGTGCGGTTCGTCCTCCGTGCTTCAACCCTCTGTTCCATTTCATCTTTGCGCCCTACCACCTCCGAGCGAAGGTTCACCACTATTTCACCCCGCTTTCACATGGCGATCGAGAGTCTATGAATGGACGGCTATGAAAGCGTCGTGTTGGTGGAGGTTAGATGGTTGGGGTCCTCATTATCCTCGCTGCGCTCCTGCTGATGGGAGCTGGCATTTTCGTCATGTTGCCAGCGGTCGGGGGCGGTTTGGTCGGCCATCGGGAAATCCAACTGGACGTGTGGTGCCCGGTTACGCGGAGGATCCAGCACCTCGACCTCGTGCTGGACTCGGAGGATCGGCTTTCGAAGTTGCGCCGGTGTGACTGGTTTGCCGGGGGACCACCATTCTGCGGCCACCCCTGTCTCGTCCAGCTCCGTCCGACGACCGTCCGTAAACGGTCAAGCCATCAACGACCTCTACTACAGCCTCACGCGCCGAACTGAGCGGCGCATCAGCCCCAACCGCTTCTCACCTGGATAGTGGACAGAGGATGGCACGGCGCGCGCGCCTGCGCGGTGTGTCGTTTTGGCGTAGACTGTATGGTCGCCAAACTGCAGCATGCGTGGCTCTGCCTGTCCGCCGGTCCTAATCCCGCCAATCCCGCCCCTCAACAGTAGATTGTACCGTCTCCACCACGAGCAAGGCGCCGTGAGCACCGTGTCCCCTCCATCGCTCCAAGGTCGTGCAATGACCGAAACTGACGGCGGCACCCTCATCGCCCGCATCCTTGCCGAGCAGGGTGTCGAGTTCGTATTCACGCTTTGCGGCGGGCATATCTCACCGATCCTCGTCGGCGCCAAGCGTCACGGGATTCGGGTGATCGACGTCCGTGATGAGGCGAGTGCAGTCTTTGCGGCCGACGCGGTGTCACGTCTCACCGGGGTTCCGGGAGTGGCCGCCGTCACCGCGGGACCCGGCGCGACCAACGCCATTACCGCGGTCAAGAATGCACAACTCGCACAATCACCGGTGATCGTCCTCGGTGGCGCCACGGCCACGATCCTCAAGGGGCGAGGCGCCCTTCAAGATATTAACCAGATGGCGTTGTTCCGGCCGCACGTGAAGCAAGCCATGACAATCCGTCACGTGCGTGACTTCGTACCGTATCTCGAGGAGGCCTTCCTCGTGGCGCAGGAAGGCGTGCCCGGGCCGGTGTTTGTCGAGTGTCCCGTTGATCTCCTCTACCCGGAGTCCGTCGTGCGGACGTGGTACCGATCGGCCACACCACGTGCGGATGCCCATGCCCTCGGCGACCGGGTACGCCGCGCGTATCTGCGACGCCACCTCGATCGGATCTTCGATAACGCCGATCGCGTTGAGCCCGACGAGCGAGAACAACCCATTGTAGCACCCGTGACGGAGGGTGACGTGCAGCGGGCGATCGAGCGCATCACGCTCGCCCGTCAGCCCGTGCTCATGCTCGGGAGTCAGGCCATGCTGCATCCGGATGATGTGGAGGAGCTGGCCCATGCGGTGACCCGGTTGGGCATGCCGGTATATCTCTCAGGTCTTGCCCGCGGGCTGCTGGGCCGGGAGCACCCGCTTCTCCTGCGTCATCGTAGGCGCGAGGCGTTGCGCGAGGCCGATCTCGTGTTGCTCGCTGGGGTCCCGTGTGATTTCCGTCTGGATTACGGGCGACAGATCAATCGCAGCGCGGTGCTGTTATCGGTCAATCGTAGCCGTAAGGATCTCACGAGGAACCGGCGGCCAAACGTGCCGATGTTTGGAGATCCGGCGGAGTTTCTGCGCCGGCTGGCAGGCTCGCTGGACGCGGACGACGGACAGTACGGCGATTGGCTGGACCGGTTGTTGGCTCGCGATGCCGAACGCGAATCCGAGATCGAGCAGCTGGCAAAGGAGCCTACCGAATACGTGAATCCGCTCGCCCTGTGCCGTGCTGTAGACGACGTTCTCGACGAGGACAGTGTGCTAGTGTTAGACGGAGGCGACTTCGCAGCCACCGCGTCGTACATGACCCTGCCGCGTACGCCGCTCAGTTTCCTCGATCCCGGGCCGTTTGGCACCCTCGGTGTTGGGGGAGGGTATGCGCTCGGGGCCAAACTTTGCCGTCCTAGGGCCGAGGTCTGGCTGTTCTACGGCGATGGCTCGGCGGCCTTTAGCCTGGCCGAGTTCGACACCTTCGTTCGCCATGCCATTCCCGTGATTGCGATCGTCGGCAACGATGCGTGCTGGACCCAGATTGCACGGGGCCAGTGTGAAGTCTTTGGCGATGACGTGGCCACGCGGCTCCGGCGAACCGCGTATCACACCGTTGCCGAGGGGTACGGCGGAAAGGGACTGCTGCTCGAACGGCCCGAAAACCTCGAATCGACACTCGCCAAGGCCAAGGAGTTGGCTCGCCAGGGACACCCCGTGTTAATCAACGCCCTGATCGGCCAGACCAGCTTCCGAAAAGGGTCGTTGGCTATTTAAGGCGGGATTGGCGGGATCGATCTCATGGCCGTGCGGCTATCCTGCTGAAATCATTTAACTTGACTCCTATCTGCCCGCACTTGGGCGCCCCTTGAGGCTCGCTCTCTAGCTTTACACCCGAATCGGTGCGGTCGGTCACGCACATCGATTCTCTGGCGTCTTTCTCGGCGGTGAGGTACGAATGTCGGTCTTAGCTCGACGATTAAGCGACGCCCAGTTCTCGACGCGGGAACTCGAGCGTATCCGATTAGCCGCACGCAATGCCTTTAACCTGACGTGTCCGCGCTGTGGGGCAGCGCTCACGTGGTCCACCATCAAGGAGCCCACCAGCCCACCCCGCGCTGTCTGCATGATTCGATGTTCGAGTTGCCGCCGCTTCTTGATCTTGCGAAATGGCGAGGATCTGTAGCATCGTTCATATGTCCAACGTTGTGAGTTGGAACACAGTGCCTGACGCGGTGTTTTCTAAGGTTTAGAGGGGCACCGAGACAAGTCGAGGCAAGGAAGGGAATATGATGCGACGGCTTCCTTTCGCTGTGGTGCTGGTTGCGATTCTGGCGTCTCCCCAACTGCTCGTTGGGCAGTCGGCCGATGGGGACGAGCAGTCGCCGACTGCCACAAAGACGCATGTGGTAGTCGAGAACGACAACATGTTGGACATGCGTATCTACGCCGTGAGCGCCGGTCGCAGGCATCAGTTGGGAACGGTCACAGGCTTCACCTCGGCGGTTTTTGTCTTGCCAAGCTGGTTGCTCGCGCAGAACGCACCGCTCCAGCTGATCGCCCTCCCTATCGGAACACGAAAGGATGTCGTCAGTCCGTTCGTGCTGGTCGATCCAGGGGATCTGGTGGAGTGGCAGCTGCGTGGAAACCTGGGGTTCTCGAACATCAGTGTGTGGAAGAGCTGATCTGACCACGTGAATCGCCCGAGACGGCCGATCCCAAGCTAGATCGGCTGTTTTGCTTCACGCTGCGCGTGCTTCTCTTCATCTCCGTGCTCCCCTTCTGCTCCACTACCCCCTCTGTGGGCTCCTATTCATCTCTGTGACCTCTGTGGTTTGTGGGGGGTGGGGCCGTTCCCGCGCTTGACGATGTGGAATGGGCCTCAGAGCTTTCGTCTCCCATGCGTACTGGGTTACTCGTCATAATGCTCGTCGGTGTCCTCGGGATCGCGCTCGGGGCATGGGAGCGACCGGTCGCGGAGCCTGCGCTACATCTGTCGAGCGATCGTGGTCACTCCCTCGACGCGGCGGAGCTAATCGCAGAGCTCGGCTGTGCTGCGTGCCACGCGGGCGTGTCCCACGTCTCGACCATCAGGCGGCGCGCGCCCCGCTTGCAGGATGCCGGCCTGCGGTACCGACCTTCCTACGTCTTCGACTTCCTGCAGAATCCGACCCGTGTTCGCCGCCACATCGGACGCTCTCGGATGCCGGGATTCCATCTCGATGAAGCCGAGAGCGTGGCGCTCACGCTGCATCTCGAGACCCGCACGCAGGCAATGGCTCCAGACGTACCGGATCCGACAAGCGATCGTGACAACGCCCAGCGAGGGGAGCAGCTGATCGGAGAACTCGGCTGCACAGGGTGCCACACGTTGGGTAGCGAGGGAGTTGGAACGGCGCTCGAGCTCACAAACGTTGGCAAACGGGTTCAGGGCCCCTGGCTCAGACGCTTCCTCACTGATCCAACCGCGTTTGATTCGGCGACGCCGATGCCCGCGATCTTTTTCGAGCGGGCGGCGAGGGGGGTCTACGAGCCGCGCACACCGGGTGGAGCGGCACTGCTCGAGTCGGTGAGTGAGTTTCTCGATCAGACGAGCAGCGACGAGCGTCGCGCGCTCGAACGCGCGTACGAGGCAGCCAAGCGGCGCCATCCGCGTGCGACCGCCGAGGTGGGTGAGCGCATGTACGGAGCGCTCGGCTGTGCGGAGTGTCACGAGGCAGGTGCTGCTCCCATCCCAGCCAACGCTCCCGATCTGGCCGCTGTTGGATCACGAGTGCGTGCCGATTGGCTCCGCGCATACCTCACCGCACCGCATGTCATCCGTCCCTTTGGCTTCATCCCGGGCACTGGAAGCCGTATGCCGGACTTCCGCTTGAGCGCGGACGAGGCAGCCTCGATCACCGCGTTTCTCACCGCGAACAGCGGCGCGCCCACCCGCGAACCCCCCGCGCTCAGCGCGTTCGCCCGGCACAAAGCGGAGCGCCTCCTCTCGGATCGACTCTCCTGCCTCGGTTGTCATCGACTCGACGGCGAGGGCGGACGTATCGGGCCCGATCTCTCCACGGTGTCCACCCGGCTGCGGCCGGAATACCTGGCGGCTGTGATTCGCGACCCGACTCGGGTGCTGCCAAACAGTGTGATGCCGGTCGTCCCGATGCCGCGCGGCCAACTCGATCTGCTGGCTACCTATCTAGCCACTCGCACGCCGACCGAAGTCCCCTCTGCCGAGTACCTATCGCTGGTGGAGAACGAGCCGCAGCCCATCATGTTCCAGGACACCGGTCCCGCTCTGTACAAACGGTATTGCGCGATGTGTCATGGGACGTTGGGGCAGGGCGACGGCTACAACGCTCCCTTTTTGCCCGTGAGCCCAACGCGTCACGCCGACAGCAGCTACATGGCGAGCCGGCCGGACGATACGCTTTATGACGGGATTCACGCCGGCGGGTACATCCTCAACCGGGATCGTCGGATGCCGGGATTTGGACACACGCTGTCGACAGGCCATCTCGATAGTCTCGTGGGTTATCTCCGCGAACTCTGTCGCTGTAGCGGCCCTGTGTGGTCCCGCGATGGCGTTGTGAGTCGGTGACCGCGTGATGGCGCGCAAGAAAAGACGTTCCCGGCCGGCGGCGCCGAGGCCGCGCCCCGCGAAAAACGCTGCGGCACCATCGCGCGAGCACCGACCGGTGCGACGCCTCGTAGGTATCGCGCTGTTCGCGGGCGTTGTGTTGGCAGGTGGCATTGCCGTATGGCTTGGGTTCGAGCGCGGTGCGGGCGAACTCGCGGCCTTTCCATCACACGTGGAAGCAGGAGGGACCGAGCCAGTTGTTGTGCCAGCAGACTTCGTTGGGGCAGAGGCGTGTCGCGAATGTCACGCACCGCAATACGCAGCGTGGCAGGGATCGACGCACGGCCGTGCGGGCGACGAGCCGGATCGCCAGACCGTGATCGCACCGTTCGGACGTCAACCCATTCGCTTTCGTGACGCCGTTGTGATCCCGGCGCGAACCGCCCTGGGGGAATACACGTTTACCGTCCAGCGAAGCGGCCGCGATCCCGTGGTCTATCGAGTGGATGGCGTGATCGGTGGAGGACACATGGTGGGTGGTGGTACCCAGGGATTCGTCTCGCGCATGCCGGACGGGACCGTGCGATTCCTCCCGTTCGATTTCGTGAGGCGCGAGGGGGAGTGGTTCTGCAACACCAACACGCGGGTGGATCGCGGTTGGGTCCCCATCACGCCGGACCTCGCGTTGGCAGACTGCGGAGACTGGCCTCCGGTACGCGTGTTGGGCACCACGCCGCGGTTCGCGAACTGCCAGGACTGTCATGGAAGTCAGATCCTGGTCGAGTTTGACAAGGACGCGAAGGAGTACGAGACGAACATCCAGAGTCTGGGCGTGAACTGCGAGTCTTGTCACGGCCCAGGTCGCAGCCACGTGTCGCGAGCTCGGGGTGGCCAGCTCGGTGACGCCAATGACATCGCCATTCGCGCGCTGGGTACCCTCGACAAGGACCAGTCACTCGCCGTCTGCTTCCAATGCCATGCGCTCAAGGAGCCGCTCGAGCAAGGCTATCTACCGGGGAAACAGTTCGAGGCGTTCTACTCGCTCAAGCTCCCGTTGGTTGGCGAGCGGCCGCTCTTTCCCGACGGCAGGGTCCGTACCTTCGCCTACCAGGAGAATCATCTGTACAGCGATTGCTATCTCAATGGCTCGATGACGTGTGTGGACTGTCACGACCCCCACGGTCAGCACTACCGCGATATCTACGGTCGCGTTTTGGATGGCCGCTTCGACGATGGTCAGTGCGTGGACTGTCATGCCAGCAAAGCCCGGGACCTCGAAGCGCACACGAAGCACGCGCCAGGCTCGGCTGGCAGCCGGTGTGTCGCCTGCCACATGCCCTATCTCCAACATCCGGAAGTGGGAGATGGCGTCCGGTTCACGAGGTCCGATCACACGATCCCCATTCCCCGGCCGGCGTTCGACACCGCGTTGGGCATCGAGACCGCGTGTTCCCAGTGTCACGGGGACCGCAGCGTCGAGGAACTGGACCGGCAGGTCATGACGTGGTACGGAACGCTCAAGCCGCATAAGCCCATCGTTGCCGACCTCGTGGCGAGCACCGGCTCGCTTCATCCCGATGCCCAGCACCCGATGGCGCAAGTTGCCGAGCTGAACACCTTGTTGACAGAGCGCCTCCGTCCCAACACGCCCACGGAGCCGCAGATACTGGAACGGCTCGAGCAGTTGTCGGAGGATCCCGATCTTGATGTTCGCTCGGTAGCCCTCGCTGCCCTGCATTTGGCGTTTGGCGACGACCGCGGTGTGCGACGGTCGCTCGTGCGGCGCATGGAAGACCTTGGGGAGATGGACGGGCTGGTCCGCCGCCGTTGGGCTGTGGTGTTGGGCTTCGTGGCGGATCGTTACCGTGAGCGAGGCGATCTCGTGGCTGCGATTACGGTGTATCGCAAGGGCCTCGAGGTGCTACCACGTCACGGCGGGTTGCTCCTCAATCTCGCGGGAGCGTACGCGGCCGCTCAGGACCACACCAACGCATTGGAGTATTACTCGCGGGCATTAGATGCGCATGATGATCGTGCGCTGGTGCTCGTGAACATGGGGGTCCTGTTGGAACGCCTCGATCGCACAGCAGAGGCCGTGACTGCGTACCGGCAAGCCGTCGAGATCAACCCTACCGAGCCCCTGGCGCACTTCAACTTAGGGAACCACCACCTTCGCCGTGAGGAGTTGGCCGAAGCCATCTCGGCGTATCAGCGTGCAGTGACCTACGATCCAGGACTGGCTCGAGCCCACTTCTATTTGGCGAGGGCGTACATCCTCACCAACCGTCTCGCTCCAGCCCTCGAGGCCGCGCGGCTTGCCCTCGAGTTCGAACCCGACAACCAGGGTGCGCGGAACATGATCCGCGACCTCGAGGCCGCGCTGGCGCCGTAAGCGTCGCACGACCTCACTTGAGCACGAGCACGGCGCACGGTGCAACGATCGCCACCTGGTGGCTGATAGTGAGAAATCCTTTGGTCGTGTCGTCTGGATCGACCCGGTGCGAGGTGATCACGATGAGGTCGCTTTGCTGTTCTTCGCTGAAAAAGACGATCTCGGGAGCCCGCTTGCCGTAGCGGATCTGGAACTTGTGAACGACGCCGAGGGACCTGAGGGGCTTGGCCAGGGCGGTCATACGGGTCTGGGCGTTTTCCTCTAACCGTCGATAGAAGTCCTCCAACTCCTCGAACGGTGCGTCGAGGGTTTCGATGACGTGCAGGACGGTGATCTCACCTCCTCCGTGGCGGGCCAGCTCACCGGCGACCTCGATGGCGCGGACATTCTTTTCGGTGAGGTCGACAGGGACGACAATTCTCTGAAACATGAAGGACTCCGGTCTTCGCGGTTGACGGTGGTGGCGGGCCGCCGTGTGGCGAGCTAGAATCACCCCGAAATGGGTCTTTGGCTCCTGAGCCACGCCCCAGCATGTGCAGCGAGGAGCGGTCATGCCGGTAACCAAAATCCATCTCCGCCAAAAGCTGTCCGAATTCACCGATCATTGGAAGCCACGGATCGTCGGGGAGCTCAACGGACAGCAGGTGAGGCTCGCGAAGCTGTTGGGCGAGTTCGTCTGGCACCACCACGAAGCGGAGGACGAGTTCTTCCTCGTGCTCCACGGCCGGCTTCGCATCGCCTTTCGCGATGGAGAGGTCACGCTGGAACCGGGGGAGTGCTGCATCGTGCCACGAGGGATGGAGCACAAGCCCATAGCCGACGAGGAGGTGCACGTGTTGCTGTTCGAACCAGCCTCCACGCTCAACACCGGCAACCTACGGAACGAACGCACCGTCGAACAACTCGAACGGCTGTAGCCGATACCCGGACGCTTCGCCGTGCCGTCGTGCGACGGGGTGATGGATGGAACGAGGAGCTGAGATGCCCGAAGCCCTCAACGAAAAAGTTAGCAAGCTCAAGGCGGCGCTAGAAACGATCGAGCGTGAGGTCATCGTTGGGTCGGCCACCGCCGACACGCTCGAGGAATTCAAGATGGCGATCGACCACATCCGCATTAGCGTGTGGGCGATTCTGACCGAACAGCATGCCGGAGGGCATCAGTCCATCGTCGCGCGCTATCGTGTGAAACGGATCAAGGAGATGTGTCGGCACCTGATGCAGGATATCGAGGTGGGCTTGATTCCGCTTGGCGACCCCGAGTTGGAGGTGCTCAGAGACGTGCTCGAGGAAACGGCAGCGCACGTGACCCGCCTGATCGAAGCAGTCGAGTAAACCCGCTGCTCAGGAAGACTCCGTTCCATTCTCGCACTGCCGCGCTCTGCGACAGCCAGAATTGGCGTCGCTGGGCGGGATACTTGGCCGCCAGTTCGTACGAGCTGGTCCACGACCGCGAGTATCATGCGATCCGCAGTGCGGCAGCGCTGTTCGATATCACACCGCTTTATAAGTACGAGATCACCGGGCCCGATGCCGTGCGGCTGCTCGATCGCGTGATGACGCGGGACGTGACGAAGTGTAAGGTCGGACAAATGATGTACACGCCGTGGTGCGACAGCCACGGCAAGGTGATGGACGACGGCACCATCGCGCGGCTGGACGACAACTTGTTCCGCATGACGGCGGCGGATCCGAATCTGCGGTGGTTGCACACCAACGCTGCGGGACTCTCCGTGGCGATTGCGGACGTCTCGGAGGCGCTCGCTGCGCTCTCCCTCCAGGGACCCCACTCGCGGGCCATCTTGGAGCGACTCACCGAGGCCGATCTCCAGAACCTCAAGTTCTTTCGCCTCACCTCCGCCGCAGCACGGGGCCTACCGATCACGATCTCCCGCAGCGGGTACACGGGCGATCTCGGGTTCGAGATCTGGGTGAAGAACGAGCATGCCCTGGCGTTGTGGGATGCCCTCATCGACGTCGGAACTCCCTTCGGGCTCACGCCAGCGGGGCTCCTGGCGCTCGACATGGCCCGCATCGAAGCGGGCCTGCTGCTCATCGATGTCGACTATGTTTCGTCACGCCGTGCGCTCATCGAGATGCAGAAGTCGACCCCGTTTGAACTCAACCTTGGCTGGACTGTCCGGTTGGACAAGGGACCATTTGTTGGGAAACGGGCGCTGATGGCCGAAGCTGCGCGAGGACCGGCCTGGCAGCTGGTGGGGGTCGACGTCGATTGGGACTCTTTGGAACAGCTATATCTGGAGGTGGGGTTGGCCCCACGACTCCCAACCGCTGCCTGGCGGACCAGCGTTCCCGTGTATGCCCAAGGTGGTCAGGTGGGCTATGCCACGAGCGGTTTGTGGTCACCGATCCTCAAGAAGTACGTGGCGCTGGCACACGTTGAGGCCCCGTTTGCGGCGCCCGGGACGAGACTGGAGATTGAGATGACCATCGAACACCGCAGGCGGCGAGCGCTTGCGCACGTCCGTACGACCCCGTTCTTCGATCCGGAACGGAAGCGCGCCTGAGGCGTGAGCGGGATCACGGCGATCCCGGGCCTGATTCCACCTCTTATCTGCAGTGATTCTCAACCACGTGCTCCTGACGATGAAAGCGATGCTATGATCGTTACGATCCGCCAGCTCCGAACGTCCGTGTGCCTGTGCCTAGGTGTCGCTTTCTTCGCATGTAACGGCGATGGAACGGGTCCGCTTCCAATAACGATTGGACCCGACGGTGGGGTACTGACCTTTGCCAACGGCAACGTGACGCTCGTGTTCCCCTCTGGTGCGGTGGCGGAGGAGACGGTCGTCGATGTGGTCCCTACGACCAGCTTCCCAAATAATCCCACGCTCGTGACCGGAACCGCGTTCGACTTTCGACCAGATGGACTTCAGTTTTTGTCGCCGGTGGCGCTCACCATTCGATACGAAGATGCCAACGTGCCTACCGGGGTGAACGAGGGCGACCTTCGTCTGTTTCGTGCCGCTGGAAATACCTGGAATCAGGTATCCGGCAGCAATCCCAACACCAGTGAGAATGTGGTGACCGGGCCGATTACCAGCTTCAGTGTGTACGCCGTACTCGCCACCGAAACGAATGCGCCCGTGGCGTCCGTCACTGTAATTCCGGCTACCGCGTCGGTCGAGGTGAACGGCATTGTCCAGCTGACAGCCGAGCTTCGGGACACGCAAGGGAACCTGCTGGAGGGGCGGGAGATCGCCTGGTCTAGTGAGACACCGGATTTCGCCTCGGTAGACGAGGACGGGCTCGTGACAGGCCGCGCAGCGGGCACCACCATGATTACGGCCACCAGTGAAGGGCAGAGCGGCAGCGCGGAGCTCACAGTGTCAGGTGTAACGACGGCCATCGCGCTGGCGCCAATTGTCGACGGGCTGGCCAACCCAGTGTACCTGACGGCACCCCCGGGGGACAACGATCGAGTCTTCATTGTCGAGAAGGGTGGGGTGATTTCCATCGTGAAGGACGGGCAGCAGCTTGCAGAGCCGTTCCTCGACATCTCGAACCTCGTCTCAAACGGATCCGAGCAGGGGCTGCTTTCGATGGCGTTCCATCCGGCCTACGCCGAAAACGGACGGTTCTACGTCTACTACACCGATACAGGCGGCGACACCGAGGTCGTCCAGTACACGGTCACCGCGGATCCGGATGTGGCGGACCCGGCCTCGGCGTCTCCGATCATCAGTGTCGAACAACCGTTCAGCAACCACAACGGCGGGCTGCTGCTCTTTGGGTCAGACGGTATGCTCTACATCGGTCTGGGTGACGGCGGATCGGCAGGGGATCCTCAGGACCACGGCCAGAACCTCGGCACGCTGCTAGGTACGATCCTGCGCATCGACGTCGACGGCGGAACACCGTACGCCATCCCGTCAGACAATCCGTTCGTAGCCGACCCCAACGCCCTGGATGAGATCTGGGCGTACGGGCTCCGCAACCCCTGGCGCTACGCGCTCGACCCAGTGGATAATGTCATCTACATCGCGGACGTTGGGCAGAACGCATGGGAGGAGGTGAACGCTCAGGCAGCGGATGCTGGTGGGCTCAACTATGGGTGGAACATCATGGAAGCGTCCACGTGTTTTGTGTCGGATCCATGCGATCAGACGGGCCTCGTGCTTCCCGCGGTCGAGTACGGTCACAATCCGGAATGCTCGGTCACCGGTGGCTTTGTGTACCGTGGCGGCGCGATGCCATCCCTGCGAGGACGGTACTTCTATTCGGACTACTGTGCTGGGTGGATCCGCAGCTTCCGATTCGACGGTGGACAGGTCACCGAAGAGACCGAATGGCTCCCGGACGTAGGGAACGTGTTGTCGTTTGGCCAGGATGCCCTCGGTGAGCTCTACGTGCTGACGGACGATGGCCGCGTGCGGAAGATCGTCCCGAGCGGCAACTGATCGTCTCCGGTCGGGGCAACTCCACGCCCGCTCACCGACTGAGGGTCACGCCAACGGGGGCAGCTCGTCGCGGCCTCGTTGCTGCTGCAACAGCCGCTCGGCGAAGTCCACTCGTTCCTCGAGCTCGGTGAGCCGCTCTTCGAGCCGCTGCTCCAACATGGCTAAGGCGGCGGGGTCGGTGTGCGGGTGGTGACCCCGAATACGCTCCGCGATCGCGCGTCCGATGGCACTCCGCGCCACCACGATGACAGCAATCAGGATCCAGATCGTTTCCATGAGATAGCCTCGCACGCCGATGGAGAACTCGCTCTACACTTCGCTCCAACGGTCGATAGCGCAACCAGGAGGTCGCATTGCGGTCCCTCCAGGGGGCGGGCTAGCTTTGGGCGCGCGCCCAGGACACTCACGCACACAGCGAGAAGAGCATGAGCGAAGCTCAAGAGTCGGACCGACGATGGGCGCAGCGCCGGAAACTGTGGGGCTCACAGTTCGTGAAGATCGACCGGCGCTCAGGCATGGACCGCCGTTCGGGGGAGGAGCGCCGCCAGCGTGTCGCCGCGGCCCCTGGTGGTGTGGAGCGACGCGCGGGTGGGGATCGCCGCACCCGAGAGCGCCGGACCGGAGGCGAGCGCCGTCACGCGGAGGAACGCCGGGGAGACGAATAGGTGCCGGTGCGCGCCGCCGTCATGACCGCACCGGGCCACCCCATCGCCGTCTGGCAGCTGGATGATCCCGCCCTAGAACCCGGCGCGGTACTCCTGGAGACCGTTGCGAGCGAGGTGTGTGGCACGGACGTCCATCTTCACCACGGACGTCTCGCGGGAGTGCCGTATCCAATCGTCCCCGGCCATGTGTCGGTCGGACGCATCCTCGAAATGCGGGGTGTGGACCGTGACGCCCTTGGCTCGCGTCTGGCCATTGGCGACGTAGTGACGTTCTACGACGTCCATGAGGTTTGCAACGCCTGTTACTACTGTGCCGTGGCGGGTCAGCCAAATCGGTGCCCCAGCCGCAAAGTCTACGGAATCACGTACTCAGCACACGAGGGACCACTCGGTGGATGGGCCGACCGGATCTACCTCAAGCCCGGCGTGCGGATCGTGAAGCTCCCAGACGGACTGGGCGCAGATGACGTGATCGGTGGCGGCTGTGGATTGTTCACCGGGTTCGCTGCGGTTGAACGGAGTGCTCTCGCGATGGGTGACACCGTGGTCGTGCAGGGGTCCGGACCAGTCGGGCTCTCCGCGACGGCGTTCGCTCGTTTACGGGGTTCAGGGAACGTGGTGACCATCGGTGCGCCGGCCGCACGTTTGGACTTGGCAGGGCAGCTGGGAGCTGACATCACGCTCTCGCTCGAAAGCAGCTCGAGCGCGGTAAGGGTGGAGCGCGTCCTCGAGATGACAAAAGGGCGGGGGGCCGACATCGTCATCGAGGCGAGCGGCAACCCGCAGGCTATACCCGAGGGGTTCGACTTGCTCCGCGACGGTGGCACCTATGTCATCGCCGGCCACTACACGGATGCCGGGCCCGCGTCCATCAATCCGCATGTTCATATCAATCGCAAACACGCCGATGTTCGCGGGCAGTGGGGAACGGCGTTCCGCCATCTCGTTCGCGCGTTGGGCATAATCACGAAGCATCGTGATGTCCTTCCGTTCCACCGCATCATTGGGGGTCGCTACGATGTAGCCCAAGCGCAGCAAGCCATCGAAGACGTCGCCGCGCTCCGCGTCACCAAAGCCATCATTCAGCCGTCACACTAGTTTGCGTTCATGGGCACGCCAAGCGACAAGCTCCGCGCAAGGGTAGACGGAACCGTCGACCGTCTCGCCGTGGTGCTGGGTGATCAATTGGACCGGGAGTCACCAGCCCTCGCGGATCTCGACCCCAGCCGTGACGCTGTCTTGATGATGGAGGTGGCGGAAGAGGCCACGCACGTCCCGAGTCACAAGCAACGCACCGCCCTGTTTCTCTCCGCGATGCGTCACTTCGCACTCGAGCTGCTCGATGACGGCTACCGCGTGCGCTACATCAAGTTGGATGAGCCACGCAACACAGGCACGCTCGCCGGCGAGGTGGATAGAGCCGTTTCAATTCTCACTCCCGCGCACGTCACCCTCGTGCAGCCGGGAGAGCACCGTGTGCTCGCGGCGATTCGACGCTGGGCCAAGCGCGCGTCGGTTGACTGTACGATCCAGCAGGACACGCACTTCCTCACCCCGCTCGACCAGTTTGCAGAGTGGGCTGAGGGTCGCAAGCAACTGGTAATGGAGTACTTCTATCGCGAACAACGCCGCCGACTCGACATTTTGATGACGAAGCAAGGCAAGCCGCGTGGTGAAAGGTGGAACTACGACAAGGAGAATCGTGAGGCCTTTGGCGAGGATCCCCGGCCACCCAAGCCAATGAGGTTCAGCCCGGATCGGATCACCCAGGAGGTGATTCAGTTGGTGGACCGGCAGTTCCCCTCCGCGTACGGGTCCGTCGAGGACTTCGGGTGGCCCGTCACTCGGCGCGATGCTGCGCGTGCGCTGAAGGACTTCCTGGCAAAGCGCCTCGCACACTTCGGTCCCCACCAGGATGCCATGTGGACGGATCAGCCCTTCCTGTATCACTCGCTGATCTCGCCCGTTCTCAATCTGAAGCTCTTGGATCCCCAAGCCGCGGTCGCGGGAGCGATCGAAGCATTCGAGGCGGGCGACGCCCCGATTCAATCAGTCGAGGGCTTTGTGAGACAGGTGATTGGCTGGCGTGAGTTCATTCGCGGTGTCTACTGGACCGAGGGAGCAGAGTACGGAGAGCGAAACACCCTCCAGCAGTTCGGGTCGCTACCCGACTTCTACTGGACGGGGGAGACGGACATGCATTGTCTCACCCAATCGCTCGGACAGGTGGTCCGTCATGGCTACGGCCATCACATCCAGCGGCTCATGGTGACCGGCAACTTCGCGCTCATTGCGGGGATCCATCCGCGGGCCATCTCGGAATGGTATCTCGCGATGTACGTGGATGCTGTGGATTGGGTGACACTTCCCAACACTCTCGGAATGGTGATGCACGCCGACGGTGGCGTGGTTGGTACCAAACCCTATGCGGCGTCGGGCCGCTACATCCAGCGGATGAGCAACTACTGTGAGAGCTGCCGATTCAATCCGGGGAAGCGCACGGGGGAAGATGCCTGCCCTTTCACCACGTTCTATTGGGACCTGCTGATCCGGAACC
>JBFGJG010000020.1:0-70520 GCA_041577295.1 Gemmatimonadales bacterium
CGAATCATTTTCGCACGCCGCTTCGCACCTACAACGACGAGATCGGCTTCACGTCGTCGGGCCGCTTCCGCAAGGATCTTTGGTGCCCGGCCGACCTCGACTTCCAGTCGCTCTAACACGTCATTGGGCACGGCCTTCCGCAACTTGACGCGGATGCGGCGGCGGGCCTCGTGTTTCAGATGCTGCGTTGGCGAAGGCTCGCCTGACGCAATGCCCAAGATTTCGGTCGGCGTCTGGATCTCCGCCGCTGCGTGCACGAGATGGCAAGTACCGCCAGATGCCTCGGCAAGACGGCACGCCAGGGACGCGGCGTGGATCGACTGCCTGGATCCGTCGACACCGGCCAGAATGGTCTGCAGTTTCACGAGCTAGCCTCTATGATAAAGACAGGACGAATCATCCAACTCCGCTAGCTGAAAGACGAGTAAACTGGTGTGAGGCTTCCTTCAGAAAATGGTAGCGACCGTTTCACGGTATCTGGGCGGTCAGCGAACTCCGCGCGAAAGCCCAAGAAGTACAGGTGGTGTGCAGTCCCAAATCCGGATTCGGGTCCCAGGATCAACCACAGTGAGCCATCGTTTGCGATAGTCACGACAAGCCGGTCACTGTTCTCGTGGGTGTTCGTGCCGTACGGAGCATCGACAGGCCAGCGCTTGCCAAACCGCAAATGCACAAGACGGCCGAAACGGTTCTCATACCCATCTCCATGTCATCCCGTCCATTGACACCCGTCTCGTCCCATACCGAGTTCCCTGAGGTGCGACCGGTGCTTCGGGAACCGGTTCTTGCTACGTTCCCCCCGATGCCCGAACTTCAAAAGACGCGAACGGATCGACGATGGAACAAGGTCACGTCACTGCGGATGCCACCGAGCTCGCGCATCGGCTGAACGACTTCGGATGGCGTCTCTATCGAGCTCTTCCGAAGAGTGGGAGTTGCTTTCTCTCGCCCATGAGCATCGCCATCGTTTTGGCGGCACTCATGGAGGGGGCGCATGGCGACACGCGTGCGGAGCTCGCCAATTTGCTCGGCGTCTCCGAAGAGGAGGCCTCACCGCGTCGAATCGTCGCCTTACTCGACGCCCTTGCGAAACGCCGGGATCGCGCGTCTGGGATCACGCTTCGGATAGCGACGGGGCTGTTTGTGCGGAGCGGTTACCCAATACGATCGGCGTATCAGCAGACGCTCGAGTCGGCGTTTCGAGCGGATCTCATGGCGCTCGACTTCGATCGGGCCGAGGATGCCGCGGCGCGGATCAACCAGTGGGTGAGCGATCGTACGCGAGAGCGCATCAATCAAATCGTGTATCGCGGCCACATCACGCCGCTCAGCCGTCTGATTTTCGCGAATGCCGTCTACTTCTTCTCACCGTGGGAGGTAGCCTTCGCGCGCGAGGATACCCGGCAGCAACCTTTCTCCCTGCTGCCCGGATCACGCAAGCCCACCGTTGATGTCCCCATGATGCGGCGGACCGGGTGGATGGCCGTGATGCTCGATCCCCGGGGCTTTTCCGCCGTGCGCATCCCGTACCGTGCGATGGAGATGATCGTACTGCTCCCTGAGGAGGGAAAGTTTGCCGAGGTGCACAAGCTGCTGGACGCCCAGCTCGTCGTCGATGTGATCCGTCAACTTCAGCCAAGAACTGTCGCGCTCGAGCTTCCGCGTTTCGAGCTGCGGTGGGATGGAAATTTGCGCGATGCTGGGAGGAACATCGGTCTCGATCTCGCCCTCGATCCACAGCGAGCAGATTTTGGGCGGATGTCGGACGATCCGTCCGGGCTAGTCCTTTCCAGCTTGCTTCATGCGTCACGTGTAGCGGTCGACGAAACCGGTACCGAAGCGGCGGCGGTCACGGCTGCGATGATTCTCGCGGGAGGTGCCGTGGGCGTCCCGGCACCCGCGATCCCGTTTAGAGTGGACCGACCGTTCTTCTTCGTAATCCGCGACGAGCGAACACATGCCATTCTCTTTATAGGTCGTGTGACCAATCCTATGGATTAGGCAGTCGACGCAGAAGCGGCGAAGGAGGCGGCTAAGAAGTCATCTAGGGAACCGAAAGGAGTACCGTGTGCAGACCTATGTGCTCATGACCAAGCTCGGCCCAGACGTGGCCAAGCGCGTGAGGGATCGAGGAAAGCTCGGTCGCGCTTGGCTCGACGAGGTGAAACGCAAGTGTCCGGGCGTCAAGTTTCTCGCGCACTACGCACTGCTCGGTCGCTACGACTTCCTCGACATCTACGAGGCCCCTGACGAAAAGACGGCTGCCAAGGTGTCACTGATCAGCCTCGAGAACGGAGCTTTTCAGGCGGAGAGTCTCATCGCCATTCCGTACAAAGAGTTCATCAAGTTGACCGACGAAATCTGACCGGAGGCGTCCCCGCTAGGGGACTGCCGGCTTGACCGTGGTCACGGGCATTGGTCCGGGTGGGATGCCGTGTTCTGATTTCGCAGTGGCCACCATTTGCCGCACGTCCCGGAGGAGGGCCTTGGCGTCGTAGATGATGCCATCTTTGATCGTCCACCGTACGCCGCCCACCTGCTCGATTTCACCCGTCTCGTCGTTGAGCCGTATGGCTCCGGTTCCGTAGAGCACCTTGAGATTGGCGAGGGGATTTTCATCAACCACGACGAAATCCGCCTTCTTGCCGACCTGGATAGTCCCCAGTTCGTCATCGATGCCCAATGCCTCCGCGGCGCGCAGCGTGGCCGACCAGATGACTTCGAGCGGGTGAAATCCGGCCTCTCGTAACAGCTCCATCTCTTGTACGAACCCAAAACCGTACAGGTTGTAGATATATCCGGAGTCGCTCCCGACACACACCCGGCCACCGCGATTCTTGAACTCGTTAATGAACAGCATCCAACGGTGGTAGTTGCTCCGCCAGGCCACCTCGTCTTCGGTGGTCCAGTAAAACCAGTACGAGCCATGCGCTGCGCGACTGGGCCTGTAAAAATCCCATAGACCCGGCATGGTGTATTCGTCGTGCCACTCCGCCCGGACTGCGCGCATGAGATCACGGCTTGCGAGGTAGATACCGAACGTGGGAACGATGGTGAAGTCGAGCGCGAGTAGTGAGTCCATCACCGCATTCCAGCGAGGACTACCCGGTTCCGCCGCTTGAAGCCACAACCTTCCCGCCTGTCCAAAACGGTGCTGTTCGTTCAAGTAGTTGTAATCGACCGGATAGTCCTGGACGGCACGATCGGTGAACAGTGCCTCCGGCAGCCCGTACCAATGCTCCATGGAGGTGAGACCCGCTTGCGCGGACTGAAGGGCGTTCATCCGCGTCACGCTGAGCTGCGCGTGATGCATGGTCGTTCGCAGGTCGTGGCGCTGCGCCTCGTCGATCGCCGCGCGAAGAACCTCCGGCGGTGCCCCCAGGAACTTGACGCCGTCGGCGCCCTTGTCCGCGACCTCACGAACCCAGGCGCGAGCTTCCTGTGGCGTGGCGATCGGCCCCCCCGGTCTCGTCACCGCGCCCTCCAGCTCCGTGGGGTCCTGTGTTCGTGATCCGAAGAACACGAACACACGCATCCGTGGCGCGGTGATCTCGTTTCGTTCGCTTCGTGCCTTCGTTTCTATCAACCAATCGACGCTGTGCATGCTGCCCACATCGCGCACTGTTGTAATGCCGTGAGCCAACCACAGTTTGTGGACATAGTTGAGTGGAACAGCCTGTCCATCCTGTTGCGTGTGCTGGTGTGCGTGCATATCGATGAAGCCCGGCATCACGTACTTCCCCGTAACATCCAACTCCTTGGTGCCGCGTGGCGGGCGACGGCTCTCGTCGACGGGGAGACCGGGGTACCCGACCGGGCGCATGTCGACGATCCGGTCGCCCTGCACGACAATGTCCACTGGCCCAACCGGAGGTGCTCCGGTTCCGTCGACCACTGTCGCTCCCCGAAGGACTAAGCGGTCAAACGGTCCCTCACCTTCGGTCGGCGCTCGCGCAGGAGCACGCTCGGGCTGCGGCGCTTCCTGCGCTCGGGCACTGCCCAGGACGACGGCAGACAGCACGAGGACAACCAAGGTCGGGGTGGCTTTGGCAATCGCCTGGCGCATGCGTGGCAGCTCCTCTCCTTGTGCGGTCGGGGCGTCCGTGCGCAATCGCGCGCACTCAAGCCCCCGGGTGCGGCAAGTGTGTGGTGGAGAATCGATGCTGGCAAGGTCAGCCACAAAAACGGAAGCAGAAGACAACGAGCCCGGCGATGGGCCGGGCTCGTTGGTCGAACTGAAGCAGCTGTTGTGAGAGGCCGCTCTCGTCGAGAGAGAGCTGTTAAGGAAGAGCGGACATCGAACCCAGCTGCTTCGAACTATGTATGATCAATCATCGTCGTCATCGTCGTCGTCATCATCATCTTTGTCACTGACGATCTCGAGGATCTTGAGCCCTCCCTCGCCGGACGCGAGGAAGAGAACGTTCTTTTTGGCAGCCACGAAGTTGACCGAGGGGCCATCTGGAAACTCGACCTGACCAATCATCTGTAAGGTCGCATCGCCATCATCGCTCACGGTGATCCGGGCCACGTGCAGGCCAGCGCCGCCATTTGCCATGAACACGTAACCTTTGTGCTCGGTGACGGCGTTTGTGACTGTGAAATACGCCGGGATGCCATCAACGATCGGCGCGGGTAGGCTCGCGGCAACCCGACCATCCTCCATGCTGACGATCTTCGTGCCCTCATCGCCGGCTGCCATCAGCACGAAATTGCGGAAGATCCGGATGGTCGATTTGGATTCCCGGATGTTCGCTCCACCTGGTGCAAAGCTGCGGAGCAGCTGCCCGTGTCGCCGGTCCACCACGTACAACTCCGCTGGTGTACCCTTCATCCCGATGGCAAGCGATCCGTAGACGGCGACATCACGGGCGTCCCGGAAGTTCACCACAAATTCGGGGTCCAATGTGTTGCGCCCTAAGATGGTGAGACCGCCGTCCTCGCCGTCTCCCGAGGTGACAAGCACCTGATCATCCACCGCGCGTACGCCGGTCGCGGCGTAGCTCGGCAGGTCGACGCGGCGGGTAAAGGTCGTGAGCCGCCCGTCCTCGAGCATGATCTCTTCGAGCACGGCAGGGCTGGCGAACCCAGGGTCCCCGGTGGCCGTAGCCAGATAGAGCATCCCATCTTCGTGGTCCACCGCCGACACATCCGCGTCGTCGAAAAGCGCCTGAGAGATGAGCTCTGGTCGTTCGGTGTTGCGCACGTCAAAGACATCGACCCCACCGCGATAAACGGGACCCTGAACGTTGTACGTGACGTACGCGTACCCATTGTCTAACACGACGTGAGTTGCCTGAATCGTCTGACCGCTCAGCTCCGGTGGGTCGACCTCGGCGCGTAATACGAGTCGCAGGCCGGCGCGTTCAGGAGGCATGCGCAGCTCCTTGAGCCCCTCTTCCAATACGTTGCGCTTGGCTTGGACGATGAAAAGCGGGGGCGTTGTGGTGTAGCGCACACGGCGCCCGAGCACCCGCTCCTCGTTGGTCACGTGGATGCGATGGGCTTGGTCGACACCGGGGATTTCCCTCGGCGGCACAGGAGCTAGGCCGCCATCCGAGCAGCTCGCCAAGACGACGAGGCCCGCGGCCAGTCCAGCATAAGTCCTTGCCCGCGAGAAGCGGACATCTGAATGTCGGGTGAGCGTCACCGATCCCTCCCTTCGGAGCCGCTCGTTATCGCCACTAACCCGCTAAGAACCTCAATCCACCCAAGTACCCGCAGCGGGAATCCTTTCGCCGTGGGACAAAGCAAGCTCGGTGCCGTCCGCTAGGTCGCGTAAAGCAATGAGACTAGGCGTCCCAGCAGGCGTTGGGACCCGGATTCGCTCCTCGCTGTGGTGGCCGCTCGGCCTATTCCTGTTGCGACGATCCAACACAACCAGGTAACTGCAAGTGGGTTAATGACTTGTCACAAACTACTTGTGATATTTCTCACAATTTCGGATTGCAGGAGTCAGTACCCCCCGCGTCTGCCGGTTCGAAGGGTCTCTTGATTCTCACCTTCGTCGTGGATGAGCAGGGTAAGGTCGATTCGACATCGTGAGTGCTACTCATCCTGCGCGCAGGGGTGCCCGTCCGCGAGGGCCGTACAAACGAGCGAATACCAGCCCGGCTCATGCAATCAACAAATCCGCTCCACCGACGGGCGCTGGCGAGACCGGCTAGCCGTCCCTGGCAAGGGTTGGGTGGGTCCCTATCTTGCAGATTATGATCGTGACACTCCTCTAAACGAGCTCGAGTCGACCGCAATCAGATGTTACGCCTGACATTTCGACTTGTCCTCCGGCTGTTTGCGCTGCTGCGGCCAGTTCATGTCGTTGCGGCGGGGTGGGTCGCCGCGGTCGTGGGCCTCGAGGTTTTCGGACGGCGTTCTCCAAACGACTTGCTCGACGCCCTCGGCGTGGCGGCGCTGCTCTCGCTGGGGGTAGCAACCGCGTTGGCGCATCGGGCCCATCCACTTCCGCTGGTCGCGATGGTGATGCGGGTTATCGTAGCGGCGTGGGGCACGGTCTCCTCCGTCGGGATCCGAGTCGGTGTCGACCTTCGGCATGCACCGCCCATCGCGAGAGCGTTTCCCAAACCGCTAGCGTGGGGCGCTGCGATCGCCCCCTTGGCGGCCGGTGGGATCGCGCTCGGGCACGTTGCGTTCCCCACCGAGGTGCGGGCCGGCATGCTCGCCGGATCGGCGACGGTGTATTTCCTCTACCTGTTAATTCTCTGGAGCTTGCTCGCCGGAACTGCCCTGTTCATGCTGCTGTTCACCGGCGCCTGTCTTCACAACTGGATGGTGAATCTGCCGCGTTTACAGATCCGCCGTCGAGTGCTGGTGGAGGCGTGTGTTCTGACGGCGCTGTTTGGGACGTTGGTTGTCGCCGCTCTGGTCCTGCCGTTGCTGACCCCGGTCGTGGGGATCGTCGTCACGGGGGTGGTGACGGTCGTAGCGGTTGCGGCACCGGGCGCACCCGCGTTGGATCTGATATGGCAGCGCCGGGCGGGAGGACCGGTTGCCGTCACCGGTTGGCACCGTTTGGTCGCAGCGGTAGCGATCCTCGCCGCGGCGTCCGTGCTCGTGCTCACGCTGCTTGCGGTGGGGGATCGCCTGGACGGTGCGGGTACCACGACGCTGCCGATCACGACCTTTCTGGGGGGAGCGGCCGCGTGGTGTGGGTTTGTGGGGTTCTTCAGCTGGGCGTGGTCGTTTCCGCTCAAGACGTTCGTCCATCGGTTTCGTGATCCAGCGAAGCCTCAGTTAATACGAGTGGTCGTTAGCGGTAGTGAGGCGATAGATACGAGGCGTCTTGCAACGCTGCGTGCAGAGGGGTTTGACCCCGTCTTTCCAGGGCCCCGTCGTTCGCGAGACGGTGTCCGTATTGCGTTGGATCGCGACGCGCCGCGTCCCGAGCACCCCGGACACCACGAGCTCCCGGTCTCATCGGGCATACGTGTTCACCCCGATGATTTAGATCATCCCGACGTGTTCGATGCTATGCACCGACTGGGCGAGGTGGAGGCGCGCCGGCAGCTGCTCAGCGGGCTCGAGGAGCTTCTGCGATTTGCAGATTCACGCAACTACGCGCATGGTCACGGGTTCTGGATTGCGCCGCACTACTGGTTCGTCACCCATATGACGAGAGACACGAGTGAGGATGACTCGTGGGTGGTGGGACCGCCGTACCATCGCGTGCTGTCGCCTGTCGCCCGTCACCACCTTTACAACGTCTTGCGAGCCCTGGAGGTCGATCTGGTCTTCGTGGAAGATGGGATTCGGCTCAATCAGCTCCGGCTCGTTTTCCGCGCGTTGTTCGATGCGTACGATTTGTTTGGTGCTGGACGAGTGGAGGAGCGACACTTCGATGGCCTGCCGGGGATACGTGTCGTCCTCCACGAATTCATGATGCATGAGCCCTTTCGGGAGAAAGAGTACCCCGAGGTCGATTACGAGGAGATCGGCCGCGCGCGTATCCTCCATGTTTTTCATGACCGCGGCGGGCCCGAAGAATCCACGGACGTACCGATCGATAGCGATCTCGTCGGCGTGCCGGCGCTTGTGTGAGGGCAAGAGGGGCAGGGAAGTCTCATCTCCGAAACCACCGGGCTAATAGACCCCTCCTCATTCGTATCGCGTTCCTTGTATGTTGCAAGCCGGAGCGGTACACCTGACACCTGACCCGGGGGGTGCCATGGCAAGCCGGAACTTCGTCGATCGCGATGGAAATGCGTGGGACGTCATTCCGCGCTCCAAGACGGAGTGGGAGTTCGAGCCAATCGGTGGCAACAAGGAGGCACGCAAGGTCGTTGACCCCCCGGGGTACGAGCGCGACCCATTCGAGTTGAGTAACGAGGAGCTCCAGCGCTTGCTGGATTCGGCGCGTGAGCCCCGTACCAGACCCAGGAAATCCCCCTTTCTCGACTGATTTGTTGGTTCCGCGGGCGCAAGCCCGTCGGTAAGTAATCCCTTCCCGCGTCTCACGTCTTGTGGGATCCGTCACAGCGGGCTAGCCCAATATGTCTCACCTTAAGCCACTGTAGGGTCACCGCGCCCTGGCCCCCGAGTGAGCCACGAAACCGCCACCCCCAGCCCGTCCTCGGAGGTCTAATTTGCCCGTCAGCGAGACCGGCGATACACAGGGTCGCCTCACTTCCAAGCCCTGTGTGCTCTTTGTCGACAACGAATTTGCGGCTCGAGCGGCCTTCGCCAAATGTGTGCGGAGCGCCGGCTTCGAGGTCGAGACGGTCGCGAGCGGAAAAGAGGCCATCGAACGCGCCGTTCACATTCCCTACGCCGTCATCGCGGCCGATGGGTCCATGCCCGGTATCGACGGCGTTTCGTTGATACGGCGGCTGCGACCCATCCAGCCAGCCGCGATATATCTCATGGTCGTTGACCAGCCCGAGTCGGAGACATTCCGCGCCCAGTTTGACACCGGTCCAGACGTTGCTGTGCTGTGCAAGCCCTGGGATCGGTGTGAGCTCATCGAGACCATCCGCCGTGCGATAGAGCGCTATCGCGGAACAACCACGAAGCCGATCCGAGTGCCCGAGGCACGGACCTCGATCCTGATCATAGAGGACAACCGCGGGGACGCGCTGCTCGTTCGGACATATCTGACAGAGACGCGTCTGCACCTCGAGACCGTCGCACACGTCGACCGGTTGGCCGACGCCCTTGATCGTGTCACAAAAGAGAAGTTCGACGTGGTGCTCTGCGACCTGAACCTCCCAGACTCATGGGGTTTGGACACGCTGCGGAGTCTTCAGATGGCGACGAAAGACGCCGCGGTTATCGTGCTCAGCGGGATGGACGACGATGCCTTGGGCGCCGAAGCGGTTCAGATAGGTGCCCAGGACTATCTCTCGAAGGGACGGGTAGACGCCCACAACCTCGAACGCTCCATCCGCTATGCCACCGAGCGGAAGCGGACGCAGCGCCGCCTCGCCTATCTCGCACACCATGACGATCTCACAGGGCTCCCGAATCGCACGGCTTTTGCGGAGCGCGTGGGGCAAGCCATTGCGCGAGCCGAGCGACACGGCACCCGCGCGGGGATCATGTTTCTCGACCTCGATCGGTTCAAAACGATCAATGACAGTCTTGGACACAGCGCGGGCGATCACGTTCTCGGTGTGGTCGCGGGCCGAGTCACGACCGCCGTGCGGGACAGCGACGCGATCGCGCGGCTCGGCGGTGACGAGTTCGGTATTCTGCTCGAGGACCTCACCGACTCCACCGCAGCGGTTGAGGTCGCCGAACGCGTCCTCGCGTCGCTTGCTGCACCGATCTGCGTCGGCGGCGGTGATCTCGTCGTTACCACGAGCATCGGCGTCGCCATCTATCCCGAGGATGGTCAGTCGGTACAACGATTGCTCAAGGCAGCGGATGACGGGATGTATGCGGCAAAGGCGAGCGGCGGGAACACGTATCGCTTTGCCACGCAGACTGAAACACAACCTGCGCTGTCACGCCTGGAGCTGGAGCGCGATCTCCTTCGCGCGGTAGAGCGGCAGGAGTTCGAGCTCTATTTTCAACCACAAGTGTCACTCGAGACTCGTCGCGTCGAGGGATATGAGGCGTTGCTCCGCTGGCAACGCTGCAACGGCCAGCGCATCAAGCCCGAGCAAGTCGTTCCCGTGCTCGAGGAGTTGGGTCTCATTCACCGGGTTGGTGAGTGGGTGCTCCAGACTGCGTGCCGCCAGCTCAAAGAATGGCGCGAAGCCGGTGCGCGACACCTCCGAATCGCTGTCAACATCTCGCCACGACAATTCAACCAGGCGAACCTCGTTGACACGGTGGAGCGTACGCTGGATGAGGTGGGACTCGAGCCGCGCTCGCTCGAGCTCGAGATCACCGAGAGCTTATTGATGCGCGACACGGAGCGCACACGGCGCGCCTTGGGTGAGCTCAAGGCGCTTGGTGTTCGCCTCGCCGTGGATGATTTTGGGACGGGCTACTCGTCGCTCTCCTATCTCGAACGGTTCGCAGTGGATGCGCTGAAGATCGATCAGTCGTTCATCCGCGGTGCCCCGGCGTCTCGCCGACGTGCCGCGATTACCGGCGCCATCCTGGGACTGGGACACGGGCTCGGCTTGGAGGTCGTCGCCGAGGGAGTCGAAACCGAGGACGAGTTGCGTTACCTGAAAGGCGAGGGGTGTGACCTGGCCCAGGGATTCTTATTAGGGGCTCCCGGTCCCACATGGGAAACCCCCGCAACACCGCCTTCGTTTCGGGTGGAGCTGCGAAACTAGGATCGGACCCTCGTCAGGCCTGGCCACGCGGCAGGGTCACTACGGAGAGCCAGAAGTGCTCGATGGACTTGACGACGCCGAGAAACTGGTCGAGGTCAACGGGTTTGGTGATAAAGCAGTTCGCCTGCAGGTCGTAACTCATCAGGATGTCGCGCTCCGCAGACGAGGTGGTCAGCACTACTACCGGGATCCGCCTGAGCTCGTCGTCGCACTTTATCTCCTCCAACACCTGGCGGCCATCCTTCTTTGGGAGATTCAGGTCGAGCAATACGACGTCCGGCCTCGGCGCGTCGGCGTATTTCCCCTCCCGTCTCAGGTACGTAAGCGCCTCGACACCGTCTTCGACCACGTGGATCGTATTGATCACCTTGGCGTCATGCAGCGCTTCCATCGTGAGGCGGACATCGCCAGGGTTGTCCTCCACCAGGAGAATCTCGAGTACTCGGCCAGAAACGCCGTCCGTCATGTGACCAGTCGCCTCTCTCTCGGGAGTGTGAAGTAGAAGGTGGAGCCCCTGCCGAGTTCGGATTCCACCCAGATCTTCCCGCCGTGGCGCTCGACGATACGCTTGCAGATCGCCAAACCAATCCCCGTTCCCGTGTACTCGGTGGGTCGGTGGAGCCGTTGGAAGATGACAAAGATTCGCTCGGAGTACTCTGCACTGATTCCGATGCCGTTGTCACGAACGGAGAACGTCCAGAATTCACCGTTCTCTTGCGCAGCAATGGCAATCTGTGGGGTGTCCTGCTGGAACTTGATGGCGTTGGTGATCAGGTTGAGAAACACCTGACACAGCTGCTGACTATCGGCGTCGAGGACGGGAAGTGGGCCGACCTCGATGCATGCGCCGCTCTCCTCGAGCGTGAGCTCGAGATCTCGCAGCACCCGCTCAATGACTTCTCGACAGTCGATACGCTCAAACGCGCCACCGTGCGTCCCAACTCGTGAAAACGCCAAGAGGTCGTTGATGAGCCGCTGCATGCGGTGCGCCCCATCCACCGCATAGTGGATGAACTCGTCTGCCTCCTCGCTCAGCTGACCGGCGTAGCGGCGGGCCAAGAGCTGTGTGTAGCTCCCGATCATCCGGAGGGGCTCTTGTAAATCGTGTGACGCAACGTATGCGAATTGTTCGAGCTCGGCGTTGGAGCGTTCCAGGTCGGCCGCGTATTTGGCCAGGGCCGCGGTACGTTCGGCCACCTCTTGCTCCAATCGCTCGTTGATGGTCTTCAGCTCGTGCTCAGCCTGGCGGACCTCGGTGATGTCGGTGCCAACACCAACCCAGAGCAGAATCACGTCGTGGGTGTCGATTAGGGGCGTAACGACCAGAGCGTGCGTGCGGAACTCGCCGTCGGCTGTCCGCGCTCGCACCTCCGCAGAGAAGCGCTCGGCATGTGCGAGCTGCTGCTTCACCAATGCGCCGTCGTCGGGGTGTAGGGCATCGAGCCACGCCAAACCCAGCGAGTCACTCTCGGTGCGCCCGGTGAGTCGATACCAAGCAGGGTTGAGGTACGTCGCGGATCCGTTGGGCTCGCAGAGCCAAAGCAAGTGTGGTACGGTCTCCGTGAGCGTCCGGTGGAGCGCCGAGCTGCGAATGACCTCTTTCGCCCGTACCTGAGCGGCGCGAGTTCGGTCGATCGTCAGCATGACCAGGACGGCCATCATGAAGGTGCCAATCAAGGCAGCCTGCGGAAGCCCGGTCGCCGGGTCGGCTGGGCCGCCGGTGACGATGGCGAGATGCAGCCGCCAGCGGGCCTGCTGGTATTCCACGTCGATTTCGGCGGCGTTGCGAGTCGGTGGCGGAGCCGCGGCGGCTTCGGCGGTCGAGATCACCAGGTCGCCATCGGTGATCTCGAGTGCAAAACCCGACTGTCGCATGTCTAACACCGCCCGGCTGAGCAGCGTGGTTGGCCGGAAGACGCCAACGAAGAAGCCCTCGAACGTGACCGCATTCCGAAAAAGCGGCACGACTGTAGGTACGAGCACGCCTGCGGCCACGGGTTGAGCGGGCAATAGGGCGGCTTCTCGATCCCGGCGCGAGATCGCGGCGCGCGGGTCCATCGCCGCCGCCGTGGCGAGCGTCGTCAAGGTGGCCTGGTTGATCCCGACCTCATGCTCGATGTAGCGTGGGATCCGAGAGGAGTCGAGCCAGATGATGTCAGTCAGCTCGGGCCAGTGGGACAGGTAGAGACGTGCGTCAGCTGACCACTGCTCCACGGGAGTTTTCCCCTGTACTTCCCACCGCCGTGCCATGCGGGTGAGGGCCTTTGTCCGAGAATCGAGCAGCTCGTGCACTTCGGCCCGGAGCGTTCGGATCTGACTTTGGACGGTTTGGCTCCCTTGTTGTTCCTCTGCGGCTTCTAAGGCCTGCCACAGCGCCAAACCGGCGACCGCAACGGTCGCACCAGCCGCGACCGCGCTCCACCGGGGTAGGTGACCATCACGAAACGCCGCACGCTTGAGCGCAAGCGCAAAGATTCCCACGCCGAGGATGCCAAAGGCAGCAGCCGTGTGAACCGCCATTCGGGTCATCGTACCCCAGGCGTAAGTCGCCTCGAGGCCGGTTGAGTACCCGAACAACGCTACGATACCCAGGGTCGCCACACCCGACGCTAGGAGTCCAGTAATGGCGATCCGGGTGTCGTCGCCTCGCGCGGTCAGGCACAGCAGCGCGATACCGGTCAGGGTAAAGCTCAGCGCAGTGTTGGGTGCCATCCGGCCGGGGTGCGAGGTGTGGACGGTGACGTACGCGTCCATCACGAGCTGATCGACGAGCAGATCGACCCCGAATGCGTACTGCGCGAGCGTAACGGCGCTTAGGACGACCAGGACGGTGGCCAAAGACCGGCTCCACCCTTCCCAACGTGCCTCCGCTGCGAGGAGAGCGCCTCCGGCGAGTACGAAGCCGAGGCCTGTGTTGTACTGCATTGGAACAAACGACGGGTGCACCTGGATCAACGATGTGACGCCGGTATGCCAGCCCAGCAACACCAGGAGACCCAAGGCGGCTGGAATGACGGCGGTTACTAGCGGCACCACGCGCCACCTGTTGGGATCACTTCGCTTTAGTGACTGCATGCCAAATATTGCAGACGTCACAGCGGGAACACGGCAGTTAGACGTTCAGAATCCTGGGTCGAGCCGAGTCGGGTGGGGCGCGCGCTTGCTAGATAAAGGATTCCGTTGAGGCGCGCCAGCCCATGGCAACCCTTGCCAGCAGCCCGACGTCGGGGACAGACTTCAAGCCTTCCGCCTTCAAGAGGTCGATGCGAGATGAAGTCGCTGCTGTTGATAGTGGGATCGGTCGTGTTGGCGTGCGCCTTGATCACCGAACCCCTTCCGTCACAGTCCGTCATGTCGATGAGGCCCGCCCCCCTGGTCGGATTCGGGGCCGCGGCCGTCATGAGTGGCGAGGAACTGTTCGTGGCTCGTGCTGGAGAGTTTGGATTCTTCCCCATGCCGCCGATGCAGCGCGGGGTGGTCCACGTCTTTGCCAGGGGGGCTGGCGAGTCGTGGACCCGGCAGACCAGCGTGTCCGCCGCCGACGCCCAAGTTGGCGATGGCTTTGGGCAGAGCGTGGCGGTGCATGGAAACGTGATGCTGGTTGGGGCGCCCAAGCAGGCGGATGCGCAGGGTGGCGTGTACGTCTACGAGCGCTGGGCCAGCGGAGAGTGGTCGGAAACGGTGCGGCTGATCCCCGACGACGCTGCGCCCGGGGACAGTGTTGGATTCGCGCTGGCACTGTATGAGGGCACCGCCGTCGTCGGCGCTCCCGGGCGCGGCGAGGCCGGGGCTGCCTACATCTTCCGCCGGGATCCAACGACGGGGCAGTGGACGAATGCGGCGACCTTGGTCGGCTCACAGACCGCGGCAGGTGACCGGTTCGGTGCTGCCGTGGCGCTCAATCAGGAGACCGCCCTGGTCGGGGCCCCTGGGCCGCACACGGTGCCACCCTTAGTCGGCGCCCCCCCGCCGTATAGAGCAGGGTCGGCCTACGTGTTCCACCACAACAATGGGCACGGTTGGCAGGAGACGGCACGTCTGGCAACCTCCGACCCGTCCGTTCGGTCGCTTGGGATCGCCGTAAGCCTCGAATGGGATGGCGCGTTGGTCAGTGCCCCGATGACGAATCAAGGCGTGGGTGCGGTGCTCCACTTCGAGGCAGATGGACAAACCGGAGTGTGGACCGAACGAGGGCGGATGGCACCAGCGCAGCCCGCGTTCGGTCTCTTCGGCTATACGGTGAGCAAGGCCGGCGCCGACATCTTCGTCGGGGCGCCGAGTTTTGGTGGGCTCGCGGGTGCGGTGCACGTGTTTCGCCAAGATCGAATCACGCGCCGATGGATCGAACGTCAGCAGTTGACGGTCGGTGGCCTCACGATGGGCGCGTCCTTTGGGGCCGTGATTGCCACGCAGGGAGAGTTCGCCATGGTCGCGGCACCTGGCGGCGACTTTTTCGAGGGAACGGGATATCTGTACCGGCTAGCCCCCGATGGACGGTGGTCAGCTGCGGGCACCTTGATCGACGAGGCATCGGGAATGGAGGCCATCGTCGATGGGCAGGTGGACTGTGACGATGGCAAGGCCCGCATGTTCACCTGTTCCGAAGTGGATCTGGTTTCGTTTCTTCCGGTCAGTGCCCTGGGTGGTGAGCGCGGCATTCAGGTGAATGACGTGTGGGGCTGGACCGATCCACAAACAAGACGGGAGTATGCGATTGTCGGTCGGTTCGATGGCACGGCATTCGTCGATGTAACCGACCCCGCCCGTCCACGGTTCTTGGGCGACCTGCCACTCCACCAGGGTGCGATCAAGAATCTCTGGCGCGACATCAAGGTGTACCAGAACCACGCGTACATTGTGTCAGATGGCGCGGGTCCCCACGGCGTGCAGATCTTTGACCTCACGCAACTCCGTTCCGTGGAGGGTGCGCCGCGCACGTTTACCGAAACGGCGCACTACGATGGGATTTACAGCGCGCACAACATCGTTATCAACGAGGCCACCGGCTTTGCGTACGTGGTTGGCGCGAGTATGGGGGGAGAGACGTGTGGCGGAGGTCTCCACATGCTCGATCTTCGTGAGCCGACGAGCCCGCAGTTTGTCGGCTGTTTTGCCCATCCACAGACAGGGAGGGCGCAAACCGGGTACACGCATGACGCGATGTGCGTCATTTACAACGGCCCGGACGTCGTTCATCAGGGAAAGGAAATCTGCTTTAGCTCGAATGAGACCGCGCTCAGCATCTCCGACGTCACCGACAAGGCGCAGCCGGTGCCGTTGGCGGCGGCCTCATATCCCAACGTGGTGTACGCCCATCAAGGGTGGATCTCCGAGGATCATCGCTACTTCTTCACCAACGACGAGGGCGATGAAGTCACAGGGGTCGCACCGCGCACACGCACGATGGTGTGGGACATCGAGGACCTCGATGATCCGGTGCTCCTCACCGAGTACCTCGGTGAGACCGGGGCCACGGACCACAATTTGTACGTACGGGGTTCTTTTCTGTACGAATCGAATTACGTCGCCGGGCTGCGCATCATCGATATCCGAAACCCGGCGAACCCACGCGAGATCGCGTTCTTCGACACGGTCCCCTTCGGGAAGGACGCGCCAGGCTTTGCGGGCTCGTGGAGCAATTATCCGTTCTTCGCGAGCGGGAACATCATTGTCACGAGCATGCGCGAAGGCCTGTTCGTCCTGAAGAAGCGGCCCGAGCGTCTGCTACCGTAGATCACGTCACACACGCGTCTTAGGGGAGCCGGCCCGCGCGGGCCGGCTCTTTTTCTACCTAGTCGATTTGACAACAACCACTTAGCCAACAGCGCCAGACTGTGATCCGTGTCACATTTCCCGGCCCGGACCTTGCTTGGTCTCACAGGCGAATACCTGGGGAGCAGTGTGATGCGCCAACGGGAGACAGCGCTGGCCTGGTGGACGCCAAGGCGGACGATGCGGTGGTGCGCTGCCGGTGTCGTGCTCTTCGCTTGTGGGGATTTTGGGGTGGAAGCGGAGTCGCTCGATCCCTTCCCCCCGCCCCCCGTGTACCAGGTCTGGTGGGATCAGCTCGAAGATTGTGTCGGCCTGCGGGGTGAATTCCGGGAAATCCGGTGGTATGTGGGGGACGCCGTGACGCTCGACGGGGCCGACGTGTTCGGTGTGTGGGCCGCACCACGCACCATCGTGCTCGAGCGCTTCTATCTGAGATCCGAGTCCGCCGTGAAGCACGAGATGCTCCACCACCTCACGAACGGCACCATGCCACATAGCAACCCCGCCTTCACGCGGTGCGCGACGACCTCAGAGAGCAACGTCACGACACCGTAATTGCACGGTCATCGCATCTAAAGCTTGACGTAACGCGAGATGGAGCACAGCTACTTCGCGGCTCCTATCGAGTTGCCTGAAGTTCGCTTGTGGAATGGGAAATTGGAGGTGTCGTCACCCGGTCTCTTCCTCCCCCGTTACTGCTCACGGTCGTTTCACTCCTCGGGCGATCACGAATTCGCCGGGAATGTCGTACCCCGAGCTGTGGCGGTAGTTCGCGATGGACGCGAGGTACTCGGCGTGCGCCGCCTCGCGTGTGGTTCCGTCGAACCGGGAATAGGCGAGCGCGACTGGCCCACCCACGAACGCCGCCCCGATTGCCTCTTCTGCAGAGGGGTAATGCAACGTCGTCGTGATCCTGTCGACGATGACGTCGGTGAAGTTGGCGGCCTCGAGGGCGTAGCGCAGCGCATCACCGGTCCCGAGCTGGAAGAAGAGAGGACAGACGTCGCTCTCAACCCGCGAATCGACGATGGGGAAGATCTCCGCCCACCCACAGCGATCCCGCTGTCCCCAGACCGCCGCCACCGCGACGCCGTCCCATCGTAAGACACGGTACATTTCCCGCGCGGCCTGCAGCGGATCGGGAACGTACATCAGACCGAGGCCGCAAAGCGCAGCGTCAAACGACGCATCTGGAAGCCGCAGCTCCTCGGCGTCCATGCGCTCGAAGCGCGCATTGTCCACGTTCAATCGACGGGCCTCGGCCGCGGCACCGACGACCATTTGCTCGGAGAGATCGGTGCCGATGACCTCCCCCCCTGGTTGAACCGCCCGTGCGGCCGGGAGTGTAACGAGCCCGGTTCCACACGCGATGTCCAGTACGCGCTGGCCCGGGCGAAGCTCCGCCAGATGGAGCATACGCTCCTGCGCTGGGGCCAGCTGCTCGCGCCAATAGCGCTCGTAGTGGTCTGACGCCTTGTCCCAGCCGTAACGCTGCACGCGGCGCTGTAATTGCGGTTCCATGACGCTCACCCGCCCTGCGCAATCACGCGCACCTCGCGCCGGACCTGCTGCGCGCGAACGAAGACGTCGAGCCACGGCGTGTGGGCGTCCGCAAGGTCGAGCAACTCGACGATCTCGTGTTCCGGGGCATCGCTCTCGATCGTCACGATATAGCGCACCTCGACGTAGCCCACGGGAGCATCCGACACCCCATACTCACCGCTCGCATCGTAGTCAGCCCGTACTTCGACTGCGATTCCGGAGATGGGGACCCCAAGCTTGGCGGCCCACTTGGCATAGCTGATGACGAGACACGATCCGAGTGCACCACGACCCAACACGCCGGGGTCCGGTGCACTGCCGTCGCCACCGGTTTTCTCGCTCGAGTCCACCCGTAGCTTCCATCGACCGTCCTCGATCTCACACGCGAGTCCGGAGACGAGGCGAACCTTGGCGACTGCCGTGCCTCGCCCAATCGCGGGCCGCTTGGCCAGCGCTGTGGCGGCACGCTCAAAGGCCGTCCTAATCCGCTGCGATGTTTCCATGGCTTCGTCCCTTGCCTGTCGTGTGTCGTCTGAAATGGTCAGGCGCAGAGAGCGCCCCAAAAGGCTCATCGGACGTCGTGGGCGGGCGCCTGTTGGCGCGGGTGGCTTACTGCGTGTGCAGTTCCTTGTTCAACCAGGCCCGCGCGACCGTCCAGTCGCGTTTGACCGTGGCCGGTGAGATACCGAGCGCTTCCGCGGTTTCGTCGACCCCCATGCCGGCAAAGAATCGGCATTCGACAATGCGCGCCTGCCGTTCGCTCAGCTGCTCCAAGCGGACGAGGGCTTCATCGAGTGCCACGAGATCACCGGGACGCGTGTGCGCAGCGACAAACACGTCGTGGATGGGAACATGCTCGGCGCCAGCTCCACGTTTCTCCGCTTTCTTCATTCTCGCGTAACTGATCAGGATGCGCCGCATCACCTGGGCGCAGGCGCCGAAGAAATGCGCCCGTCCCCGCCAGCTGATACGATCGAGCTGAACGAGCTTCAGGTACGCCTCGTGGACCAGGGCCGTCGGTGTCAGCGTGTGATCGGGGCGTTCCCGCTGCAACTCACGATTGGCAATACGGCGCAGGTGGTCGTACACCATCGGGAGCAGGCGGTCCAACGCACTCCGGTCGCCCCCGGATAAGTCAATGAGCGCCTGGGTCACGTTGGAGCGGGACATCAGGAGTAATTAAGGGAAAGTTGGCAGGATGGAAAGATCGAAAGACGGACGGCGGACAGACGTGTGAGGGTGCCAGGACCTGCTCACTGTTCACTTGGTCTCCACTGCTGAGCCCTGTGTGCCGCCGCCGCGAGGATGATGGTGCCGACGATGCGTCCTCCAGTGAATGCGATGACGGCCACGGTGACGCCCACCAAGTCTGTCCGCGCGTTGGCCAAGAGGAAGAGCGTAGCGATGAGTGCCACCTCCACCACGGTCGCCCAGGTGATGGGACGTGTGTGCTCTCCGATCACGAGGATGCCGCGGAGCAACGAAGCAAACACCGACAAGGCGGGGATGGCTACAAAGATGCGTGTTGGCGTGATGGCAAAAGCGGCGAGCTCCGGTGTCAGGCCCGAGATCGTCAGAAACCATACGTCGGCTAACGGCGTGAACGCGATGAGGGCGAACGCCGCGGAAGCGGCGAGACCGAGCCAAACTGCGAACCACCCGACTTCGCGCCGATGCTCGAAGCGTTTTCCAATGAGCGCGATCGTCACCTCCTGGTAGCTGAGCCCCATTGCCCGGAACAAGAACGACAATGCGTGAACCACGGGGTACACGGCCAACGACTCGACCGGGAATCGACCCCGACCCATGAAGAAGGTGAGCATCGGCGGCACGATCAACGCGATCACTGACGTGAGCGCGAGTGGATAATAGAACGTGAGGATGCGACTGTATGAAAGTTCACGCCCATCCGGGGGTGGCTCGGTGGTTGCTAGCAGACCTCGCACCGTGCGGCGGGCCATCAAGCGACCCGCCGCCGCCTCGGCGCAGACCCCCGCCGACAGCGCCGCCGCTCCGACGTAAGCCCCCTGGAGTGCATCAACCCGATAGAGAAGCAGTGCGGTCACAGTCATCGTGATCAGCCGCAGAACTGTGCCGTACGCCACGAGTCGGGTCTTGCCGTGCCGGATCAGCAGGCCTTGGTAGAACCGGCGGTAGCCAATCGCCCCCGGCCACGGCAGCAGAATCACCAATGCCCAATACGTCAGCTCAGCTACCTCGGGGTCGAGGCCGATGATGGTCTGGGTGATGAGCCGAAAGACGGGAGGGATCAGAACCACACCCATCCCCGCGGTAACCACGCCGCCCAGTGCGTAGGCGAAATTGCGCAACCGACGGAAGCTGATCGCGTCCTCCACCAACGCTGTCGAGGCGCTCATCAGCATGATCACCGGAGCCTCGACGAGAATCGCAAACGCTACTGCGACGCCGTAGGCCGCGAGGTTGAACTTGGGATCGGCGAGCCGGGCAATGATGGCAGCCAGCAAGGGACCTTCCGCCGCCATCATCAGCCAGGTGGCGGCGAGTGGCGCCCAAAAGACGAAGATCGACCAGGCGCTGCGGGGTGCAGATGAAGCGGTCACGGCTGGGCCGGAGTATAACGGGGCGTCAGGGGCCGTGGACGGTTGACGCCGATTAGCGCGCCACCCACCGCACACTTCACCCGTTCGGGGTGCTGAATCGCCCACTTGCACGGACCCCGTTGGATCCCACCCTCGACCTTATCCACTATTCGAGCCATCGGGACGGCAGCAAGACGACGTCCCGGATTGGAGCGGAGATGCGATTTGCCGATGGGGATCACATGTGTGTAGGTGGAATGTGTGTGATGGCACCGCGGTGCCAGCCGACAGCCTGTCCGGAGCGGTTCTGGGTGACCCGTGCCGCGCCTTGGGCATATCGACTGGTCGATGGGGAGGGGCAACTGTTGGGGCGAATTCCGGTGCCGGCTGAGGAACCGCGGTTTGGGCCGCTCGCACCCACGTATTACTTGAGGCGATCATGACCAACGCGAACGTGGATGCCCGCGTGTCTGCAACCACCGACACGTCCGCGCCCGAATCAGGCTCCGTACGCCAATCCTCCGGGTCCGGCATCGACGGGTACGCCGGCTTCGTCAGTCAGTGGCTCGTGGCGGCCATGCAGATGCCACGACACGCGTGGCCCACTCATGTCTCGAGAGGTCCTCGGACGCGGTCGACGTGAATGGGCCGTGTCGTCTCTTGCGTTGCGGGCGCGCCTTTCTGAGAATGTGGGTAGCTCCTGACTCCAGCGGCAGCGGATGAGCTCACCAACCAGCCCATCGAGATGGTGGTCGCTCTACGCCATGGGATGGATTCCGTTCCTCGGGATCTACATCTCGGCGTTTGCCTTGAGTGGTGAGCTTTCGCTGTGGCACGCGGTCGCCGCGGGGTTCAACAACGTTCTCCCGTTTGCCGTCTACGGGTTGGGCGTCGTGTGGCTCTGTAGTCGACTCCCCTGGCATCCAAACCAGCTTCGCCGACTCATCGGCCTCCACGCCGTTGCCGGGATCTCCTATGCCGCACTATCGGCGTTCAGTGCCTTAGGGCTCGTCCTCTTGATGCGTCGCGTATTCTCGACGAGTCCGGAGCATGCGGAGTGCGTTGCATGCATCATTGTCTGGCAGTTCTTCATGGGGCTCATGATCTACACCATCCTCTCGAGCCTCACCTATGCGTATCGGACGACGGCGCGGTTACGCGAGGAAGAGCGCCGTGCTTCCCGAGCGGAAGCGCTCAAGGCCCAGGCCGAGCTGCAGGCTCTTCGCGCGCAGCTCAATCCGCACTTCCTGTTCAACACACTCCATACTTTGATCGCCCTCGTGCGTCGCGACCCCGCAGCGGCGGAGGACGGCATTGAACAGTTTGCCGATCTGCTCCGATACGCGTCGCGGGTGCATCAGGAAACCCGCGACGAGGTCACGCTCGCCGAGGAGTGGGAGTTCGTGCAGTGCTATCTCGCGCTCGAAACCCTCCGAGTGGGAGACCGGTTACGTCTGCGCACGACGCTTCAGGATCAGGCCCTCGAATGCACCGTCCCCTCATTCTGTCTTCAACCGTTGGTCGAGAATGCGGTGCGTCACGGCATCGCGCCGCGGGCCGGTGGAGGTACGATCTGGATTGGCGCCGGCCTGAGCAACGGAGAGCTACGACTCGAGGTTCGTGACGACGGGCCCGGTACCACGCTCGCATCGGTGGACCAAAACGCCCGGCTGGGCTTGCGTCTCGTGCGGCAGCGGCTCGAGGCCCTGTACGGCCCGCGGGCTCGTTTTGAAGTGGTGACGGCACCCAATGCGGGATTCACCGTGCGGCTGTTCGTTCCCACGGAACGTCGGACGCCAGCCGTCGACGCGAGTGATGGTGCGGGCGCTGATCGCTGAAGACGAGCCAGTTGCCCGCCAGGCGCTCAGGGAGCTTGCTGGTGAGGTCGATTGGCTGGAGATCGTCGGCGAAGCCGAGGATGGTCGCGTCGCGCTCCGATTGATCAACAAGCTGGAGCCGGATCTCGTATTCCTCGATGTTCAGATGCCGGAGCTCACGGGACTGCAGGTGCTCGAGCAGGCCAACCACCAGCCCGCTGTGGTGTTCACGACCGCCTACGATCAGTACGCCGTCGCAGCATTCGAGCTCGAGGCGATCGACTATCTGGTAAAGCCGTTCGGACGCAAGCGCTTTCATGCGATGCTAGAACGCGTTCGGCGGCGGCTGGAAGCCCCAAATTCGGAGGAGGCTCTCCATGTGAGGATTCGGGAGGCGCTCGAGCCCGGTCCCATCAAGAGACTCTTCGCACGCCTCGGCAGTACGATCGTCCCGTTCGCGGTCGCGTCGGTTGCCCGCTTCGAGGCCACCGGCAGTTACGTTGCGGCCTTTTCGGACCGCGGACGGTATCTCCTCAACGTCTCGCTCGCGGAGCTGGAGGCACGGCTCGATCCGGAACGTTTCCGACGAGTCCACCGCCAGCACATCATCAACCTGGATTTTGTGGCATCGATCGAGCCGTACGATGATCGGCGTGTCGTCGTCAAACTCACCGATGGCTCCACAGTCGTCGCCAGCCGGGCGGGGTCCCAACTCCTGAGGGGCCTGGTCAGTTAGACGTGAGGAGTGCGCCGTAGAGAGTAAGGAGTCCCCGCTCGTCCCATTTCATTTCGCTTCCTCCTAGTATTGTTCTGTCACCGTTTGATGGGGTAATTGGCGCTGCGAATTGGAACGTTGCGAGGGCTGCGGGTCCTCCTTGTTGCTCTCCTCTTGATCTGCCCGCCTCTGTGGGCGCAGGGTGAGCGAGGGCGTGTTGTGGAGGGCATGGTCCGGGACACAGTCTCGGGGGATCCCATTGCGTTTGCGATCGTGCGGACAGCAGGTACTGGGCAGTCGGTGCTCAGCTCGCACGATGGCCAATTCCGTATCGCGCTTCCGCCGGGTGAGTGGGTGCTCGAGTTTCGCAAGATCGGGTACCGGATGACGTCCGTTGCCATTCAGGTGGAGGAGACCGGCGCGCAGGCGGATGTGTGGATGCGGCCCATTCCGGTGGAGCTGGATGCGATCGTCGTCCAAGATGAGTACGAAAACCCGGCTCTGGGAATCATCCGCCGTGCCATCGCCCGTAAGAATGATCTTCTGGCTCGGATACAGGATTACCGGTACGACGCATACGTAAAGTTTGTGGTGCGAGACCTCAAAAAGCACCGCGACTCGCTCGAGTCTGTCGTACTCATCACGGAGACCCAAACGAAGGCCTACTGGGAGTGGCCGGATAGATATCAGGAAATCATCGTAGCGCGCCGGCAGTCGAAGAACCTAGACGCCGAGGAGAATCTGGTGTCCGTGGGCCAGATCGTAAACTTCAATCGGGATCGGATCGATCTGGGGAAATACTCGGTTGTCTCCCCAACTGCTGATGACGCGCTTCAATCGTACGACTACCAGATCATCGACACTCTGTGGGACGGGGGTCAGATGATCTATCGGCTCGCGATCGAACCGAAGTCGAACGCACGGCCGTTGTTCGCCGGGATGATCGATATTGCCGACTCGACGTTTGACGTCCGCATGATCGACGTCGGAGCAAACAAGGCGCTCCGGTTCGAGCTGTTCGAAGACCTTCGCTACCGGCAACGTTTGGCGCAGGTCGGCGACGATGCGTGGATGCCCATCGAGATCCGCTTTACGGGTGAGATCCACATCAACATTCCCATCCCCGGATTTCCCAATCATCTCACGTTCGAGCACGCCGCGCTGCTCGACAACTTCGAGTTCGACGCGGGCGGCACGCCCAAATCGCTCGGCGAGTATCTCATCGTTGTCGATGACGATGCCGATCGGCAGGACAGCACCGCGTGGGCCAGCCGACGGCCGGTGCCGCTGAGCGACGTCGAAACAGCAGCGTGGACTCGCATCGACTCCATCGCTGCACAACCGCAATCGCTTGGTACTCGAGCGCTCGGCGCGACCTTCGTGTTGATTGGCGTGGGTACTAATGAAGACTTCTTTCACTTCAATCGCGTGCAGGGCGCCTATCTCGGCGCAGGTGCGACGGTGCGAGGTCTGTCGCCTAACCTTCAGCTTCGCTTGCGAACCGGGCACGCTTTTGGGCGCGATGCGTGGGAATACGAACTCGGCGGGTGGTACCGGTTATCCGAGGTCCAGCGGCTGTGGATCGGCGCTATGTATCGGGACCAGCTGGTTGCACGGCCGGCGATCGTCTCCGGCGGCCGCAACACGACGATCGCGGCAGTGTGGGATAAGGACGACCCGTTGGATTACTATCGGGAGCGAGGCCTCTCGGCGAATGTGCAGCTCAAACTGATCGACTTCGTACGCTTCAACGTCGGGTACAACGATATGCGGCACTGGAGTACAGCCGTCACGTCCAACTACTCGTTCTTCGACCGGAAGGCGATACCGCGCCCCAACCCGGCCGTTACGGATGGTCGACTGCGATCGTTTTCGGCGCAGGTGACGTACGATTCTCGTCCCCGTCTCAAGCGCAAGGGCCGCGATTTTCTGTTCGAAACCTTTACCTACACCCAAGTCACGCTCGGAGCGGAAGTGGCGGCTCCGAGCGTGATTGCCAACGACTTTGACTTCACACGCTACTTCCTGCGCGTCCATCGGCGCCAACGCACGCTCAACCTCGGTCTCACGACATTCGACGTGGTGTTGGGCGGCTCGGGTGGTGAGCTCCCACCGCAGCGCTACTACACTGTGGACTTCGGTAGGGGTGAGGGACCGTTTTTCGAGACGGAGGGATTCAACACGCTGGGTGGTGTCAACTTCTCCGGCAACTTTGTGGGTGTCCTCCGCGTTCGACATGACTTCGAGCAACAGCTCTTCCGGCGCAGTGGGATCCCCCTCATTCGTGACCTGCCATTTACCTTGAGCCTCCACGGCGGGACGTTCTGGACCGACTTTCTCGACCACGTGCCTAATCCCGGTGATGAAGTGATCGCGACCGCGCCGAGGCCCTACGTCGAGCTCGGGTTTGGACTCGGCAATCTCACCCCATGGATCTCACCGCTCAATTTCAGCGTCTGGTTCGTTTGGCAAGCGTCGGACTACGAAACGGATCGTCTCCGCATCGCCATCGGGCTCCCCGAGCTGTGAGCCCGACTACATAGGCTTTCCCCAATGCGGTTCGTCAGCACGAACGGAACAGCGCCGACATGCGATCTCCGGACCGCGCTCCTAGAGGGGCTCGCGTCCGACGGCGGACTATTCCTGCCAGCGGATCTCTCTCCCCTCCCGCAGGCTACGCTCGCCGCACTGCCCGGCAGAGGGCTTCATGCTGTCGCGGCCGCCGTGTGGAGACACCTCTTGGGTGCATCCGTTGACGACGCGAGACTGAACGAGCTGATTCGCGAGGCGGTGACCTTCGACACACCGCTCGTTCCCCTCGATGAGCATGTGTCCGTGCTCGAGCTTTTTCACGGACCCACGCTAGCCTTCAAAGACGTAGGTGCCCGATTCCTGTCCGCACTCCTGACGGGGGTCAGGCAACCGACCGATCCGCCGCTCACCGTGATCACCGCCACCTCGGGCGATACGGGCGGCGCCGTGGCACACGCTTTTGCTGACCGGCCGCGTACGCGCGTGGTTATCCTGTTTCCCCAAAACCAGGTCAGTCCGGTCCAGCGCAAACAGTTCACGACCGTCGGAGGCAACGTGCTTGCCGTCGCCGTTGCGGGAACGTTCGACGACTGCCAGACGCTAGCGAAGCGCGCGCTGCTGGACAACGAGTTGCGTGAACACGTGCAGCTCTCGTCGGCGAACTCGGTAAACGTGGGCCGCCTGTTGCCGCAGATGCTGTACTATGCGCATGCCTGGGCGCAGTACTCCGCGCAGGAGATCCCGCTCGTGAGTGTGCCGTCGGGGAATTTCGGCAACTTGACGGCGGGGCTGATGGCGAAGCGACTCGGGGTTCCGATCGCCCACTTCATCGCAGCAACCAATGCCAACGCGGTGGTGCCGAAGTGGCTAACCACTGGAGAGTACGTGCCCCAGACGTCGGTACGAACGATCTCGAGTGCGATGGATGTGGGCGATCCGAGCAACGTTCCGCGAATACGTGCGCTCTACGGTGACGATCTCACACACCTCCGTGCACACGTGAGCGGCAGCACGCACTCAGACGCCGACACCCGTGAGGCGATGGCGGATGTCTACCGGCGATTTGACTACGTGTTGGATCCCCATTCGGCCGTCGGATACCTCGGCCTTATGAATGGGTTACGCGGCGCGGCTGCGGGGAAGGGGATCTTCCTCGCGACGGCGCATCCGGCAAAGTTTCCCGACATCGTCGCCTCCGCGATCGGCCGGCCGGTGCGGACCCCTGAGCGGCTCGCGGCCACCCTCGAGCGCGATGAGCACGTCATTCGCATCGCCGCAGACCTGCCGGTGCTGAAGCGGCTGTTGCTCACCACGGGTGGGCGATAATTCCGTTCTTGTCGGTTGGGTGGGGCACCCGATGCCGTTCTCTGTGAGCTCGTAGTCTTGATCTGTACCCGGTGTGGCTCAATCCACCCACCTCGGCCCGGCTGCCACAGAGGACAGAGAGCTCAGTAACCTCGTCGCTGTTTCTCTGTGCACTCTGTGGCGATCATTGACGAAGCGACATGTTCTTTGCACTGCAACACAGAGGAGGGTTCGTGCCAACACAGCAGGTTCAGCACCTTCGCTGGGACGACATGCCGAAGGAGCCCGTCACCGATGTCATCAGCCGGCGTTACGTGACAGGTGAGCGCACCATGGTCGCCCAGATTTTTCTCGAGAAGGGGAGCGTGGTCCCAACCCATTCGCACGAGAATGAGCAGATCAGCTATCTGCTACGTGGGGCACTGCGCTTCTGGATCGGCGCCGATGGATCACGTGAGCTCGTCCAGCGCGCGGGAGACGTGGTGGTCATTCCGCCAAACGTTCCTCACAAGGCCGAAGCGCTCGAGGAAACGCTGAGCATCGACGTCTTTACCCCGCCGCGGCGGGATTGGATTGAGGGTACGGATTCGTACTTTCACCGCAAGGAGTGATCGCCGGCTGAGCCGAACGACTACACGTCTCGCAGGGGCGCTCAGCGAAGCAGCCACGCAGCAGTTCCCAGCGGGATGACGACGTAGAGGACGAGATCGCGGATCAGGTAGAAGAGAACCACGGCGACAACGAGCTTCCAACCGCGCTTTCTCAGAACGCCCTTCCAGCCAATGGCGCGCCGCTCCTCTCGGAGGGACTTAGCTAGCTGGAGCAAGCCCATGGCGTACGAGGCAGCGGACCGGCCGGTCTAGGATTGGGAACCATGAAGCGAAGCATATGCCGAGCCCCTCCCCTCGCAAGCCTGGCGGCAAGCCGGAGTTCGGTTGATGGGACCTATCACGATCACGCGGTTCGCGCGATAGCTTTGGGGGGACCAATCGGGGGCATTTCCACACCAGCCGCCGCTGTGCGTTCGTGACGTATGTCCTTTGCCCTCAAAGGCACTGCCCCGTAGCTTTCACGACACTGGCGGCATTCGATTTGCTCAGCCGTCGTGGGAGGCAAAAAACGTGGTCAAGGTCGCGACACTCAAGGAACAGGCCCGCCAATTTGAGCGTGACGGGGATCTCGAGAAGGCCCTGGCGATCTACCGGCACATCCTCACCCACCTCGAGGGCACCCCGGCTATCAAGGGGCAGCTCCCCTTGTATGTGAAGGTCGGCGATCTCCATCTCAAGCAGGGAGACACCGAGGGCGCCATCGACATGTACGAGCGGGCGGCGGACCACTACGCGGAACATGGCTCCGCAAAGAGCGTCATCGCGCTGTGTCTCAAGATTCTTCGCGTGGCACCAAAGCACACCTCGGTGTACCTCACCTACGCCCGCCAACTGTTGGAAAATGGCCATGTGGCCGCGACGCGGGACGTGCTGGCCGATTTCGCCGAGCGTGCCAACCTGGTGAAGCCACTCGAGACGCTGCGGAAGGTGGCTGACAGTCCGGATGCCGAGGTGCGGCCGGTACTCGAGCGGATGCTCGCCGGTGTGAAGGGTCGTCCCGCGGAGCCCGCGCCGCCACTCGAGGAAGAGGAACCGGTTCACGAGCCAGTTCCTGAGCCTCAGCAAACCGTGGCGGCCCATGAGGAGGCGGAAGAGGAGCCACCTGAGGAAGAGTCTGCCGAACACGTGGCGACGGTCTCGACGGCTGACGTCGCGCAAGAGATGTTCTCGTCAGAGCAGCCGGAACCCTACCACGAGATGGAACGCTCCCGCGTATCGGGCGAGATGGCGGCGGAGATCTCGGTGGTGCAGAGGCGGGTGGACCGAGCCTCCGAAAGAGGCACTGCCAGTGAACGCCGGCCATTCGAGAGCTTTGCGCGAGATGCCGAGCGCCGGAAGACGTCATCACGCATCTGGCTGTTTGCCGCCCTCGCGCTCATCGTGCTCGCGATCATCGGAGCGTTTATCAAGCTCGGGGTAATCCCGCTCGATCTCGGCGGACTCTTTGGTGGCTCGGAAGCGACCGCTGGAAACGCGTCGGCTGCGGGTCCAACGAGCGGCGTTCCGGCTGCCGTCGCTGACTCGGCGGGAGAAGATCTGAGCGAGATGATTTCAGACACTGTCGGTCAGTCACCCGATTCGATAGGTGTTGACTCGCTTGCTGTGGATTCGCTGGTGACGGACTCTTCACTAGGAAACGCGAGCGGTGCGAGTGGTGGCGGAGGCGCGGCCGCAGCGGCAGCACAGCCAGCCGGCCTGGACCAGCCGACCGCGCCTCAGTCGGCGGCCTCAAGCGGCTCAGCGTCCCGGCCATCGGGAACCGCCCCGCTGCCGGCCGGGCTCGAGCTCTCAGGCCCAATCATCCTGATTGGCGGGCTCGCTGTCGACAGCGTCACGGAATTTCCTTCTGGTGAGCTGACTGGTGTCCGGGTGATTCACCGACTCGCGACCAACGAGCCGCTGATCTTGCGGGCTGTTCCGGCGGGTGGTCGCCTCGGCGACACCACGGCCACTGGTCCACCTCGTGTCACACCTTTGCGAGGCGATACCGCATTTGGGTCGGTGATGTTTGCAGGCTATCGGGTCAACGCTCGCGGGAAGCTTCCGACCGACACCCTCAGAGCACTGCTGCAGCAGCTCGTCCGGGTACAGCCGCAAAACTGATCGTTCCTCCGCTTCCACATTCACACTTCTCCTTCCATTCCTATGACCTCTCTTACGCTCGGCATGCTTTACGGTCTCATGGTCGTGGTGTTCCTCGCCGTCGATCTCCTGTGGCTCGGTGTCATCGCGCGTGGCTTCTACCAGGAGCAGCTCGGACACCTGCTCCGAGCAGACGTGCGCTGGGGGGCGGCTGTGATCTTCTATCTGCTGTTCGTGGTTGGCGTGTTGGTGTTCGCCGTGCTCCCTGGTCTGGAGCGGCAGTCCCTGGCGCGCTCGATCCTGCTGGGGGCGCTCTTCGGACTCATCGCGTATGCTACGTACGATCTGACCAACCTGGCGACGTTGAAGGGATTCCCGACCCGCGTGGTGCTGGTGGATATGCTGTGGGGCACCATTCTATCCGCGACGGTCGCCGCATCCGGATATGCGATTGGAAGGTTACTGGGCTGATCGCTCCCAACTTGACGATTTCCTTACCGTTTTCATACCGAACGACTGCTGGACGGAACCCGCCCGAGTACCACATATGGGTGATGTAGGCAAGCTGGTGCACCCGTAGTCATCCCCAAGTCATTCGAAGGAGTCGCTCGATGGCGGAGGTTCGATTTCGTGTGAACGGTTCCCGAACGAGCGTGAACGTCGATCCCGACACCCCTCTGCTTTGGGTGCTGCGTGACACGCTGGGACTCACCGGCACCAAGTACGGCTGCGGCATCGCGCAGTGTGGCGCCTGTACCGTACACCTCGACGGCGGACCAGTGCGATCGTGTGTCGTGGCCGTCCAGACCGTTGAGGGCCGTGAGGTGACGACCATCGAAGGGCTCTCGCCAGACGGCAATCACCCGGTCCAGCGAGCATGGGTAGAGGAGGATGTCCCGCAGTGCGGCTACTGCCAGGCGGGACAGTGCATGACCGCCGCGGCGCTTCTTGCCAACGATCCCGATCCGACGGATGCGGCAATCGACGAAGCGCTACGTGGTCATCTCTGCCGCTGCGGAACGTATCCTCGGATCCGCAAAGCCGTTCGGCGCGCGGCCGAGATTGCAAAAGGGGCATAACATGTCAGCAACTGTCACGCGACGGACGTTTCTCGAGGTGGGAGCCGCCGCCGGAGGCGGGCTCCTCCTGAGCCTTGCGTTACCGGGTTGCAGCCGTCCCGCTGGCGGAACGGTGCACGCGGGCCCGGTCGAGACAACCGAGCTCCACCCGTTCCTGCGCATCGACCGTGACGGCATCATCACGATCCTCGCGAAGAATCCCGAAATCGGACAGGGGGTCAAGACCTCGCTGCCTATGATCGTTGCCGAAGAGCTCGAGGTGGACTGGACATCGGTGCGGGTCGAACAGGCCGATCTCGATCCTGAGCGTTACGGCCCGCAGTGGGCGGGTGGGAGTTGGGCGGTCCGATTCAACTTCGATCGGCTGCGCGAAGCGGGTGCGACTGCCAAGGAGCTGTTAATAGGGGCGGCGGCAGATCGATGGCAGGTCGATGTATCTACCTGCCACGCCGATCGAGGAGTGGTCGTGCACCGGCCCAGCGGCCGGCGCCTCGGCTATGGCGACTTGGTGGAAGCGGCCGCCCAGCGTCCAATACCCGAGCGCGTGTCCCTCAAGGATCCTTCGACCTACCGGCTGATTGGCACACGTGTGGCCGGAGTCGACAATGGTGCAATCGTAACCGGGCGCAGCAGATACGGTCTCGATGTCAGGCTACCAGGGATGCTGTTTGCCGCGGTCGCGCGTCCCCGCCTGCACGGGAGCCGGCTCGAACGGTTTGACGATCGTGCGGCGCGAGCGCTCCCCGGCGTGCGCGATGTCATCCGCATCGATGCAATGGATCGGCCGGTGTTTTTGCTGGACGGCGTCGCCGTCGTGGCGGATTCGACCTGGACCGCTCTCAAGGGCCGCAACCTCCTCGAAACTACATGGGTGGAGGGGCCAACCGGAGCGGAGAGCACCGAACGGTTGCGGCAGCGTTTTCTCGAGCGTCTCAATCGGTCTCCCGACGTGATGCTGCGTGACGACGGCGATGTGACTCGTGCCCTGCGCGAGTCCGCGCATGTCATTGAAGCCCAGTACGAGGTTCCGTTTCTGTATCACGCGCAGATGGAGCCCATGAATTGCGTCGCCGACGTTCGCTCTGGCAGCTGCGAAATCTGGGGGCCGATGCAGGACCCGGCAGAAGTGAGAATGCTCGCGGCGCGTATCACGGGAATCGCCGAAGAGCAGATCACGGTTCACATGACGCGGGCGGGAGGTGGTTTTGGGAGGAGGCTCAACTCGGATTACGCGGCGGAAGCGGTCTGGGTGGGCAACGCGGTCAAGACACCCGTGCAAGTGGTGTGGACGCGCGAGGAGGACCTGCAGCACGGCTATTATCGCCCGGCCGGCATGCATCGGCTGCGCGCCGGCATCGATGACAGGGGCCAGCCCATCGCCTGGTGGCACTACCTGGTGAACACGTCCCGCTACGCGTACGCACGCAGCGACGACCCCCCAGTTGGCTCAGAGATGTATCGAGACGATTTCCCGGCCACTCGCATCCCGAACCTCCGCTTTGCGTACGCCTCGGTTGCTACGGCAATTCCCACGTGCGCGTGGCGCGCCACGCTCCACTCAGCAAACGCCTTCGTCGTCCAGAGCTTTCTCGATGAGGTGGCTCACGCGGCGGGACGCGATCCCCTCGAGTTCCGACTCGCACTGTTGCGAAACGCCCCTGACATCGAGTACGCCGACCACGGCGGTCCCGTCTTCAGTCCGCGTCGGCTGGCCGGCGTGCTGGAACTGGCGGCCCGGGAAGCAGGGTGGGGGAGCCCCTTGCCGACCGGCAAGGGTCGCGGTATCGCAGCGCATTTCACGTTCGGTACGTACGTCGCGGAGGTGGCAGAAGTGACCGTCAACGGCAGCCGTCCGTTGCGTGTCGACCGCGTCGTAGCGGCGGCGGATTGCGGGATCGTGATCAACCGATCCGGTGCGGAGGCGCAGATGCAAGGCGGCGTGCTCCACGGTCTGAGCGCAACGCTTCGTGAGGCCGTCACAGTCGCGAACGGCCAGACCCAGGAGAGCAACTTTTCGGACTATCGACTGCTTCGGATCACCGACGTGCCTGAGATCGAGGCACACTTCGTAGCCAGTCACGAGCAGCCCTTTGGCTTGGGTGAGCCACCACTTTCCCCGGTCGCTCCCGCTGTGTGCAATGCGATCTTCGATGCCACGAACGTGCGCATCAGACGCCTGCCGATTGAGGGTCAGTCGTTAACGCAGAGGTCGGTGGGATAAGTGGTACGGGTATCGCTTTCGACGCCTAAGCCTGCACTTCTCATGGCTTTTCTCAGGCAGAACACGCAGAGAGGTTCCTGTATCATTGCTACACTATTTCGACACCGCTCTCATGAAAACGCGCCGGGGCTGCACTCGTGGCAGCCCCGGCGCCTCCGCTCTGCATTCGCTCTTGAAGCTAGCGCACGATACGATCGATGTCGGACGAATTCTGTGACAGATTGCACAGGAATTCGCTGCGCGTAGACTTGCACCGACCTGAACTTGAGCACTAATGGCACTGTCGCGGCACACCCACTTACGAGTGGGAGGCTACGCCTGATCCGCCGTCGCGTATGGACATCGTGGCGGGTTGCGCTTCAAGCGGCTTCGCGGAAGAATCAGCGTCAACCGAGTACTCCAGCACCGTTGAACAGGTGGGGTTGGTGATTGATCGAGAAAACCGTGGCCCGATCGCCATCCTGCGGCTCGCGCACGGGAAGGCACAAGCCTTGGACTTGGAGTTGAGCAGAGCCCTAAGCGCTGAGCTTACAGCAACAGAAGCCGATCGGTCAGTGCGAGCGTTGGTCTTGACCGGCACGGGGTCGATTTACAGCGCCGGTGTCGATCTCTTCCGCGTACTCGATGGGGGCGCGGCGTACATCGACCAATTCGTGCCCGCGCTCGTAGGCGCATTCCGCACGTTGTTTGCCCTTGCGAAGCCCACCGTGGCGGCGATCAATGGCCACGCGATCGCGGGCGGGTGCGTGTTAGCAGCCGCGTGCGATTACCGTATCATGGCCGGTGGTGATGGCACGATCGGGGTGCCCGAGTTGCGTGTGGGGGTGCCGTTCCCGCAGGTCGCGATCGAGATTCTCCGGTTTGCCACCTCCACGGCCCATCTCCAAGAGCTCGTCTACCGGGGCAAAACCTATCGGGTGAGGGACGCGTACGAGCGAGGGTTGGTGGACGAGGTCGTGGAGCCAGGCGACTTGCTCGAGCATGCGACCGCGGTGGCCGAGCGACTCGCCTCCGAACCGGTCGATCGCTTCCGGATCACCAAGCGCCAACTCCGCCGGCCGGCCATCGATCGGATGGACCGCCTCGGCGTGGAGACGGATGCTGAGGTGCTGGCGGCGTGGAAGAGTCCAGGCACGCTCGCAGCGATACGAGCCTACGTCGACGAGATGATCAAAAAGGAAAACTGATGGGCAGTCGCTCGGCTCAGAAACCCAGCCAGTATGAAAACTTCACAATGAAGAGGTTCTCGGCCTCGCCTCCCCACAGGTCGCCAAAGTCGCGCACGAAGTCGAACGAGCCCGTTGCCGTCTCACTACGGCGATCCTGTTGCCAAACCAGAAACAGCGTCGATCCTGGGCGAAACTCCCACCGTGCCACCGCGGTCATGCGGAAGGAACGGACGTTGAAGTCGCCGTCCTCAAAGGAAAAGTCTGTCGTGCCGTCCGCATCGAAGTCCACGTACCGCTCGCCGTCGAGGGCGCAAGTTCGTCCCCCAACGCACCTGACCTCCTCGTTTGCATCGGCGCGTGCGGTACCCTCCTCGAACACATCAAAGTCGAACGTCTCCGCCCGGGCGAGCTGTTTGTACGTGAGGTAGTCGCCCGTGGAGATGAGCGGCTGGGCGAACAGCTCGAACGAGAGGGTCGGGCTGAACGTGGCGTTTATCCTCGTTTCGAGCGTGAACGACCGGCGCCGGAGATCGGCGAAGAGGTAGCGCTTGCCGTATGTCGGTGCGTATCCCACATCGTCGGTGGTGCTCACGTATTGTGCCGGATCGAGTTCAGCCGAGAAGCTCGGTCCGAGTTCCAGCTCGACACTCGGTGCGGGCCGCACTTGAATACCCAAGTACGCGTCCCACTCGTAGCCCCCCGCCTGACGATCCGCGTAGAGGAAATTGGGGCGGAACGCGACCACCGCTCGGCGATCCGTGCCAAAACCCGCCTCGACAGCAACGGATCCGGGGTCGCCCATCAGCGGACCGCCTCGCGTCGCGACATCGCTCATCATGCTCGGCCTCCACCGCGCTTCCACGTCGAACTCCCAGTAGTTCAACAACTCGAAGTCCGCATTGGCCTCGAAAACGCCCCGCTTGTGCGCCCGCTTCCAAGACGACAGCGATCCCACATCATCCAACGCCTGGTGGCCGAAGTTCTGAAAGGTGAACGCGCTAATCCGATAGCTGCGGAAGATCCGGCCGGGAGTGATCTCTTGATAAGCGATGCGTGCTCCGCCATCCAGGCGCTCTCCCTGGGTCCAAAACCCCAGATCATTTACTTCGAAGCCAGAGGTGACCTCCGCGAGCCAGATCGCGCCAGTCCAATGCTCGGCGCTGCGCCGCTCGAACTGGAGCCGCCAGTTGACGCCGCCCAAGGATGTCCTCGTCGAATCGATTGAGAAGCGCGTAGCGTCGGGGCGCTGAAAGTAGTGATTGCTCGATTGCTGGATGCGGAGCAGCGCTTCCGACGGCCCGTACACGGCACCCCACGTGAAGAACCCCCAGAGCGCCCAATCACGAGAGCGGGATCCACCCCAGTTGTGCTCGAAATCGAAACCGGCACTCAGGGCCGTGGTAGTCAGGAAGTCCATGCTGCCGTCCGCGGGCAGGTTACGATGTAGCGCCGTGAAGATGCCACCGACCTGAGTCGCCCCGTCTCGGAAATCCTGCTGAGCGCGGAAGACACCGTGTTCGGTACGGGGTTCGGCCGTGAAGGATGTCGGCTGGCTCGCACCGGCCAAGAGGGCCTCGCCTCGCTCGTGCGCTGTGAGTGCGGTGAGCGCGCCAAGGGTCAGGCCTGAGCTCGTGCGACCGGTGAACTTCGCCGCGCCGAGGATAGTTGTCTGCGACGGCGCGCGCTGGTACACGGCGTCGTCCGTTGCCGATCCACGGGGTTCGCGGCCAATGCGGCGACTGTTGAAGAGTCGGATGCGTCCGTAGTCGAAGAGCTGCGCATCCTCCACAAAGAACGGGCGCTTCTCGGGGAAGAAGGTCTCGAACGCCGTGAGGTTGATGACGGCGGGATCCACTTCCACCTGTCCGAAGTCCGGGTTCACGGTGACGTCCAGCGTGTACTGACCGAAGCCGTAGCTGAGATCTGCACCAACCTGGTTGCCCAACTCCGCGCCGTCGAAGAACGGATCTCCCACTTCGCTTGGCGCGGTCCGCGCACTGGCTAGGGCGTACGGACGGATCTCGAGGCGCGGTGGCGTGCTCGTCAGCCGCAGGCCTTCGAGCCGGCCGAAGACGCTCACACGCCCGTGCCGGATCCGCGACTCGAGCGCGAAGTACGTTCGCTCGTTTGACGTGAGACGCCGCCTGGTGAAGTTGATCCCCCAGGACTGCTCGCCTTCGCGCGTCTCATACCGTATCTGCGACAACGGAATGCGGAGCTCAGCCGACCATCCGGCCGAATCCCGCTGTATCCCTGAATGCCAAACGGCATCCCACGCGCGGTCCTCACGCACATCATCATAGAGGTACGCGTCCGTTTGCACGCCCGCCGCGCTCACACGAAACGAGTACCCGGTACGCCGATCGTTATTCGGGTCGATGGCGACCTCGAAGTAGTCGAACTGACCCCACTCGTCGCGTCGCACCAGCTGGTCGGCGATCTGCCCAGACCGCTCGCGCATGACTACGCCGATGTAAAGCGCGCGTTCGTCATATAAGACTCGTACACTCGTCAGTTCTTCGGCATCGGCCCCTTCAACAGGTTCCCCTTGTACGAATCGGGTGGCCGGCACAGCGCGCTCCCACGCCGTCTCCGTGACGTGACCATCGACATCGATTTCGCCCTCGCGCGTAGCGGCCCCCACGGCGGGGATGCGGGCTGTGATCGGATCTGGTTGGCGGGGGCCGGACTCCTGCGCGGCCAGCCCGCCGGCAACGCTGAGGATGAGGAGTAAGCCAGCGAAGCAGGATCTCGCAGATCGGAAGCGGGAAAGTGTCATCTCGAGATCAGTGCAAAGAGGGCTAAGGCTAACGGTCCCAGGGTTAGGAGCAGCGTCGCGATGCCAACGAACGGGGAGGTGACGCGAATCTCGGGAGGGTCGTCGCCGCCGTAGACGAGTGCCAGAACCACTCCGAAGAGTAACAGCAGGGCACCGAATAGGAAGCCGCTGAGCACCGGGGCGGCGTTCAGCTCCACCGGACCAGCAGGTCGCAAGAAGTAGATAGCTACGAGTGCCGCCCCGCCTGCCACTCCAAACACGAGTCCACTCGCAACCGGATGCGCCGGGAGCCGCCGGCGGCAGAGTACGTACAACGCGCCGGCCGGTGGGCCGAGCGCAGCTCCGAGGACGATCACCTGCAAGGTGCCGCCAACGCTCCATTCGAGCGGAGACCCAAGCGCAATGGCGATGCCCGACATGGCGATCCGGCCGCCTAATCCCAGCACCACGAGCGCGCTGACAAATCCCCAGATCACGCCTCGTCGCACGGAACGACTCGCCCACCACCGGAGGTGTATCGGGAGGAGAGGTGACGCTGCCTGCTGACTATATTCCGTGACCATGGACGCCCAATACTTGCGGTCGACGAAATGTATCGACAGCGCACACCCGGCGGTGCAGCGTTTCGCAAAGGAGGTGACGGCTGAGGCCACCACCGATCTCGACCGCGCCATCGCATTGTACTATGCGGTACGAGATTGCTACCGCTACGATCCCTACCGCGTCGATCTCTCCGTCAGGGGTATGCGGGCGAGCGCCGTGATCGAACGGGAGTACGGCTTTTGTATTCCCAAGGCCACGTTGCTCGCGGCGGCCGCCCGCCACGTGGGCATTCCAAGCCGCCTGGGTTTCGCTGATGTCAAGAACCATTTGGCAACCGAAAAACTCCTCCGGCTCATGCAGACCGACCTGTTCGTCTTTCACGGATACGCCGAGCTGTGGTTGAACGGTCAGTGGGTGAAGGCGACTCCGGCTTTCAATAAGAGTCTGTGCGAGCGGTTCAACGTTGCCTCTCTCGAGTTCGACGGACGGCACGATTCGCTGTTTCAGCAGTTCAATCAAGACGGTGATCGCTACATGGAGTACATTCGTGACCGGGGACAATTCGACGACGTTCCTCTTGCGGAGATCGTAGAGGCGTTTCGAAAGCACTACCCCGCGATGATGGCTGGGGCTGGTTACGATGTCGGGGGGCGCTTCGAGGATGAGGCCGGCCCGTGACACCTTTCACCTCGTCGGTCTCACGGATCAAGACGCATCCATGACGTATACCATTGGTGTCATCCCGGGTGACGGCATCGGTCCCGAAGTCACTCGAGAAGCCCTCAAGGTGCTCGCCGCAGCATCGGAGCTCGCGGGCTTCAAGTATGACGCAGTCCAATATCCTTATAGTGGAACCCACTACCTGGAGACAGGGGAGCTGGTGCCGGATCATGTGCTCGATGAGTGGCGATCGCACGATGCCGTGCTCCTGGGGGCAATTGGGCATCCAGCGGTCGAGCCCGGTCTCGTCGAACGATCAGTCATCCTGGGCCTGCGATTTGGTCTCGATCTCTATGTCAATCTCCGACCGATCAAGCTCTACGCGGCGCACCTCTGCCCACTCAAGGACAAAGGGCCCGACGACATCGACTTCGTCGTGGTCAGAGAAAACACCGAGGGGATGTACTCGCAGATCGGGGGGCATCTCAAGAAGAACACGCCGGATGAGGTCGCGATCGTCAACGGGATTTACACGTGGACTGGCTGTGAGCGGGCGTCCCGTTATGCGTTCGAGCTTGCGAGGAAGCGTGCGGAAACTCGCAACTCGGATCGGCGGCCTCGGGTCACCCTGGTCGACAAGGCCAACGCCATTCGGCCACATGACATCTGGACGCGTGCCTTTGCGCATGTCGCTCGTGACTTTCCCGAGGTCGAGACCGACCACGCGTATGTGGACGCCTGTTGCATGTGGATGATCAAGAACCCGGAATGGTTCGATGTCATCGTCACCACCAACCTGTTTGGTGACATCATCACGGACCTCGGGGCGATGATCCAGGGCGGCATGGGGATCGCGGCATCTGGGAATATTCACCCTGGCAAGACGTCGATGTTCGAGCCCATCCACGGGTCGGCTCCGAAGTACGCTGGAAAGAACGTGGCGTGCCCGTTGGGCGCGATCTCGGCCGTCGCGATGATGCTCGACTTTCTCGGTGAAACGGCCAGTGCAGCGCGGGTGGAAGAAGCCGTGGCTGGGTTGCTGGCCAGCGGCGAAGTGCCCTCTGCTGACGCACGGAGCGGGATTGGCACGTCGGTGATGGGCGACATGGTGGTTGAGCGAATGCGGAAGACGTGAACGTCCGAACTGGACCAACGAATTAGGAAGCCCGGCCAGCTTCACATCCGGCCGGGCTTTTTCTGCGGTGACGCTGCCGTGCTCAGGGAATCATCTCCAGCACCCTTTCTGCGAACCGTTTCGCATCCCACTGCGGCAACGGGCGATCGAACTGCTTGGCATGTGCATCCTCGGCGTAATCCGGGCGCGGTGGAGCCTCTCCATCCCATCGGGCTTTGGGCCCGAACACGAGGAAGACACCCGCACAGGGTCCTGTGAGCGAGAACATGTCGTTGTAGAATGCCATTACCGTCTGAAGCCCATCCCAGTAATGAAGGGCACGTGAATCATTGGTCAAAGTCGTGACCCGATCCACGTGACGTTCGAGCGCACCGTTCCGTGGTACCCACACGACGTAGGCTGCCAGGTCGGGATCGTCGACCTTAGCCAACAAATGCTTTTGCGTTTCGGAGACCCCCCGAAGACAGCCCCCTCACGTGGGGGCCACCAACATGAGCACCCGAACCTTTCCCACGTCCGCGTTGAAGGCGGAGCGCAGCGGCTCGGCGTCACGGTCGATCGCCGTGTAGCTAGCGCCCTTATCCAGCTGAGCTCCGGTAGCGGCCACGAGTCCGGCCGCAGCTAAGGCAAAGAACCCCATTCGCATTGCAGACACCTCCTTACAGCCAAAGGCGCGGTGAGAGGAACTGGAGTACTGCAGCGCCCATCCAGACGGCGGCGGACGTCCAAAGGATTCTTTTGGTCCACCGACCACCCCGTGACGGACAGCTCTGACCGTTTGTGCGCCGATTCTTGGGGCGCCGGTACACACTCCAAAACGCAATGCCCAGAAGCACAGCAGATCCGGTCAACAAGTATCCGCTATACGGTTTGAGGCCGGCCGCGAAAATCGCGCCCTGGACACCCAACAGGCTGATGCCGATCGGTCCCAGGCAGCAGATGCCCGCGGCAGCACTCCCGAGCGCCGACCCAGCGGCGCCGACCAGCGAAGCGAGCGGCACAGCAGGGCGGTCCATAGGGTCAAACGCTGGCGCGAGATGACCCGCGGCCCGCGCGTCGGAACCGTGGGTGCGCGAGGCCAAAGCGCGCGCGATTGTTCCATCGAGCCAGTCGCAACCCGTCGTCGAGCGTCAGCAAGAACGTTCCTTGCCGCCGGGCGGTCCAACTGATCCCCGCATCCCTCGAGGCCAAGAACACCACGTGGCGACAGAAGCTGTCGATCGTTTCCGCCGTCGACTGGGCCGTGAGCGGTGTATCAGAGAGCACGAACGAGAGTGTCGTGCCCGACGGCGATAGCGAACGTATGCCCTCCGAGTCGATCTCGATCCGAATCTCCCGCTCCGTCTGTGGACAAGTAGACGCGATCGTCGCCGCACACTCGAGCAACTCCGGTAGAAAGAGCGCATCCCAGGCGCACCATGTGTACAGATCGATCCCGCCAACGGTGAATCGATGTTTCATGGGGACGACCGCGAGGCCGCCGAACCCAACGATGAGTCCTGCGTCGTCGTAGTACACGAGCGATTGGAAGGCCGAGCTAGCCAAACAGGGCTCCAACCGGCGCGTCGGAACGCCGAGGGACTGGGCGAGCTGCGTGGGAGGAACCGGCTTCCCGTAGGACAGCTGCCGGTAGAGCTCGAGACCGATCCGTTGCTCATTCTCGTTCAGCATCGGCAGCAAGACAGTCAGCCGACTGAACACTCTTTGAAGGCTAGTGACACGGATCTCCATACGATCGCTCACTGGTTACAACCCGCCTTAGGTGGGCAGGGCTGCGTCGCATACGAACAAAACACGCAGCAGTCACCCGGCTGTGGTCGGAGTACGGTTCGGCAGTTACCGCACTCGTAGAAGAACACGCACCGATCCTCAGGCATCTCCTCGACTGTGGCATGCCCGCAATGGGGACAGGTGATGGTAGTCGTCTGGCTCACCCGACAGCGCTCCGCTTCAGGGACTCAAGAATTGGACACTCCTCGGTGGTTTCTCGGCGGTCGCACGCCGCGACGAGACGCTTGAGCGTGACCCGCATGCGCCCGAGCATCTCGATCCGACTTTCCACGTCAGCGATCTTTGCCTCCGCCTTGGCCTTGATGGCAGTGCAGTTCGAGCGCGGATGCGTGCGAAGGGAGAGTAGCTCACCGATCTCAGTGAGCGTGAAACCGAGGTCCTTGGCATGTCGGATGAACGCCAGCCGATCGACCGTATCGTCCGGGTACTGGCGGTACCCAGAGCGCCTGGCCGGCGGACGCGGGATGAGGCCACGCCGCTCGTAATACCTAATCGTCTCGACCCCCACACCGGCGCGCTTTGCTACCTCTCCGATGGTGCTCCCTGGCATCGCTTCCCTCCACCATGTCGGGCAGGGTAACGTCTGTACCTTGGTACGGAGTCAAGCCGGCCAACGCATTAGTTTCAAGGCGCAACCCGACACATGGAGATCCGATGCGTTATGCCTTGATCGCGGATATCCACGCCAACCTGCCGGCGCTCGAAGCCGTGCTCGAGGATATCGACCAGCGCACACCTCCTCCACTCATCTATCATTTGGGTGACCTCGTGGGCTATGCCCCCTGGCCCAACGAGGTCGTGGAGCTGCTCCAACAGCGGGGAATTACGGGCGTTGCGGGAAATTACGACTCGACGGTGGCCACAGATCACGACCACTGTGGATGCAAGTACGAGGATCCAAGGCAAGAAGAGTTGTCGCACGTCAGCTATGCATGGACCCGGCAACACACCCGTGTTGACGTCAAGCGCTGGCTCAGCGCGCTACCCTTTCGCCTCGATATCCAAACCACAGGGGGGCATGCACCCGGACCGCGCCTGATTCTCGTTCACGGAACACCAACGCTAAACACCGTCTATTGGACCGCGGATCGCTCGGATGCTTTTTGCCTGAAGATGGCGACGGCGGCCGGGGCCGCCTCCGGCGACGTTCTGGCTTTTGGGCATACACACAAACCGTGGCACCGCGTAGTCGAAGGAATCCACTTTGTGAATTGTGGTTCGGTCGGGCGGCCGAAAGACGGCAACTGGAAGGCTGGCTACGTGCTCGTGGATTTCCAGGGCAGTGATGGCCCGCATGTGGAGTTCGTACGGTGCTCCTACGATGTGCTGAACGCGATGGAGAAGATCCAACAAAGCGACTTGCCGGACGAGTTCGCGACGTTCTTGCAGAGGGGAGGAAGTTAGGAGTTAGAGGACAGTGGAGATTGAGGCCTCCAAGGAGCAACCTATCCCCTGTATTCCTTCTATCGTGCACATGTCTGGCCCCGCCCGCCGTCGATGGCGAATGTCTCACCCGTGATCCAGCCCGCCTTTGACGACGCGAGGAATGCGATGAGCTCGGCAACTTCCTCGGGTTCGCCTACGCGGCCCAGCGGATGGGTCTCCTTGCCCCGCTCGAGAAATGTTTGGTAGGTCGCGTGGCTCATCCCTCCGCGCCGGTGCAGCTCGGTGCGGACCACCCCCGGGTTGACGGCGTTCACCCGCACACCACTGGATGCGAGCTCGAGCGCCAGACACCTAGTGAGTTGATCGAGTCCCGCCTTGCTTACGCAGTAGGCGAGCACGCCGGGGAACGCACGTGGTCCCGCCACGCTCGACACGTTGACGATGTTGCCACGGCTCTCGCACAGCAGCGGAATCGCCTCACGACAGAGGCCAAAAAGTGACCGGAGGTTGATCTCCAACATGCGATCCCACAGGTCGAGCGTTGTCTCTTCCCACCCCGCACCGACGTAGATCCCCGCCGCGTTCACCAGGATGTCGAGGCCGTTCATGCGCTGTTTGGCGGTCTCAACGATGGCAGTGCGAAACTTGTCGTCGGTGAGGTCGCCGGCCAGCACGATCCACCGGGCGGCGATCTCCTGATCGCCGGCCGGGGGAGCGAGCGCCTCCTCGCGCCGTCCGGTGGCCAGCACATGCGCTCCTCGACTAGCCAGAAGCCGGGCCGCTGCCTTACCGATTCCACTGCTTGCGCCTGTGACCAGGGCACGCTTCGTCTCAAACGGATGCATGATTCAACTCAAATGGGTGAGTGTGTTGCGGGGTGCATGTGTGCGGGCTGTCCACATCATCAAAAGGCTGGCCTCGTCATCGCACCGCCGTCGACTCGCAGATTGACTCCAGTGATCCACCTGGCTGCATCGGATGCGAAGAAGAGACACGCATTCGCTACGTCGTCCGATGTCCCCAGCGTTCCGAGCGGACACGATTCCGTCCACCGCTGCACACCGTCGGGCCAATCTCGCTCAATGCCCTCTCGCCAGATGAGGCCTGGTGAGACGGCGTTGACGCGAATCCCGTGAGGCCCCAGCTCCCGGGCCGCCGAGAGAGTGTGCATGAGCACGCCAGCCTTCGCAGCGTTGTAGTGAGAGTGCAAAGGCATGGGGCTCTCGCCCTCGATTGAGGCAATATTGATGATGGCACCACCATGGGGCATTCGGCGCGCTGCGGCCTGAGTACAGAGAAATACACTGCGTAGATTTGTCGCCAGCACGGCATCCCATTCATCTGCGGTCATCTCTAACACGCCCGTCATCGGATAGCTGCCCGCGTTGTTGATCAGCACGTCCAGCCGTCCGGTTCGCGTAAGCACGTCATCGAAGAGGCGGGTGACGTCCCCCTCGCGAGTGACGTCACCCGGGAAGGTATGGACACGCCCTCCGTCCTGTTCGATACGGCTCTTGAGCGCCCGCGCCTGGCGCTCGCTCGAGCGGTAGTTCGCAACGACCACCGCGCCGGCACAGGCAAATCGATGGGCAATGCCAGCACCGATCCCTTTCGCCGCACCGGAAACCACTACCACCCGGTCGGTGAAGTCAAAGAACCTTTGGTTCATGCTTGCCAAGTTTCCCACGGTGAGACTGACACGCAAGTTCCGGATTCCGGTGGCGCTTGTGGCCGGTGGATCGCACAGGTACCCTCACATGCGCACGGCCGGTCATGCGGATCGCCGTAGCTCGAACGGGATTGCAGAGGGAGAACGCCATGGCCATCAAGATCGTTTCGATTCTGGGTACCGCCCGACCCGGAAGCTATACCCAGAAGGCGCTCGCGCTCGTCACCGACGAGTTGGAGCAACACCCCGAGATCTCGTACAAACTCGTTGATCCGTCGGAGCTCGAGCTGTCGTTCCCGGGCGGTGAGAGTCAGAGCGGAGACGCCGCGCAAATGCGGGCGACCGTCGAGCAAGCGACGGGGGTAATCATCGCCACCCCAGAATATCACGGCAGCTTCAGCAGCGTGCTGAAGCTCGTCATCGAAAATCTGGGGTTTCCATCGGTGTTGCGAGGGAAGCCGGTGGCGCTGTTGGGTGTCGCAGCGGGGCGGATTGGCGCGATCAAATCGTTGGAGCAACTGCGGAGCGTGTGCTCGCACATCGGAGCTATCGTGCTGCCCTCGCCGATCTCTGTACCCGGGGTCCGCAAGGTGTTCGCAGAAGATGGCTCCTGTACGGATGCAGAGGTTGAGAAGCAGATCCGCGGCGTGGTATCGACCCTTCTCAACTACATCCACAGTGCCGTGTGTCCAGGTATTACCCTGGAAGAGATGTTGCGACAGTCATAGATCGGATTTTGCGATGTCCTATTTCTCACAGGATTTCGTTGACTTCTTTGCGACCCTCTCGCGGCGCAACAAGCGTGAGTGGTTTCACGCCAACAAGAAGCGCTACCAGCAAGCCGTCAAAGAGCCGTTCGCCGAGTTTGTGGGCGAGATCATTCATCGGGTCGCGTCACTGGATCCAGTAATCGCGATCGAGCCGAAGGAAGCGATCTTTCGGATCGCCAGAGATACGCGGTTTACCAAAGACAAGACCCCCTACAAGACGTTCGCCGCCGCCGTGATCAGCCCGGGTGGACGCCGTGACCTGCAGTATCCCGGGTTGTATTTCCAATTCGGAGCGACGGGAGTGCTGATTGCTGGGGGGCTGTATCAGCTCGAGCGGGACCGCGTGCTTGCCGTGCGCCGTGCCATTGCGTGCGACGGCGCGCGTTTGGATCGCGCCCTGCGCGGGAGGAGGTTTCGTAAGTACTTCGGCGAGCTTCAGGGTGAGCGTCTCAAGCGGCTTCCCAAGGAGTTTGTGCCTGCGGCGGAGCAATTCCCGTACATCGCTAACAAGCAGTTCTATTACTACGCCGAGTACGATGACCCGACGTTAGTTTTGCGTAAGGACCTCGCGACGTTCGTGATGCGTCACTATGGAGCAGGAGGTGAGGTCAACGCATTTCTCAAGCGAGCGCTCGGGAAGCGCTGAGCCGTCACTCCATTCGCATCGTGTCCATCGTGTCGACCGCGGCGTGGAAGCATGCGTCCTGGTGCGCCCAAACGTGGATCGGGGAGACCCACTGGTGGACTTTGCGCAGTGGTCCCTCGGCGGCCGAACCGTGTACTACAAAGCTCACTACCCCGATGACCGGCGCTTCTTCTTCTTCGGTTGGGACCAAGGAGAGTGACATTTGGGTGATGGATTTAGCGTACGAAGGCTTGTCTGCCGCTTGACGGAGAGCGAGAGGATTACGGGATGTGACGGACGTGATACACGAGACGCTCGAGGCGGACCGTCAATTCCTCAGTTCGCGACCGCCAGAGGCTGACCCGGAACCCACTCACCCTCGAGTATCTCCTCCACTGTCTGCTGGTCGGTCGCAGCGCAGAGGTAGTTGCCCTGGCCAAACTGACACCCCCAGGACCGGAGAAGCTCGAGCTGCTCGACACGCTCGATGCCTTCGGCGATCACCTCCAACTGCAGATCCCTGGCGAGCGTGTTGATGGAGCGCACGATCTTGGCGTGCTCCTGCTTGGAGTGCATTGCCATGACGAAGGAACGGTCGATCTTGAGACTGGTGATGGGGAATCGGTGGAGGTAACTGAGCGATGAATAGCCGGTGCCAAAATCGTCGAGCTGCAGTTGCACCTTTAAGGCACGCAACTGCGCGAGAATCGACGTCGTCTGTTGGGCATCGCTCATCATCACGGTCTCAGTCATCTCGAGGCCGAGACAGTTGGGCGAGAGGCCCGTCCGCTCCAGGATGCGGGAAACCTGCTCCACGAGATCGGGCTGCATGAACTGCTGTCCGGAGAGATTCACGTGAATCAGCGCCCGCTCGAGCGTTGGGTACCGGTCCTGCCACGACCGCATCTGACGGCAGGCTTCTTCCAGCACCCACAAACCGATGGGGATGATCAGCCCCGTTTCCTCAGCGAGGGGAATGAACATTCCAGGCGAGAGCATGCCACGCTCACTGTGCCGCCACCGCAAGAGGGCCTCGAGACCCACGACGCGCCCCTCTCTGAGGGATACGATCGGCTGGTAGTGGAGGTACAGCTCGTGCCGTTCGGTGGCGCGGCGCAGGTCGGTCTCGAGTTTGAGCCGGGCGGTGGCGCTTTCCCCCATCGAGATGTCGAACAGCTCATGGCGCGATTTGCCCAGCATCTTTGCCCGATGCATCGCCAGGTCAGCCTCGCGCAGGAGCGTCTCCGGCGGTTCCTCACCGCTCGTGCTGACGGCAATGCCGATGCTCACGGTCGTGAACACTTCCTGGCTCTTGAGCGTAATGGGGCGCGACAGCGCCTCCTGCAACCGCTCCGCTGCTCGGGCCGCACTGGACCGATCCACCGACTGGATGAGCACGACGAACTCGTCCCCACCCAACCGGACCACGATGTCACCCTTCCGCACACAGGCCAGGAGCCGGCGTGCCACGACGCTGAGCAACTCGTCGCCCAGCTTATGCCCGAGACTGTCGTTGACGACCTTGAAGCGGTCGACGTCGAGCAGGAGGACCGCGCATCCCGTGCTCCGACCGCGGTGGACGCGGCGGAGCGCGCGGGCCAATCGGCGCATGAGGACGTTGCGATTGGGGAGACCGGTGATCGCGTCCCGGTGCAAGGCGACCTTGAAGTGAATGATCGCGGCCATGGCGAGCCCGCCCGCGGCGAGCTGCTGGAGGCCGGTTGGTCCAACAGGGAGTCCAGGGGCACCTGTTGTGACCAGACTCCACACCGCGAGCCCGAGCAAGGCCACGGAAACTGAGAGGCTCCCGATGAGTACCCCCGCACGCCAATCTCGTAGTCGTCGCAGAAGGGCGTACGACCACCCGAGGGCGATGAACAAGAGGACAAGTGCGCTCAGGGCGGCAGGGTTGAACGTCACCGACGAGTTGTTCCTTTTTTCGTGGAGACCCTTGCGGGCTGCGACCGTCCGGGCGAGAGAGCCGGCCGCAAAAACAGTGTCACATTAGATACCGAGTTGACGTGACATCGCTCTGTGGTCTTGGTCACACGATGGATGGCCATTTTTGCGAGCCGGCGCTCTGGGTGCACGCTCGTGCACTTTGTGCGGCCTACCAAGGCCCACTCTGAGAGAGGTGCTGTTCACGACAGGCGGGATCTTGCATGTTGCGTGACCACTGTTCGAACAGTGCACGGTCGGGGTCGTGCGTTCTGCAGGAAGTGCGATCTGCTATGCGCCACCCGCTGCGACGATGATGCGGCGTCGGTCGGGCAGAGGGATCGGTCGGCCACGCCGGTCGCCCGCCTCGCGGTAGGCGTCGATGAAGCGGTGCACCAGGGTGTGAACCTCGGTGCGAAGCGAGGGGAGGTTTGCGGTTGGAGTCGTGCCGAGCAGCGAACCACCAGACCAGGTCCGCGTCCACGCGCCCTTGGAGGAGTCGCGCACCAAGACCGTCAGCTGTCGCAGTTCGATGGTCACGTTGTAAAGGTACAGGTGGGGCGAGGGCTTGAGGAGCTGAAAGTTTACTTGCAGGGCCGGGTTGCCGATGAGGTCTGACCACTCGCGCTCCGTCAGCACAGTGACGTCGGCGTCGGCCAGCAGTCCTTCGATTTCTGCATACACGTCGTTCGCCGTGAGCCCATCACGCGCGGCCTCCGCCGTCAGTCCCTCCACCACTACCAGCACACCCGGGATCACTTCGAGGCTCGCGATGTCCATGGTTGGGCGGGTCTGCGCGTCGAGCGAACCCACGGTGATGGCGAGGGCCGTGAGGGCGAGGGTTGGACGGGGCATGGGAAACCTCAGGATTGCTGATTGCTGATTGCAGTTTATCGATCGTGATGGAACCGGACAATCTGTGATTATCAGTGTACAAGCTTCAATCTGCGACCTGCAATCAGCAATCAGCAATCTTCATCTTCCGTCGTCTCATCAGGTAGTAACCACACCCGAGGAGTACGAAGGCACAAAACGCCGCCGCCGCTCGGGGTCCTTGAAGAACGGCGAGCACCACGAAACCCAAGGAGTACAGCACCAGACCCACTGACGCCGTCACTCGGAACGCGGGGCGGAGCGCGAAGTCGGCTGTTTGCCACCTCATCGGCGCGCGCGTGGGCATCACGTACACGGCAAGCGCGGCGAGAATCTGAATGATCATGAACCCGAGCACTGCCGCCGTGGCGTATTGGGTGATCGTCCCACCCAACGCAACGCCGATCGCGGAAATGGTGCCGACCGTGAGAATGGCGCGGTAGGGTGTGAGGAACCGGGGGTGCACGGCCGCCAACCACACGGGGAAGATCTGGTCCCTGGCCAGCGCATAGACGTCCCGCGATTGACCGAGCAGGATTCCGTTGAGTGTCGTGGCCGCCGCGAACAGGGCCCCCACCGAGATCCCGCTAGCGAGCCACCTGGGCAAGAACGTGCCCGCCGCCGTCGCTACCGGGGCGGTCGAGCCGGCGAGATCGGTCCACGGAATCAAGGCAGGCAGCGCCACCGCGACCATTGTGTAGAGCACGAGCACCCCGCCAAAGCTGATCGCCAGTGCCCAAGGGATGGTACGTGCCGGCCGTTCGATTTCGCCAGCGAGCTCCACGATGACGAGGAACCCGATGAACGAGAAGTACGCGGGGACCGCGGCGGCTGCCACCGGACCGAATCCGTTGGGGAATAGCGGGGTCATGAGTCGCCAGTCGGCCGACACCAACCCGCCGACACCAAAGAGCAAGAGGGCAAACACGAACCAACCAACCATGACACTCTGGGCTCGGACACTTGCTCTGGCTCCGGAGACGTTGAGCAGCGTGAACGCCACGACCGATGCCAACGCCACCAATGAACGGTTCACTGGGAGAAAGAATGCCAAGTAGTCCGCAAAGCCGTACGCGACGAGGGCGACGCCAACGGCGATGCTGACGAGGATCACCCACACTACCAAGAAGCCCCAGAACGGCGACAGGATTCGGCTCACGGCGACGTAGGTCGCACCGCTCACGGGAAACACGCTTCCGATCTGTGCACTGACAAAGCACGAGAGCAGTGCCGGGACGGCAGCCAAGAGATATGCGACGACAAGCGCCGGTCCTGTGACCCCACCGAGCTCACCGGGCAGGATGAAGATGGACGCTCCCACGACGTAGCCCATGAGCGTGGCCGTGGCACCCCCAAGTCCGATCGTCCGTCGCATCTCGGTCGTCATAGCTCCGACGATACTCGGCAGCCGTCGGCCAATCGACAAGTGCCGGCACCAACGACCGTTCCTGGCTCCCAAACGACGACCCTGCTATTCTCATCCATTCTCTTCCCGGGCGCCCGCTGGATGAGACGCTCATCGTGTTGGCATCTTGTACTTCTCGCCGTCGCAACGCTGTCGGCCTGTTGGGGATCCGGCAGCGGCGATGATTCCGTCGTGATCGGAGCACCGCTCTCGACGCACTACCTCTACGGGTGGGATGCGCAGCGCGGTATGCAGCTCGCCGTGGAGGAGATCAACGCGGCTGGTGGCGTGCGCGTTGCGGACACCTACCGGCAGTTTCGTCTGGAAGTATTGGACACGCGCGATCTCGAGCCGGGTGTTCCGGTCTCGGAGGCATTACTCGTCCTCGAGAAGCTCATTCTGGAGAAACGAGCGGACGTGATCATGGGCGGACCGATCCGCTCCGAGGCCGCACTCGCGGCCATGGACATTCTGGCGCGTCATCGAACGGTCTCGATCCTCACCACCGGGGCGCTTTCGCCCGCGTATCATGCACGGATCGCTGAGGATCACGACCGCTACAAGTATCTCTTCCGGATTACCAGTGAGGCGGTCACGCTCGCCGGTGAGGCAGTCGATCTCTTCGAACATCTGAGGCGGGAGCACGGCTTCGACCGCGTGTTCATCATGGTACAAGATGTGGCCCACGCCCGGGCGATCGCCGGAATCGTCGAGCAGCGGCTGGTCGAGAAGGGGTGGCAGCTCGTGGGCAATGAGGTCTATCCAACCGGTGCCGCCGATTACTCGACGGGACTGCTCAAGGTGCAGCGCGGCGGTGCGCAGGTGCTCTTCGTGTGGATGGATCATCCTGAGATCGCCGGGCTTGTGAGGCAGTGGAGAGAGCTTCGCATCCCCGCCTTGCCCGTGGCGGGCATCTCGAGTGCCGTGGAGCAACCGGGCGCGTGGGACGCAACTGAAGGTGCCGTGCAATACTGGATTGCGTCACCGGCGAACGCCGGCAATGCGCCATCCGATGCCACGCCCCTTACCATGCCGTTCTACCGCGCCTACACCGAACGATGGAACGTGGAGCCGGAGGGCTACGGCACTGCCAGCAGCTACGTGGGGGTCTACGTGCTCAAGGATGCGATCGAGCGGGCAGGAACGCTGGAGCCCGACTCGCTGGTGCGTGCGCTCGAGGCCACCGATCTGATGAGCGTCTATGGGCGTATTCGTTTCGATTCACTCGATCACCAAGTGCGTCCAAGCTACGACCCAATGGAAGGTGCCGTGGGGACCTGGTTTCAGTGGCACGAAGGACAGCGTGTCGTGGTCTGGCCGCCTACGATAGCCAGAGGTGCCGTGGTCGTCCCCCCGTGGCTCTCCACCTCGCCGTGACCCACTAGGCATCCATCGATGCTCGGGGTGCTCGTCTACGGGTTCGTCAACAGTCTCATCCTCGCGCTCACAGCTATCGGGTTCTCGCTGACCTACGGGATCAGCCGAATCCCCAACTTCGCGCACGGCGCGTTTTACGTCCTGGCTGGGCTTTTCACCTGGCTGTTGTTGAACCATCTAGGCGTGCCGTTGGTCGGTGCGATGGCCATTGCCATCACGCTGAACGGACTGCTCGGCGCGGCGCTCTATCGCGGTGTCCTCGTGCGCGTGCGAGGGATTCCGCTGGCGGAGGTGATCGTCACCTTTGTCATTGGCATCGCCGCGCTCGAAGCGCTGCGCTACTTCGGACTGGTCGGAGCGAGCTACGGTTTGCCCGGCCTCGCCAGCGGACGCGTGGACGTGCTGGGCGTGCCAGTAGATGGGCAGCGTCTCGTGATCGTCGTCGTCGGTCTTACAACGGGTGTGCTGCTTTGGCTCGTCAGTCACCGCACCCGTTGGGGCCTGGCGTTGCGCGCCATCGCCCAAGACGAGGAGGCGGCTATGATGGTCGGGGTCAATGCCGACCATGCCGCGACGCTTGCCGTGGGGCTTGGAGCGGCGCTCGCGGCTGTGGCCGCCGTTGTCATCGTGCCCTTGAGCTACGTCGCGGCCGAGGCCGGAGGCACCGTCCTCGTGACGTCGATCGCGGTCTGCATCGTCGGCGGTCTCGGCAGTACAATGGGCGTGCTCGCTGGCAGCCTTCTAATCGGGTACACACAGACGCTTTCCGTCGAGCTGTTTGGGCCGCACCTCCAGATGATCGTGGCACTCCTCGCCATCCTGATCACGTTGATCGTCCGGCCATCGGGTCTCTTTGGCCAGCAGAAGGCTCTCGAGGAGCGCGTCTGAGGCCCGTGCGTCGAAAAGAGCGGATAGACCGGCCAATCAAGGTGCTCACCGACGGCATCTACGCACTTAGTTCGGGCCGACACCTCCTGTATCTTCTCGGTCCCCGCGTCGCGCCCGTCCTCATCCTGATCGCACTCGTCGTCGCAGTTCCCAATCTGTACATCCAACGCGTGATCGCGATCGCGGCCGTCTACGCTCTCCTCGCTCTCAGCTGGGACTTCCTCGCGGGGACGACCGGCTTGATCTCGCTCGGTCAAGCGTTGTTTTTCGGTGTCGGCGCCTACGCCACCGCGATCGGGAACACGCTGCTGGGACTCCCCCCCGTCGTCTCCGTGTTGGTGAGTCCGGTCGTCGCAGGCGCGTTCTGTACCGGGTTACTCGTGCCCTGTCTGGGGCTTCGCGGGATCTACTTTTCGATGACGACGCTGGTCTATCCGTTGCTCTTGGCACGCGTGGTCGAGGCCACAAGGGTGCTCGGTGGCACCGACGGCATCTTGGGAGTTGCGCCACTCGCCCCGTGGCTTGAGCGGTCCATTGTTGTGGTGATGCTCCTCGGAGGGGTCATCGCGCTTCGCCGCTTGCTCGCCACCGATTTGGGCTTGGTGTTACGAGCGATTGGCGACGACGACCTCGCCGTGCACGCATCCGGGATCGACGTGAAGCGCTATCAAATCATCGCGATCTTCATTTCCGCGACGCTGGGCGCATTTGCGGGCGCGTATTTCACCCATCTCTATATGGTCGTAGGCATCTCGGCGTTTGCGCTCGATCTTTCGATTCTGCCGATCGCCGCGGCCGTTCTCGGTGGGATTGGAACGTTGGTCGGTCCCGTATTGGGTGCCATGATTCTGGTCCCCCTGTCCGAAGCGGCGAGAGACCTGGGATCGCTCCGAATGGTGGTGTACAGCGTCCTCCTCGTGATGATGATTCTGTGGAAGCCGGAGGGATTCCTGAGCTTCTTCCGGCGCAAGTACGAGCAGGTTGAACGCTGGGTGGATGTATGAGTGGGCGCGGAACCGCGCTGCGGATCGAGCGTCTCTCCAAGCACTTTCGTGGCGTGCAAGCGCTGCGCGACGTGAGCCTTGTGGTGCCCAGAGGAGAAATCGTGGGCATCATTGGTCCCAACGGGTCGGGCAAGACGACACTCGTGAACGCGATCACGGGCTTCGTGCGCCCCGACCATGGGAGCATCTGGTTTGACCACCGGGACCTCGCCCGGATGCCTCCTCATGCGATCGCGTCCGCCGGCGTGGTTCGCACCTTCCAAACGGCGAGATCTTATCATGTGCTCTCCGCACTGGAAAGCGTCGTCGTTGCGCTGTACTCGCCGCGCGCTCGCGGATTCGACGCGCGAGGTCGCTGGGGCGAGCGTGCGAGCGTGGCGACGGATCTCCTCGAGGAGGTGGGATTCGAGCGCGATTCGTTCGTACCCGGCCGTGGGGTGGCGGCGCTTCCGCAAGGCTATCTCCGCCGCCTCGAGCTGGCCCGTTGTCTGGCAGTCCACCCCGAAGTCATCCTGGCCGACGAGCTGTTCTCCGGATTGAGCCCGGCGGAGATCGCGAGCGTGGTCCCCTTGATGGACAAGTTGCGAAGCGACGGCGTCACGCTCGTGCTCGTCGAGCATCGCCTGCGCGAACTCTTTCGGATCGCGGATCGAATCCTCGTCATGCGCGAGGGACGGTTGGTCCACGAAGCATCCCCGCGCGAGCTGATCCGCGACGACGCATTTCGCGAGCTGTATCTCGGTGAGGAGGTGGCGGATGCTAGCGACTGAGGACCTGCTGGTCTTCTACGAGAACGCGCTCGCCGTCAACAACGTCACGCTGACGGTGCGGGCTGGGGAGATCGTCGGCGTGTTTGGCCCCAATGGGGCGGGGAAGTCGACATTGCTCTACGCCATCACGGGCATCTTACGCGAGCGGGCGGTGAGGCAGGAGCGTCGTGGTGGCGAGCGAATAACCGTGCTGGGAAGAATCACGCTGCACGGTCAGGATCTAGACCGGCTGCCGCCCTGGGCACGCGTTGCCCGCGGACTCGTCCTGTGCCCGGAACGGCGGCGCGTGTTCCCCGAGAGCAGCGTCATGGAGAACCTGCGTCTCGGGGCGTATCGCCGTCGCGACCGGTGGGATGGTGAAACGCTCAACACCGTGTGGGAGATCTTCCCCGACCTATATAACCTTAAGACGCGGCTGGCTGGGTTCCTGAGCGGTGGTGAGCAACAGATGCTCGCGATTGCCCGCGCACTCATGGCGCAGCCAGAACTTTTGTTGGTGGACGAACCGTTACTCGGTCTCTCCCCTACCGCTCAGGCGGCTGTGATCGACGCGCTCGGGCGAATCGGCGCCACGGGCGTCACCCTCGTGATCGCCGAGCAACATGCGCGCGCCGTGCTTCCGCTGGTGACGAGCGGGTACGTCATCGAGAGCGGCGCCATCGCCGTGACAGGCACCGGAAGAGAGTTGATGGCCAACCCGCACGTGCGCGCTGCCTACTTCGGCACATGACTGCCGATACGCACCACGCCGTTCGGGAAGAAGGGACGGTTCTCGGTGCCTTCGAGAAGAGCTGTCAGCGCCACGCCGACCAAGTAGCCCTCTGGTTTCTCGGACGAAAGTTTCGCTACCACGAACTTCGCGAACTGATGCAGCGATTCGCCGCTGGAGTCAGGCGGCTGGGGGTTGGGCCGGGGGACCGCGTTCTGCTCTACTTGCCCAATAGTCCTCAATGGATCATCACATACCTCGGGCTCCAATACCTGGGTGCCGTGCCCGTTCCGGTATCTCCGATTTACACCCCCCGTGAGCTCGTTTTTCTCGTGCAACACTCCGAGGCCGAGGTCGTCGTGTGTGCCGATACAAACTTCGGCTACGTGCGAGCCTTGGGTCAGGGGTCGCCGGTGCGCCACATCGTCGTCAGCGGTTTGTGTGACTTGCTTCCGTGGTGGAAACGTGCGATTGGTCGTGTGCTCGATCGCGTACCAACCGGGCGGGTCGGCCACGGTTCCGGTGTCCACTCGTTTCGCGAACTGTTGAGGCATCGACCACTCGAGCCAGCTCCGTCACCGCCCGCGCCGACGGCACTGGCCCACCTTCTGTACACCGGGGGAACAACCGGCTTCCCTAAGGGTGTGCCACACACCCATCGTGAGCTGCTCAGCGGGATCGTAGGGCTCAGGGAGATGTACCGGGAAGCGTTGGTCGACGGGGAGAACGTGCTGGTCGTGGCACTGCCTCTCTTTCACATGTTCACACAGGACATGCTGTTCGCGCTCGGCCTTCACCGGGGAAATACGGTGGTGCTGCTCCCCAAGCCCCTCACGGATGCCGTGCTGTCGGCTGTCGCGACGCGAAGGAAAACGCTGCTGATTGGCGTACCGGCGCTCTACCGGCGACTCCTGGATAACAAGCGTCTCGATTTTTACGACCTGTCGTCTCTCAGCGTGTGCTGGAGCGCCGGTGACGTGCTGCCACAGGAAACCGCCGCGGCTTGGCGCACGCGGACGGATCTGCCAATCCATCAGGTCTACGGTTCCACGGAAACGGTGTGCATCTCGGCAACGGGGCTCGACCGTGAACCGCAGCCCCCCGCCATGGGCCACGTGATTGAGACGAGAGAGGTACGGGTGGTGGACCCAGGCACGCTGCACGACGTGAACCCCGATACGCCCGGCGAGCTGCTAGTTGGATCGCCATACTCGTACGAGTGTGGTGGCTATTGGCATGATGCTGAGGAGACCGCGAGGACGTATGTGCGCTTGGATGACCGGCTCTGGTGCCGGACGGGTGACATCGTCAGTCTGCGATGGGATGGTCAGCTCGTGTTCGTGGACCGCCGGGCCGACATGATCAAACACAAGGGCTATCGGATTGCGGCATCGCGCGTTGAGTCGATCTTGCTGGACCACCCAGCCGTCACCGCCGCGGCCGTTGTTGGTGTGCCGGATCCCCTCGCTGGCGAGCTGGTCAAGGCGTTTGTCATTCTGGATGAGGCGGTGCGGGGTGTGACGGCTTTCGACCTGGTCCGACACTGCCGAGAGCGGCTTTTGCCGTACGAAGTACCGGAGTATATCGAGTTCCGCGATATGCTCCCGAAGTCCAAGGTTGGTAAACTCCTCCGTCGGGAGCTCAAAGCAGAAGAGCGGCGGCGTGCCGGTGGCCCCTGATTCGGCGTCACTGCGGTGGGTGGGTCAAGTCCAGCGGGATTTCTGTCGATACAACTGATTGGGAGCTTTGGGCGGCGCGGCCAGCGGGCCCGCCACTGCCCGCGCGCGCCTCGGTAGCACCACGCCGCGGCGCCGCTTGGTGACGCGAGCGCCTCGAGTCCTCCGGACCGACGGCGTGCTACCCCTGTGACAGGCGATGATCGATCGGCTGTGCCCACCAAAGGTGCTCTTCATCGACGACGACCCCGCTGCCCGTGACGCGTTTGCCCGGGGCATGAAGGCGGCGGGTTTTGATGTCGACGTGGCCGACAGCGGGCCGCAGGCACTTGGGCTCGCCACCCAACGCCGCTACTCCGTTGTGGCCACCGATCTCAGGATGCCGGGCATGGACGGGCTGTCGTTGATCCGTCGCATGCAGTCGCTCCAGCCCGCTGCCGCCTTCGTCATCGTCACCGGACTCCCTGATGTCGATCTCAAGCGGGATGACGTGTCCGACCGATCGATTGTGTCGATCGTCGCCAAACCGTGGGAGCAAGAGGACCTCGCGGCGACGTTGCGCACGGCGGTTGCGCTGCACCGGCGGTGGGAATCGTCGGCGGCCGGGGCGGTATCGCAAGCCGACGACTCCTTATCGATTCTCCTCATCGAGGACAATCCCGGAGATGCCGAACTGGTCGTCACGTATCTGCGCCGCACGTCGCTGATCGTGGCCGGGGTCGATCGCGTCGAACGTCTGGGAGACGGTCTCGAGCGGCTCCGCGCGACCAGCTATGACGTTGTCATTGCCGATCTCACGCTGCCGGACGCGAGAGGGCTGGACGCCGTAACACGGCTGCAAGGTGCAGCGCCGGATTCCGCTATCATCGTGCTGAGTGGCTTGGAAGATGATGAGCTTTCGGTGCAGGCGGTGCAGCTCGGCGCGCAGGACTATCTGACCAAGGAGCGGGTCGACGAACACACTCTCGAGCGGTCGTTGCGCTACGCGACCGAGCGCAAGCGTGCCGAGCGTCGGCTCGCGCATCTGGCCCATCACGACGAGCTCACGGGTCTCACCAATCGATCGACCTTTCGCGAACGGGTCGATCATGCGCTCGCCCGGTGCCGGCGTCAGCAAGTGGGACTGGGCGTGATGTTTCTCGACCTCGATCGATTCAAGATGATTAACGACACCATGGGTCACGACGCTGGAGACATTCTCCTCGCTGAGGTGGCCACGCGTCTCAAGGTCGCAGTCCGCGAGTCGGACACCGTTGCGCGGCTCGGTGGTGACGAGTTCGCGATCCTCTTGGAGGACTTGGAGGGGCCTCACGTTCCCTCAGAGATCGCCGAGCGTGTGATTCGCGCCTTCGAGGAACCCATCGACCTAGGAGCCGCCGAGGTGGCGGTGACCACGAGCATCGGTATCGCGCAGTATCCCAACACCGCGGAGACGGTCGAGGGTCTGCTCAAGGCGGCGGACGCTGCCATGTACCGGGCCAAGGCCGCAGGACGAAACAGCTACCGTATTGCGCAAGGTTACGATGATCACGGTGCACGCGCCCGGCTCCGTCTCGAGGGTGATATGTTGCGCGCCGTCGAGCGTGACGAGTTTCTGCTCTACTATCAGCCACAGGTCAATCTCAGAACGGCACGCATCGTGGCCGTTGAAGCATTGCTGCGATGGCGTCGTCCCGATGGAACGATCATCTCGCCTCGGCGGATCGTGCCGCTGTTGGAGGACATGGGATTGATTGGTCGCGTCGGCGAGTGGGTGCTCAGCACCGCATGCGAGCGTCTCAGCTCATGGCAGAGGGAGGGGCGCACCGACCTGCGCATTGCCGTGAATCTCTCGGCACAGCAGTTCGACCGCTACGACTTGGTCGGTACGGTCGACCACGTACTAGCTGAGTGGTCCCTCGAACCCGCGATGCTCGAGCTCGAGATCACCGAAAGCACGCTCATGCGTGACACGCGCCGGACCAACGCCGCCCTCGACGGCCTGAAAGAGATGGGTGTGCGGATTGCTATCGACGACTTCGGTACCGGCTACTCGTCTCTTGCCTACCTCGAGCGCTTTGCGATCGATACGCTCAAGATCGATCAGTCGTTCATTCGAGGCTCCGGGAATGGTGAGAAACGAGCGTCTGTGGCAGGGGCCATTGTCGGCCTGGGACAACGGCTCGGCCTCGACGTGATCGCCGAAGGTGTCGAGACGGGCGATCAACTTCGCTCCATCCAAGGTGAGGGCTGCGAGGTGGTTCAGGGCTACCTGGTCGGACGACCCGAGCCCGAGTGGGGGGCGGATTGGGGCGTACCGCCGCCCCTCTCGTAACCGCCACCATGCGTCATCCACGAACGTCACCGGCTGCGCCAGTGGCCTGCCCACCAAGTGCCAGTCCAGCACGTCAGCGAATCGGTCGCCTTTCGCGAATCCTCGGCCTTGCTGTCGGTTACTACGTCGCGGGGAAACTCGGGTTGTTGTTTGCGATCGACCCTGGCTACGCGTCCCCCGTGTGGCCGGCCGCGGGCCTGGCCCTCGCCGGTGTGTTGCACTTTGGGTACCGCGCGTGGCCGGGCGTGTTTATCGGAGCTGTTCTCATCAATGCTGACCACGCCCTGGACGTTGCCACTGCGACCGCTGCGGCAAAGTCGCTCGCTTTGTCGGGAGCGGTGGCGTTCGGGGCCACGTTGCAGGCCCTGGTTGGCGCTGTGCTCATCCGCGGCTCAGTCGGATACCCCAACCGGCTGGACGAAGGCAACGAGGTAGCGCGCTTCATCATCCTCGCGGGGCCGGTGGCATGCCTCGTGGCTGCAACGCTGGGGAGTGCAACGCTGCTGGTGTCCGGCATTCTCTCGCCCTCGGACATTCCGTTCACGTGGTGGACGTGGTGGGTAGGCGATACGATCGGGGTGCTCACGATCGCCCCAGTGGTATGTGCGTGGGTGGGACGTCGCAGCGAGCGGCTGCGGCGCCGTTTGACGGTGGCGCTTCCGTTTGCAGCGACGTTTGTGCTCGCCGTGGTGGTGTTCGCTCGTGTCAGCGGTGCCGAGCACGAGCTGATCGCGGAGCGGTTTCACGAGCGAGCAGCCGCGTTGGCGGATGCCCTCGAGGACCGCACGGACCGCTACGTCGATCTATTGCACTCGGTCGCCAGCTTCTATCACAGCTCGATCGACGTGGAGCGAGCGGAGTTCCGAGCCTTCGTGGAGCGAGCTCTCCCGATGCACGACGGGGTTCAGGCGCTCGAGTGGCTGCCGCGGGTCCGGGCTGCGGAACGGGAGCGATTCGAGACCGCAGCCCGTCGAGATGGCTTTCCGCAGTATGAGATCCAGGAGCGTGATGCGTCCGGTGAGCTTCGAGGTGTGTCTGCCCGTGCCGAGTATTACCCGGTTTACTATGTCGAGCCACTCGTTGGGAACGCGAACGCGCTAGGCTTCGATGTGGCTTCCAACCCGAATCGTCGGCGTGCCCTCATGCAAGCGCGCGACACGGGAAGACCCGCGGCCACGCAACCAATTCGCTTGGTGCAGGAAGCCCATGGGGGCTTGAGCTTCTTAGTGTTCGTGCCGGTCTATCGCGGTGGCGTGACGCCCCCATCCCTCATGACTCGACGCGAGCTGCTGCAGGGATTTGTGGTCGGGGTGTTTCGGATCGACGACGTCGTCACCACCTCCCTGGCGCGCGTGGACACTGGAGGGGTGTATATGTTCATCGTGGACGAGCAATCACCCCTGCAGGAGCAGCTGTTATACAGCAACGCCCGGCATGTTGAAGAGCTGCACGCCGTGTCGAGCGATCACATGCACACCTTCCGATCGGCGTCGTCGTTCCTCGTGGCGGATCGTCTCTGGCGCATGGAGTTCGTCGCCACGCCGGCCTTCGTCGCAGAGCATCACACCGCCCAAGCGTGGATCGTGTTGGTCGGGGGCCTCCTCTACTCGAGCTTGCTCGGGATGTTTCTGCTGTTCGTGACCGGCCGTGCCAGCAAGGTCGAGCAGCTGGCAACCCAGCTCACCGTGGCGAATGCGTCCCTACAGCGGACTAGTCACGAGCTCGAGCAAAAGGTGGCCGAGCTCGCGCGTTCCAACGCGGATCTCGAGAGCTTTGCGTACCTGGCCTCCCACGATCTCCAGGAGCCGCTTCGCATGGTGGGAAGTTACGCGCAACTGTTGCGCGACGAGTGCCGCGGCCGCCATGGGGAGACCGCAGATCTGTACATCGATTACGTGGTGGACGCCGCGCACCGCATGCGTACGCTCATTGCCGATCTCCTCGCCTATGCACGGCTCGAGACACGCAGTCGCGGTCTTCGTCCCACCGATTGCAACGCCATCCTCGAGCGTGTTGTTCAAACGCTCGGAGTGGCGATACGGGATGCTGGTGCGACGGTGACGTGGCATGACCTGCCAACCGTAATGGGCGATCCCACGCAACTGGAGCAACTGTTTCAGAACTTGGTGTCGAACGCGATCAAATTCCGGGGCGACCGAGCCCCCGCGATCACCATCGAGGCATGGCATGAAGCGGCGGGCTGGCATATCACGGTGGCGGACAACGGAATCGGACTCGACATGGACTTCGCCGATCGTGCATTTGAAATCTTCCAACGACTTCACACCCGTCGCGAGTATGAGGGCACCGGCGTCGGCTTGGCGATCTGCCAAAAGATCGTGCACCGTCACGGCGGGCATATTTGGATCGAATCCGTGCTGGATCGCGGCACCACGGTGCATTTCATCATTCCCGGACAACCGGAGTCCCGTCCTTCCGAGGCAACTACGGCCACTCACGAGCGGGCGGCCACGCTGACCCCCGTCTGAGCTCGGCCGCTCTTGTGACGGTGGCTTTCCCGCCGGGCGGTGTATGTTGGGTCATGCCCGTTCTCAGGATCCTCACCCTCGCCACGGTGACTGCGTCAACCCCTCTGTGGCCGCAGGAAAGCGGCAGCCTGATCCCCGAACGCGAGCCCACAACGCCGGTCGCGCAGGGGGTTCGTGTCGAACGGCCCCCTAGGCTGGATGGCCGGTTGGATGAAGCTGTCTGGGAATTGGCGACCCCGATCGCTCGGTTCGTCCAGCGCGAGCCGTTTGAGGGGCGGTCCGTGTCGGAGGTCACGGAAGTTCGGATCTTGCACGATGATCAAGCGCTCTACATCGGTGCCTGGTTATTCGATCGCGATCCATCGGCCATCGTTCTCGGCGAGGCGCGACGCGACGTCGACCTCCAGGACATGGACGCGTTTCTGGTCGTCCTGGATACGTATCTGGACCACCAGAACGGATTCGTCTTTGGGACCACGCCTGCCGGAATCGAGTTTGACGGCCAGGTAACCAAGGAGGGAGAAGGAGGCTTCACCGGTACACGGCAGCAGGCCGGCTCGGGAGGTGGGTTGAACCTGAATTGGGACGGCAGCTGGGATGTGGCGGCGTCGGTGGACGATCGAGGCTGGTATGCCGAATTCCGTATCCCATTCACAACCCTGCGCTACCCCAACGGCGGTCTGCAGCGCTGGGGCATGAACCTCGCCCGGTTCATCCGACGTCGGAACGAGCAGGCATACTGGGCGCCCGTCCCTCGGCAGTACGACCTGTACCGCATTTCACTGGCGGGGACCGTTGAAGGCATCGAAGCGCCGTCCCGGCGGACCGTCTCCATCACGCCCTACGCCCTGAGCACCGCGCATCGAGACTTTCTGAACGAGACGGAAACCGATCTGTCGGCGGAGATAGGAGGAGACGCCAAGATTGGCCTCACCCCCAGCATGACCCTCGATCTGACCTATAACACGGATTTTGCCCAGGTCGAGGTGGATGAGCAGCAGATCAACCTCACGAGGTTCCGGCTCTTCTTTCCTGAAAAGCGCCCGTTCTTTCTCGAGAATGCCGGTACGTTTTCCGTGGGCACTCCGCAGGCGGTGGAGCTGTTCTTCAGCCGACGGATCGGCATCGATACCGAGGGAGACGTGGCGCAGGAAGTGCCGATCGTTGGAGGGGGACGGCTCAGCGGTCGGGCAGGCGGGTTCACGTTGGGATTGCTGAACATTCAGACGGGGTCCGTCGGCGACTCGATTGCCGAAACGAACTACGGTGCTGCCCGAGTCGTGCGCGAGCTTCCCAATCGCTCGCGGGTCGGCGCCCTGTTTGCGAGCCGCCTCAACACCGATAGCACGGCGGACTATAACCTCACCGTTGCCGTGGACGGCCGTCTCGGTTTGGGGGACGCGGTGACATTCGACGGTTACGTGGCGCAGACCGCCACGCCCGGTGTGACGGGCAGTGAGTATGCCTACGGGATCAGCGGCAGTTATACCACCAGAACCTGGTTTGTCGGTGGCACGTTCCGCGAAGTCGCCGATGGTTTCAACCCCGAGGCCGGCTTTCTCGACCGCTCAGCGTACCGCTTTGCGAGCGCTCGTATTTTGCGGCATATCCGGACTCCTGGCATCACGTGGTTTCGTGAGCTTCGGCCCCACATTTCCTACCGCGAGTTCTTCGAATTGGACGGATTCACGGAAACGCGGATCGTCCACGTCGATAGCCACTTCGAGTTCGCCAACGGAGCGTTCTTTCAGTTACCTGCGGTCAATTTCACGCGTGAGGGCCTGAAGGAGCCGTTCGAAATCGCGGACGGCGTGGTTGTGGAGCCGGGGACATACGACAATATCGAATGGGGATTTGCCTTCAATACGAACCTGAGCGCTCCGATCGCCTACCGTGGTCGCATCGAGATCGGCGGGATCTACTCGGGTCATAGGAAGGGGCTGTCCGGGACCTTCAGCACGCGAGTGGGCTCTCGCTTCATCGCGGATCTTCGGCACAGTTTCGACGATGTCGATCTCCCTGAAGGGAGCTTCGAGACGGTGCTGCTCGGGTTGCGCTTGTCATATGCCTTTACCGCGCGGATATACCTGCAGTCGTTGGTGCAGTACAACAACCAGACGGATGAGTTCTCCGGCAACGTCCGGTTTGGATGGCTGAGCACGGCGGGAACCGGCCTGTTCGTCGTGTTCAACGAGGTGGATCGGACGGAGCGTCCAAGGGGCCCCGCCGATCGTGCCGTCGTCGTCAAGCTCACGCGGCAGTTCAATCTGTTACGCTGACGGTCATCTCGAGACACACCTCGAGCCGGTGTGTAACTTTCCAAGTCCCCATCGGGCAGCGAGTGGAATAATGAGCGATAAGACCGCCACGCGGCGCGAGTTCCTCGGCTCGTCCGGCGCCCTCATGGGAAGTGCATGGGTCGCGTTTCACCTTCCCGCGATACGGGCCGCCGCAGCGCATGCGCGGAACGCACTGGCTCGGGGCGTGACGAGCTTCGAGGTGCTGACGGCTGAAGAGGCCGCTGAGCTAGATGCGATCGCGATGCAAATACTCCCCACCGACGACACACCGGGCGCCCATGAGGCTGGGGTGGTGCATTTCATGGACCGTGCGCTCGGCACCTTTGCATCCCAGCTCCTCTCGGGCATCCGTGAAGGTCTCGAAGACCTGCACGGTCGTATCGCAACCCACTCTGCTGTAGCTCGGCGATTCCATGACCTCGATGACGACGAGCAGAAGACGTTGTTGCGAGAGATCGAGAAGACACCGTTCTTTGGTGGCGTGCGGTTCCTCACCGTGGCCGGGATGTTCGCCGACCCATCCTACGGAGGCAATCGCGATCGTGTCGGGTGGACGTTGATAGGCTTCGATGGCCACTTTGCGCACCAACCGCCGTTCGGATATTACGATCGCGCGTATGCGGCGGGGCGCGAGGGGGGACCACCGTGACCCGGGGTGCGCGATTCTCGCCTCGTCAAGAGGTCGATTTTGTCGTGATCGGGTCCGGTGCAGCCGGGGGGGTCATCGCCAAGGAGCTGGCGACGCGAGGATTCGATGTCGTCGTGCTCGAACAAGGCCCATATCTCCGCGAGCACGAGTTCAAGCACGATGAGCTGGGCTATCTGTTCAACCAGGAGATCATGGGTCCGCCACAGGAACATCCGCAGACCTTCAGGCGGACGGAGGCGGAAGAGGCCCAGCTGTGGGGCCCCCCATCACCGCTCATCTACGCCCGGGTGGTGGGTGGCAGCAGCGTCCACTTTACCGGCAACTACTGGCGATTTCGCGAGATCGACTTCGTCGAGCGGAGCCGCCTCGGTCCCATTGCCGGGACCGGGTTCGCGGATTGGCCTCTCACCTACGACGAGCTAGAACCCTACTACACACAGGTCGAATGGGAGATCGGGGTGTCCGGCGCGCCCGGTCCGTTCGACCCGCCGCGCTCGCGCCCATTCCCGGTTCCACCCCTTCCCGTCAAGTCGTCGGGTGTCTTGTTCGAACGCGGCGCAAGGAAGTTGGGGCTCCACCCACAGCCTGCACCGATGGCGATTCTCTCACAACCCCACAACGAGAGATCGCCGTGCGTCCATTGCGGGTTTTGTACACTCTTTGCCTGCGAAGTGGGCGCAAAGTCGTCCTCGCTGTCCACCGTCATCCCCATCGCGGTCGCGACCGGTCGTTGCGAGGTTCGTCCGCTCAGCACCGTCTACCGGCTCGTCACGGACGCTACGGGTCGTGTGACCGAGGTCGCATATTGGGACGAGAACGGTACGGAGCACGCCCAGCTCGCGAAGGCCGTGGTGCTCTGCGCAAACGGGGCGGAGACTGCACGATTGCTCTTGATGTCGGAGTCCACCCGGTTTCCCCACGGGCTCGCCAACTCAAGCGGCTTGGTGGGTAAGTACCTGATGGCGAACGGGCTCAGCTTTGCCTGGGGTGTCTTTGAGCATCCGCTCAATGAGCACAAGAGCCAGCAAGTCACTAGAATAGTTTTGGACTTCTACGACACCGATCCTGCCCGCGGCTTTTACGGTGGTGGGGGCATGGATGCGCGTTTTCTGACGTTCCCCATCCTCTTTGGTCTCCAGGACGGCGTGCCACCCGGCGGCCCAACGTGGGGTGCGGAATACAAGCGTACGCTTCGCGAGACGTACACGCACATGATGCAAGTCGTCGGGCACACGACCTCGCTTCCGCTCCAATCCAACAACGTGACGCTCGATCCCACGGTCAAAGACGTTTGGGGGCGCCCGGCCCTTCGGCTCACCTACAAGGACCACCCGGACGACATGGCCATGATGCGCTTCTTTCAGGAAAAGGCGCTCGAGATTTTGGATGCTGCAGGTGCCACCAAGGCGTGGCCCGTGCCGTTGCAGGAGACATCACTGGTTGCGCACATGCTTGGGACGTGCCGGATGGGTGACGACCCCCGGACTTCCGTCGTCGATCGGTATCACCGCGCACACGACGTGAGCAACCTGTTCATTTGTGACGGCAGCAGCTTCGTCACGTCGGGACGGGGGCAGCCGACTATGACCATTCAAGCGCTCGCCTACCGCGCTGCCGAGCACATCGGCAGATCAGCGCGGCGGGGCGAGATCTAGGGGCAGGGAACGGTGGCGACCATCGGCTTGGCGACGCGGAGTGCCCTGCGGTGATTACTCGCACCGCCTCACTAGTGTGTGGCGCGCTGGCGTGTGCGGTTGGGTCGAGCGCGGCACAGAACTCGGATGTCGTGACATACGCGGACCATGTGGAGCCCATACTCGCTCGACACTGCGTGACGTGTCACAGTGCGGGCGGTTCGGCCCCCTTTAGTCTGGAGACGTACCAGCAAGCGCGTTCGATGGCGGCGGGAATCGCGCAGGCTACGACCGCACGCTCGATGCCACCGTGGCTGCCGGAACGGGGAGACGTTCCGTTTGTGGGTGAGCGGTTTCTCTCTCGGCATGACATAAGGGTTCTCCGCGCGTGGGCCGAGCAGGGTGCACCTCCCGGTGACGTCGTCGAGCGTGCAAACCCGGTGCGAATTGAGGGGTGGACGTTGGGGGAGCCGGATCTCGTCCTCGAACTGCCCAGCTTTGAGCTTCTTCCCGGACCGGAGCAATATCGCAATCTGGTGGTCCCCATTTCTATTACCGAGACCCAGTGGGTACAGATGGTGGAGGTGAGGCCGGGGAACCTCCGGGTCGTGCACCACGCCAGATTGATGATCGACACGACCGCCTCATCCCGCAGGGCCGACGCGGCCGATCCTGATCCAGGGTTCGACGGCATGGAGCTGGCTAGCAACGCTGGCAGCCCGCGTGGTTTCTTTGTGGGGTGGACACCGGGCAAGGCATTGACCGCCACGGAGGATGGACTGGCCTGGCGGATCGAGCCGGGCGTGGACCTCGTGCTGCAACTGCATCTTCGTCCAAGTGAGCGGGTCGAGTTCGTCTCCGCGAAGGTTGGCCTCCACTTCGCAGGGGGACCACCACGACGGCATCCCGCGGTCATCATGCTGGGCACCAAGATCATCGACATCCCACCTGGGGTGTCGGATCACGTGATTACCGATCGCTACGAACTTCCGGTAGACGTCGACGTGCTCGGCCTCTATCCGCACGCCCACTACCTGGCCAAGCGGATGGAGGGAGTGGTGAAGTTGCCCGACGGGTCGGAGCGTTCGATCATCCGAATACCCGATTGGGATTTCAATTGGCAGGATGAGTACCGCCTCCTGGAACCGATGCGCCTTCCCACGGGATCAGTTCTGGAGATGCGGTATACCTACGACAACTCGGCGGAGAACCCGCAGAACCCCAGTCGACCACCGCGGCGAGTTCGTTACGGACCGAACTCGACCGATGAGATGGCAGACCTCGTAGTGCAAGTGATACCACGAAGCGCCGGTGATTTGGCCGTCTTGGAGCGCGATCTCGAGTGGAAATACTACCGCGACGAGGTTTCCTGGCTGGCGCACCTAGAGTTCGTGCGTGGTGGTGAGCTCGTCGAACGAGGAAGACTGGATGAGGCGATCGATCGCTACCGTGAGGCGCTGGGACACCGAGCGGATTTCGTTGAGGCGCACCTAGCCCTGGGGCGTTTGCTGGCGCAAACGGGTCATTGGGAACAGGCGCTTGCCCACCTCCGTCACGCCATTCAACTAAACCCGGACTGGCCCGTTCCTCGTATCACGCTGGCGCGCCTACTGGCGACGCATCCTGAAGCACAACCGCGGGATCGCGAGGCGGCTATCGAGCAGGCGCGCCGTGCTACCGAGTTGACGAGCGGCAACGACCCGCGGGCGCTCGAAGCGCTCGCGCTGGCCTTTGGCGCGGCGGGTCGAGTTCGCGAGGCCTTCGACACGATGGAACGGGCAGCCGCTGCCGCCGCGGCCCGAGGGGAACACGACTTCGCCGAGGAGCTGAGAGATCGTGCGCGGACGTTTCGAGAGCCGTCGTAACCGGGCCTGGAGCGTTCCGGTGCGGGCGGGGCTCCTCACGGTGAGTCTGAGCCTCGTCGTTCCTGCTTTTGCCCAAGCCCAACGACTCGAGCGGCGAACGATTCACGAGCTTGTCGATGCGCAAGCTCCGGCAGCTTTCGACATGTTCCGCGAATATCTCGGCCTGCCAAACGACGCGCATGATCCGAACGCCATTCGGACGCTGGTGACGTGGCTCGACGCAGCCTTTCAAGCACGCGGCTTTGTCACCCGAGAACTCACCACGAGGGGAAGTCCTTTGCTGTTCGCCGAGCGCCGCTCCCAGGGCGCACGGCGTACCGTTCTGTTTTACTTGCAGGCGGACGGTCAACCGGTATCGCCGGAATATTGGGACCAGGAAGACCCGTACCGGCCAGTGCTCAGGATGCGTGGCCCCGATGGAACGTGGTCGACGATCCCTTGGGAGCGTCTTGCAGGGTCGCGCGACGACGAATGGCGCATCTTTGCACGCTCGGCATCGGATTCCAAGGGACCGAATGTACAGTTGCTCGCGGCGCTCGACGCGATGACGACGGCGGGCATCACCCCCGATTTCAACATGAAGGTGATCGTCGATACCGAAGAGGAGTTGGGGTCACCTCACCTTGCGGAGGCCGTCGAGTCGAATCGGGAACTGCTGGCCGCGGACATGCTGGTCATCCTGGATGGCCCACCCCACATATCGGGTCGTCCCACGCTCAAGTTCGGCGCTCGGGGCATCGCCACGATCACGCTCACGACGTATGGGCCCCGAGTTCCGCTACATAGCGGGCACTACGGGAACTACGCGCCAAACCCAGCGCTGCGACTCGCTCAGATCCTCGGCTCCATGAAAGACGAGCACGGCCGGGTGACGATCCCCGGTTTCTACGACGGGGTGGTGCTCGACTCCGTCACGCGGGCCACATTGGCAAGCGTGCCTGACGACGAAGAGGCGATTCGAGAGCAGCTGGGTGTTGCCGTAGCCGACGACGTTGGTGAAAGCTTGCAAGAGGCGGTGCAATACCCCTCACTGAATATCCGTGGCTTGTCGGCGGGATGGGTTGGGGCCCAGCGCCGGACCATCGTGCCAGCAACGGCGACCGCCGAGATCGACGTACGCCTCGTCATCGAAAGTGATCCCAACCGACTTCTCAGGATCATCCGGGAACACATCGAGCGCCTTGGATACCAGGTACTCGACCGCGAGCCCACGCACGAAGATCGGCGTCGTTATCCGCGATTGGTTTCATTCACCTCTGAAATCTCATACAGTGCGTTTCGCACGGAGTTCGATTCGGAGCCGGGACGCTGGCTGAGCAGTGCCCTCCGGCACCTCTACGGCGTGGAGCCGATCAAGATCCGAACGAGTGGTGGCTCGATTCCCATCGCTCCCTTTGTCACCACCCTCAATGTTCCGGCGGTTACCGTCCCCACGGTGAATGCGGATAACAACCAGCACAGCCCCAACGAGAATATCCGGGTCGGGAACTTCATCGACGGCATCAAGGTGGTTCTCGCTATTCTGGCGCAACCGATCCACGCCCGCGGGAGCACCGGTACGTAAACCGCCGTGCCTGATTCGGGCCTCACAGGGCCGAGTGGTCATTGGAAGTGCAGAGTTCGCGGAGTCCGCCCCGACCAACTGCGCCGGAGGCTGACCCTGTCACCCGTGATCGTCGTCGATGCCCGTGCCCTCTTTCAGCTAGAGCCGCGCCGACGGTCGCGATGATCTTCACGGCGGTCTCGGCGATCCTCTCTCCGATCCCATCGATCTTCCAGCCGGTCGTGCACGTCTTCCAGGCGGTCCCGGCGTCCACCGTGATGGTGCCGGTCCACACGATCTTCCCATCGGTCGCGCCGGTCCTCTAACCGGTCGCGGCGATCTTCGAGGCGATCACGGCGATCCTCACGTCGATCGGCTTTGAGCGCACGATGGTCCTCCAAGTGCTTGACGTGGGAATGCAGCTTCGCGGGCCGTTCCGGCCGTTGGTTTTGGGCGGCGGCCGGGGCTGCCCCGACCAGCGCCAGACTGACTACGAGCAATACTGCGTATCGCATGATTCCTCCAACGTTTTCAGTTCTCATACCATTTTCGCCATCACCCGTTAGACGCGTCGTGGAGCGCGCTGTTAACGCCGTGAGGTGGCTTGCATTTGGGACGTGACCATCCTCACGCCTGGGAGTGTGCTCCGTTATGTTCTCCATATCCTGAACTCGGAGTCATCGATGCGGATGAGCCTTACGACCCTCGGGATGCTGCTTCTTCCAGCGGCCCTGGGCGCCCAGACACTGACGAAAGAAGAGCGCCATGCGCTCCTCCAGTCCTTGCAGAAGACCGATCAAGAACTCAGTGAGATCGTGCAGGAGATCACGCCAGCACAGTGGGAGTACAAGCCCGCGGCGGATCGATGGTCCATCAGAGAAGTCGCCGAGCACATACTCGTCTCGGAGCAGGCCTTCCGAAATTTGATCACGACGCAGCTCATGGAGGGCCCAGCGCCCACCGGGGACAATAGTCAGGACGAGAGTGCCAAGATCAGCAAGTTCATGAACGATCGTAGCCAGCGATTCCAGGCACCGGATTTTGCCCTCCCCACCGGTCGGTGGCCGTCGCAGCAGGCGTTTTTGGACGCATGGGAGCAGACGCGCGGCGAGACGATGGAGTTTGTCGAAGACACAGAGCTCGACTTGCACGGGCACACACTCCAGCATCCGGCATTTGGAATGATCGATGGTAACGAGTGGCTCACAGCGATGACGTCTCACGCCGAGCGCCACTTACTGCAGATCCGTGAGGTGATGCAGAGCCCGGGTTATCCAAAGACGAGTTCGGACTACCAGTAAGCTCTTTTCTCTCGCGGATACGAAAAACAGAGGGCGCCTTGCGGGGCGCCCTCTGCGGGTTGTACGCGAAGTGCTTGTTACGATGACTACTGCCGACTCAGTCTGATCTCCAAAGAGGCCGGGTCGTCGGTGCCATCGCTGTCGAAGTCGTACGCGCTCGCGTCGTTCTGCAACATCAAGGTGCTAGCGGAGAGTTCAGCGTCGTAGACCACACCCGCGAGCGTGATGCGGGTTCCGTCCGTGTTCAAGTTGCCCGAGTCAGAGCTCGTGCCACCC